>NZ_JARXIC010000002.1 GCF_031127905.1 Thalassobacterium sedimentorum | reverse complement strand
GCGCTGGCGATCGGCTTGAGTTCCTAGTTTGCGGTTTGCCATGCAATGAACATGACCACTCCATCAGAATGCGCAATGTTTATGTTAAAAGGTATAAGAAGCATCAATTGTACACAAAAAAGCGGAACGTTTTCACGTTCCGCTTTGAAAATACATTTTGGGTGCGGCAGCTGTTAAATCAGCCCCAGCACCATCTTCCCTTCTTCAGTGATCATATCTTGGTTCCAGGGTGGGTCCCAGACGATGTTGACTTCGGCTTCACTGACTCCGGGCACGCGTTCGAGTTGACCTTTGGCATCCTCGGCAATGGCTGGTCCCATTCCGCAACCAGGGGCGGTCAGAGTCATGTCCATGTCAATCTTATGGCCACCTTCAAGACGTTCCTTTGTCTCGAGCGAGTAAACCAGCCCAAGGTCGACAATGTTGACCGGTATTTCGGGGTCGAATACTTTTTTGAGTGCGTCCCAAAGTGCGTCTTGTTCTGGAGGTCCATCGTGATCCTGATCGGCTTGATCGGCTTCGGTGACGTCTTCACCCAGGGCGTCTCCATCGACGCCCTTGATGCGAAACATGCCGTTATGCGTCATGACAGTGAAGTTGCCGCCGAGTCGGTGTGTGATGGTGACCATCTCGCCTTCGGGTAAGCTCATCGGGGTGCCTTGTGGGATGAGTGTGGCCTCGACTTCGCGGGTGAGTGTGCGTTGTTCGTCCATGGTTCTAAGATTGGGAGCCGCCATCGGGCGCTCGATATTTTTTATATGCGCCTAACGGAAAGATTCCAACAAATTCCTCTATTTGATTTTCGATTCAAATTTTTTGTGAATCAATTGACGTAAATTTTCTGCGAGTTCGTCATTGTCGATTTTTTCAATGATTTCCTCAAAAAAGCCGAATACCATTAACTGCATGGCGACTCGGCGAGAAATCCCACGCTGCATCATATAGAACAGTTCGGCTTCATCGACATTGCCAGTGGTGGCTCCGTGGGAGCAGCGCACATCATTCGCCAGAATCTCAAGTCCGGGCAGGGCGTTGGCCTCAGCTGTGGGGTCCAATAGTAGATTGCGATTTGTCTGGTATGCATCCGTTTGTTGAGCACCTTCAGCCACTTTGATCAAACCGGAAAAAATGCTACGTGCGTTGTTTAACAGCGCATTTTTATACAGTAGGTCAGAGACTGCGTTGGGGGCGTTGTGCGTCTGATAGGTGCGTTGGTCGAATTCCTGGGTTTCTTCGGCGACGGTGAGTGAATACATTTTCACATCCGCACCCGGGCCTTCGATGCGTGTTTGGCTTTCAAAGCGGGCGCGTTCGGCGCCGATATTGACCGCCACATTCTGTACCTGTGCATCACGTTCAGCGACTGTGGTGTCCAGCTGGAAGGAAACGGTCTTCTCGTTCCAGTCTTGTACGATTTTGCGGAAAACGTGTGCATTGGCGCCTGCATGAATATTCGACACCGAGATGTTGAGCGCTTCGTTCGCGTCAGTCTCGGAGAAGAACAGATCAACCACGGATACCTTTGAATTGTCTTCTGCGATAATCAAGGTGTGCGGGAATACTGCTGAGCGAGTCGCACTGGTCCAGTAGTAGTTTACGAAGGGCTCTGCAATTTCGACTCCTTTGGGTACATACAGCAGGGAGCCAGCTTTTACGGTGGCAGCGTGCAATCCGAAGAATTTTTCCGAACCTAGTTCAGTTGATTCCTTCAGGAAGTATTTTTTCAAGAGCTCTGGGTGTTGCTCGATGGCTTCGGCGAGCGGCAGGTAGACGACGCCTTGAGCAAGTAGCTCGGGGCTGACGCCTTCAAAATTTGCAGGCGCATCGTCAACATAGACACTACGGCCTGCGCGGGTAGTGACCAGTTCAGAGCGCTCGGTCAGTGCGTCGAGTGTGGTACTGGCGGGAGCCGCGACAGGATTGAAATTGTCGATGCTGAGTTTGCCCACACTGGCAAAGCGCCAGGCTTCGTCGCGAGCGGTGGGCATGGCGAGATTTTTGAATCGGTCGAGTCCGGCTGCGCGGCGTTCAGCCAGCCAGCTAGGCTCGTTCGCCGAGAGGTGTTCGTTTGCTGTTTCCAAAGTGCTGTTCATTCTAAGTTCTAAGTTGAGCGTTCCATGTCGGTACGGCGGGCTTATCCGACCGAGCCTTCCATTTCCATATCGATGAGCCGCTTGAGTTCGACCGAGTATTCCATCGGGAAAGCCTTCATTAAGTCGTTAACAAAGCCGTTGACTGCCAGGCTCATTGCTTCGCCTTCAGATAAGCCGCGTTGCATCATGTAGAAGATTTGCTCGGCGCTGACTTTGGATACGCTGGCCTCGTGTTGTACGGTGTTGTTCTGACCGCGGGTGGTGATCGCCGGGTAGGTGTCGGTTCGGCTGTTGGTGTTGATCAACAGAGCATCACATTCGGTATTGTTCTTACAATTCCTGAGGTGCTTTGGCATGTGCACTTGACCGCGGTAGGTGGAGCGCCCTTTACCAATCGAAATTGACTTTGAGATGATATTGCTGGTGGTATTGTCCGCCAGGTGCATCATTTTGGCTCCGGTGTCTTGGTGTTGACCATCGTTGGCGAGTGCGATTGAGAGTACTTCACCGCGGGCTCCCTTTCCCTTCAGGACCACTCCAGGGTACTTCATTGTCAGGCGCGAGCCGATATTGCAGTCAATCCACTTAACTTCGGCGCCTTCGTCAGCCATGCCACGCTTGGTTACCAGGTTGAACACGTTGGAAGACCAGTTTTGCACGGTGATATACTGAATCTTGGCACCCTTGAGGGCTACTAGTTCGACTACTGCACTGTGTAAAGTTGCAGTTTCGAATTTCGGCGCTGTGCAGCCTTCCATGTAGGTGATTTCGGCACCTTCGTCGGCAATGATCAGTGTGCGTTCAAATTGTCCAAAATTCTCTGCGTTAATTCGGAAGTAGGCTTGCAGTGGTTGCTTGAGTTTGACGCCTTTGGGCACGTAGATGAAACTACCACCAGAGAAGGTGGCACTGTTGAGTGCGGAAAACTTGTTGTCTGCAGTTGGAATGACCTTGCCGAAGTAAGGTTTGAAGATTTCAGGATACTTGGCTAGGCCTTCAGTGGAGCCGACAAAGATGACGCCCTCTTTTTCCAAGTCCTCCTTCATGCGGGAGTAGGAGGCTTCCGAGTCAAATTGTGCTTCGACGCCCGCGAGGAATTTGCGCTCCTGCTCAGGGATCCCCAGTCGTTCGAAAGTTTCTTTTACATCATCGGGAACGTCGTCCCAGGAACGTGCAGGTACCTGCCCCTTGGATAGGTAGTAGCGGATTTCGTCGAAATGTATATTCTCGAGATCCTTGTCGGCCCATTGGGTGGGCATTGGTTTTTTATTAAAAATTTCCAATGCTTTGAGGCGGAAATCGAGAATCCAAGGGTCTTCTTCTTTAACCTTTGAAATGTAGCGTACTGTTTCTTCGTTCAAGCCGATACCGGCATCGAACTCGTAGTTTTCCGGATACTTGAAGTTGCCCTTCTCGGTATCGACCTGGATCGCTTCGTCTTGTTCTGTAAGTTCACTCATAATGTTAGCGATTAATGATTAGTTGGTTTACGCGCTGGCGCTGACGAATTCGTCTTTGACCCAGTCGTAGCCCTTGCTCTCAAGCTCTTTGGCCAGTTCTTTATCGCCGCTGTGTACAATGCGACCGTCGAACATGACGTGAACGACATCAGGTACGATGTAGTCGAGTAGACGTTGATAGTGGGTGATTACCAGGAAGCCACGCTCGTCGCTTCGCATGTGATTGACGCCTTCAGACACGATGCGCAAGGCATCGATATCCAGACCGGAATCGGTCTCATCCATGACGCAATACTTGGGAGACAGCATGGCCATTTGTAGGATCTCACAGCGTTTTTTCTCACCTCCGGAGAAGCCTTCATTGAGGGAACGTGCAGTGAATTTGCGATCCATTTTTAATGAGTCCATTTGAGCGTAGAGCTCTTTATAATACTCGACAGCATTGATATCTTCGCCTTCTGGCAGTCGTGCCTGGCGGGCCGCACGGATGAAGTTGGCAATACTGACGCCGGGTATTTCCATCGGGTATTGAAAGGCCAGAAATAGGCCTGCGTGGGAAATTTCGTCCGCCTCTTTGCCGAGGATACTTTCGCCATCCAATAAGATTTCACCGCTCTCGACTGTATAGTCTTCGTGTCCAGCCATGACTTTGGCCAAGGTGCTTTTACCGGTGCCGTTGGGCCCCATCAGCGCATGCACTTCGCCTTTCGGGATCGTCAGACTGAAGTCTTTGAGGATGGCTTGGCCATCAATGGAGACATTTAGATTCTTAATTTCGAGTGTGTTCATTTTTCGGTGTTAAGTTAGAGTTTTTGGTTGTGTAAAGAGCTGTGTTTAGTCGTGGCAGTGGTTACATTTGCCGTCGTAGGCGATGTCGATGTGCTGGGCGGAAAATCCTTTAGGGAGCACTTTCATGAGTTCACCGATGAGTTGATCGGACAGTTCAATATCGACGATTTCACCGCTTTCACGGCAGTAAAAATGTGCGTGCTGTGTTAAGTTTGGGCAGTATCGAGTCGGTTCTCGTTCGAAATTCACTTGGCGAATTAATTTCGTTTCGACCAATGTTTCTAAACAATTGTAGACCGTTGCCAGTGAGATGGTCGGCATTTCGGAGCGCGCCCGTGCATAAATTTCGTCTGCAGTCGGATGGTCACGTTTCTGCAAAAGCAGTGCATAAACATGCTCGCGCTGTTTGGTTGCACGTTGACCACTGCCTTCCAAGGCTGTGTCTAGCAGTTCTTTATACTGTGGTTCGAGTTGCATGTAGGAGGATTGATGGCCGAGAAAGTGGATGTCTACATCGCTTGAATAATGAGACCAAGTAGCAATAGAACTCGATTGAGTACGAATTCAAGCAATAATTGGAATTATTCTAAATATTATTAGCGCGGCTGCTGCCATGAATCATTGCTTATGTCAGTCGGATGAGCCGCGAGCTTGGCCAGTTGTGCATTCGCGATCTGCGGGGCAACTGTGTCAGCAAGTCTATAGCTGGCGAAGCGATTTGCTATGAATCCAGCCGGTGATGTCGGCTTCGGTCTGTATTTTTAGGAATTGATTGTGCTGATCCAGGATTTGGGCACGTTCGCCTGGGCGTGCGATGCCGGCTTCGGGGGCTGCGCTTGCTGGGGCGTGATGCAGCGAGACCGGGGAGTTGCTTATAATGACTCCAGATACCAGCCGTGTGCTTTGAATGACGAGGGCGGCACTGCTCAATGCGAGTGCGATGGCAGCGAAGCTGATGCAAAGCTTCAGTAGGATTCGAGGTTTACGGCCTGCCATATAGGGTAAGAGGATGGCAGCAATTATAATCCAGAAGCATACGCTTGCGATGTAAATCCAGCTGCGCTGGGATAAGCTATTGGAAGCTATTTGCCACCAAGTCGTCGTTTGTTGATAGAGGCCTAGTTGCTGCCGGAGGGCGCCCAGTTTGAATAGATAGTTTTTGTTGGCAGGGCTGAGGCGAACAGCGCGTTCGAGTTGCCAAATTGCTTCGGCGGGGCGCTGCTGTTGGTAGAGGCTGAGCGCTAGGTTATGGTGTGCAGCGGCGCTTTCCATCTGTGACAGGCTGCGTTCAAATGCTGAGGCCGCTTCTTGGTAGTCGGATTGATGGTAGGCTTTGACACCGTCCTCAAAATTATCTGCATGTAAAGTCAGCCATGGGGCAGCTAGCGCGCTCAAATACAGTAGAATGAATTTGGGGATTTTTAAAAATAGGTTGATTCGCCGCGGGCTAGCGGAGTATGCGGCATCGCTAGCTGATTTTCTTAATAAGTTCATAGTGCTTTCAAAATCCTTTCCAATTGGTTCTTGGCAGAGGAGAGAGAGCTTGTGGATCGGGTGCCTGCGAAGCGCTGAGCATCTGCAGTTTTGAAGAGCTCCTGTGTGAGTTCGATGATTGTATCGTCAACATTTGCTTGTTTGAGTGCCTGTGTAAGTTCGTCGATATTGGCGGTGCGATAATTTTGCTGGCTACGACAGCTGGTGGCGAGTCGAACTGCATTTTGCGCGTTGGCATAAAAGTGATCGGCGTCTGCTGCTTGTTGAGCGGACTTTGAGACCGCGCGTAGCTCTTGTTTGGCTTTATAATGGGCGGCGTAGCTGTTATCATCCCTGAGGCGTCGTCGGTGACGTAGTAGCAATGCGGCACAGCTGAGCGCGATAGCTATGGCGGCGTTGATGATCCAATAAATACTCTCTGTTGCTGCTGTGGTGTCCAGACGATAGCTGTGTTTGGGGCGATAATCCAGCGTGAGTAACGCTTCTTCCATGCTGAGTTCCTTTTGTAGCGGCTGGGCGGTTGTCGTTGTCGCTGGACTAGGCAGGTGACTGGTTGCCGGGGCGATTGTTGGTATATCCGAGGGACTGACTTCGATGGGAATTGTAGGTGAGCTGAGCTCTGTATAGCGTTGGGCTTCGGCATCAAAGTAGGCGAAGCGAATTTCTGGGATTTCGATGTTTCCGGATTGATTGGGGATCATTACATAGTCGAAACGTTTGGTGCCGCGAAGTGTATTGTCCGGAGAGTGGGGCAGGAATTGGGATTCCGGATCATAGTTACGCCAATCATCAGTTGCGGGAATCGTTGGGCCACTAATGCGATCAAAATTGCCCTTGCCGGAGATCTCGACTGAGAGCATAATTGGTTCGCCAGTTTGGGTCTGGTCGCGGTCGGTTGAGACTTGCATACTAAAATCGCCGATGGCACCTGAAAAGCTGTGCGGTTGATCTTCGGAAGGCAGTGCACGCACGTCAATTTGGGTCGGCTCTGTGTAAACGGTGAAGCGTTCATTTTGTCCGAATAGATCGTCGAAGAGACTGCTGCCAAATCCGCGCCCGCCAAATGGGTCACGCCGGTTGCTCTGGCTGGGAACACTGGCAGAGACTGTGAACTGAAAATTAAGATCCTGCTGCCCTGTTTGAATTGGGGTGATTGAGAGTGGCCAATTGAGTACTCGATAGCGACGTCCTTTGACGATTTCGACCGTCTCTTTGCTGTCTGGGAGGTCGCTGATTGTGAAGCCATCTGCGCTGCGATCAAAGCTGTTGAGGCCTGTTAGACGGACCTCTTCGGATATATAAAGCTTGAGCTCGATTGGGGTCGTTTGCCCTACATACAGATGCTCGGGTGTATTTGTTTTGAGAAAGATGAGTTCGTCGGTGGTGGGGCCTGCGTCTGCCGGGCGTTCAACTGTTTCAAGCGTCGCTGCTGGAACACGATAGTTTTCTCCCTTATATTCAAATACATAGCTAGGTATTGTGAATGTACCAATACGAGGTGGTTTGGCATCGATAATGAGTTTTTGAGTGACGCTATACTCGGCAGCGCCGTTGATGATACTGGTCTGCTGGCTGGTGGAGGTCCGGCCATTGCTCAGCTCCAGCCCTCCGGATTGTGGGATGGGGAGGCCGGTGACACGTTCGATTTGAGGTTGGCGGGTGTTGTCGGTTTCTTTAATCTCGACGACATATTGTGATTTGTCGCCCATGGCTACACGTGGTGGATTAAAGATTGCGCTGACACTGATATCGGCTGAGGCTGTAAGCGTCAGCAGTGTGAGGAAGATGGAAGTCAATAACTGAAGTCGATACATAGCTGAAAGATTACCAGTCGCGAAGATCGTTTTGGTGTCCGCGACGAGATTGGTCGATAAAGGGCAGGAGGGTTTCTTTGCCGCGCAGAGAGTCCAGTAGAGCGGCCGCTTCGGCTTCTGACATACCTTGGATGTGTTCATCGCTGGGGGCGCCGGCAAGGTTTTGACCTTCTTGGTCTGCTGCGTCTCCGGCCGATTCGGAGGCGCTGGCTGACTGATCCTGCTCCGCGCTTTCTTCGTCCGGTTGTGGCTGTGGAATGTCGTCCACGGGGTCCTGTGTGGATTCTTGCTCGGCACTTTGTGCTGGATTGCTTTCGGAGTCGGGCGCGGTTTCGGAGCCATCCTGAGGTTGTTGTGAGTCCTCTGCTTGGTTTGAATCGCTTTGTTGGTCTTGCTGAGATTGATCAGTTTGTTGGGATTGGTCGCCTTGTTGGGATTGTTGCGAGTCCTGTGATTGTTGGGCCTGATCATCTTGCTGGGAATCCTGCTGATCCTTTTCCTGGGATTCGTTCTGATCTTGATCCGAGCTTTGATTTTCTTGGGATTCTTGATCTTGTTGATCTTGTTGATCTTGCTGATCGGATTTGTCGGAGTCTTGGGATGAGTCGTCCTGTTGCTGTTGCTCTTCGATTAGCTTTTCAATGGCCTCTCTGACTGCTGTGATTTGTTCGAGGTCTTGTTGGATGGAAGTATCCTCGGGGTCGATTTCTTGGGCAGATTGATACAATGTTTCCGCTTTTTTGATTTGTTCGAGTGCGGTTTGAGGGTCGCCAGACTTATAGCTGCTACGGCCTTGTTGATAGGTGGCGTATCCCAGATTATACAGCGCATCGCGTTGTAGCATGAGATCATCGGTGTGGGCGATCGCGGTTTGGTAGTCGCGAATGGCGCTTTCATAGTCGCCTGCTGTCAGTGCATCGTAGGCTGCATTATATATATTGCGAGCGTCGGTGGGTTGTTCCGTTTTCGCAGGGCTTAGGGGCTCCGTTGGAGAGTCTACTTGCGCTTGAGTCTCTGTTGTTGTCGCCAGCAATAGAGACAGTAATATTAGGTTGGCATGAATGTGTACGCTGCGTCGACGTCGTATTAGAATTTCCATTACAAGTAGGGCGACTGCAATGAACAGAGGCCACTGGAAGCGTTCGATTCGTATTTCCTGTAGTTCGGATGCGCGTTCTTCGCGCGGGAGAGTGGCGATGACGGAACGATAGAGCTGGTCGAGGGATGCGCTGCTGAGGCGACTGTAGCTGCCGCCAGTTGCATGTGCGATTTGTTGTAGCGTATCTTCGTCGAGCTGGCTGCGTACGGGTTGGCCGTCGGCATCGCGAACATATTCTTCGATGCCTTGTTGGTTGCGTATTTTTAAGTATTCGCCTTCTGGTGTGCCGATGCCGATGGCGAAAACTTGGATGCCATCTTCTTGGGCCGCTTCGGCAGCCTGTGTTGCATGGCCGCCCAGGTCTTCACCGTCAGTGAGGAGCACCACGACTTTAACATTACTTTCAGTTGGAAAGGCTTCGGCGGCTTCTTTGATTGCATTGCCTAAGTCGCTCCCGCCGCTCGTCATGATGCCTGGGTCGATTGCATCCAAGCTTTCTCGAAAGGCGGAGTAATCCAGAGTGGGAGGTGTTTGTAAGAAAGCCTGGCCTGCAAAGGCGACGAGTCCGATGCGGTCGCTTTCGAGGCGTTCGAGCAGGTCGATAATGGCAAGTTTGGCGCGGTCCAAGCGAGTTGGTCGCAGATCGGTTGCCAGCATACTTTTCGAGCTGTCGAGCACGAATACGATGTCCAGTCCACGTGCTTTTCGCTCTGACCATTCGACGCCCAGTTGTGGGCGCGACAGGGCGATGCCGATCGCGAGCACTGCGAGTAGAATGCTGGTGCTTTTAATCCATGTTCTGCTTAGGCTGGCTTGTTCTGTAAGTTGTTCGAGCAAGCGGCTTGCGGCGAAGCGACTGAGCAGGGCGTCGCGTCGGCGGAAGCCATAGGCAAGAATCGCTGCAAATAGCAGGCATACCAGTGGTGTCAGGCTGAGCCAAATTGGTTCTTCAAAACTCATGGTAGTCGGCGGTAGCGGGTGTTACGGAGAAGCTGTTCGAGTGCGAGTAGCATTAGGCCCAAGCTGGCGGGCCATATGAATAATTCGGTGAAAGTCGCATATGAGCGCAGTTCAATCTCGGTAGTTTCCAGTTGATCAATTTCGTCGTAGATTCGCTCTAAATCTCCGTCCTGAGTGGCGTTGAAAAAACGTCCGCCTGTTAATTCTGCGATTTGGGTTAATTCGCTTTCGTCATAGTTTGAAATATCGCTGCGACCACGATACACGGGGGCACCGTTTGGGTCGCGCAGGATTCGACCGTTGCGATCTGTTTCCGGAATCGGGACGCGTCCTTTTTTGCCAGTTGCGATAGTGTAGACTTTGACGGCTAAGGTTTTGGCTACTTCAGCGGCTGCGATGGGGGAGACGGCTCCGGCGTTGTTTTCTCCATCAGTTAGCAAAATGACTATACGACTGCGGGCTTCATGGTCGCGCAGTCGATTAACGCTGGCTCCGAGCGCAGTCCCAATCGCAGTGCCTCCACCGTCAATCTCGCCGAGTTCAAGCCGTTTTAAATTACGTTTGAGCCAGTCGTGGTTGAGAGTGAGCGGGCTTACTACGTAAGCGTTGGCGGCAAATGCGACCAGCCCGATACGGTCGTAGCTGCGCTTGTCGATAAAACTGTCGACCACGCGTTTGGCAGCGTCTAAGCGTGTGACCACATCGTCTCGTGTCGAGAGGTCGAGCGCCCGCATTGAGCCAGATAAATCCAGTGTGACAACAATGTCGATGCCTTCGGCTTCTGTGCTATCATTCATGCGGCCGATTTGTGGGCGGGCGAGCGCAGTGATGAATGCAATTAGAGCTAATAAACGGAGTCCAAATAGAAATTTTCCCGGACGACTATGTCGATTCTGGCAGATCTCCTTGACTAGTGAAATACTGGAGAATCGGACTGCGGCTTCAGGGCCCATGCGTCCGGCCCACCAAGCCAGTATCGGGATGGAGACGAGTAACAACAAAAAGATCGGATCGTCGAACTGAAAGAAACTCATGCGGGCGCTCCTTCCTGTTGCCGGGCGAGTGAATGTGCCTGATCAATCAATTGATGTATCTGGTTGGATAGTTGTCTGCGGGCTTCTGTATCGAGTGCGTGTTGAGCAAATTTTATTTGGTCGAGGGTGGTGAGCACTTCGCTGAGTGTCTGGTGGAAATTTGGGTCGAATGTCGGGTTATCTTTTAAATCGTGGAGGAACTCTTCGCTGGTACGTGCATTGAAGCGTAGGCCCAGGCCGTTTTCGAGGTAGCGGCGGAGCGCTTGGGAGCTAAGAATGGCAAAGCGTTCGTGGTCGTCGTTTGTGAGCTGCGTGGCCACCTCAAGTTCTGCAATTGCGGCTTCGTAGGGGGCGGGCGCTACGTTTCGCGAGCGACGGGCACGTAGTAAGCGCCAAAGTAGCAGAGCGATAAGTAGAATGGCGACGCCGATCGCGAGTGCGATCGGCCAGGGGGCGTGGGTTGGAATCTCTATTGGGCCGCGCACGCGATCAAGTCCCGGTCCTTCTGGAAGGGGCGGTAGTTGAGGAGCGGAGGTTGGCATTTGCGCGAGAAACATGGGTGGGAGCTACGATGTGGATATATGAGTCTTAGTGGCGACTGGCACGACGAGCGAATAATTGGCGTAGAGCTGGCAGGTAGGGTTGGTCAGTGCGGGCTTCGATCCAGTCGAGGCCTTTTTTGCGCATATTAGTCTGGAAGTCGATGCGGCGCTCTTGAGCGCGCTGTTTGTAGCGTTCGCGTACGCTGCGGCTGCTGGTGTCTATTTCAACTAATTCGCCAGTTTCAGCGTCTTCCAGAGTGATCAGGCCCACTTCCGGGAGCTCGTATTCGCGAGGGTCGCTGAGTGCGATGCTAACCAGATCGTGACGTTGATGTGTCAGTGCTAGTGAGGTGTACAGAGCTGTGTCCTTGGCGTTGAGTGGAGAGTGCTCGTTCTCCATGAAATCAGAAAGGAGGAAGATGACGCATTTTCTGCGCTGCACACGATTGAGATAATCGAGTGCAACCTTGTGCCGTGTACCTTTTCCACGCGGAGAGTAGAAAAGTAGGTCCCGGATGACGCGAAGAATGTGGCGGCGGCCTTTTTTAGGTGGGATGTAGTGTTCGACTTCGTCGGTATAGAGTAGCAGACCGACTTTGTCGTTGTTTTGTGATGCGGAGAATGCGATTACGCTGGCAATTTCGGCGGCGCGTTCGCGCTTACTCTGGTCGACGGAACCGAATACACCAGAGGCACTCAGATCGACTAAGAGCATGAGGGTGAGTTCGCGCTCTTCCCGAAAGACTTTGACGAAGGGGCGATCCATTTTAGCTGAGACGTTCCAGTCAATTGTACGCACATCGTCGCCGATTGCGTATTCACGCACCTCTTCGAAGTCCATGCCACGTCCTTTAAATGAGCTATAATAGGCTCCAGTCACTGAATCGGTGACGAGGCGTCGCGTGCGGATTTCGAGACGACGTACTTTTTTGATGATGTCGGCTGTGTTCACGGGATGCGGCTATGTGGAAGTGGTATTGTAGAGGCGTATGTGCGTGATGCAGGATTCCTTGTGGGGCTTAAGGCACGGGCACGGCATTGAAAATCGAGCTGACGAGCTCTTCGCTGGTGATTTCTTCTGCTTCGGCCTCGTATGAAGGGATGACGCGGTGACGCAGTACATCCATGCCAATTTCTTTGACATCTTGGGGGATGACGTAGGCTCGCCCCTGCATTAGGGCCCAGGCTTTCGAAGCTAGCGTGAGGCTAATTGTCGCACGGGGGCTAGCGCCGAATTGAATATATTGTGCGAGTTCGAGTTTGTATTGGGCGGGATCGCGTGTGGCGAGGATGAGATCGACAATATAGTCGCGGATCTTTGGGTCGACAAACACTTCGTTGACTAATTTTCGAGCTTCGCTGATTGCTTCCAGCGAGGTCACGGCATCGACGCTCAAATTGGGGGCGGTGGAGGACATGCGGTCCAAGATAGCTCGTTCGTCGGCTTTGCTAGGATAGCCAACCTTGAGCTTGAGCATGAAGCGGTCCACCTGTGCTTCCGGTAGCGGGTAGGTGCCTTCTTGGTCGATGGGATTTTCCGTTGCGAGTACTAGGAAGGGCTCAGGCAGGGGGTAGGTGGTGTCGCCGATGGTGACCTGGTGTTCTTGCATTGCTTCAAGTAGCGCGCTTTGGACTTTAGCGGGGGCACGATTGATTTCATCGGCTAAAATCAAATTGGCAAATATAGGACCCTTGCGAGTGTGAAAGGTGTTTTCTTTGGGGCTGTAGATGAGGGTTCCGATGATGTCGGCGGGTAGTAGGTCCGGCGTGAATTGTATACGCTTAAAATCAGCTGCAGTAGCTGTCGCTAGAGTGCGGATACTCAAGGTTTTTGCGAGTCCGGGGACGCCTTCGAGTAATACGTGGCCATTGGCAAGTAATCCAACCAGTAAGCGGTCGACCAAATAGTGCTGGCCGACGATGACGCGGGCAATCTCCTCGCGCAGTGCTGGGATCCATTGAATCGCTGATTGGAGTTTTTCTTCGATCATAGGTGCGTGTGACTCTTGGCTCATAGTATTTAGATAAAACGCCGTTTTAGGTGGCTGGTAAACTGACAAAGGAGAAAGTGATAGGTTTCATTGCAATCAGAATATTGCATTGTTTGATTGAATGTGTCTTATTGTCTCACATGCCAGCAACTATATTAATTGTAGACGATGAGAAGAACACCCGTGAGGGGCTGAGTCTCGCTTTGGAAGATGAGTATGAAGTCTATATGGCTTCGGGGGCGGAAGAGGCCTTTAATTTAATGGAAGCTGAGATCTTTGATGTGGTCTTAACTGATTTGCGCATGGCCGGGCAGTCGGGACTTAAGGTGATTGACCGCGCGATTGCGCTGCCCAATCGGCCGATTTGCATCATGATGACGGCCTACGGAAATGTTGAAACGGCGGTGGAGGCAATGCGTCGGGGAGCTTTTGATTTTTTGACTAAGCCTGTGAGTTTGGAAAAGCTTGAAATTTTGATCAAGCGTGCGCTCCAGAGTCGTCAGATTGAAGCAGAGAATGTCGTCTTGCATGAGCGTTTGGATAAGAAATATAGTTTTGATGGTATTGTCGGGAATTCGTCTGGTCTGACTGATGTATTGGACAAAGTTAAGTTGGTCGCTCCTTCGCGGGCCACGGTTTTGCTGGAAGGGGAGACGGGTACCGGTAAGGAGCTTATTGCGCAGGCGATTCACCAGAACAGTAATCGTGCGCGGCAGGCCTTTGTGCCGATTCACTGTGCCGCTTTAGCGGCGAATCTTTTGGAGAGTGAATTGTTTGGGCATGAGAAGGGAGCCTATACGGGGGCGACTGAACGTCGCATTGGACGTTTTGAAGCTGCGGATGGTGGAACTTTGTTCCTGGATGAAATCGGTGAAATTGATGCCTCCACACAGGTCAAGCTGCTGCGCTTTCTGGAGACGCGTAGTTTTGAGCGTTTAGGGAGTTCGAAGTCCGTCCAGGTGGATGTCCGACTGGTATGTGCCACCAATCGAAATCTGGCAGAAATGGTCAAGCGTGGGGAGTTTCGAGAGGATTTGCTCTACCGGCTTAATGTGGTGACGATTCATTTGCCACCACTGCGTGAACGCCAGGAGGATTTACCGGTTTTGTTGAACCATTATATCGATTATTTTGCGGAAGAAAATGATTTGCCTCCACCGCAGCTGAGCTCTGATGCGATTGAGGTGCTGCGTGGGTACCGTTGGCCTGGCAATATTCGTGAGTTGCGTAATTTTTGTGAAAATACCGTGGTGCTTAAACGTGGGAATGAGGTGACGGAATATGACCTGGATCCTAAGTATTTCAGTCCCGTTGAGTTGAATGTTGCCGAGCCGCAAGCTTTGAGTAGTAGTCCCACGTTAAGTCGGGAGGAAAATGAGAAGCGTTTACTCAGGAATGCTTTGATTAAGGCCAGCGGTAATCGTACTCACGCTGCCGAGCTGATGGGCATTAGTCGGCGTACACTGCATCGGAAGTTGATCCAGTGGCCCGAGCTTGATGTGCAAAAATAACGGGGCCGCTTATAGTTTGACTCTCTATGTGTAGCATTCACAACATGGGGGCAGTCTTTTACAAATACCTTAGATACTACAACGACGATTGACCATGGATTTTGGCAAAACGCTCCTATTACTCCCACTTATGCTGATGGTTTCCGTGCAGGCCGAAGAAATTCGTATTGCCGCTTCTGATCTTCTTGCTGAATACATACAGACTCCACTTGACGCTTATGGCGATGAGCAGGAGGTCGAGTTTGTAATTGATAGTATTGGAAGTATTCCGGCTTTGGACCGTCTGCGGGCAGATGAGATCGACTTGGCAATTATTGCAGTGCCAGAGGGGAGCGAAGTGCCTAGGGAGGAGTTTAGCATTTATCCTTTCGCTTATGATGCTGCGGTGGTGGCAGTGAATGAGAGTAATCCAATTGATGAGATTAGCTTGTCTCATCTCGGTGGTATTTTTGGAGCCAATGAAGAATTTAACTTCAATACCTGGGGGGATTTAGGGCTGTCAGGTTGGGGGAATCGTAATATTAAGCCAATCGCCGGGACCAGTGAAGAGAGTATTACACTCGAGCTATTTAAGTATAGTGTATTCAAGGGAGGTGCGATGAAGGCGAGCGTAGGGATGGCTAAGAATTCTGAGGTTGAAGATATTTTGCGTACGGATGCAGCTTCGATTGCTATACTTTCACGTATGCCCAAGATGAGTAGCGTTAAAGTATTGATGGTCTCGTCCGGAGCCGATTCAGATGCGCCTGCATTTGGCCCGACTGATGATAATGTGCACTATGGCGATTATCCGATCCGTCTGGCTTTTTATATCGCCTTTAATCAGCGCAACGAAACTAGATTACGTGCCGTGATTCGTGAATTGCTGGATGATCAGGTGGCGGAAAGCCTTCGTAGTCATGATTTAATTGCGCTGCCCGACACGGTTCGGCGCAAGCTTTTGATCGATCTGGATCTCGAATAATTGAGCAAAATGAGGTTTTTTTATTTTTTTTCTAAAAACGCATTGACATAAGAAGTCGGTTATAGATTCTACCGACTTCTTCAACAAAAGTGAGTGTAGCTCAGTTGGTAGAGCACTACCTTGCCAAGGTAGATGTCGAGAGTTCGAACCTCTTCACTCACTCCATTTTCTTAAAAGGCCTCCGATTCGATCGGAGGCCTTTTTCTTGTAGTTTTCTTCGCCTTTTGTGGGGAGGGGCTGCGCTAAAGCTTGGGGGTGTTACTGCTGCAGGCGGAGCCCGAATTGTGCGCTGGCCAGAATGTCCAGGGCTTTTTGGCTGTGGTGGAGGAGTTTGCCGAGGTCGCGCAGAGTCAGTAGTTTGAAGGCCATGCTCGATTCATCTACCTGAATTAAGAGATCGAGTTTAGGTAGCTTGAGTTCGAAGGCACTGCCGTCGGGCTCGTAGCTGAGTGCTTCCGCCAGTTCTGGAATATCTTCCAGAATATCTATTTTGTCGTCAACTTGGATGGGGCTGGCGAAATCGACTATTAGTTGGTCGCAATGATAGGTGAAGCAGTGATGTAGGCGTTCATCGGCTGCGATACTTTGGGTGTGTAATGCGACAATCTCAGTGGTCATTGTGTAATTTTTCGGATCCTCCGGGCATTGGTCGACTTTGATTTGCAGGTCAAAGTCCGGGGTCTTTATCCACGCGAAGCCATCTTCGCAGCTGTAGTTGAATTCGCGCCGTCTGTAGCCGAAGAGGCTGCGAATGTCGCTATAGAGAGTGTCGGCTGCTGACTTTACGTCGGGATGTCCTGCCTTGCGTACAAAATTCTGAGCGGCATCGCTGTGTGCTTCAGGCACGTGATGATGCTTTTGGAAACCAGAGAGTCGGCGCACGCGGCCGACCGTAGAGCCGACGATGCGACTCTGGCTTTCGGGGCTATGGACTGATGTGTTTGTTTCGATTGGGCCACGTTGAACAGTGGATCTGGGGAATTCAATAGCAAGGTGTAGGAAAGGCACATCAAGGAGTTTTTGTTCAGAGGTGCTAGCTTTCTTTGCTGGTAGAAGGCTGTCTTTCTGAAAAAAACTGCTTTTCCCCTTTACAAGCGATTGAGAAAGCTATGTCTTCCTCCTCTTTTCCTTATTTCTCATGCAGAAAACACGCAAATCCATCGCAAAACGCTTCAAGAAGACAGGCACCGGTAAACTCCTGCGTCGTACGCCAGGGCACCGTCACCTACTTCGCAACAAGAGTGTCAAGCAACGCCGCCGTGCAGGTAGTAGCAAATTGGTCGCTCCTGGCCAACGTGCTAACCTCATCCGTGGTTTGCCTTTCGCTTAAGTTGCTTAAGTTACTTGAGTCACCAACGAAACGTTTTAACAACTATAACTCACGCTAGCCGGGTAACATGAAAATGGGCGACCCGGCAGCGACCTAAACGAGAGATACCACAACATGCCTAGAGCCACTAATGGTCCCGCGACGCTTGCTCGTCGCAAAAAAGTTCTGAAAAAAGCCAGAGGCTATTTCGGAAATAAATCACGTCTTTTCCGCTACGCTAAAGACGCCGTCGATCGCGCTGAAGTCTATGCTTATCGCGACCGCCGTAAAAAGAAGACAGAGTTCCGTCAACTCTGGATCGTTCGTATCAATGCGATTTGCCGTAATAATGGCATTAACTATAGCCGTTTCATCCGTGGTATCAAAGCTGCGGGAATCGAGATGGATCGTAAGCAGCTCTCTGAGTTGGCGATTCATGACGAAGCTGCTTTCTTGACTTTGATTGAGAAGGCTAAGGCAGCTAACGCTGCTTAAGTTCGAGTATAGTCTAATAGCTAGATAGCTTTCGAAGGGCCGATTCCAGTGTGGAGTCGGCCTTTTTCTTTTGAAGGTTCTGCTGTGTGGTTCACGGCTTCGCCGCTTGACATTGTTTTAATTGCATACTTTGATTGGTCAAAGTATGTGTTTTTATAAATCTTCCTTATTGTTTTTATTAATCATGTCCAGTTGCTTTGGGTTGGTGGCATGTGTCGAGGATTCGGAACGGGCTGCGATGACATTGGAGCAGGCCGAAGTATATCGTGTGCGTTGTACCGTGGGAATGATTACAGACATCGTACGTAATGTTGCTGGGGATTACGCACAGGTGGAGGGGATTATTGGCGAAGGAGTAGATCCTCATTTGTATAAGCCAACGCGTGGCGATGTGATCGCGTTGAGTCAGGCGGATGTGGTTTTTTATAATGGATTATTATTAGAGGGGAAGATGACTGACGTGTTGGTGCGGGTTGCTTCGACAGGTAAGCCAGTCAAAGCGGTGACAGAGGCAATTCTTGACGACACTGATTATTTGTTGAATCGGGAGGATGGTTCTGAGCATACCGATCCGCATGTCTGGATGGATGTTGGGGGCTGGATGCGGGCCGTGCCCGTTGTGGCGGAAACTCTCGCTGCTTTCGATCCCGAGCATGCGGATGAATATCGAGCGAACGCTGCTACATATGTTGAACAGTTGAAAGCTTTGGATGCTTATGCTAAAACTGCGATAGCAAGTATTCCGGAGGGCCAGCGTGTTTTGGTGACTGCACACGATGCATTTCAGTATTTGGGCCGTGCTTACGGGATCGAAGTCAGAGGTATTCAGGGAGTCAGCACCGAATCGGAGGCTGGTGTGCGTGATTTGGAGGATTTGGTGGATTTCATAGTTGAGCGTCAGATTCCAGCAGTGTTCGTCGAGACCTCAGTTGCAGATAAAAATGTGCGTGCACTTGTTGAAGGCGCCCGTGCTCGCAGACATGATGTGGTGATTGGTGGGTCTCTGTTCTCCGATGCGATGGGGCCCGCGGGAAGTTATGAGGGCAGCTATATCGGGATGATCGATCATAATGTAACGACGATTACCAATGCTTTGGGGGGCTCTGCGAAAGGGTTTCGACAGTAGCGTTTTTTTTCTTATGAGTCGGAGTTAAAGTTCACATGCTATGATTAATGCCGTTTCCAAACAAGCTTCTCCAGGCCATGAGGCCCTCGCCGACCCGAAGCGTATTCCTTTGACGATTCGTGATTTAACGGTGGCCTATCACCGTAAGCCGGTGATTTGGGATATCGATCTTTCAATACCGGAAGGTAAGTTAGTCAGTATTGTTGGGCCGAATGGTGCAGGTAAGAGCACTTTGATTAAGGCCTGTTTAGATTTGATTCCGCGTTCTTCAGGTGAGGTGATTATCTACGGGCAGTCTTATGAAAAAGAGCGCAAGCGGGTCGGTTATGTGCCGCAGCGTGAGAGTGTGGATTGGGATTTTCCAGTGAGTGCCTTGGATGTGGTCGCAATGGGCACATATGCTCAATTGGGGTGGTTTCGTCGTGTGAGCAAGCGTTCGAAAGCGCTTTCAATGCAAGCTTTGGAGCGAGTTGGGTTGGCTGATTACGCGCATCGCCAGATCAGTCAATTGTCAGGTGGTCAGCAGCAGCGGACATTTTTGGCGCGTGCTCTGGTACAGGATGCCGACATTTATTTTATGGATGAGCCTTTTGCTGCAGTGGATGCTGCTACTGAGCGTGCGATCGTTGAATTGCTCAAGGATTTACAGCGACGCGGTAAGACAGTACTGGTCGTTCACCATGATTTGGCGACAGTGCCACAATATTTCGATTGGACTGTCTTACTTAATATGCGCGTCGTTGCTGCGGGGCCGACAGAGTCGGTCTTCACACAGGAAAACCTGCGTCGTACTTATGGTGGTAAATTAACGCTGCTCACCCAGGCGGCTAATGAAATTGTGAAGTCACGTTGATCTAATTAAGATGCTTGAGTTCGCTGATATTTGGAACGTTCTCTTCTTACGCGATTATAATACGCGCTTAGTGGTGATCTGTACCATGTTACTAGGGTGTGCGTGTGGGCTAATGGGAGGCTTTTTGCTTTTGCGTAAGCGCTCTTTGATGGGAGATACACTTTCGCATGCGACATTGCCAGGTGTTGGGCTTGCCTTTATGTTGGCAGTGGCGCTGGGGGGAGATGGTAAGTCGCTGCCTTTTTTACTCTCAGGTGCCGCGATTACGGGGGTGCTTGGCTGCTGGGCAGTGCTGCTGATTCGTAACCATACGCGCATCAAAGATGATGCAGCCATGGGGATTGTGCTCAGTGTATTCTTTGGTGCCGGCGTGGCGGTGCTGGGGATGATTCAGACCATGCCGGAAGGCAGTGCGGCTGGATTGGAATCATTTATTTATGGGAAGACCGCGTCGATGGTGCTGAGCGATTTTTGGATTCTAGTGCTGGTAACTCTATGCGTGCTCACAGGCTCCTTAGTGCTATTTAAGGAGTTTCGCTTGCTGTGTTTTGACGAGAGCTTTGCGGCATCCTTAGGGTGGCCAGTCAAAGTGCTCGACGTTATATTGTTGGGCTTGGTGACTGCGGTGACAGTAGCTGGATTGCAAGCCGTAGGCTTAATACTGATTATTGCTTTTTTAATTACGCCGGCCGCTGCAGCCCGATTTTGGACGAACCAACTCGACCGCATGTTACTGCTTTCGGCATTAATTGGTGGTGCGAGTGGTTGGTTGGGAGCCAGCTTAAGTGCTTTTTACCCGCGTCTGCCCGCTGGAGCAGTGATTGTTCTAGTGGCAGCATTTGTTTTTTTAATCAGTATGCTTATTGGCTCCGAGCGAGGTGTGTTGGTGCGTTGGTTGCGGCAGACGCAGTTGAAGTATCGTATCGGTCGTCAGCATTTATTACGCGCACTTTATGAAATTTTAGAAGCAGGGCGCAGCGACGGAGAATTGACGATTCAGGCAGTGCCCTTTCGACAGGTGCGCGGGCGTCGTACTTGGAGTGATGCCAGTCTGCGAGAGTATATTCGCCGGGCTTATGATGACGGACTGCTTGAAGTTCAGAACAAGGAAGATTCTATACGTCTGACCGAGGCTGGGCTGGCGGAAGCTGCACAGGTCACGCGTAATCACCGTCTTTGGGAATTGTATTTAATTGAATACGCGGATGTGGCGACCAGCCGTGTCGATCGCGACGCCGACATGGTAGAGCATGTGCTGGGCGAGCAGATGGTGGCCCGTTTAGAAAGCCAATTACAAACCTATCGTAGTGCGGGAAGCCTTGTGCCTGCGAGTCCGCATCCCATTGTTCCGGGGGATTAATATAATGCTTATTTTATTTCTTCAATTTAACTTAGACTGCACCCCATGACCTGGTATGTAATGGATACGTGGATCGTGGTGGTCGGGGCTTTGGCTGCGACCGCCTGTGCGCTGCTGGGGAACTTTCTCGTCTTACGTAAAATGAGTATGATGGGGGATGCGATCAGCCATGCTGTGCTGCCAGGTTTGGCAATCGCCTTTCTCATTACAGAGGCGCGCGCCAGTCTCACTATGTTTTTGGGAGCTGCTGTAGTTGGAGTGCTTACGGCTGTTTTTACCCAGTGGATCAGTCGTTTCGGCAAGGTGGATGAGGGGGCGTCAATGGGTATTGTCTTCACTTCGCTCTTCGCGGTTGGCCTTTTGTTAATTGTGCAAGCAGCGGATCATGTGGATTTGGATCCAGGCTGTGTGCTTTATGGAGCGATCGAATTGACTCCTCTGGATGTTGTTTGGCGACCGCGCTACTTCGGGACAGAGTTCGAAGTGCCTCGAGCTGCTTTGGTTCTGGCGGGGGTGACCGTTTTGAACGTCGGCTTTGTGGTGGCATTTTTCAAGGAGTTACGTATTTCTTCATTCGACCCAGAGTTGGCTACAACGATGGGGATCCACTCCAATTTGATGCATTATTTATTGATGACGCTAGTCGCAGTAACGACAGTGGCGGCGTTTGAAGCAGTTGGAAGTATTATTGTAATTGCTATGCTAATAGTGCCCGCAGCCACGGCGCATTTACTTACAGATCGTCTTTGGTTAATGGTGGTGCTGAGTGTGGTCTTTGCTATCGCTGCCGCGGTGCTGGGGCACCTGAGTGCCCTGATCGTGCCTGGATGGGTTGGTTTTACAGACACTTCTACCTCTGGTATGATGGCGGTGGCGTCCGGGGTATTATTCACTTTGGTATTATTAGCCGCCCCACGTTATGGGGTACTTTGTAAGCGTCTGCGAAAAACTGAAGCGGCGGCTTTTTAGCCTTTGAAAGCAAAGGAAGGCAGGCCTTTGATGCCCAATCCGTCGATCACGAATACCTTGCCCGCATCAGGTTCGTCTAAATCGGTTTTGATGCCAGTAGTCACGAAGAGACGATCCAATTGCTCGCCGCCAAAAGTGCAAGCGGTAGTTTCAATACAAGGCAGGTCGATGCGTAGGCACTCTTGGTTCTTGTTTGGATCGAAGCGTACTACACAACCGCCATGGCAGAATGCGATCCACAGCATGCCGTCGGCATCGATGGTCATACCGTCGGGAGAGCTGGCATAGCCGTGTGCTGCCGTATTTATCACGACTCGACTGTTGGAAATGGTTCCCGTGGCTAGATCATAATCGTATGCACGAACTTCTTGTGTAGGGGTGTCGATGTAGTACATCGTTTTGGCATCGATACTCCAGCAGATACCATTCGAATTCGTCACATCGCTAATTTTAAGCGATAAAGATCCGTCGCTGTCCAAGCAGTAGAGATTCGCGCTGCCGGTCTTTTTGACCATGCTGATAGTGCCTGCCCAAAAGCGACCTGCCGGATCACACTTGCCATCGTTGAAGCGGTTTTTGCCGCGTAGTTCGGACTCGGGATCGGCGAGAGTTGTCTTTTCGCCAGTGCTTAGGTTTAAGCGAATGCAACCGTTGTCGCCTGCGTAAATGACTTCATTGTCATGATCGGTAGGAACGACTGTGCCGATGCGTTCACCGATGTCCCAAACGCTTTCTTTACCGGTTTGAGGGTCGAGGCGGTTGAGCTTCTTGCCATTGATGTCTACATAAAGTAAGTGTTTGCCCCACCAAATAGGCCCTTCGCCCCAGGTAGATACTTGTTGGCCGATAGTTTGTATATTAAACGCAGTCATATCTGCTTGATGGGGCATTCATGCAGGTAGGTCAATCCGTAGCCATAAAAAAAAAAGACCACTTTAGGGTGGTCTTCGCAGGGAGCACTTTAGTTGATCCGGGGCGGTTCCATCCCGCTTGGATGGTCGCTGGATTTGATGAGTTTTTTGGCTGTTTCCTTGTGTTGTAAGATCACTTGATGCGCTTGACCATCTGTCATGTCGATATAGACGTGACCTTTATCCAATTGGTGGAAAATACCACGTAAACGTTTGCTATCCACTTTGGTCATACCGCCATGTTGGATGTCCGGGGCGTTGCCATATTTACGCACAAAACTATCCGCTTTGTCGGAGAGTACGGCCACGACGATGGATCCGCCACGTAATCGATTGTCTTCATCGATGGTGTGTGCGAGGAAAAAGGTGATGCCATTGATTTGTGGTCCGCGATTTATACGAGAGACAAATGCGCAATCGACATCGGCGTGTTCACCTTCGAATTGTTCTGGAGTGTTTTTGTAATAGAGAGCGGTATCTTTACCTGAAAATGTTTCCGCGTGCGCTATAGATGCAAAAATTATGACCGTGAGTGTAATGAGCTGTGTGAGTCGTTTGTTCATAGTAGTGATTTTATTCATCTAAGCTAATCGCCAGATAACTGCTAAAGTTTCAATGGTAGTTGAACTGCGTATTATGTTTTGGGCGTTAATTCAAAGCCGTCTTTGCTATCTTTGACCAGCCAGCCTTGTGCAAGCAGGGTGTCGCGCAGCTCATCGGCCTGGCCCCAGTCTTTGGCTTGTTTGGCATCCCAGCGAGCCTGAGCGAGAGCGATGATCGCCTCTGGTGCGTCGATTTTCTGAACTTCAACCGTGAACAGTTCCAAGCCGAGCGCGTAGAGCAGACTGCCGAAGGCACGTAATAAAGCACGGGCGCCCTCGGCGTCGAGGGAGGCGGCCGGGTTGGAGCCGATAACGCCGAAGATGGCGCCGAGGCAGGCTGCGGTATTTAAGTTGTTGCGCAGTGCATCCCATGCCTTGGCCAGGCGGCCAAAGTCCTCGGGTGCGTCGACTGTTACGTATTGGGCGTTGAAGTCGTCTGTCGTCTCGTCGGTTTTGGCCAGCAGGGCTTCTGCAAAGCGTTCGAGTCGTGTCAGTGCGCTTTGCGAGGCATGCAAGCCGTCGAAGGTGAAGTTGAGTTGTTGGCGGTAGCTGCCGGCAATCAGTGTGTAGCGCACGATCATCGGGCTGAAGCCCTTCTCGCGCAGGTCGTCGAGCGTGTAGAGATTTCCCAGGCTCTTGGACATCTTGGCCCCTTCCACCATGAGGTGGGCGCTGTGGAACCAGTGGGTGCAGAAGTCGTGTCCGTGCGCGCATTCGGACTGTGCGATCTCGTTTTCGTGGTGGGGGAAGCAGAGATCGATACCGCCGCCATGTAGGTCGATCGTTTCGCCGTCGAAGGCGCTGTCGACCATGGCCGAGCACTCCAGGTGCCATCCGGGGCGACCTTCGCCCCAGGGGCTGGTCCAATAGTTTTCGCCGTCTTCAGGCTTGCGGGATTTCCAGAGGGCAAAGTCGGTGACTGATTCACGGTCGTATTCGTCCGCATCGTTGAGTTCCCCCGCGGAGTTTTCAGTCTGCGTCTTGAGCTCACGCTGCTTCAGGCGCGAGAGGCGACCGTAGTCCTCAAAGGAACCGACGCGGAAATAGACGGAGCCGTCTTCGGTGGCGTAGGCGTGGCCTTTTTCGATTAGTTTTTCGACCAGTGCAATTTGATGGGGGATATGGGCCACTGCACTCGGCTCGATGCTGGGGGGCAGCATGTTGAGCGCCTCGCAGTCGGCGTGGAATTTCTCGGTCCAATGCGCGGTGAATTCGACCAGGCTCTTACCTTCTTCCTGAGAGCAGCGGATTGTTTTATCATCGAGGTCGGTGATGTTGCGCACATGTTTGACGGGTGTGCCATCGACTTCGAGTACGCGACGCAGGGTGTCCTGAATGAGAAATGTGCGGAAATTTCCAATGTGGGCAGGGCCATATACCGTAGGGCCACAGCAATAAAAGCGCAGTGTATCGCCGCTCGCGGGGGCGAGCTTTTGCACAGATCGACTGAGAGTATCGTAGAGTTCGACAGACATTCTGCCATCAATGGCAGAGTGAAAGCGAAAGTGAAGGTGAAAGTGTGCGAGACCTTAGTAGTTTTCTCTAGCTGTGCCGTATTTGCTGTGAGGATGCTTCGATCTGAAGTTCTCGGACATTTTACACTTTCACTCTGACTCGGACTCTTCACTCTATGCGGCATGTCTGACAGTTATAAACTTGAATTGACCCGTCGTCCCCGCCGTATGCGCCGGACGGCTTCGTTGCGTGCTTTGGCATGCGAGACAGAGGTCTTACCTCAGCATTTGATTCAGCCGGTGTTTGTGCTGGAAGGAGATGTGGCTCCTGAGCCGATCGGCTCGATGCCTGGAATTTCGCGCCTTTCGATTAAAGATGTGGTCGCCGAGTGCCGTGAGTTGCATGCGCTAGGTATTTCAGGGGTGGCACTTTTTCCCAAGCTTGATGACAGCTTGAAGTCGGACGATGGGCGCGAAGCTTTGAATCCGAATACGCTAGTGCTGCGGGCGATCCGTGCGATTAAAGCAGCGGTGCCGGAGATTACGGTGATCACTGACCTCGCACTCGATCCTTACACCGTGCATGGACACGATGGCCTTTGGGATGCAGCCGCGCAGGATTTGGCCAACGACGCTACGGTCGAAATACTGGCTGAAATGGCTGTTTTGGCTGCAGAGGCTGGTGTCGATATGGTGGCACCGTCGGATATGATGGACGGACGTGTGGGGGCGATACGTGTGGCGCTTGATGACAACGGATACGATAAAACTGCAATTATGGCCTATTCGGCTAAGTTTGCCTCGGCATTTTATGGTCCTTTCCGCGATGCGGTGGGCAGCGCGAGCAGTGCTGGCACACATCATCTGGACAAGCGCACTTATCAGCTAAATCCGGCGAATCGGCGCGAGGCATTGGTCGAAGTTGCACTGGACGAGGAAGAGGGCGCGGATGTGCTGATGGTGAAGCCGGCGGGTCCATACCTCGACATCATTCGTGAAGTGCGTGAAGCGACCGAGTTGCCATTGGCAGCGTATCAAGTGTCGGGTGAATATGCGCAAATTATGGCTGTGGCGGAAAGAGGCTGGCTCGATTTGGAACGCTGCCGTGATGAGTCGTTATTGGCGATTCGTCGAGCCGGTGCTGATATGATTTTGACGTATTTTGCGAAGGCTTATGCGCAAGCTGCGTTGGCATAGGCGGGACTCCATTGCTGAGCGTGCTGAGCGGCTAGGCCCTGAAAAATTCCACCAGCCGTTCGGCTGTCAGCTTGCCGATGCCCTCGACTTGCGTGAGTTGGTCGACTTCGGCGGCGCGTAGCTTTTCCAGCGATCCGAAGTGTCGGAGGAGTTGTTGCTTACGTTGGCTGCCCAGGCCCTTAAAGTCGTCGAGAATGGATTCACGGAGCCGCTTGCTGCGCAGCTCGGCGTTGAAGCTGTTGGCGAAGTGGTGTGCCTCGTCGCGAATGTGTTGCAAGAGCCGCAGTGCAGGGTCGTGGTGGGGGATGTTCAGTGGTTCGCGACCGTCGCTGAAGATGACGGTTTCGTTGCGCTTGGCCAGACCGATGAGTTCCGGTGGCTCCAGTCCTTGACTTAGGAATGCTTTGAGTGCTGCGGTGACTTGTCCCGCTCCACCGTCGATCACGATGAGATCCGGGAAGGCTTTGCCCTCGTCGTGTAGGCGGCGGTAGCGGCGGCCTACGACTTCTTCCATCGCGCGAAAGTCGTCGTTGCCTACAAAACTTTTGATTTTAAATCGGCGGTAGTTTTTGCGGTCGGGATGTCCGTCTTTGAAGGCCACCATGGACGCCACACAGAAGCTCCCTGAAATATGAGAGATGTCGAAGCACTCCATGCGGCTGGGCTCCCGGGCGATTCCAAGTTTGGCTTGGAGGCGCTTGACGACTTGGCTGTGATTGTGAGTGCCGACTAAGTTGCGCTCAAACTTGCGCGTGCGGTCGGTGGTGCGCTCCAGTGCCTCGATGCGATCACGCAGGGCGGCAGCTTCTTCGTAGCGCCGCGCTTCGGCGGCGGCTATCATTTCAGCCTTGAGCTCGGCCAGCCATTGACGGGCTTTGCCGTCGAGGAATTCACACGCGGCTTCCATGCGTTCGGCGTATTCCTCTGTGGTGATTTCGTTGGCGTGCTCATAGATCTCGGCGCGTGCATCGTCGTAGAGTCGCCAGCGGCCGTCGGCTAGCTGGATGGGCGAGGCGTCGCTGAGCAGTATGCCAAAACGGCGTCGCAACTCCGCGAGCGTCTTACGCAGATGGGACGAATGCGCGAAGGGGCCGTAGTAGCGAGAATTGCTATCGGTTCGGTTACGGGTGAGCCGGAAGCGGGGGAGGTTTTCGCGCGGATCGATGCGCACCAGTAGGAAGCGCTTATCGTCAGTAAAATCAGTGTTGTAGCGCGGTTTGTATTTTTTGATCAGTTGCCCTTCTAACAGCAGGGCCTCCGCTTCGGATTTTACAATGATGATCTCGAAGTCATGAATTAGGTCGAGCATCGCTCTGACCTTGGGTTGTGCCACCATCATCTTGCGTGAGGCTTGGAAGTAGGTGCTGACCCTTTTTTTCAGGTCCTTGGCCTTGCCCACGTAGATGATTTGCCCGATGCGATCCTTCATCTGGTAGACGCCTGGTTTGTGTGGTAGGCGGCGGACTTTTTCTTTTAATTGGGCTTTGGATCCTTCAGACATAGGAGGAATGATAGATTGCGGTTGCAGTTCAGAGCAAGCTGCGCTCATTGCTAAACCATACTATGTCTAAAATGCCTATTGTCGAAGTAATCAACTTCGGAGACGAACTACTTGTCGGAATCCGGGAAAACTCGCACCTCACCTACTTGGGTGGGCAGCTTGCGCGCTATGGGCTACCCATCCATCGCAGCCGTGTGATTACGGATGAGGCGAGCGAGATCAAGCGGGCCTTTCTCGATGCGTGGCAGCATTCGGATATCGTGATCACGACTGGCGGGCTGGGGCCTACTGCCGATGATATGACGCGTGAGAATATTGCTGAAGCGTTGGGTGCTAAATTGGTGTTCGATGCCGAGATCGAAGCTTTGATATTGGCACGTTTCAAGGTGCTCGGGCGCCGCATGGCTGCCCACCATTTGAAGCAGTGTTACCGCTTTGCCGAGGGGGAAGTTCTGCATAATGAACGCGGTACTGCGCCTGGTTTGGCCTATCGCAGTGAGGGAAAGATTCTGATCATGTTGCCCGGGCCGACTCATGAGTTGACTCCGATGTTTGAGAAGCAGGCCATTCCAATGCTACAGGCGATGGGGGTTCTCAGTAATGAGGAAGCTTATATCCAGTTACGTACCTGTGGTTCCGGGGAGTCTACGGTGGAAGAGACCATGCAGCCGATCGTTCAGGCATACCCCGAGCTGACTGTCGCTTATTGTGTGCATTATGGTATCGTAGATGTGCGATTGAGTCCGCATAAGGGGCGCATGTGTATGGATAAGCTCAAGGGAATCGCGCACGAAGCCCGTGTTCTGTTAGGCGAGGATTTTGTTTGTTTCGGGCACTGTTCGCTGGCGGGCGTGGTTTTTCATGAATTACGAGCTTTGGATCGCACACTGGCCATTGCTGAGTCTTGCACGGGGGGCTTACTATGTGATGCATTTACCAATCTTCAGGGGGCGTCTAAAGTGTTTGTCGGTGGGGTGGTATGCTACTCTAATGATGTCAAAGTTTCTAAGGTCGGTGTGCCTGAATCGATTCTTGAACAGCATGGAGCGGTGAGTCCTGAGTGTGCAATTGCCATGGCATCCGGGATTGCAGAGCGTTTATCCTCTGATTATGGTCTGAGTGTGACAGGCTTTGCTGGACCGGATGGAGGGAATGAGCAAAACCCAGTGGGTACCATACATTTGGGGTATCATTCACCTGTGGGAGTGTGGTGTAAGACCGTTCGTTATACGGGAGGGCGCCTGGATGTGAAAGCGCGTGCAGTGCATGCCGCGCTGGATTGGGTGCGTCGTAAGTTGCGTAAATACAAGATCGAGGAATTTCTTTGTGGTTGTGAGTGTGACTAAATGTCGGTTCTTTTTGCATTGCGATTTTCCGCCGGTGCTGCTTCCGCCTTGCGCTCTGCCTTTCTGCTACTGAAACTACATGTTACATGTCAGCTAAGCCATTTACATTTATTTGCGGAGACGACGACTACCTGGTTTCAGAGAAAGGTAAGATTTGGTTTGCCGAGCAAACTAAGGACCTGATGGACGACCTTTCTAAGGAGGTTGTAGACGGTCGGGCGTCGAATGTTTCTGAGGTTGAGAATGCGATTAACCGCTTCACCAGCGCCGCACAAACGCTTTCACTCTTTGGCGAGCGCAAGGTCGTTTGGCTCAAAGATGTCAATTTTATGGCAGATAGTCCGACCGGGCGAGCTCAGGGCACTCTTGATTTATTGGATAACCTGAAATCAGTACTCGAAGGCTTGGATGCGAGAAGTGTCGGGGTGCTGATCACTGCACAGCCAGTCGATAAACGGCGTAGCTTTTTTAAGTGGTGTCAGAAAAATTCTGACTTCACGGCTATCGCTGGAGGTAAGGATGCTGCACAGACCTGCGCAGCCTTGATCGCTGAGGAGTGTGAAAAGAGTGGCAATACGATGACGCGGGATGCCGTAGATTTGTTGATCGGCAAGGTGAATGGCAATACTCGCTTGATTGTTGAGGAAACCCGCAAGCTATTAACTTTTGCTGGAGCGGAGGGCGATCCCATTGATGAGCGTCTGGTTGCGGATCTGGTTCCCAATTTCGGGGATGCTGATTTCTTTGAGGCTGCGGATGCGTTTTATTCGCTGAAGCTTTCCTGGACGCTGGAAGCGTTGCGCCGACATTTCTTTACTGTCAATGAGTCACGTCCGCTCTTGGGGAGTCTGCAGTCGCGAAATCGACTTTTGATTCAGCTACGTGTGCTACTGGATGCAGGAGCGATTCGCTTGGGGGGGCGTGGTATTTCCAAGAGTGATCTTGAAGCCGCGGCTGCTATTTATGGGCAACACTTTGGTGCGAGTGAAGAAAAGAGTAACCTCAATGTCTTCTCGCAAAATCCCTGGTATCTGGGGCGCTTGGCAGAGACTGCTTCAAAGGTGCCACTCAAGAAATTGATTGATTTTCAAATTGCGTTTACAGAGGCTTTTGAAGCCATTATTGAGCGCCCAAATGAGCAAGAGGAAGTTTGTCGAGAATTGGCAGTCCGCTGCTTGAGTTAGCAGTGATGGGCTTTTTGTCGCTGGCTGTCGGCATTAGTGGCGCGTCATGCACACTAACGCCGACAGTTTTAAGAAGCAGTTATTTCTTGGGCACTGGATGTGCCCGATTAAAAGCACTGACTAAGGCATGTAAACCCGCGAGCTCGATATTAGAGTTGATACCGCACCCGAAACTAGTTGAGCCGTCGTGGTTTTTAATCTGAATATAGGCAGCCGCCTTGGTTTTGGAGCCGCCTCCGATCGAGTGCTGACGGTAATCCCTGAGCTGGAAATCTTTCCAGCCTTTCAATTGTAGCGCGTCAACAAAGGCGCTGATCGGACCATTGCCGGTTCCCGTTACAAACATGATTTCCTCATTGATGCAAATTTTTGCTTCGACTTTAACTTCATCGTTCTGGGAAAAATCTTCGCGTTCAATTGAGAGCAATTTCAGCGGACTGCTTAAATTGACATATTCCTGTGTAAATATCTCATACACTTCTTGTGGTGCGAGCTCGCGACTTCCTTGATCGGCTTTGTTATTAATCGTCATACCGACGTCAGGGTGCATCGCTTTGGGCAGGTCGAGTCCGAAGTCACGTTCCAAAATATATGCAACTCCCCCCTTACCACTTTGGCTATTTATTCGAATAATTGCTTCATAATCGCGCCCGATATCTTCCGGATCAATCGCCAGGTAAGGAACCTCCCAACGGATACCATCTGTGTTTGTTGCCGCACGCACGTCCATGCCTTTTTTTATCGCATCCTGGTGTGAGCCGGAGAATGCCGTAAAGACCAGATCACCTGCGTAAGGGTGGCGATCGTGTACTGTCATACGGGTGATACGCTCGTAAACGGAACGGACATGTTCGAGTTGGCTGAAATTAAGTAAAGGATCAACGCCTTGGGTGTAGAGGTTTAAGGCTACTGTCACTATATCCAAGTTGCCTGTTCGTTCGCCATTTCCAAACAAGGTGCCTTCCACACGATCGGCGCCAGCCAATAAGCCAAGTTCTGTTGCGGCGACTCCAGTTCCGCGGTCGTTATGTGTATGCAAACTAATATAGACCTTGTTACGTTCTTTTAAATGACGACAAAACCACTCGATTTGATCTGCGTGTACATTTGGCGTCGCCACTTCCACAGTTGCTGGAAGATTCAGGATGATTTTCTCATCTACCGTCGGGGCCCATTCTTCGATTACCGCCTCGCATACTTCCAAAGCATAATCAACTTCTGTATCTGAGAAACTTTCAGGCGAATACTGAAAACGGATTTTTGTATCAGGAATTGTTTGTACCAGACTCTTGACTAAGCGAGTGCCTTCGATGGCGATCGCTTTAATTTCCTCTTTAGACTTATTGAAAGTGATGCGGCGCTGCACTGGTGAGGTCGAGTTGTAGAGGTGTACAATCGCCTTTGAGACCCCTTTCAGGCTTTCAAATGTACGGCGAATTAAATGTTCGCGTGCCTGCACCAGTACTTGCAAGGTCACATCATCTGGGATGCGGTTTTCTTCCACTAAGCGACGGATGAAGTTAAATTCTGTATCGCTGGCAGAAGGGAAACCGACTTCGATTTCTTTAAAACCAATACCGACCAAGAGCTCAAACATCTCTAGTTTTTCGTCCACATTCATCGGTGTCGCGAGAGCCTGATTGCCATCGCGCAGGTCGACGCTGGCCCAGATGGGGGCATGGGTAATGGTTTTACCCGGCCATTGTCGGTCCAGTAAATCGATTTGTTTAAAAGGGGTGTATTTGGTGATCTTGCCTGTTTGCATGGTCATCTATGGTCAATGAAAACGAAATAAAATGCGGTTGAGAAAAAAACGAAAGCGTATATCTGAGCGCTTTCTCGCTTTGGAACAATCAGTTCCAGGAATAAAGACGGGCTTTCAGCCCGCAGACGAGTCGCATAATCCCCCTAGGGGAGCAGCTTTAGGGCGATCCGTAGCAGGCGCCAAATGTTCTCATTCGTCATTTGCATGATTCCCGCAGCATTCAGCGCGAGCATAGTTCTGTCAAGCATCTGCTTGGCATTCCGGATTCGGGGCCGGAACGAAATAATGTGTATTCAGTTACTTCACGCTGCGGATTTATCGTACCCGTATCGGTTTTTTCTGTTCGCTGGACTTGAAGCTGGCATCGAGGAGTTTTTGGATTTCAGCGCCACGGCGAAAGTCAGGTTGATCCTGCAAGCCCGTACGAATGCTTTTTATGAAGCGTTGCTGAATGTCGGGAGTGGCTTTAGTTTCGACTATTTTCCACGTGTCGGTCTCGATGTCGGCGCCTTTGCAAATTTTATACGCATGATCGCTGAGTTCCGAGTCGAAGCTGACACTGCCCTGCGTCCCTGAAATTTTGAGAAAGAGGCGATTGAGGTGCCCTGTCATCCAACGAGTTGTTTGGATACTACCGATTGCACCATTGGCAAATTCGACAGTCATCACTGCGGTATCGTTCGCGTCGAGTTTATAGCGGCCGATGCGATTGCGGGGGGCTTTCTTAAATGTTTTTAAATGGCAATAAACTTCTTTGATCTTTCCCGCTGGATATGTGGCAAAATCTAGAATGTGGACGCCTACATCACCAAGTACGCCCTTACTCCCATGATCTGTGGAAAGGCGCCACAGCCAGTTAGGACTGGTTCTCCATTCACCCCATTGCTTACTGACCAACCAAGACTGGTGGTAGCTCGCCTCTAGGTGGCGCACTTCACCTATCTCACCTGCCTGTACGATGTCAGTTATTTTTTGCAGTGGAGCCCAGTTGCGATATGTGAAGTGTACCATGTTTATGACGTCCGCCTTGTCCGCGGCATCGGCCATGGCTTTGGCATCTGGATAATTGAGAGCTAGTGGTTTCTCGCAAAGAACGTGCTTGCCGGCCGTGAGACACTCCAGCGCGATTGCTTTGTGATAGGGGTCGGGCGTGACGATTGCCACCGCGTCAATTTTTGCGTTCGCGAGTAGTTCGGTGGTGGAGGTGTAGGCCTCGCTAATACTGTGTTCGGCGGCAAAGGATGCTAGGCGCGTGGGATCAGTGTCTACACAGGCGGTGAGTCTGCAGCCACGTGTTTGTTTGAACTTTCGTGCATGAAAAATAGCCATTCCGCCGGTGCCAATGATGGCGACGCGTATGGGGGACGTTTTTCTTTTTATCGGGGGCATCGTGTTTATGGGTTTGAATTCGGCGTTGCCGCACTTTGATTTTATTTGTACCCTAAGGTGGGACGGTCGGCTGCTGCGGGATCTTCGGGGAGTGGTTCGAGTGCGGGGCTGTTGGGACAGGCGTCGGGTATGCAGACGGTGGGCTCGGCCCAGCGCACTGCGTTGGTTATAATCTTCTGCACCTCGGCTTGATGATACGTGGGGTAGGTCTCGTGTCCGGGACGGAAGTAGAAGATTTTGCCGTTGCCACGTGTCCAAGTCGCTCCGCTGCGAAAGACTTCGCCGCCTGTAAACCAAGAAATCAATAGTTGTTCCTGGGGGGTGGGAATGCCGAAGGGTTCGCCATACATTTCTTCTTGTGGAATTTCAAAATAGTCGCCGATGCCTTGCAGAATGGGGTGAGCGGGCATTGTGTTCCAGAGACGCTCTTTGTCAGTGGATTCACGCCATTTTAAGGAGCAGGTAGTGCCGAGTAGTGCTTTGAAGATCTTTGCGTAGTGGGCGGAATGAAGTGCGATCAAGCCCATCCCTTCAAGTACGCGCGTTTTCACTTTAGCCACTATGGTATCTGAGACATCGCCGTGCGCCATGTGGCCCCACCAAATGAGGACATCTGTGTGGGCTAATACATCGCCGCCGAGGCCATGTTCCGGTTCATCTAGGGTGGCGGTGCGGACTTCATAATCGACCTCTTTGCTCAGGAAATTTGCAATGGTGGTATGCATGCCTTCGGGATAGATTTCGGTGACTCGAGGGTTTGATTTTTCGTGCCGAAATTCGTTCCAGACGGTGATTCTAATTTTCTTATTCATTTAAGGTAAGATTAGTATGTATTCATTATTGATTGTGCCAATCCCGTGGCTTGGGTTTAAATTACAGTGTTAAAATGATACGATCCGAGATTAAAGAATCGCACAGATCCGTGAAATATAGTACAAAACCCGCATTGTGGATTGCTCGGAAATTAAAGTTAAAGAGATGTTTTCGCGCCGAGTGCGACGGCATTTGACGCGTTTGCGAGAAGGGCAAGTCCAGGTACATTTACCAGAGCGCTGTCAATTGCACACGCGCCACGAAAATGCTATTTTTCATCCTAGTCCGGAGTTCTTTATTCAGATTGGGGGCGCGACCGATTTTGTCTGTCCAGGAGCGAGTTTTCGATTAAATACTGGAGATATGTGTGTGATACCGAGAGGATTACCTCATGCGGAGACGCCGATTGATTTAGAGACTGCTTATGGGGTTTTAGTAGTTGGGCAGACATTCATATTAGAGGGGAGCGCTGATAGCGCGCGTCGTATTTTGAGCCATCCTTCTGTGTTATGGGAAAAGTGTGCCAGGTCGATTGAATGGATGCGTTATTTGGATGACCTCGCGGAGCATCGCAGCTTGCCTGAACGAGATCGTTCTCAGTTTATTCGTGTGTTGTTGGATGCCTTTTTGATCGGCGTTTTACATGAGCTTGGTCGTCAGTCAAATGGGGTTCAAGATCTGGAACCTCCGCTAGTGATTGAGGCGCGCAAGTATGTGCGTATTCATTTGCACGAGTCAAATTTGAGTGTGAGGGAGATTGCGAGTGCCTTGGCATGTACACCCGATCACTTGTCACGTAAGTTTCATCAAACAGTGGGGATGAAATTGATGGCGTGGATTGCTCAAGAGCGAATCTCGTTGGCTAAAAATTTACTAACTGAAACGACCCATAATGTCGCTGAAGTCGCATGGGCAGCTGGTTTTAATGAACCTTCGTACTTTATTCGGATTTTTAAGCGTTATACGGGACTGACGCCGCGGGGCTACCGAGTTAATCTAGCGCATGCAGTTCGTTGAACATGGCTTCGATTAGGCTTAATGTAAGGCGCGTGCATCCCGCCGTCTGTTTTGCGGTGTTTTCCTGTAGGCATCCGCTTGGCTTAGCGCCTAGAATCAATTATTTGGTAAGCGGATCTCCCATATTCATCAACGGGAGTGGGGCTGGAGAATCGCCATTTAGAAAGTAAATTTTGCTGGAGGCGTCTTTGGAAATTGCTTTCAGTGCTTCGAGGGCTTGTAGCTGTACGTAGGCGGGATTTTGGGAGATTGCCTCATTGAGTTTTGTAATTTCGTAAGCCTGCGCATCGGCCAGCACTTTACGTTGTTCGGCTTCAAGTTCGGCAGCCTCGCGGTTGGCTTGCGCTTCGGCGATGATTTGCTGTTGTTCGGTCCGGAAGCGCTCCAATTCGGCTTTTTGTTGTTCCACTTCTTGTTCGCGTTCCTTCTTTTTTTCAATGGCGCGAGTGATGAATGGAGGTAGATTGATGTCGCGAATTAGAATGTCGAGACAGGTGATTCCGCGTGGTTCCAAGTATTCGCTCATGCTAGAGAAAATGTCAGCCTGTAAGCGTTCTTGAGTTTCCTGCAGAAAGAAATCTTCGGCGCGGACGATGCTCTTGCCTTGTTCCCGAACGACAGAACGTAATTTGGGTTGTATTTGAACGCGGACGGCATCTTCGAAAGTGCCGGTTTCTTGCAGCATGCGTGGGGCATCGACTCCGTTGATGCGGAACTTTATGCTCACATCAACTGTGGTTGTGAGCTGGTCTTGGCTGGGCACGCCGGCGGTTTCTTTCAGTTCTTTTTCACGAACATCATAAAAAGTAAATTCGTAGAGAGGATTTACGGGAATGTGAAGTCCTTCGGTGTAGGGTTCGTCGCGAACATCGCCGAATAGGCTGGCCACGGCAACATGGCCAGCAGGCACGCTGACAAAAAAACGACTGCCCGCGATCGCAATGATTGCGAGCAAAATGACAAAGACGGTGGCAGTGATAGCTTGTTTATTCATATTGCGCAGGCTTGTTTACTCGTATGCGCTTGTCACTCTTTAAAGCCAGTTATGTTGAGGCTGTGCGTTGGCTGTCTGCGAGTTGTTTGAATGCGCTCTCAAAGTCTTTAATTCTCGCTGGCTTGCAGATGTAAGAATCCATCCCGCATTCAATGCAGGCGATGCGGTCTTTTTCGGATGCGTTTGCTGTGAGTGCGATGATAGGAAGCTTTTTATCTGGATGACTGCCTGGGACTTGGCCCTGGGCTTCCAATTGCCGGATGCGACGAGTGGCGTCGAAACCGTCTAGTTTGGGCATCTGACAGTCGAGGAAGGCGATATCGTAAAAACGCTTAGTCACATGTTCGATTGCGTCGATGCCATCGTTGGCGGTATCCACTTCGTGGCCGAGACGACGTATGACTGTTTCGGCTAGTTTGCGATTTACTGCGTTATCGTCGACGACCAGTACTTGGAGTTTGTTACTTGCGTGATTTTGTGACTGTTGCGTGGCTTTGCGTAGCTCATTCTTTTTGAGTTCGATTGCTTTGGCCGCGGTGAATGGTATATTGAACTTGATTGTCGTGCCTTTCTCATTCGTGTTCTCGACCTGAATTTGGCCGTTCATTAAATTGACGATACGTTTGCAGATCGCCAGACCAAGTCCAGTACCTCCGTATTGTCGTGTCGTAGAGCTATCGACTTGTGAAAAGCGTTCGAACAGGTGGCCGATTTTCTCTTTGGGAATGCCGATACCACTGTCGCGTACGAAAATTTCTGCAACTCCATTTTGAGGACTCCCTGTCCATGTTGCTGTAACGACGATACTGCCTTTGGCGGTAAACTTGATGGAGTTGCCAACTAAGTTGGTGACCACTTGCTTCAGGCGGATCGGATCCCCGATGACTTTTTCGGGCAATGCTGCGCTGGTTTCCAAGTTGATGAGCAATCCTTTTTGGGCGGCGATGGGTTCCAGGCTGCACACGACTTCATTCAAACAGTCGCTGATTGAAAATGGAATGGCCTCGAGTTCGAGTTTGCCGGCTTCGATTTTGGAGAAATCAAGGATGTCGTTGATTAGGCTGAGTAGTGAATTGCCAGATGACTGTATATAGGTGGCCCATAGACGTTGTTCCGTTTTCAGCTCACTGCCGCAGAGTAGTTCGGCGAAGCCGATCACGCTGTTCATTGGAGTTCGGATTTCATGACTCATCGTTGCGAGGAATTCGCTTTTCGCTAAATTCGCTTCATTGGCTGCCTTGTGGGCCTCTCTCGCTTCCAGTTCTGCTTTTTCCCGGTCGCTAACTTCACGTTGTAGTTTCTCATTAATCGCACTCAGCTCAAGTGTGCGTTCTTCGACGATGCGTTGTGCCCGGCGATTGGTGGATTGCAAGTTGACGACGATCACAACTAATAGGCAGGACCCCAGTGACAAACTGGCTGCAGCGATGGTTGCGGAAGTGGTTTCCTGTTTTTGAAATGCATCTCCCGGGTTCCAACCGAAAGTGAATGTTTGTTTGCAGAGATCTAGTGAGCTGATATTGGCAAAATCGGATGAGTTGGAATGTTGAGTCTGACCTGTGGTGCTATAAACAAAGGTGCTGGGACTGATGGTGATGCTGTCGTATATTTCGAAATGGATTTGGTTCTCTCGATTGCCGAGTACGCCATTTAGAAAGACTTCAGTGATGAAGGGGGCGTAGCTCCATCCGATGAAAGCTGCCCGCCGCTGACTGATGGTTTCTGTGGGAGCTCCGGAGCGATACATCGGGAAAAAAATGAGAAACCCGGGGCGCTCCATTCCATCCTGTACTAATGTGATGCGTTCAGTCATCGTGGGCAGGCCAGTGTCGCGTGCGCGCTGCCCTGCGGTTTGTCGATTGATTTCTGAGGCGACGTCGAGCCCTAGCGCCTTACTGTTGGCTTTATAAGGCTCAATATAGGTTATGATGTAGTGCTCATAGCCCATCGCATCGACCGGTGGGCGTTCCACTCCTGGTACTTCTTTAATTTCAAAATCCGGGAGTCCGCTTGCTCGTTTATGAGCGACAAAATCGGCGAGCTCTGCTTTATTAAGAGGCTGGATAAAGCCTAAGCCGTTTATGCCTGGGTAGCGTTTGACTAGATTGAGATGCTCTACGTAGGTGTGCCATTCTTCGGGGCGGAGTTCTTCGGAGTTGATATAGATGCCTGCCGCGGCGATTAGGGCATCGACATAGGTTTGAAGGCGATCTGTTACGGCGAATTCTATATCATTGACTAGTTCGACAAAATTTTTCTGATCTATTTTGGTGGAGGCACTTTCCAGAGTATAATAGATAAGTCCACTGATGAGCCAGCCGATCGTGAGCATCAGAGTTGGCGCGCGGAAGTGCCCTTTTTTATAGAATGAGGCGATGGTTAATGAGGTGACTGAGAGGGCGAGTAGAATAATATCGAGAGCGAGGAGCTCATAGTAGGAAGCTGTCGAGATGGCGGTGATTGTCTTTGTGGCAATTGCGATTGAAACAAATACTACGAAGCAGAGGGTACTATAAGCGCAGCCTGCGGGCCCAAACCAGCGGCAGGCCGGAATTAAAAGAAAGAAGACCAAAAATAGGAAAGGATTACCATATTGGTAGAAGAATATCAGGGCATAAACGAGTGCTGTGAGAATACACAGGCTGAGCAGTTTAAGGCACCAATCCTTAGTGAATGAGGGCCATTTGAATGATAGAATGGCAGGAGTGATAATCAGGATGCCTATCGCATCACCGGCAAACCAAGTGAGTGTGACCTGCCAGAATGGAAGTGCTTCCGCATTTGTATTTAAGTAGAGGATGCTGAAGCTACCGATTGTAGCAGTGATGATGGGGGCAATGAGTGCAGACGCTAAGATCCAGGTCGGGGTGGTGTACTGGCCCAATTGTGAGCCGAGAGAACGTGCACGGTTTAGGAGCCAGCCTGCGATTAAGGCCTCGCAGCAATTGCTAATTGAGATAATCAATGCGCTGAATGCACTGACATCGTTAAGCGAGTTTGCGATAAAAGCTCCGAATAAAATTCCAGGCAATAGGCGGTAGCCGCCCATGTAGATCGTCGCTACCGCGAATCCGCTTGCTGGCCATATCGGGGAAATGTTGCCTTCGATTTTGGTTAAGCAGAACCCGACCGCTGCCATTGCCCCGTAGATTAGTGTCGTCAGCAGGTTCAGTAAGATTGGGTGTGCCTGAATTTTCTCGGCTAGCGGCGGCGATGAGGGGATGCGTCCGATCACGGTGACTTTTTCTTACGGATTCGAGTTTTGGGAATTAGCTAGGTTTTCAGAATGAACTATTAATGGCGCCTGAGCCGAGGCAAATTATATAAGTTTTGATTATTTTATTGAATCAATATTTCTACTGCAGATGACTGGACTATCAAGTTCGCGCGCGCATATTGCGAATTGTGGTGCATCCGAATCAGACTATATTAACGCGACTTCAGGCTGAGGCAGAAGCCTTAGGCTTTCATTCCATCGGTGTGTCGGCGGTGCCGCTTCAGCTGCGTTACGAATATTATGCACAATGGATTGCCGAAGGCAAGCATGGCACGATGGCCTGGATGGAGCGCAATAATGATCGGCGTATGTACCCAGAGCGACTGATCCCCGAGCGTGAAGCTAAGTCTATCATCTCTTTAGCACTCAATTACTATCAGCCGGATCCGGAACGAGGTTATCGCGTCGCTAAATACGCACTGGGTGATGACTATCATAATTTTATGCTGCGCCGTCTGAAGCGACTTTGTCGTATTTTACGCGAGGACTATGGTGGTGAACAGCGCCCTTACGTGGATACTGGCCCTCTTTTGGAAAAACCCATCGCGGAGTCTGCGGGATTGGGATGGCAGGGCAAAAGCACGATTCTCATTGAACCGAAGCGAGGCACTTGGAATTTTTTGGCGAATATCGTGACGACATTGGACTTGCCCACGAGTACGCAGCAGAAAGACCGCTGTGGTAACTGTACGCGTTGTCTTGATGCCTGCCCGACGCAGGCGATCACCGCGCCGTATCAACTTGATGCGACTAAGTGTATTTCTTATCTGACAATTGAGCACGACGGTGCGATCCCTGTTGAATATCGCTCGGCCATTGGCGATCGACTCTATGGCTGTGACGAGTGTTTGGATGTGTGCCCTTGGAATAAATGGGCGGTGCCGACTGTAGAGCCAAAATTTGCCATACGCGAGTTACCAAGCTTAGGCGAAATGCTACTCTGGGATCAGGCGACCTTTTCCGAACGGATGCAGGGGTCGCCACTGCGGCGTCTTAAATTGCACCGTTTTAAGCGCAATATATGCGTGGTCCTGGGGAATGTTGGCGTCGCGGCGGATCTAGTGGCGCTTGAGAAGGTCGTGCTGGATGCTGATCCGATGCTGGCTGAGCATGCCAGTTGGGCAATTCGTCAAATCACTGATCGAAATTAGGTGGTGAGGGGAATATAAACTTGTTTCATCATCTAGGAAGGGTTAGAGGCTTATTTTAGAGATGAATCGAGGACATTTATATATTGTGGGAGCATTTTTGGTGGGCGGTTCACTTTTACTTCTATTCGTGGTGCCGGCCGTGTTGGGCGGCGCGGGGCAAAACCTTACAATCGTGGCACCTGGGGACGCAAAGGAATCCCCAATTGTAGCAGAATCTGTTATTGAGGAGAGCTTAAACATGTCAGCTTCTGAATGCGTCGATTAGGAATGGTTGGGGGCTCGAGCCGTCGACGGCTAGCTGCCCATTTTCATCAACACGATGCCGAGTAATAGGAAGAGAATGCAGATCGCTTTAGGTTTAAAATTGACTTCTTTGTGCAGGAATATGCCACCAAGGAAGGTAACGACCACCGCGCCGCGACGGATGGGGGAAATGACCGCAATGAGTGCGTCTTCTTGTGCGATGGCAGTGAAGTAGAGGAAGTCGGCTGAGAGCAGCAGCAGGCCGATCATTGGGATAGACCAGCGCCATTCGAAGTGCCCGCGTGGCCATGCCCCACGTAACCAGAGTAGGTAGAATGGTGCCATGACCACGACTAGATACAACGAGAACCACGCTTGTACGGTGGCGGGTCCGATGAGTGCGCTTTGCAGTAGGAATTTGTCGTAAATCGCGCTACAAGCACCAATGAGGGTTGCCGCGAGCATGAAACCGATCCATTTATCGCGGGAAAAGTAGATGCCCTCTAGTTTTCCAACAAAGGAAAATGCGTAGAAAGCGGCTAGCACGATGATGATGCCGACCCACTGCCAAGGGCTCGGGCTTTCGCTCATGAGAAAGACTGCCAGCAGAATCGTCCAGAGGGGACCTGTTGCGCGGATCGGCCCAGCGATGGAGAGCGGTAAGTTTTTGAGTGCGAAATATCCGAATATCCACGAACCTGCGACCAGAGCGGACTTTAAAAAGAGCAGTACGTGTTCGTGCGCTTGCAGAGGAGTGACTAGAAACTGTGTTGATGGGAAGCTTTGAGGTGCTAGGTGCGACCATAGCACGAACGGTAACCAGGTAACCCCGCTTGTCAGAATTCCGAAAAAAAGCACCGGTAAGACTGCATTGTCACGCAGGGCGTGCTTTTTGGCCAGATCATAGAGACCAAGTAGAAGGGCGGAACAGATACTGAGTGCGATCCAAGACATCGATGGTGTGGTGTTAAGCCGCTTGTTTGCGTCATGTTATTTCACGAGGATAAAGGTAATTAACGGTTGAGCGCATTCTTATACGATCAAAATGCTTCGTTGCGCAATGCGAGGTCGGTTTTTATTGCGATCCTAGTTTGAATCGTAAATATCGGCTGATTACTTCTGCTACTTTTTATTATGAAAGATACTTTTATTAGCTCTGAAGGCCGTATCGGCCGATTCGTTTTCACTCTTCGCATTGTGTTGCTGGTTCTGTTGACCCTTGGGGTGACTAAAGTGGCGATTGATTATTTCAACCATTGGCATCATGGAAATTACAGCCCTTTGGGCGCATTTTTTGGTATTGTGATTGCCCTGATCTGCTCGATGGTGGGGTTGATGCAGCTCCTCAAGCGCCTGCGTGATATGGGGCGGCCAGCTTATTGGACGCTTTTCATGTTGGTTCCCGGTGCAAATTTGCTGGTGCTGCTTTACGCCGCTGTCGCGCCTTCGAAGTCTAACTAAGCGTATTGAGTGCGTCTAGATTGGATGCACTCTTCTGATGGAGCCGCTATCTATTGTTTGGGCTTGAATTTTATTTAGGCCCTAGAGCGAAGATTTTTTTAATACAGAGACGACGATCGGCAGGTTCTCGCTGATTAAATGCGATTGCTGCCATTTCGCGTAAATATAGGCATTGACCGTAAAATAGCTATACCCTTTATTCACCCGCTTTTTCCTGTGCGGCGTTCTTTCTCGCCGACCTAATTCAACACACATACACACCGTGAAAACCGACGTTCAAGAAATCAACGCAACTCGCAAAACTATCGCAGTCACAGTCACTTCTGAAGAAGTGGCTGCGCAAGAAGCGAAACTTATTAAGGACTACCAGCGTCAAGCTAAGATTCCCGGCTTTCGCCCCGGCAAAGCGCCAGAGAGCATGGTACGCACGCGATTCGCAAAAGATCTAAAACAAGAACTTAAGCAGCGAGTGATTTCTCAAGCCCATCAATCGGGTGTTGCGGGGGCTGATTTCGAAGTCTTTACAATCGTCGAACTGGATGAAGGTGAGATTGCCGCTGGACAAGATGCTGTAGTGACTTTCACCGTAGACGTCATTCCAGAATTTGAAGTTCCAGCCTATGAAGGTCTCAAGGTCACTAACACACCGACTGAAGCCACTGAGGAGGAAGTGACTAAGATGTTGGATCAGATTCTTAGCCAACGTGCTGAGTTCAATGTTGCCGAGAAGGCCGCGGAAAAAGGGGATTATGTACAGTGCGGCTATGAGGGTAAAATAGGTGACGAGCTCGTTGCTGATTTGGTACCTGATTCACCCATGTTCGGAACCCAAAAGGTGACGTGGGAAGAAGCTGGTTCTGAGGATGCACCTGGAGTGCGCGCCGTTGTCGACGGGCTCATTGGCATGAAAGCGGGCGATACTAAGGAAGTCACTATGGAATTTCCGGAAGATTTTCAGCCTGAGGCCTTGGCGGGAAAGACTGCAGTTTACAGTATTGAGGCTAAGGAAGTGCGTGAGAAAGTTATGCCCGAGATGGATCAAGCCTTCTTTGATAGCCTTCAAGTTGCTGATGAGGCGGAATTACGCACTAAGATCGCTGAGAATATTGAGAACCAGAAGAAACAACAGAATGCAACTTCTGAACGCCAGCAGATCACTGAGGAGTTGCTCAAGGCTGTTGATTTTCCAGTTCCTGAGAGTGGCGTAGAAGGAGAGACGGAAGCGGTGTTGCGAGATTTTATGCAGCGTAACATGCAGCAGGGAGTCTCGGCAGAAGAATTTGAAAAGCATAAGGACTCCTTGCATGAAGGTGCACGTAAGGCGGCACATGATCGTCTCAAATCACGCCTGATTCTGACGAAGATCGCCGAGAAGGAAAAGATCAAGGTCGAGAACGAAGATTTCAGCCGTATGATTATGATGGAAGCGCAGCAGTCGGGACAAAATCCAGAAAAATTGGTCAAAGAACTGCAGAAAGATCAGAATCGGATCAATCAAATGCGTCGTGATATCATTTTAGGGAAAACCATGGATCTGCTGGCAGAGAAGGCCGAGCGTGAAGTCGTCGCTGTACCTGTGGGGGCGGATGCCGCAGACGCCTAGTGCTTCCTGCGTCGGTTCCTGGAAGACACGGACTTATGGTGCACTTGAGCGTGTCGTGTGCCCTATGTTTCGATAGCGCTTGTCAATTATTGTGAGTGCAGCATCGTCTGAGTGCTGCACTTGCTTAATTGACGGAAATCAGTCTTTCAATTATCTGCGACACTGCAGAAACTTCAAAAGCATTTGATATTCGACACTTGGCCTATAGGGTAAGTGCCTTCTTATCAATTTATTCAGAAACCAACTAATTACACTGTGAGCTACGTACCACTTCCAACTGTCTATGAACGCGAGGGGCGCACTGAGCGTGCCTGGGATATCTACAGCCGTTTATTGCGGGATCGCATTATCTTTATCGGCACGCCAATTAACGACTTTGTTGCCAATGCTGTGATTGCGCAAATGCTCTTCCTACAGATGGAAGATCCTAAAAAGGATATCAGCCTCTACATTAACTCGCCAGGGGGCAGCGTGACGGATGGCATGGCTATTTACGATACGATGAACTTTCTCCAGTGTGACACCGTCACATATTGCGTGGGGCAGGCTGCAAGTATGGCGACTTTGTTGTTGGCTGCAGGAACTAAAGGGAAGCGTTATGCGCTACCGAATAGCCGCGTGATGATGCACCAGCCTACCGGTGGTGCGACTGGCCAGACTTCTGATATTTCCATTGCTGCGCGTGAAATCTTGCGCTGGCGTTCACGCATGAATGATTTAATTGCCAGCCACACCAACAAAACGGCTGAAGAAATCGCGGCTGATTCCGATCGTGATTTTTATCTGACAGCAGAAGACGCTTTGGCCTACGGCATTGTCGATAAGGTTATCGAGGCCAAGCCCATCGGGTAATCGGTGCCGTTTCCGGGGCCTCTTTGCCCGCTTCCCTTTACACTTTCAATTTTTATATAGATTATGGCTAAGTCCACACGAATGACTTTCTGCTCCTTTTGCGGAAAAGCACAAAACGAAGTTCGCAAAATGATCGCCGGTCCTGCTGGTGTGCACATCTGCGACTCGTGTGTCTCAGTGTGTAAAACCATTATCGATCGCGAGTTGTCGGAAGCGAATGAGACGCCTAAGACAGAGGCGACAGCATCCAGTGGACACTTTAATCTACTCAAACCCGCTCAGATTACCGCTGCGCTGGATGAGCATATTATTAGTCAGGACTATGCGAAACGAGCCTTAGCGGTGGCCGTATATAATCATTATAAGCGATTGCGTTCTGAGTCGCGTATTGAGCAGGCGAGTGGTTTCGAGGAGCTGGACGGTGAATACGATGACGTTCAGATTGAGAAGAGTAATATTTTGCTGTTGGGACCGACTGGAAGTGGTAAGACACTGCTCGCTCGCACAATGGCTAAAATGTTGGACGTGCCTTTTGCCATCGCTGATGCCACGACTTTAACTGAGGCTGGTTATGTCGGGGAAGATGTTGAGAATATCGTTCTGCGTCTGCTTCAGTCTGCCGAGTATGATGTTAAAAAGGCAGAATGTGGCATCATATATGTGGATGAAATCGACAAAATTGGGCGTAAGACGGACAACGTCTCGATCACCCGCGATGTTTCCGGTGAGGGGGTGCAGCAAGCGCTGCTTAAAATTCTGGAAGGCACAGTTTGTAATGTCCCGCCACAAGGGGGGCGCAAACATCCCAACCAGGAGTATATTCAACTCGATACTTCCAACATTTTGTTTATCTGTGGTGGGGCATTTGTTGGCCTGGATAAGATCGTGCAGAATCGGGTTGGTTCGAAAGCAATGGGATTTGATACGGAGCGTAATCGTCATCAGAATGAGGTGCCTGTTAGTGAATTACTGCGTGAGACGCAGCCGGAAGATCTTGTGCATTTTGGTATGATTCCCGAGTTCATCGGTCGTCTGCCCATGGTTGCTGTACTGGATGAGCTTTCCCGCTCTGATTTGGAACACATTTTGCAAAACACCAAGAACTCTTTGGTGAAGCAATATCGTAAGCTTTTTTCAATGGAAGGTGCGGATTTGCACTTTACGCGTGACGCTGTCGCTGCAATTGCAGAAAAGGCGATCGAGCTTAAGACGGGTGCCCGAGCGCTGCGTTCTATAATGGAGCGTATCATGCTGGATGTCATGTATGAGTTGCCGCAAACGGAAAACGTCGAGAAGGTTGTGATCAATCGCGGCGTAGTCGAAGGTCGTAGCAAGCCTAAGTTACACTTAGGTAAAGGAGATGCGAATGGGAAGGCGGAGAAAGAAAAAGTGAAGGACCGTTCCAAACTAGATTCCGGGGACTCCCCCGCGGACGCAGCTTGAGCTCTTTCTTGCTCTCAGGTGCTGATGATCCTCAGCTGATCCCCGACTTGGGGCATTGGGATGAATCTGTGCTAGGCCTGTCCTCTTCGGAAATATTCGAAGTGCATTAACTTCACTTTGCGCTCTTGTGTTTTTACGAAGACTGAGGTATTTTCTGTACTATGATCGATCTCGTAAAGAAAACTATGTTGGCTGGTATTGGCGTGGCCGTCGTGACGAAGGATAAAGTTCTGGAATCACTTGATGAGTTGGTAGAAAAAGGAAAGTTAACTAAAGACGAGGCCTCCGCGATGTCGGATAAAATCGTTTCAGAAGGACGTCAGGAAACTGAAAAAGCAAAGGTTGAGGCCAGCAAATTGTTTAATGAGATGCTGCACCGGGCCAACGTGGTGACGAAGGATCAATACGATGCGCTTGCTGCCCGTGTGACTGCACTCGAAGGAAAGCTGCACAAAGAGTTTCCGAATGGGGACTGAGGTTGCCTCGCGCGACTTTTTTATAGGGCCTTCACCTGTGAGGCCGTGTCGTGCTAGCGGACTTCACTCGCGAAGCTCCGGCAGGATCTTTTACCTAATATATGAAACCCTTTAACTATTTAGCGAATGCAGTGCGGGCGCCCGAAATTGTGGCGATTCTCGTGCGTTGGGGTTTTGAAGATTTATTGCTGCAGCTGGATACGCCCCAGTTCCTGCTTAAAAACTTAGTACGTAAAAAAGTTACCCATCTTTCTGCATACGAGCGTATGCGCAACGCCTGTGAAGAGCTGGGCCCCATTTTTGTTAAGTTTGGACAAATCCTCAGCACGCGGCCCGATCGACTCCCTGAGCCATTGGTGATGGAGTTCAAGAAATTACGTAGTGATGTTGAGACGCAACCTTTCGAGAAGATCAAGCCGGTTGCATTGCGGGAACTGAGTTGTGAGCTGGAAGATGTCTTTGCGGAGTTTGATCCGCATCCCATTGCGGCGGGTTCTTTGGGACAGGTATATCGTGCGAAGCTTATTTCGACAGGTGCCGAGGTTGCGGTTAAAATACAACGTGCTGAAATACATAAGACGATTTCGGCAGATATGGAGATTATTGGCTGGTTTGCGAAGCAAGTACATGCACGCATTGAAGAACTGCGCCCCTATAATTTTCCCTCATTAATTCGTGAGGCCGAAAAACGACTGGAGGAGGAACTCGATTATCGGAACGAGGCTGATAACGCCGAAATTTTCATTGCTCTGAATACGGAGCAACCCCATGTCTTTGCGCCAAAGGTTTACCGTGAACTGACTTCGCGTCGACTTTTGGTTACAGAGTGGGTGGATGGCTTTGCGCCGGATCAAATTACGCTTGCGACGGAAACCGCGGAACGAGTGGCACGCTTAGGCGGTGAGTCTATTTTTCACCAGATTGTGGGGACTGGATTTTTTCATGCTGACCCCCATCCCGGGAATATGTTAATTACCGCAGACCATAAAATATGCTTTATTGATTGGGGGCAAGCCGGGCAGATTACCATGCAGATGCGTTTTTATCTGGCGGATTTATTTGGAGCGATTACTGAGCGTGATGCTGATAAAGTGATTCGAGTCGCCGAGGCTATGTCGATTGATAATCGACGTATTGATCGTCGTCGTTTGGAAAAAGAGATTACCTTCCTGCTCAATAAGCACCGTAAATTCGGTCCTACTGGTACTAAAATGGGGACTGTTGGTTTAGAAATGCTCTATCTACTTGGTCGTAACGGTATTGAAGTGCCGGCTGATTATGCCTTGCTGTCTAAATCAATTCTTTGTGTGGAAGAGACGGCTCGCCTGTTGGACCCGAATTTTGATATTCAGAAAGTAGCGCGACCTTATCTAGTCAAACTTAACAAGGAGCGATGGAGCTTTTCCAGTATTCAGCGTCAGACTTTATTTCCTATGCTCAATATGTTTCGCAGCATGCAACGCATTCCGGAAAATATGCAGCGCATTCTGCAAAAGGTCGAAGACGAAAAACTGCAGATTAATTTTCATCATACTGGAACGGAGAATATCGAAGAGACTATTACTGCCTCGATGAATCGTTTGACAGTGGGTATTATTATCGGATCCTTATTGATGGGATCTTCCTTAGTGATCACTACGGGCGTGACACCTTTACTGTGGGGCTATCCTGCCATCGGAATTGTTGGCTTTTTGGTTTCTGGATTGTTGGGCATTTATATTGTAATTTCTACCTTACGAAAGCACCATTAGACGATTGCTTGTGCTTCAGCTTTCGTAAGTGTGGTGCCCGGATTAATGCGCGGTGGAGAGTACCGTTTCTATCGCTCCGCAGAGGGTGTCTTTATCAATGGGCTTAGCGAGAAAGTGCTCACCGCCACTTTGATAGAAGCCCTTTTTGGATTCTTTTTGCGAGACCATGGCGGAGACAAAAATGATCGGGATGTGCTGGGTCGCTTGGCGACTGCGTAGCTGTAGGGCCACATCGCCACCGTCAGCTTCAGGCATGACAACATCAAGTAATATAATCTCTGGCTCAAAAGTCTTGGCAGTTATGAGCGCTTTGCGACTCTCGTTGAGTGTTTCGACGATGTAGTTGCCTGTGTCTTCTAGATTGAGCTTAACCATGCGGGTAAAGGAAGGCTCATCGTCGATGACCAAGACACGTCTGGCATCTTTGGCGGTGGGGTTTTTACGTAATTTAATCATCTAGTCATTATCGGTTGCGGCGGGGAGTACGATGCGTACGCAGGCGCCTGGTTTTTCTTTGCGGTTTTGCAGAGTTATCATGCCATGGTGCATTTCAATTATGCTGCGGGTGACTGAAAGGCCGAGCCCGGTGCCTTCGTTTGTCGCTTTGGTTGAATAGAAGGGTTCAAAGGCCTTACTTAGCGCGTCCTTGTTGAGTCCTTGACCGGTGTCCAATACTTCAATGACGACCACCCGGTCGCCAATACGAAAGAGTTCAGTCATTGCGCTCGATACATTGGAACCAGCGCTCTTTACCTGCATGGAATTTGTGCGAATGGTGAGCTCGCCACCTTTTTGCATGACAGATATCGCATTGAGAAAGAGGTTGATAAACACTTGCTCCATTTTGGAGGCATCCAAGCGCACCGGCTCAATTTCATCGCTGAGGACTTCTTGAACTTTAATACAGGCCTCGTTGAAGTTGTGACGCATTAATCCTAACACCCGAAGTATGATCTCGTTGATATTGGCGGGCTCCATATCTATTTTGTGAGGAGAGGAGTAATCGAGCAGTTCAAAAATTACCTGATTGGCTTTTTGCACCGCCGCTCGCATGTCGCGAATAATTTGTAGCATCTCTTCGGGGCCATCGATTTGATGCTCGAGATATTCGGCTCCTAAACTAACCACGCTGAGAGGATTTTTGACCTCATGCGCGACGCCAGCAGCTAAACGGCCAACAGTTTTTAGTTTTTCCGCTTCAATCAATTGTAGCTTCGTCGCTTCCAAGGTTTGAATGGTCGTCTTTAATTTGCGCTCGGCTAATTTTTGTTGGGTAATATCCAGAGAAATGCCGACTAAGCCGATGCAGTGACCTGAGTCGTCACGTAAGGGAACCTTATTGGTCAGCAACCAGAGCTCTGTGCCGTCTGTGCGCTGGCGATAATCGACCATGTTTTCAATTCCATGTTCGCTCGCCATTATTTGAGCGTCCATAGAGGAAATACGTTTGGCTTCTTGCTGTTCGAAAAAGTCATACAGCGTTTTACCGATCACCTCGACCTCCGACTGTGCACCTAAATACTTGGCGTGGCGCCTGTTGACAACTAGGTAGTGCCCCGCCAGGTCTTTAACGAAGATGCCAGCTAGTGCATGTTCGATAATTGTTTTGAGCATGCTGCGTTCTTGGGCTAGAGTATCCTGTGCTTTTTTTAGCTCAGTAATGTCCCGTGAGATGCCCATCGTGCCGATGATGCTCTGTTGTTCATCCCGCAGGGCGACTTTGGTGGTGTTGACCCAGTTGAAATGACCATCTTCAAAGGTTTCTTTTTCTAATTTACCGATTAAAGGCTCACCAGTACGCAGAATTTCTTGCTCGTCGTTGAAGGCTTCTTGAGCGTGCTCTTTTGCGAAGAGGTCGAAGTCAGTTTTGCCGATAATACTTTCATAGCATTGGCCATAGATTGTCTCCATACGTCGATTGACCTTGGTAAAGCGACTGTTTCGATCCTTAAAAAAAATGGCGTCGGGAATCGCGTCCAGTAATGATTGTAAGCGGGCTTTTTCTTGTAAGAGAGCCTGCTCTTTATGTCGCCGACGAATTGCGTGGGTGATACGGATGGGGAGTTCTCCGTCGACTAAATGTTCGGCTAGAATGTAGTCATCCAAATGTTGAATTACATCTTTGTAGTGCTGCAGTTGCTCATGATTGTGACACAGCGCAATTAGCGCGACGTTGACTTGCAATTTGGAGACATAACGAATGATAGCCAAGGAGTGCTCCCTGGTTGCACGCATGTCGAGTAGAATGACATTGCAAACCTTGGAGAGATTCAAGCAGCGTAGCTCCTCTAAGCTCTGTATCTGGAGTAAATCGTAGCGATCTGCATTATCACGCTCCAAATGTGCACGTAGCACCGCCTCCTCAGATTGGTCGGGGCTGAGAAGTATCAGCTTTCGGGGGAAGCCCGGGAGGTGATGTTGTGGGTGGGGCAGAACATAAATATATTACGTTTTTTAGCGAATAGAACAAGTGTCATTTACAGATTATTCACCAGTAAATGACAGGTCGCTGATGTTAGCGAATTTTTTCGGGCAGTTGCTGAACACGATCGCGCAGTCGCTCCATAGTCGCGGCATTTTGGCTGGTGTTGAATTGGTTGCCGAGTTGAGTGATGCCGCTGGCGAGAAAGTCGTCGATAACGACGGCGTGTTCCGAATCGGTCAGAATGCCAATGAATTGACTATTTTTGGTAAAGGCGAGATCGCCGCGCGTTGATGCAAAATCAGCGAATAATTGTCCCAGTGCCGGTCGATCCATTTTGAGAAAGCGTTCGCTTTCGGTCAAACGCCGAAAGCCTGTGCGGCCGAAGTTACTTTCATCGTTTTTAACTAAAACGGCTTCCTCCCAGCGCTCTGGTTGGAGGGCCAGGGGGAAGGTTTCTAGTCCAGAATTATCGACGAGCGACTGCGGTAAGGGGATGAAGAGTATGCGAGGATCGGTGCTGAGAAAGCCGATTTGACTGACAGGAAAACGGCGATTGCCTAGCGTTACTTCTAGGCTGGCTGCGAGTAGATTATTGGCATTCTTATTGAAGGCGAACGGTGAGTTCGCGCTGTGAGTGACGAGGTAATTGGCCCCATTGGAGTCGGTTATAAGAATACTCTTGCTCTCGTAGGTACGTACATTCTCTGCTCCAAATAGGCCGGCTTCGGTTGCCGTGAAACGTAGGTTGGCACGATTGTTCTGAAAACGAGTAAAAATTTCACTCATGGTTTGTGGGCGAGCGGCTTCAATTTCTTTTTTAATCGCTTCAGAGGCCTGAGTGAGGGTGGAGACGCCCTGGCCGAGTTGACTCATTCCAGCACCTAGTTGAGAGACGTTTTCGGTTAGGCGGTCGGCACGAGCGAAGGCTTGTTCTTTCTCTCGTTGTAATTGCAGTTTTTCGGCCTGTTCCGCAGTTAGGTTCTGTTCTAGTAAGCGGCGTTCTGCTTGAGCGACTTCGAGTTGGCGATTCAGCTTCTCACGTTCGGCTGCTAGTGTCGCTTTTTCTTCTTCCGCAGCTTTGAGTGCGGCTTCGCGTTCGGCCAGCATGATTTCACGGGCGATGAGCTCTTCTTCCGTCTTGCTGAGCTTTTCTTTGGCAACGGAGCTTTCTTCTTTTAACTGTCCCAGAGTGGACACGAGCGAGACTTGTTCTGTTTTGGCGGCTTCGAGTTGGGTGCGGGTGCTGTCGAAACGTTGAGCGAGTTCGCTACGTTCGGCTTCCAGACGTGCTTTTTCCGCGCTTAGGGCTGCTTGTGCGGCTTCGATCTCGGCTTTCGTTTGCTCGAGTTCCTGTGCCTTGGCAGTGGTTGCATCCAGATTGGATTGGGTGGCGGCGAGCGCGGCTTCGCGTTCTGCAAGTAAGCGTGCTTTTTCCTGTAAGGATTCACGAGTCTCGGTCAGGTCTTCAGTCAGATTCTGGCGTGAATTGAGCTCCGACTGCAGCGATTCTTCCAAGAGCGAGATAAGCTCGGCTTCCGCAGTGGCAGAGGCGGCTGTGACGTCGAGGCCTACTTCCGGTTTTTCTTCGGGTGGATCGAAACGTGCCAAGGCGAGCATGCTCAGAAGCAAGAAGTCGCATATGACGAGCATGAGTGTTTTGTTCATAAATTAAGAAAAGTTAGCAAATCAATGGAAGGAGTCCGGCTGGAGCTCAGGATCTTGTGAAATCGTGTATGTGAATGTGTTGAACTCTTGTGAGTGACCTCTGTGGTCGAAGTGATTACAGCTCAATGTTCTTCATCAATGCACCATTGGCATCTGCAGTTTCTGAGTTGGCTTGAATGATCAGATGACGACGGTAAGGACGTAAATTGAGCACTTTTAGAATCGCAACAAAGAGGATGCCGAAAAGAGTCGAGGCATAGGCAGCCATCAGGCTGGCTTCGACAATACCCACGGCGACAAGAATGAGTGAAAGTACGGTGCCGCCCAGACCGACATAGAGACCGAAGTCGAAGAGGTTTTCTTCGTTCTCAAGCAATTTGATTTTAAGTGAGGCGCTGAGTTTTTGTTTGGCTATTTCTTTTAGCTTAATCAGGCAGAAGCAGTAGATGATTAATTGCGCGATAAAGAAGAGCGCGAGTACGAGTAGGGTGACTTGATTGAGTTCTTGCATGGCTTTTACAGGTGATTTTAGAGAGTTAAGTGTGTCGGCGACGACAAATTCAATGCGTGGTGCAGAGTCGGTTTCGCTTTCAGTGTTTTTGGATTTGAGTATCCCAGGTTCGAAGCAGGCCCATAGAGTGAGTGCGACGATCAGGCTTGTGAACACATTGCGAGCGATTATCGAGGGCGTACTACGCTCAACTGCTTTGATTTCACTCAAGCTGGCACGCCACGCAGCTCCCATTGCGAGCGCAAAGGCCAGGCCGGCACTCATGAATAGGCTGGCTTTGACTGTGAGTGCTGCGGTTCGATTGGTTTGACTCAGTTCGATCACACTCTGTGGGCGGTAGCTTGAGGTCAGTTCCAATAGTTGATTCAGTAGTTGTGTCGGGCGAAATATAGGCAGTGCTTCCGCCAGTAGTTGTTGCGTCGCGGCAGGGCCATTTTTTAGAGCTGTGTCGAGGTCGTTGTTGCCAGTTTCAGGGTTCTTTGCGAGGTAGTTGTAGAGAGAATCTGGATTGCCCGCAAATCGTAGTGCGGCGTATAGAGCATCGATTCGGTCTGGTTGTGCCCTAAAGAGAGTGCCCATCCGCCCCCAATCAGCCAGACTGCCTGTGATACTAGCCAAGTCGGCTAATGAGCGATGGTCGAGTTGGCGCCCGAGTGAGAGGGTGGCGATGGCAAAATCTTCCAGTGCGTGCACCGCGGTCGGTGTGCCCAGTTTGGCTTGTGCAGCTGTTTGCCCGATCTGTTGTGCGAGTGTTGGACTGAAGTGTCCGCCCTCGATTAATAGGCTGAGAGTTAGAATGCCCGCGTCGTAAGGCGCGCCGGCTGCGTGACTGGCGGGATGCAGACGAATTAGACCAGGTAGGTCGCGAGCATCAAGCAGGGCCGCGACGTTGGCATTGCTTGATTCTTTTAGCATATTGCTGAGGGAGGCACGCTCGCTGCGAGGTAGTAATTGTGGCAGTAGCGCTAAAGGTTCGATTTCAGTGCTGGGTGCGAACTGTATTAGGGCTAAAAAGTCTTCGAAGCTGCGGTCCGGGCCACCACTGGCACGTAGGCTTGGGTATTGTTCTACTAATGCTTGGATTTGCGCTTGGTAAGCTTGTGCAACTGTAGGGGACACTTGAGTGGCATTTAGAATGCGCAGGGTCGAACCCGTGTGTGCAGAGCTGATGGTTTCGTCGAGCACCGCTCGGACCGCACGACCATTTTGGGCATTGGATTCGATCACTACGAGGTCGATCGAGCGTAGGTGCGAGGGAATGAGCAGGGCCGCCGTCGCGAATAGGAGCGCGATGACTAGCAGGGTGCTTGTCTTAATTAGAGCCAACATGAGTCAAGTGAGTCACGAAAATGGGTGCTTTCGTTCCGCTGGCAACCCTACAAAGTTTTTGTGCGCCTGTAAATATTAGGCTGCGGTTCGAGAGGCGTGTCGATCGGGGTGGAATCTCTCTTGATTTCGATTTGCCTGTGTCGCTGCTAGATATTGACTCTGTGAGATGGACGTACAACAGGTAAAAGCATATTTTGATTCGGAGGGTGTCGTGGACTACTACGCGCAAGCTGCGGCCGATCTGGGGCTTTGGGCGTCGGAGGAGAAAATTTTCACGCGTGTCTTTTCGCCGCAGGATTCGCTGCTAGAATTGGGCTGTGGCGCGGGGCGTATTACGCTTGGTTTGTATGAGCTGGGCTACCGGAATGTGTTGGCTACGGATTATTCGCGCAGTATGGTGACGCAGGCGCGCGAGTTGGCTAAGCGTCTGGAGTATGCGATGCACTGCCGGGTGTGCGATGCCACGCAGTTAGAGTTCGAGGATAATCTGTTTGATGGCGCGATTTTTGGTTTTAACGGTTTGATGCAGATCCCGCAGCTCGCGCAGCGGGAACAGGCCTTGCGGGAAATTTTGCGGGTGATTCGTCCGGGCGCTTGGTTTGTTTTTACTTCGCATGATCGTGAGCGTTCGGCGCATCGCGACTTCTGGGAGGCTGAAAGCCTGCGCTGGGAGTACGGCACAGAAAAGGCGGAGTTGGATGACTTTGGCGATCGCACTGAGGCGACCGATCATGGGGCGCACTTTATGCATGTGCCGACCGTGGCCGAGATGCAGGCGCTGCTGGCAAAAGTGGGCTTCCGTGTCGAAGCTTCTGTCATGCGCAGCGAACTGGGCCAAGAGTCTGCGCAGGTGGAAGCCTTTTCTGATGATTGCCGCTTTTGGGTGGTGCAGAAGCCGCAGGGCTGAAACTTGAGGCGTGAGGGCGGAGGACTTTAGGGCGGGGACTCGAGGGCGGGGACTTGAGGGCGGAGGCTAGATGAGGCCGGCTTCGTTGAAACTGTAGTAGCCGAGACCCTGCGGGTCGTGGGCTTTGTGCCCGACGATGACGTGGTCGTGCAGGTCGATGCCGATGACTTTGGCGGATTCGCGCAGTTGGCGTGTGACTTGTATGTCGGCGCGGCTGGGGGCTGGATCGCCGCTGGGGTGGTTGTGCACGGCGATGATGGCTGTGGCGCCTTGCTTGATGGCCTCGCGAAAGACTTCACGCGGGTGCGCCAGGCAATTCGTAGCCGTCCCTTTGGTCACTTCTTCACGCTTGATTAGGCGGTTCTTGCGGTCGAGGCAGAGCACCCAAAAGCGTTCGATTTCTTCGCCCGCGACTAATGGACGAAAATGGCGGGCAACCATGGCCGAGCTGTCGAAGATGACCTCGTTGCCCATGTCTTCGGTTAAGATGCGCTTGGCGAATTGCATCACGGAGATCAGCTGCAGTGCCTTCACTTTGCCGATGCCCCGTATCTGCTGAAAATCCTTGGCAGCCCAGCGCAGTAGATGCGTGAGGCTGCCAGCCTTGTGGAGCAGTTCTTCAGACATGCTCACCACATCCACACCAGGAGGGCCGCTGCGTAGGATCATCGCTAGTAATTCGCGGTCGCTGAGCGCTTCCACTCCAAGCTTTTCCAAGCGCTCTTGCGGACGCTCGCTCGCCAGCATGTCTTTGATACGGCGATTGCTTGAATAAATGACACTCATGATCTTATATGTGAACGCTAGAGCACTATCTGATTTTTGCAACACGAAATTTGCAGTGGAATTTCTGAATAAACCGTGCAAGTTCCCCTGCGTGCGATTTACACCTCAAAAACCGAGCCTCTTTGGCGAAACTCTCGAAAGCCTGAAAACGCAGATTGAAGCGGCGGGCTATAAGGGCTTTCGTGCCAAGCAAGTCATGGAGTGGCTTTATAAAAAGCGCGTCGATTCCTGGGATGCGATGACGAATCTGCCCAAGGATTTTCGTGCTTGGTTGGATGACACGTTCATCTTGTATCCGACGGCGCCTGTGATCGATAAGCGCTCCAATGATGTGACCCAGAAGCTGTTGCTGGAGCTGGAAGACAAGTCCTTGATTGAAACGGTCTTGATTCGCGCGCCGCAGACGGGAGTGGGGCAGGAAAATTCGCGCAAGACAGTCTGTGTGTCGATCCAGGTGGGCTGTGCGTATGGTTGTAAATTTTGTGCCTCCGGCTTGGCGGGCTTTCGTCGCAATCTGATGGCTGCGGAGGTGGTTTCGCAATTGATGCATATCTGCCGTCGCGAGGACGCACATACGGATCGCGCTCGTGAGGAGATTGCCTCCTTTGATAATATCGTGTTCATGGGCATGGGCGAGCCTCTCTCGAATTACGATACGCTGGTGCGCACCATCCGTATTTTGAATGCGGACTGGGGCCTGAATTTTGGGGCGCGCCGTATCACGGTGTCCACTTCTGGGCTGGCGCCGCAGATTTTGAAGCTAGCTGAAGAGGGGATCGCAGTGCGGCTCGCGATCTCGCTGCATGGGGCCACGAATGAGGTGCGGCAGCAGATTATGCCGGTCAATAAAAAGTACCCGCTGGAGGAATTGATCCCTGCGGCCAAGGCCTTTCAACAGCGTCATGGCCGTATGTTGACGCTTGAGTTTATTCTCATCGAGGGCGTCAACGATAGCATGGAGCAGGCGCGTGAATTGGCTAAAATTGCCCGCGAGCTTCACGCTCACGTGAATTGCATTCCTTATAATACAGTGGAAGGCTTGCCGTGGAAACGCCCCAGTGTGCCCCGCCAGGACGCCTTTGTGGAGGCGCTGCGTAAGGCGAAAGTTTCCTGCACGATCCGTCGCGAGAAAGGCCACGATATCGAGGCGGCCTGTGGTCAGCTACGCCTTAAGACTGAGAAAGAGCGCAGCGAAAGGGCTTGAGTTAGGCCTGGAGCGAGTCGACTACATGAAGTAGCGCACGTAAGCTTCGTTGCGCACGTCTTGCAGCCACTTTTCTTGCGTCTCGCGGGCGATCTCGCCGATTAATACGTTTTCAATAATATCTCGCACCTGCGCAATCGGCTGGATCATTTCGTCCCGTTTCTTTTCCGCGTAGAGAATAAAGATGGTGCCATTGATTTCTACGGGCTGGCTATAGCTACCTTCCTGTAGTGAGAAGGCGACGTCGCTGAGTTCCTTGCGGATGTCTTTGCGTTCAATCCAGCCCCAGTCGCCTCCGTTGCGGCTCATTTCATCTTGACTGTACTTGCGTGCCATATCGCCGAAGTTAGCGCCGCTATTTAGCTCATTCATGACTTTATTTGCGGTTTGACGTAGCGTCACCAGACCCTCGTCTGCGATGGGGGTGAGGATGATTTGGCGCAGGTGCAAAGATTCGGATTGGTAGAAGCGAATCTTGTTTTTGACGTAGAATTCCTCGATTCGCTCAGGGCTGACTTCCGATTGAGAGCGGCGAGTGTCTTGGCGCATTACGTTGACTACTACACGCTTATAAATGTCTTTGCGGAAGTCGCGAGCGGTTTCTCCGCGCGCTCGTAGATACTCCAGAAAGCGACCTCGATCGCCACCGAAGTCGCGTTGAATGACGTCATCATATTCCTGCTCAATATAGGAGGGGGGGATCATGATCCCTTTTTCTTCGGCCGCCTTTACGATGATGATGCGGTCGATCATATTTTGCAGAACTTCTTTACTGAGATCGTCGACGCGTTTGGAGAATTCTTGAGCATTCTTTGATTCCACTCGCAGTCTTGGAATGATGGGCTCAAGTTCACGGCGTAGTTCTTCGACTGTGATGATTTCTCCTTCCGCCATGGCGGCGATTCCATTCCCCAAACGAAGTAGTTCCGGGTCGGCATCATTTTGCGCATGCAGACTGGTCTGGAGCAGGCCGATGGAGAGAATTAGAGTGCTCAGGTTGAGAAGGTGCTTCATAGATGTGCGCGGCAGTAAATTATAGGTGAATGCTGGCAACATAGAAGCGCTCTCTAAGCGGTCAAGCGGTATATCTTGTGAGTAGCTGGGCTGCGAATCATTGAAACTGAAGCCCGTGCGAGTCCAGGGGGGGCTTCATGAGTCGCTGTGACCAGTTTTATTTTGCGGACTTGGCCAGTGCGTCTTTCACCTGCTGGGTAATGGTGCCCCATTCTTTCGCTTGGATCTGCGCTTTGGTGGCGAGCCATGTGCCACCGATGGCGAAGACCTCGGGTAGCGAGAGGTAGTCGTTCATGTTGTCGAGCGTCACGCCGCCTGTGGGGCAAAATTTAATGCCCAGGTTTGCGTAGGGTGCGGCCATTGCTTTGAGCAGCTTGGGACCGCCCGCTGCGCCTGCGGGGAAAAACTTGAGCGAAGTGCAGCCTGCTTTGACGGCGGCTTGGATGTCGCTGGGCGTCATGATGCCGGGGATGAAGGGCACCCCTTGTTGCTTGAAATAAGCGATCGTTTCCGGATCGGTGCCCGGTGCGAGGCCAAACTTACTGCCGGCATCGATCGCGCGCTTGGCTTGCTCGGGCGTCACCACGGTGCCAGCGCCGACCTGCATTTCTGGGAAGGCCTTCGCGATGCGCTCAATGGATTCCGCTGCAGCCGCGGTGCGGAAGGTGACTTCGATAATGTTGAGGCCACCGGCCAGCAGCGCTTCGGCGAGTGGTTCGGCGTCGTTGGCATCGTCGAGCACGATGACAGGGATGACAGGGGATTTCTGTAGATCAGACATGGGGGAACGTTGAACATCCAAGGTCCAACTTTGAATTTTGAATGAGAGATTTTAGAAACTAGATTTGAGTGCTGAAGCAAGGTTCAGCATTGGACGTTGGAAGTTCAACGTTCGATGTTCTCTAGCGATCCACGCGAGCGCCGCCGCCGGCTTTGATCTTTTTCACTTCCTTGAGCGAGGCCATGGTGGTGTCGCCGGGAGTGGTCATGGCGAGGGCGCCGTGCACACAGCCGTAGTCGACCGCTTCCTGGGGATCGTTTTCGGAAAGGAAACCGTAAATCAGGCCCGAGGCGAAACTGTCGCCGCCGCCCACGCGGTCCATGATCTCCAATTCCGGGAACTGCATGGACTCGTAGAATTCGCCGTCGTGCCAAACCATGGCGGCCCAGTCGTTGACAGTGGCGGTTTTGACTGCGCGCAAGGTGGTTGCAGTGGCCTTGAAGTTTGGGAACTGCTTGATGGCGGTGCCGATCATCTTTTTGAAGGCTTCCACTGGGATGTGGGAGATGTTCTCGTCTACGCCCTCGACCTCGAAGCCGAGGCAGGCGGTGAAGTCTTCTTCATTGCCGATCATCACGTCGACATATTGTGCGATTTCGCGATTCACTTCCTGGCACTTGGCGAGGCCGCCGAAGTCTTTCCAGAGTGATGGGCGGTAGTTCAAATCGTAACTGACGATGGTGCCGTGCTTTTTCGCACACTTGACTGCTTCCAAGACGACGTCTGGCGTGGTGGCGCTGAGCGCTGCGTAGATGCCGCCAGTGTGGAACCACTGTGCGCCGCGCTTGCCGAAGATCTCTTCCCAGTCGATGTCGCCGGGCTTGAGCTGGCTGGCGGCGGTGTTGCCGCGGTCAGGGCAGCCGACAGCACCACGGATGCCGAAGCCGCGCTCGGTGAAGTTCAGGCCGTTGCGCACCTCGCGGCCGATGCCGTCGTATTCCACCCATTTGATGAAGTCAGTGTCGACGCCGCCTTGTAGAATGAAGTCTTCTACCAAGCGACCGACAGGATTGTCCGCAAACGCAGTGACCACCGCGGTCTTCAGACCAAAGCAGCGACGCAAGCCGCGGGCGACATTGTATTCGCCGCCGCCTTCCCAGGCTGTAAATTGACGCGTGGTGTGGACGCGGCCTTCGCCGGGATCGAGGCGTAGCATCACCTCGCCGAGCGAGATGCAGCCGTATTCACATGAGTCAGGGGATTTGATATCGATAGCCATAAGAGAACTAGTTGTGGGGACATTGATTGCAGCCGTGCCTCTACTTTCGAAAGGACGACCGGGATTGTGTAAAAACGATCAACATACGCCGCAGGCCTTTAAGATAAAAATTGCATATTCCTAGAAAGATTTGCACTTTTGCGCAAATGGCACGCAGGAAGCATATTTTGATGGTTTTGGGCAGTTACGACCAAGCCGCGCATGAAGGCATCGCACGTTATGCGGGGCAGCATGGCTGGCACTTGGACGTCAGCATTCTCAAGGATTTTCAGCTGCCCGAGCACTGGAAGGGCGACGGCATCATTACCTCGCTGAATTTCAGTCGTCAGCTGGAAGAATTTGTTTTGAAAGCCGATGTGCCGACGGTCGACCTGTCGATCTGGCGCGAAGACATTGATCTGCCCCGGGTGGCTGCGGACAATACCGCGCTGGGGCACCTCGGTGCGGAGCATTTTATAGCACTCGGGCACCAGAACTGCGCCTGGTTCGGGCTGGCGATCAACCCAGTCAGTCGTACCCGCTATCAGGCGTATCGTGACACACTGGCCGCTGCCGGTATTGATTGTGTGCGACTCGATACCGTCAAGGCGCAGGATCCCGTTTACATCACACAGCGCTTGCTGGATTTACCCAAGCCCTGTGCCATCTACACTAAAAGCGATTACGATACCGCCTGGTTGGCGCACCTCTGCCATGAAGCCGGACTGCGCATTCCCGACGACGTCGCACTCTTGGGGGCGGATGACAACGCACTGATCTGCGAGAGTCAGTGGGTCACGCTCTCCAGTGTGCGCTACGATCTTGCGCGCATCGGCTACGAAGGAGCCGCCATGTTGGATCAAATCATAAAGGGCGAGCCCCTCGCGGAGCGCCTCAAGTTGATCCCCCCGCAAGGCATCACCGTGCGCCAAAGCACCGATGCCTTGGCCGCCACCGACCCGCTGGTCAGGCAAGCGCTGGCTTACATCGCTACTCATTTGCGCCGTTCCATCGGCACCCTCGAAATCGCCGAGCACCTCGGGGTGAGTCGTCGCCTCTTAGAGCTACGCTTCCGCAATCAAATGCACAGCAGCATACGCGAATACTTAATCCGCAGCCGCATCGCTGAAGCGCGCAAACTCCTCAGTACCACCCAAGAACCCATCGAAACCATCGCCGCGCTCACAGGCTTTTGTAACGCCCCGCATTTCAGTCGCAGCTTTAAACGCGACACCGGCATGACACCCACCAAGTATCGCACACAGCAAGCGCTGTGAAAATCATTATAGCCATGTTCAGAAGAAGTCTAAGAAAACACCTGATTGTGTAGAGAAGTCCACGAAGCGGTTTCGAGCGTCGGTTGTAGCGCGCCTCAACTCGAAATAGCTTCGCCAATTCGCTACAATTAAACGACAATTCACGAGTGATTTCCCATAAATATCTCAGCAAACTTCTGAAGATCGTTCTACCTGATTGAGCCAGGTAGCTGTAAGTTGGAGTAAAGTGGGTGTGCCCATGTGGATGTTCGGCTAAGCATGCGTTTACTTGAGCAGCTTTGTGGGGGACGTTGTTATCTAAAAGAGGGACATATCTAAAAGAGGGACATATCTAAAGAAGGGACAGTATCTAAAATAAGGGACAGGCTAAATAATGTTGACGAAATGCCGTGGTTGTGGCATTTTCATTTATATATGAGGACTCGAAGGACAAAGGTGAGTGGGAGCCGTGCCGTTTATCACTGTATGACTCGCACTGTGAATGGTGAGCGCTTGTTGCAGGACCGGGAGAAAGAGATTTTGCGTAAGATGCTGTGGCAAGTGGCTGAATTTTCGGGGGTTGAGATCTTAACTTATTGCATTATGTCGAACCACTTTCACGTGCTGGTGCGTGTGTTTGATGGGCAGGAGGTATCTGATGTCGAGCTGATGCGCCGCTATAAGATTCTTTACCCTAAGCCTACGAAGTATCAGGAAGCTTCGGTTGCTCAGATGGTAAAGACCCTTGAGGCGGGCGGTGAGGATGCAGAGGTCATTCGCCGGAAACTCCGCGCGCGAATGGGGGATGTTTCCGAGTTTATGAAGGCGGTGAAGCAGCGCTTCTCTGTGTGGTATAATCGCTCGCATCAGCGCTACGGCACATTATGGGCGGAGCGTTTTAAGTCGGTTCTTGTCGAAGGGAAGGGGAACCCGCTGCAAACGATGGCGGCCTATATTGATTTGAATTCTGTGCGGGCGGGGATCGTTGAAGATCCGAAGGATTATCGTTTTTGTGGCTATGCGGAGGCAGTCGCGGGCGATCAGAAAGCGCAAGAGGGCTTGCTTGGAGTTTGGAGGGATTATCTTGGCCAGAGGCAGAGCGGTGAGGCTGCAGTCTCGGGGGCTTTGAAGTCACATCGCTTGTTGATCTTTGGTAAACGGGCTGCGGAGTCTGGTTTGCCTGAGATGACGCGTCAGCAAGCTCTGAAGGTATTGGAGCAAGAGGATGGCTGTCTTAGTAAGCCTGCGATCCTGCGCTGTCGTGTGCGCTACTTTACGGACGGAGCCATTTTTGGCTCGCAGGAATTTGTCCATGGCTTCGTGGGGGCTTGGCAAATGGAGAAGGGCCGAAAGCACCCGCCGAAAGTGAATGCTCTACGGGGTGCCGATTGGGGCGATCTGTCTGTGATCAATGGGTTGAAGCGACAGGTCTTTGGTTAGGCCCTTCTCTCGTTCTTTGCAGCGAGGGGCCAGATGCTGTCTTCTCGTCTGCAATTTCCTGCTTCGTGGTTGACGAGCGGCACGCCATCTTCAACTTGACCGATTATGCAACTTACCGACGAACAAAAAGCCTCAGTTACACAATGGGTTCAAGCAGGCCGCTCGCTGGCCGATGTGCAGCGAGCGCTGCTCGAAGAATTTGAAATTTCCATGACTTATATGGATGTGCGTTTCTTGGTCGACGACTTGGATATCGCAGTGGTGGAAGACGAGCCGGAAGCGGGTGAAGACGCCGCCGATGCGGAAACCGAAAACGCCGAGGCGGAACTTGTCGATGAGGGGGGCGATGGCTCTGTATTTGTTGATGTGGATGCGATTATGCGCCCGGGCGCGCTGGTCAGTGGCACGGTGAAGTTCAGCGATGGCGTCAGCCTTGGTTGGCAACTCAGCGCTGCAGGACAGCTTGGCCTGATTCCAGGCGATGACCCTGAATACCGTCCTAGCCCCGAAGATGTGCAGTCCTTCCAAGCTCAGCTTGAAGAGGTTCTGCGCAAGAAGGGCTTCTAGCTAGGTTTCCCTAGGAATCGCCCGAGTCCTTGGGGTCCAGGGCGTCGCGTAGGCCGTCGCCCACGAAGTTGAGCGCGAAGATCGTGAGCGAGAAAAAGGCTGCGGGGAAGATCAACATCCAAGGGTAGATGTCGAGTTTGACTGCGCCCTCGTTGATCAAGATGCCCCAGGAGCTCATTGGCGGTTGCACGCCGAGGCCGAGGAAGCTGATCACGGATTCCAATAAAATCACGGCGGGAATGGTGAGGGTGGTGAAGACAATCACCGGCCCGAGTAGGTTGGGCAATATGTGCCGGCCTAGAATGCGGCGAGTCGGCACGCCATTTACGATGGCGGCATCGATAAAAGTCTGCTTGCGCAGCGCCTTGGTTTGCCCGCGCACGATGCGGGCCATGGTCAGCCATTCCACCGCGCCGATCGCTAGGAAGATCAATAGAATACTGCGGCCGAGCAGGACGGTGAGCAAAATGACGATAATGGTGAAGGGCAGTGCGTAGAGCGTGTCGACGAAGCGCATCATGGCGGCTTCGATACGGCCGCCGTAGTAGCCGGCAATCATACCATAGACGACTCCGATCAGCAGCGCCACCGCGGTCGCGGCGAAGCCGACGCCGATGGAGATGCGCCCGCCAATCAAAGTGCGTATCAGTAAGTCGCGACCGAGTTCGTCGGTGCCAAACCAGTGTGACCAAGAAGGAGGCTGTGCGCCGTAGGCCAACTGGGTGGTTTCCAGCGAGTAGGGCACAAAAAAGGGCCCGATCAAGCAGAGTAGGGTGATGCCGATAAAGAGTCCGCCGCCGATGCGTGCCATGCGGTTGGCGCACAGGCGCTCCCAGGCGTCGCGTCCCAGTGAACGTGCGTCGGTCGCTGTCTGTTCGCGTTCGAGCTTAGTCATGGCGGGTGCGTGGGTTCATCCACATTTGAATGAGGTCCACCAGTAGGTTGAAAAATAAAATGAGCACGGCGTAAAACAGCACGGTGCCCATCACCATGGTGCTGTCGCGGTTGAAGGCGGAATTGACAAAGAAACTGCCCAGCCCGGGGATGAAAAAGATGGTTTCCACGACAAAGGAGCCACTGATCAGTCCTGCCACAGCGGGCCCCAGGTAGGCGACTACCGGATAGAGCGCAGTGCGCAGCGCGTGCCGCAGCACCACCGCACGTTCGCGTAAACCTTTGGCGCGGGCAGTGCGAATATAGTCGAGCCGCATCACATCCAACATGCCGCTGCGTGCCAAGCGCGCGATGTAGGCTGCATAAAAGAGCCCCAGCGTGATTGAGGGCAGCACCCGGTCACTGGCTGTATTCCAGCCAAAGGGATTGAACCAGCCGAGTTGCATACTGAAAACCATGATCAGGATGGGCCCCAGCACAAAGGCCGGCAGGCAGATGCCCAGCATGGCAAAGCCCATGAGTGCAGTTTCCGACGGCCGCTTGTGTCGCAGCGCGGCGAACACGCCGATGGGGGTGCCGATTGCCAAGGCGACCAGCAGCGCGTAGCAGCCCAGCTCCAATGAGACCGGAAAGCTCTGCGCGATAATTTCGTCCACATCCCAGCCTGCGTATTTGTAAGAAGGCCCGAAATCGCCCCGCAAGCGTTGCCCCAGAAAGCGTAGATACTGCTCATGCATTGGCAGGTCCAAGCCGTAGTGGGCATTGATCAGCGCCTGCACCTCTTCCGGGATATCTTTTTCCGTGTCAAAGGGCCCTCCCGGCGTGAGCTGCATCAGGACAAAGGTCGCTGTCGCAATCACCCACAATGTGGGGATGGCTTGCAGTAGACGTCTGAGGATGAGTTGAAACACGAAGTGAGAAGTGAGAAGTTGGAAGTAGGAATATTGTTTGAACGACTGTGTGCGTGAATCAAATATCAAATTCATAAACCTAGGGGCTTACCAGTGAAACCCCTGCGAAAAAAGCAAAGGACAGTCTCTGCGCTTGCGCGGGGCTGCCTCCGAGTTAGCCTGCGCTCGCATATTAATTTCTCATGTTCGAAACTCCCATCCATGTCATTGATTTTGAAGGCAGCCGCCAGAGCGGGGTCGTGGAATACGGCTACGTCACGCTGCAGCAGGGCGAGATTGTCGCTTCGCAGACGCGGATCTGTGCACCCATCGGCACGATCACCGACATCGACCGTGGACAACATGGCATCTCTGAAGACCGTGCCGCGGGCGAGGCACGCTTCGATGCGGAGTGGCCGCTCTTTGCGCGGCTGCGTGAGACGGGCCCTTTTTGCGCGCACAATGCTGCAGTGGAAGACGGCTTTTTGCGCGCGGTTTGGTCCTATCCGCGCACTTCGCCCAACTTTTCGGAGCCGGGGCAAAGCACCACCAGTTGGGGCCCTTGGTTGGACACGCTCTACATCTACCGCAGTATTTATCCGCAGTTAGAGCAGCATAAGCTGCAGGTATTGATCACATTGTTTGAGCTGCAAGCGGCGCTGGATGCGCAGGCCGTGGTGATTTGCCCGGCCGAGCGGCGTCATTATCATTGTGCGCTGTATGATGCGCTCGCCTCGGCCTTGCTCTTGCGTCGTCTCTCTGAGGAGCCGACGCTGGCGGAGGCCACCTTGCGCTGGCTCTTTTTACAGAGCAGCGCCTCCGACGCCGCGCGCGAGAACATGGGCCAACAAGAACTCCTCTAGCACTGATTTTTTCTATGTCTGATCTACCAAAAATCGTTTATTTCGGTTCCGATGCCATCTGTCTTCCGGGGCTGCGTTATCTAGTCGAGCAGGGCTCGCAGTTGTGCACGCTGGCGGCGGTCGTCACCCAGCCCGACCGCCGGCAAGGGCGCGGTAAAAAGCTGCAGCAAAATCCCGTCGCGGCCTATGCCAGCGAGCAGGGCATCCAGCTCTTGCAGCCAGACAAGCCCGACGCCGCGCTGGCGGAGTGGTTGCGCGCGGAGTCGGTCGCGCTGGCTTTTGTGATGGCCTATGGGCACTTCTTGCCGAAGTCGGTGCGCGAAGCGCCCACACATGGAATGTTGAATTTTCATGGCTCCCTCTTGCCCGCCTATCGGGGCGCCTCGCCTGTCGAGACCGCCATCGCGCTCGGGGAGCAGGAGACCGGGGTCTGCCTGATGCAGATCGTGAAAGAAATGGATGCCGGTGATGTCGCCGATCGTGAATCTGTGCGAATTGAAAGCACCGACACCAGTCCCATAGTGCGCGCCAAGGTGGGGGAGGCTGTGGTGCCGCTGCTACAGCGCGACCTGGCTGCGGCGCTGAGCGGGCAGCTTGATTTTGTGCCCCAAGATGTGAGCCAAGCTACTTTCTGTCGCAAAATATCGAAAGAAGATGGCGCGCTCGACTTTAATCAATCCGCGGCCGGTTTGGATGCGCGCCTGCGTGCCTTCACACCCTGGCCGGGAGCCTACTTCGATCATCGGGAGACACGGGTGAAAGTGGGGCGCTGCACGGTATCCACTAGCAGCAGTCGTGCGCAGCCGGGCACAGTGGTGGCAGTCGGTGACAGCGTCGAGGTAGCCACAGCTGAGGGGGTGGTTTCGCTGCATGAATTGCAACGTCCCGGGGGACGCATGTTGCCCGCGCCGGATTTTCTGCGCGGCTATCCTATCGAAGAGGGCGAGGTCTTAGCTAGCGTGGCCAGTGCGCCATTGTTAGTTTGAAAATTTGACTGGAGATTGTTTTGGCTGTGCAGAAATTTTTTATCATTCTTGAACCCAGCCTGCAGTTCATTTTTGATCCATGAATGGACATAAACGCCGCGACTGCTCGCATTCAGAAATCCTTTACATTATTGAATGCCGCTTATGGACGTGCGGTTTTTGACGAATTAGCCATTGTAAGTTTGGCAGGAGAGTCTCCAGAGTTACATTATTACGAGGGGCCACGCCGCGAAGCTTTTATGGAGGAATTTGCAGATAGTACCCTGCTTTTGCGTCAGGAATTAACGCATGAACAGACTGAGCTGGGAGGTGAGTTTAGCTTCACCCGAGAGGGGGACGGCATTGGAATGGATGCATACATTTGCCTGGGACCCAAGGTATATCTGTTTTGTAACAACGTTGAGAAATCAATGAAGGAAATTACGCAAGATCCCGCATGGCTTGATGCGCAAGGGGAATTTTTGAATGCAAGTCAGTATTTTGCGGTTGATCCCTTGCAGCTCTGATATCACTTCGAAAAAAGTTTAAACTCAAACGCTAGCAGGCTTGTCTCCTTAGCTCTCGGAAGCATTCTTTCTAGTCATATCATTCTTAGAATTTGTATAATTACTTGGAGTTGTAGTGCTGAGAGTCGTAGTCGGAGCGCATATCCAGCCGGGTCAGCTTGCCGCGAACCGGAGCCCAAAAAAAACGCGCTCCATTTTAAGAGCGCGTTTTGTGATAAATGGTTTCTGTTTGGTTAGGCGGGGGCGACTTCTGTCGCGCAGGGACCCTTAGGGCCGCTGCCGATTTCGAAGGATACTTTTTGGCCGTCTTCTAGGGAGGCATAGCCGTCCATTTTGATTTCAGAATGGTGGACAAAGAGATCTTTGCCGCCGTCTTCTGGAGTGATGAATCCGTAGCCCTTTTCGGCGTCGAACCATTTTACATTTCCTGTGCTCATATTACTTGTGTGTCTTATTTTATTCTCAGACATTCGCCGTTTGCGGATGTCTGCGAGGTATGTCTATCGCATAGATTGGTCTCTGTCGCTAATAATCGTCGTTTAGATTGGAATTCAGGCAGTATTCCACAGCAATAGTTATATGATACGCGTTCATGTGCTTCTTGTTTGTGTGTTTTTATACTCTGAAAACAATGAGGTGGCAGCGTAGATACTGTTGAGAGTTATTAAACTATCTGCTAAAGGCCGTCTTCACTACTTTGCGTTGAATTGAGTCTTTTTGACCTCTTGACTGAATTCGCAAAAAACGTTACTGTGTTATTTTGAAAAGAAAAAACAAAGCGCAACGTGTCGCACTTTTAAAAACGCTATTGGTCTTTTTGCTATTGGGGGCTGGTTGCGTAATTGTCGTGGTTTGGGCAGCGAAGACGGAAGATTCGGATCTCGCACGATCACTTCGAGTGGCGATTGGATTACCTGAGCCCAAGTCTCAGTCGGTCACACCGGACGAGTCAGTCCCAGTGGTGACTGAGCTGCCTGTTGCGGAAGAGCCTGTGACGGTAGCGGAGGTGCCTGATCCCGAGCCACTTGTGACGCCTGATCCGGAGCCGTTGCCAATTATTACCTTTAAGGAAATTGCGGCACAGCGCCACTTGTGGCCGGACACGCTACGCTTAAAGTTAGATGTGCGCGTGCCGATCCGTTATAATGGCAAAGATTATGGTTTTATGGAGTTTCGTAAGGGAGTGACCCTTGAAGTGGATGCTGTCTCCTCGGGAGGGGAGATTTTTTGTCGTATTGATGGAAATTATCTAAGTTTATCAGTGTATGAAACTGATTTTTATGGGTGGTTCAAAGGGAAGTATAGTGAACAATATGATGTGCAGCCAGTCACCGTTGATTTAGGCTCAAAGGCAAGCTCGAGGTATCGCTTGGGCACGGAAAAGGGGGAGGCTGCCTTTTGGGCAGAAATGCGGATTTGGTGCCATCAGAACTATGAGGCTGTTAGTTTAACAGTGGAAGAAGATGGCTTAGTATTCAAGTGGTTGCCGACGGAGGATGTACCCATAGACTATTCGGTCGAAGCGCGCGAAATCGCTCGGCAGTTTCTCTTGAAGCGTGCGAAGTATGGTGGTCGTGAGAATTATGCGGCCTGTGAAATCAGGCACCCGGTTACGGATGAACTGCTCGGGGCCTCTTCGATTTTTATTCCGCGCTTGTAGTGCTTGTTTCGCAGGTATGCTTTCAAGATCCAAAATTCGAAGTTAACGGTTTCCTTAATCATGTCCTCAAGCGTTCGGTCGCAATGCTGATTTCAGTTTCAAACAAGTGAATTGAGTGAATTGTATTGAGCGTGGCTAGGAAACTGGCTCAAACTTACTGCAGCCCAAACGGATTGCGTAATTTGGGCAGCAGGTGGCTTCATCAGTGCAGCTTACGAATGAGAATAATGATTCTGGCTGTGGTACACCGGGGCAGCCGCGATAGCTTTCGTAATTTTTTTATTCGCGATCCTGCTTTTGCATCCACTAGTTTGGCATAATGGAATTTACGATCAATTCGCCTATCGATATGCACTTGCACCTGCGCGAGGGGGCAATGCTGGAGTGCGTTACGCCGCTCACTGCCCAACATTTCTCGGCGGCCATTATTATGCCAAACTTAGTGCCTCCAGTTGATAATTTGGAGCGCCTGCTGCAATATCGTAAGGAAATTGAGGCCGCACAGGGGGATGACGTCTTTGATCCATTGATGATGCTCTTTTTTCGTCAATATTCCGAAGCGGAGTTGAAAGCGGCCCGCGAACACATTTTCGGCATCAAACTATACCCTGCTGGTGCCACTACTAATAGTGAGGCGGGCGTTAAAGCACTGGATGAAGTTGAGTCGACCTTCGCTTTAATGGAGCAGATGGGCATTCCGCTAATGATTCACGGAGAAACACATGGCTTTGTGATGGATCGGGAGAAGGAATTCTTGCCTGTTTACGCCAAGCTTGCAGAGAAGTTTCCCAAATTAAAAATTACCATGGAGCACATCACCACCCGTGATGCGGTTGAGTTGTTGGATCGCTATGAGAATCTATATGCCACTGTCACGTTGCATCACTTGGTGATTACACTCAATGATGTGGCGGGCGGTTTGCTGAATCCTCATTTATTCTGCAAGCCGATCGCCAAGCGGCCAGAAGATCGCGAAGCATTATTGCAGGCTGCATTAGCAGCGCATCCCAAATTAATGTTTGGCAGTGACTCGGCGCCGCATCCAATCTCGAAGAAAGAGTGTTGCGGCTGTGCGGCAGGGCTCTTTACCGCACCGGTGTGTTTGCCGACATTGGTAGAGCTTTTTGAGCAGCACGATGTTCTGGATAATCTACAAGCTTTTGTGAGTGGCAATGCTCAACGCATTCACAATTTTACTGCACCTTCGAAGCTGGTTAAGCTGGAAAAAATTGGTCTGCAGATGCCAGCACGTTACGGCGATGTCGTGCCCTATCGCGCGGGTGAGAGCTTGCCATGGGCAGTGACGCAGATTTCCTGAGTATTTTTCCTATGGAAGAGAAGAATGTATACATTCAGGCCTTGGAGGCGGAGCAAGCTGGCGACTGGGCCAAAGCACATGCGATGGTGCAAGACATGGTTACCGCGGAGGCGGCATGGGTGCATGCCTACTTGCATCGAGTTGAGGGGGATGCGGACAATGCCACTTATTGGTACAATCGTGCAGTTGTACCGGTTTGCACCACCAGTCTTGCTGCCGAGTGGCAGGCACTCTACCGGGAGCTGGTCAATATCGGGCGTAAATAGCAGAATTCAGCATCGTGGGCTGTAATAAAAAAGCGGCCACCTTTCGGTGACCGCTTTGAATGGAATTTTCAACCTTAGCGACGTAGATCGCCGAGACGCTACTCGGCTGTGGCTTCTTCAGTTGCCTCGGCTTCAGGTGCGGCCTCTTCAGCTGCTTCTTTAGCTTCTTCCAGTGCGGCCTTGCGGGATAGGCGCACTTTGCCCTTCTCGACTCCGATGCACTTTACGACCATTTCGTCGCCAAGTTTGCAGATGTCTTCAGTCTTGTTGACACGGAAGTCTGCGAGTTCGGAAATATGAACGAGACCTTCTTTGCCAGGTAGGCATTCGACGAAGGCACCGAAATCTTTCACACCGCGAACAATGCCGCGGTAGGTCTTGCCGACTTCGATTTCTGCTGTGCAGGCATCCACTTCCAGAATCGCGCGATCCATGGATTCTTTGTCTGTAGCAAATATGAGAACCTGGCCTTCGTCGTTGATGTCGACTTGTGCGCCAGATACCTCGGTGATGCGGCGAATGTTTTTACCTCCAGGGCCGATGAGGGCACCAATTTTTTCGGGAGCGATCTTGATGGTGTGAATACGTGGTGCGTGCTCACGGAGATCTTTGCGTGACTCTGGCATGTGCTCAGACATGATCGCGAGGATCTTCATACGAGCATCACGGTTTTGCTTGATTGCTTCGAGTGTAATGTCGAAGGGCAGACCTGTAATCTTCAGGTCGAGTTGGAAGCCTGTGATACCGTCTGGAGTTCCAGCAATCTTGAAGTCCATGTCGCCGAAGTGGTCTTCTGCTCCGAGGATATCGGTGAGAAGTACGCTCTTGGTGATCTTACCGTTCTCGTCTTTTTCAGTCACGAGACCAGTGGAGATGCCCGCGCAGGGAGCAGTGATGGGCACACCTGCATCCATGAGTGATAAGCAACCGCCGCAAATGGAAGCCATGGAAGTAGAGCCGTTGGAGCTCATCACTTCCGAGACGACGCGGATGGCGTATGGGAACTCGTCTTCAGGAGGCAGAATTGGCAGCAGTGAACGCTCAGCAAGAGCACCATGACCGATTTCGCGGCGACCTGTGAATCCGAAACGACCTGCTTCACCCGTAGAGAACGGAGGGAAGTTGTAGTGTAGGATGAAGGACTTGCTGGTGGCACCACCGGTAAGGCCATCGATATCTTGTGTATCACGGCTGGTACCGAGTGTCGAGATGACCAATGCCTGTGTTTCACCACGGTTAAAAATCGCAGAACCGTGCACGCGAGGGAGCACGCCTGTTTCACAGGAGATGGTGCGGAGATCCTTTGCGCCACGACCGTCGACCCGTTTACCGGTCTCGAGTATATTTTGGCGGTAGAGTTTCTCTTGGATTTCGTCGAAGGCGCGTGCGACATCGTCAGCCTTTACGTTTTCGGCACCAAGTTTTGCTTCCAGGGCAGTGGTGGTTTCTTTGGCAATGGTTTCGATTGCAAGTTTGCGCTCGGTGTAGCTGTCGCAGTTGAGCGCCTCTTTGACTCCAGCTGCTGCGTGCTCTTCACAGAAATCAACGATTTCCTTAGGAGTCACCAGTAGAGGGAAGTCCTTCTTTTCTTTACCCGCTAGCTTTGCGAGCTCTTTTTGTGCTGCAATTATGGGCTGAATGGCTTGTTGACCGTATTGGAGTGCTTCGTAGAAGCGTTCATCAGAGATGAATTCAGCGGAGCCTTCGATCATCAGCATTTCGGTTTCGGAACCGACGTAGATGAGGTCAAGGTCGGAGTCGAGCATTTCGTCGTGGTTTGGGTTGGTGACGAATTCGCCATCAATTTGACCGACGCGCACACAGCCGACTGGACCATTCCAAGGGATGTCAGAGATCAGAGTCGCGGCAGATGCGGCATTGACCATCAGCACATCTGGCTCGTTGAGCTGATCCGTTGAGAGGAGGAGACCGATCACCTGAACTTCGTTCATGAAGCCCTTTGGGAAGAGTGGGCGGAGGGGGCGGTCACAGAGGCGGGATGTTAGGATTTCCTTTTCGGAAGGCTTGCCTTCACGTTTGAAGTAGCCACCAGGGAATTTGCCTCCGGCGGAAAATTTCTCACGGTAATCGACTGTGAGGGGGAAGAAGTCCTGTCCTGGGCGGAGAGAAGACGCTGCAGTGGCGGAAACGAAGAGTTCAGTTTCGCCGGAGCGGATCGTTACAGCGCCACTTGCGAGGCCTGCTAGGGTGCCTGTTGCGAACTCGATATCGAGCCCTTCAACTTTTACGTTATGTTTTTGTTTCATTATCTATGTCTTTTTTGCTTTATGCATTCAAAACGACTGTTCTGGGATCGGACCTTACTTTGTCGCTCGCGACTCAAATCGGTTGAGTCGCTCGGATGAAAATACTGTGAGAGGAGCTAACGATGAATATCGAACATGAAACGTTCAATATTGGATCGATGATTCTGGTGAGGTATCTGACCTTCAGCTCTTAATCTTACTCCTAATCGTAATCCTCTTATCTGGATTTTTGGGTGGCAGGTTTGGCTTTGCCAGTCTGCTGCTTATCGGTGACTCAAATGTCGGACGTAAGCTGTTTTCGCGCGGTGCGCTAGGCTGTGCGAAGCGAAATTTCGACTACTAGAGGATTACGATTAAGATTAAGAACGAGGGAAAAAGAACAATGCCGGACTCCCGCTAGGGAAGTCCGGCATTGGAAAAGTTTTTTTGCTATCGGCGAAGACCAAGCTTTTCGAGAATCGCGGTGTAGCGATTGAATTCGGTGCGTTTGAGGTAATCGAGGAGCTTGCGGCGACGCGCTGTCATCGCGATGAGGCCACGGCGTGAGTGAAAGTCTTTGCGGTTTTCACGCAAGTGCTCGGTGAGGTGCTTAACGCGGGCTGTCAGTAGTGCGATTTGCACTTCAGAAGAACCTGTGTCCTGCTCATTGGCACCGAACTCTTTAATGATCGCTGCTTTATCGATTGTTGTATCCCCGACGGGTGCTGATTTTGACATATTATTTTGATTGCTGTGATCACGACTTGGGGGCTCCGATTTGTCGAAGCCGTCCAGACCGCCACTGAGCCGTCTGAACCGTTGAACTCTTCTATCCAGAAGGATAAGAGAGAAGTCGAGGAACGGGCTCTTCTCAGAGCGCGCTCTAACGCTGAAGGGCAGGAAGATGTGACTTAAGCCGGTGGGTGCAAGGAAAAAGTGGGCATGGCTTTATTGCAGTTGAAGGCGTTCTTCGTGAAGGCTATGGGCCTGCGATCTCGGGAAATTTTACTATGAGTTGCATCATGCTGACAAAGGCTTAATTTGGTGCTATGAATCGATTTTCAAAGGTCTTGGTCCTATGCGGAGCTCTCTTGATTTGGTATGCATTGCTTGGGTTCTTGATTGCTCCAGCTTTGATTCGGCATTTCGGGGAGAGTGAATTGCGGGCGCAGTTTAGTTCAGAATCCAAGATTGATGCAGTTCGTATCAATCCGTTTTCGGGCTCTTTACGGGTTGAAGGCTTGTCTCTGATGGACCGGGAAGGCGCTTGGTCCTTGGCCTGGCAGCAAGCAGAGGTCAATGTGAGTATGAGTACTTTGATCCGTTTTTATCCTGTGTTCGACTTGGTTCGCTTGGTGGGAGCTGATATCCGCTATGAGAAAAGGCCCGTGATGTCCACCACTGCGGCGACCACTGATAATACGGCAACAGCGGGCGACTGGCGTGCGTTAGTGGAGACCTTAAATTTAACTGAAATTCCCGAGTTACGTGTGGACTTATTAGAGGTGGCCGAGGGACGCGCTGAATTTGTGGATCAAACGGCTCAGTCGCTCTATCGGAAAGTTGCGGATCCGATTAATTTTACGTTGCGTGATTTGACTACAGTGGTGGAGGGAGAGACGGCTATGCGTTTTGTGGCGCAAACCGATGATGGCGCATTGTTGAGTTGGGAGGGAGACTTTCATAGTCAACCAATACGTAGTGCAGGGACTTTTTCGCTGAGTGGTTTGGCGGTGCATGACTTGTCGCCATATTATGCTCAGTTTATCCGCTTTCGTTTACAGCGGGCGCTCTTGGGACTGAGCTTTGATTACCGACTCGATCTTTCTAATTTAGAAGATTTATTACGAATTCAGAACGGGCAAGTTTCATTGACGGAACTACTTTGTCAGCCGCTGGGGCAGGAGGATTCATTCCTGAGTTTGGATGCCGTGACGCTGGAGGGGCTGGAGTTCCATTTCCCGAGTATGGCCTTGGATGTGGCTCACATTCAGTTTGAAGCTGGCGAGCTACATGTCTCTCGTGACAGTGATGGTTTGATTAACCTAACGCAATTGCTGGCCCGACCAGATTCAGCTGAGGAATCTGGGCCCACAGCGTCTGCTCCTGCTGTGAATGAGGCTACGCTGCCTAGCTTGAGTTATCGTATCGAGCAGCTCGAGCTCAGTAATTATCGTATTGTTTGGGAGGATCTCTTGCCTGAGGAACGGGCATCTCTGGTTGTGGAGATTCCTCACCTGCAGCTGACTGGTCTCACTTCGGACTTGGAGGCTCCGTTTCAATTATCGTCAGATTATTTGATCGAAGAGTCTGGTGCTGCGCATATTGCTGGCACTGTGGCGGCCGCCGGGCCCGAGTTAGATCTTGTGCTGCAAGTTGAACAGTTGCCACTTACTGTATTGACGCCTTATGCGCAGCACTTTGGGGGGACTTTGATCGAGGGCGGTACTTTCAACTTTGATGGTCATTTGAAGTATGCGGGCTCCGGTGAGCAATTCTTACTGGGGGAGGTTATAGTTAATGATGCTGCGTTTATTTATGATGAGAATGTAGTGGCTAACTGGTCTAAGCTCGGACTGGACGGCTTACGTATGCAGCTTTCTCCGTTTGCACTTGCGCTGGAGTCGCTGGTGCTGGAGCAGCCTGAACTGCTCGTGACTAAGAAGAGTTCGCCTGAGATTGGTCTGGCCCCCGAGAGTGGAGCCGCTCCAGTTGAAGTGGGCGCGCAGGAATCTCAAAATGTGCGACAGCCCGTCCGTATTGATGCGATTGAAGTTCGGCAGGGGCACTTAAGTTTGATCGATGAAAGTGTGCAGCCCGTTTCACACATGGTGATGAATGCCATGGAGTTAGAGCTTCTCGGTTTGGATCTTTCCGATGCTGAGCCGGCACAGCTCATTTTTAGTGGTGAGATTAATGATAGTAGTTTTCAATTGGAAGGGGGGCTCAATGCCAGCCATTTGAAAGAGAGCACACATTTTAAGGCCTCGTTAAATGGGCTATCTCTACCCGCGTTTTCGTCATATTCCGGGCAGGCCGTTGGGCGGCGTATTGTTAGTGGGCAGTTTAATTTAGAGTCGGACTGGCAGATTCAGGCAAATCAATTGCAGGCGAGTAATCGAATCCGGATTGAGCAGTTGGAGTTTGGCGATAAGGTCGAGAGTGAGGGGGCGCTCAAGTTACCGCTGGACCTTGCGGTGACTTTACTCAAAGGGCCGAATGGGGTGATGGATCTGTCGCTGCCGCTTTCGGGAGATTTGAGTGATCCCAAGGTGGGGATTGGGCAGATTGTACGCACTGCGATTGTGGGATTGATTACTAATGTGGCGACGGCACCTTTCAAATTACTTTCTGGATTGGTCGCTAGTGGGGATGAAGACCTCTCCTTGGTGCAGTTTGATGTGGGTTCGGCAAAGCTCGCGCCGGCGATGATCACGCGCTTAAATACTTTGGCTGCGGCTCTGAAAGAGCGTCCAGGGCTGAGGCTTGTGATTACTGCACAGATTTCGTCCGAAGATGAACAGACGCTTGCAGAGGCACAGTTGCGCCGAGAGCTATTGGGAGAGTCGGATTTTAATGATGAGAAACTTTATGAAACACGGCTGTTTAAGCGTTATCGCGAATGGGCGAATAGTGCTAAGGATGCGGATGTAGCTGCGGTTGCCGATGTCGAAGTGGATCGGGAGCAAATCTTGCAAGTCTTACTGCCAGCTATTCAGCTTTCAAATGCCACACGTATGCATTTGGCGGCAAATCGTGCAGAGGCGGTTCGCGAGCATTTAATGACGGCACAGGGGATTGCTGCGGAGCGTTTAAGTATTGCCGAGCCGCAGCTCGATACCAGTGATTCCGTGGCACAGTTTGATTTGAAGCATTATTGAAGTTGCTCTAACTGCCATTTCGCGAGTTGGTACTCAATGAGGTCCGGGTTGCCGATTTCCACGGCGATGGCTAGAAGTTCACGATAAGCTTTGACTTGGTCATTTAATTTTTCGAATTGAGCGAGCCAAAAGGCGGTGGCGCACATTTGTTGACGGGCTTGTTCTGGGGAGTTGGCTCTTCCGGATGCGTCAAGTGCTTGTTTACGAGTGAAGTTGCCGAGATAGTATTGGCTCACCTCATCGGTGTCTAATTCGGGTAAGTTGCGATGATCATGTTGTCGTAGTAGGTAGTCGAGATAGCTGGCACTGGGATTTTGTTGTTGGGTAATTTGCTGTTGGTATGTCTGTAGTGAGCTCCGAGCGCGACTAACATCCCCGCGGCCGTAGGCAAGCAGGGCGTGTAGTAGTTGGAGGCCTGCATTATCTGGAAGTGCCTGCGCGGCGAACGCTAAGTTTTTCTCTGCTTCGGTTAGTTGTCCAATTTGTAGGTAGACTAGACCGCTGGCATAGGCAATGGATGGGTCTTGGGGGGCAAGTTGCCGTGCGGCGTTGTAATCGACGAGCGCGCCCTCCAGATCTCCAATCTTACGTAGTAGGGATCCACGTAAGGCACGGATTTCGGCCTGATTGGGATCGATGCTAAGTGATTCGTTTAAGGCACTGAGTGCGAGGGGGAAGGTTTCGGTGGCGATGTGAGCTCGTCCGAGCATCGCCCATATCGCTGCGCCCGGTTCGATTCGATTCAATGTGATCGCTTCGAGTAGGGGGATCGCTTCACTAGCGCGATCCGCGCGCAAAAGGCTGCGGCTGGCAATCACGGCTTCTTCACTGGTTTCTGGGCGAAAGCCCGCATCGATGGCATCCAGTATCGAGTTTTGTGCTTCCGTCCGGCGATTGAGCCTGTCCAGACAGATACCGCGATAGAAATACAGTGAGCGACGTAGTTGGTCTGCATCTTTTGGTAGGGCATCGATGCCTGCCTCGAATTTTGCGCGCGCGGTGCCGACGCGGTTTTTGGCGAGTGCCGAGCGACCTTCGAAGTAGAGCGCTACATCTCTGAGCTCGGGACGTTGAGCGATGGGCTCAATGACTGTTTCGAGCGAATCCCAACGCTCAACGCTGGCGTACAGTGAGGCGAGTGTGATGAGTGCTTCGTAGTTTTCAGGTTGTTGGCCGCTAAGCACTTGTAGGTCCTTAATCGCGCTGTCGAAGCGCCCTAGCTGTGTGAGCAAGCGTGCGCGCATTAGGCGTAGAGCGGTGCGCTGCTGCAAGGCTTCTTGGCCGGTCTTATTTTGATAGACAGCAATAGCTTGATCGATGGCGGCTATGGCTGCGTCGTGAGCGCCTGCTTGCATTTCAGTGCGGGCTTTTTCGAGATAGGCTTCGCTACTGAGGCGAAGGCTGGTGCTTGCGGTGCCAGGGTCTGCTAGGTAGATGTTATTGAATGCGGCAGCTGCTTGATCCCATTCTCCTTCGGCCATACGTATGAGGCCGAGTAGTTGATTTGCTACGCGTGCGTCATCGCTAGTGGGGGGAGCATTGTCCAGAACTTGTTGAATAAGCACGCTGGCTTCATCGCGGCGCTGCATCTGGCCTAAGACCAAGGCTTTAAGTAAGGTGTATTCGAGTTTGGCCGGTTGGAGTGCGATGGCTCGCTCGGCGGCTACGAGGGCTGCCGCGGATTTGTTTTGGTCCAACATGACTCGTGCTTTCAGTGTCAGTGCAGGTAAGTAGTTGGTGTCGAGGCGTAACATTTGCTCGACACCACGTTCGGCTCCTTTGAGGTCGCCGATGAGGTAGTTCCCTTCAGCAATCCCGTAGTAGAATTCGATACGTTCTGTTGATGCGGCTGCGTTCAGCAGGCAAGTGGAATGCAGGCAAAGAGCCAGGATGACAGCGCGAAAAAACATGAATGAAAATAGGAGAGGCGAGTGACAGTTTATGCAGGAACCGTTTCGCAGGCTCAAGTGAGCGATAAAAAAAGGCAGAGGACGATTGGAAAATCATCAAACTCTGTTCTATCTTTGCTGTATGCGTCATTCGCCAAAGTCAAAGAAAGGAAAAGGTTCTGCAATCGATGCGTTTTTCGATGTGTTGGGTGTAATTGTGCCAAGTTGTGGCCCGGCGATGCGTTTGGTAGAGCTGGGGCAGCAACGGCCGCTCAAGTTGGGCGAAAAGATGGTGTTATTTTATAATACGCCACTTTGTCCGCATTGTAACTGTAATCGTATCAAGTTTGAAGAAGCCAAAGCGAAGATGCGTAAGCGGGCCGATTGAATTAGTTGAATTAGTGTTGAGCCAAAACTTTATGGCGGTGAGCGAAATTACTTTTCGTCACTTTCTAATTCAGCGAAACGCATGACTTCTTCGATCGTGGTGGTGCCGCTTTTGACGTGTGCCCAGCCACTTTGCATCAAAGTGCGCATATCTTGGGCGACTGCAGTTTGTCGAATCATGCGAGCAGAGTCACGTTTTACAATGTGCTCGTGGATCTCTTCTGTTACCCGAAGGATTTCAAACATACCGACGCGTCCGCGGAAACCGAGCTTACGGCAGCGTTCGCAGCCACAGGCGGCTTTTGCCAGAGGGCCGAATTGAACTTCGCTGGGATCGATTCGCATGGTGGCCAAAAAGCTGGCGATTTGACGTTCGTCGTAGTTGGCAGGTTGTGAGCAATTTGGGCAGAGACGGCGTACCAAGCGCTGAGCTATGATCATTTCTACTGAAGAGGCGATTAGGAAGGGCTCGATGTCCATGTCGACCAAGCGGGTTAGTGCGCCTGGGGCATCATTGGTGTGGAGCGTGCTAAGTACTAGGTGTCCCGTCAGTGAGGCGCGAATCGCAATGTCAGCAGTTTCACGGTCACGGATTTCGCCGACCATGATGACGTCGGGGTCTTGTCGTAGCACAGCGCGCAAGGATTGGGCAAATGTGAGCCCAATCTCCGGGTGCACCTGCGTTTGGTTGACGCCGGGCACTTCGTATTCCACTGGGTCTTCGACAGTAATGATACGACGCTCCGGCTTATTGATCAGTCGGATGAAGGCAGTCAATGAGGTTGATTTGCCAGATCCAGTCGGGCCTGTGACTAGGATGATGCCATGTGGTGTGGCGAGTGATTGAGTGAGTTTCTTTTCTTCATCAGTGGCTAGCCCGAGCTCGCGCATTGAAAGCGGTTTGGACTTCTGATTGAGCAAACGCAGCGAGACGCTCTCCGCATACATTGTTGGGAAGGTGGAGATCCGGATGTCTAATTCAGAACCGCCTGATCCGAAGGAAATACGTCCGTCCTGGGGGCGGCGCTTTTCCGAGATATTGAGCTTAGCCATGATTTTTAGGCGCGATATAATGGCTCCCTGGAAGCGGATCAAATTGTCAGGAACCCTTACTGGGACGAGTTCACCGTCTATTCGATAGCGAATTTGTAATTCGTCGCGATGTGGCTCAAAGTGAATATCGGTGGCACGATCACTGACAGCTTTTTGTACCACTTCGTTGACGAAGCGGATCACAGCGGCGTCTTCGTCTTCGGCTTCATCGTTTTCAGAGACATCGGTCACTAGGTCGGATTCGTCGAGACTGCCGGCCCCGACGCCGAAGTGTTGCGTGATCGTTTCAGTTATTTGTTCGGGGTCACCGATAAACCATTGGGCTTGGCGTCCACTGACAGCGTAAATCCAGCGATCCATTGCATCGTCGGGGGGCCACAGCGTGGCGAGTGCAATGGGGGAGTTTTGATCGGCAGCTGATTGTTCAAATTGATCGTTGGCCTCGGTCTTGATCGGAATGCATTGATACTCATGAATCATGCGCAAGGGAAGGGTGGCCGTTGGATTTTCGATTAACTCGATATCCTTGATGACTGGAATTTCGGCGAGCTCGGCCAGTTCAGTCATTAGTTCACGTGTGGGACGATTACGAAGGGTGGCAAGTTCCACTAAGCGGTCGCCGCGGGGTAGATTGGAAATACTACTGCGTTGTTCCTCATCGAGGCCAGTGTAGATGGAATGTATATTCATAGCTGAGGTCTTTGAGCAAAGTGGAGCGGGTTTGTTCCAGATACAATTAAGAAGCAGTTGATCCTGCGGGCACCTGAATGAGACGACTTTTTTGTGTGTCGTCATCGACATCGTTTTGAACACGCGTTGAAGTAAAATGGTTAAGGCTTACAGGCATGGCTTAAAGTGCGGAGTTCTAGCTTCGAATCGAGTAATACGCTTCAAAGTTTCTAATTACTTTTTTGATTTGTCCGAGGGCTGGACGCTTGCGTAGAGGATTGATCAGAGCGGTATGGAGCTTTAGTAGTTCTGCGTGGTGGGTTTATTCGATTTCGTTCTATTCCGCGGTTTCTGTTTCCCAGTAATCTTCACCATAGTTGAAGAAGATTTCTTCACCTGCCTGGATCTCGCGCAGGGCTTCGAAGCGAGCAGTTTTCCAGCGACTGGACACTATTAAAAAGGCATTGGGTGTATCACTGTGGTTGATGTAGCGGGTGTAGTTCGACTTGGGGCCTTCGCCCACTATAATGTGTGTGCGGCAGACCCACAAAATATAGGCTGAAAAAGGGCGTTCGGGGTCGTGGAATTCTTTCTCAGTGATGATCTCACCAGTATAATAGCCGATCGTGTCTTCTGCTGCGATTGCGTGCTTGGCAAAAAGTCCCATGCCCGCACCTTCGATGGTAGAGGTGCGGATTTCAAAATCATCTGCAGTCCATTTTTGAGGCTTTGGCATGTTAGGCAGCAAGCTAGTGGTGTTTAGGGCCTAAGGTCCAACTTAGAATGCAGCATTTTACTGAAAGCCTATTCGGAGGTTTACTGTGTGCCTGCAACTGAATTGTGCATGGACATCAGCTCGTTGATCCAGCGGCGGTGTGGGCCTGAGAGTGTGATGCGTGGGAGGTCCCTCACTGCGATCCATTCGATTGAGTGGTCGAGTGTTCGTTTAGGCTTTGTTTGGTAAATGTGCTCTTTTATGCGGCGGTGCGTGATTGCACGCGATCTGCTGGCGAGTAGACGTCTTTTACTTGTCTTGGCGCTAACAGCTTCGAGTGTGGGAAGTTCGTATTGGCCTGCCAGTTGGCTTGAATTTTCGGCAATGCGGTGGAGTAATAGTTTGTCACCTTGAAGCACCCAGGCGCGGTTGATCTCGATTTTTATGCTGGCTTTACGCTCGATTTTTGGACGCGCATCTTGAGTGCCGTTGCGCTTGGCAGCACAGAAGGTGGCGACGGGGCAAACTGTGCAGAGTGGCTTGTGTTTGAGACAAAGCGTGGCGCCAAGTTCCATCATGGCTTGGTTATGTTGACCGGGATTGGCTGTATCTAGTAGGGCATCAGCGGTCGTCGTGAAGGCCTTTACGGCTTCGCCGTTGTTTTTGAAAACACGGGCATCGTCGTTTAGGCGTGCGAGGATGCGAACCACATTACCATCGACCACCGCGGCGGCTTCGCCAAGTGCGATGGAACTGATAGCGGCGGAGGTGTAAGGGCCGATGCCTGGCAGTGCTTGCCATGCTGCCTGGGTCCGTGGCTTTGATTCGGCGGCTATGTATTGCTGAGCTAGCTTGTGTAAGTTCCTGGCTCGGCTGTAGTAGCCCAGCCCTTCCCAATGCTTGAGTACGTCTTCGGACGAGGCCTCGGCCAGCGCGGTGAAGTTGGGGAAGCGCCGCATCCAGCGTTCGAAATAGGGCAGCATTGTTTTGATCTGTGTCTGCTGGGCCATCAGCTCGGATACCACTGTTCGGTAGAGGCTTGGTTGCGTCCGCCAAGGGAGTGGACGCTGAGCCTTGGCGTACCATTGGGCGAGTGCGTGGCGAAAAGTGATTTTTTTTGACAGTAAATCCATGAGATTGGGGACATAGTAGGAGCGGGATCACTCCATGGCTACAATCAGAAAATGTGCTGGAGATAGCCTTGCCATGCTTCTCCCCAGGGGACATCTGTTCAGTGTGAAAGAAAATCAGGAAACGATCCGCACGCTATTATGCGATTTAGAGCAGGCGATTCTAGAAGCGATTCTGGTTGAGCGAGGGCGTACTACAGTTGAGGCGCTCGCGGCTGTTTCCGAGGAGACCGCTGCTGACACTATTTATGCGATCGATCGAGTTGCAGAAGCAACCATTACTGCATGGTTTACAGCTAATTGGCCCAGCGAGTGGCCGGTTGAAATCGTGATGGAGGGCTTGGAGGATGGTGAGATACTCTCCTTTCCCGTTGGTAGTACAGTGAGTGAAACCACTTTAAAGTGTATTATCGATCCTATCGATGGGACCCGTGGTATTATGTATGATAAACGTGCAGCCTGGATTCTTGCCGGTATCGCGCCGCAGCGTGGGGCGGCCAATACCATTGCTGATATCGAGGTGGCCGTGATGACTGAGGTGCCCACTACGCGGCAGTGGCGAGCGGATCAAGTGAGTGCTGTTCGCGGCGGCGGAGTGAGAACTGTTGCACTGGATGTTCGCGATGCATTTCGTTCGGAGTTGTTGGTTCTCAAACCGAGCCGTGCCACTGAAGTGCGACATGCCTTTGGCACGATCACCCGTTTCTTTCCTGCAGGTTTGACACTGCTGAGCGAGGTGGAGGAAGCACTGTGGGGGCGTCTGTATGGACAAGCAGATTCGCCCTCACCCTTGGTATTTAACGATCAATACATTTCGACGGGTGGACAGTTTTACGAACTGTTGGCTGGGCATGATCGCTTTATCGCCGATTTACGTCCTGAGGCTTTTGCTAAATTGGGCATTTTATCTAATCTTTCCTGTCACCCTTATGACGTAGCGACTGCCCTGATTATGGAGGAGTCTGGCTGTGTGATTGAAAAACCAAATGGTCAGCCGTTGGACTATCCATTGGATACTACGACTCCTGTTAGCTGGGTCGCATACGCCAATCCAGAGTTAGCGAATGCGATGCGTCCAACACTGCAAGCTGTGATTGCAGAGTATTTATAAGTCACTCTCTGTTGCTGTGAGCTGGCTAATTCTTTAAGGCGCTATAGCCCACCAGCTTGCCTGACTCTTCATCCCAGAGCCTTAATTTTAGGGACTTCAGACTGCTGCGTAGTGTTAATTCTGGTACCTGTTGGAAGAATGGCTCTGATTCGTGACAGGCTTTCAGATTGTAATTGGGGATGCGTGAACTGAGGTGGTGAATGTGGTGATAGCCGATGCTACCGGAAAACCAATTTAAGATCGCAGGCAGGCGGTAAAAGGAGCTGCCTTGCATGGCAGAGTCGGTGTAGTCCCACTCATCGCCAGCTCGCCAGTAAGTATCTTCGAATTGATGTTGTACGTAAAATAGCCAGATGCCCGCGCCTCCAGAGACAGTTGTGACGACCAGTTGTATCCACAGGAAATTCCAAAAACCGAAGAGCAGACTCATTGCTACCGCATAGAGTGCGATGCAGGCGTTCATTTTATAGACATCGATTCGATCGCGACGATTGGCGATTTTATAGGAAAAACGCTGGTAAACGATAAAAAGACCCAGGGGGCCCAGCACAAACAGAATGAAGGGGTTCCGAGTGAGACGATATTGAATTTTTAGCCAGAGTGGGGCGGCTTTGTATTCTTTGATTGTCATTGTCCAAACGTCGCCGATGCCGCGCTCGTCCAAATTTCCAGAAGTGCCGTGGTGGACCGCATGTTGCCAGCGCCAGTGTCGATAAGGGGTTAAGGTCATCAGGCCTGCGACAAAACCGACTGCGTTGTTGGCTTTTTTGGATTTAAAGTAAGAGCCGTGTCCACAGTCATGAAAAATAATAAATACTCGTACCAGGAAAAGCGCAGCCAATACGGCAAGGCCCAGTGTGAGTGGCCATGAAAAGGAAACGGTACAATACATGATTGCCCACAGTGCTATGTAGGAACCCATCGAATTCGCAATTTGCCAGAGACTCTTCTTGAGGCAGGGTTGCTGGTATTTTTTGACGATTTTTCGCCAATTAGGCGCTTTTTCGTTTACTGATATTGGTAGTGGGGGAGTCATTAAAGGCGAGTTCACTTCCCCGTGAAATATAACTTCTTAAGCTGGGGCGAGTACTAACCGTGTTTTCTCGGGTGTATTAGGCCTTTTTCGACACGCATATAGTTTACAGGCCGCTGTCGCCTGAGCAGATGTGTTAATGATGGTATCACTCGCAGTGAGTCTGATGGCGTACAATGAAGATCATTAGTATGCTAAAGGCGGCATTTCCTAGTAGAAAGAGTGGAAATTGCAGAGGAGCAGGTAGCGAAAATACAATACAGAGCATGACCGGCCAGAAGCATAAAGAGGTCGTCCATAAAGGAAGTACACGGTTAAGCAGTGTGCGGAATCGCAGATAGGCTACGAATGCACGGGGGGCATAATGGACCTCTCTGAGGGCAAACCACAGCGTAATGCATGGCAGGCTGATCAGTGGAGTGAATATGAACTGGTCGACGAATACCTTGGTTAAGAGTGTTGCTGGATCCGTACCATTGCCGAAGTATAGGCTTTGTAGGCGATACATCAAGTCGACTACGATACCAAGAGTTGCCCACATTGTAAATTGATGGCAAAGCTCGCCGATACCAGGGGCGGATACTTCGGGGGGGCGAAAGCGCCGCTTAATCAGTTCTGGTAAAATGCCGCCACTGACGATCGTTGAGCCTGCAGCAAAGTAAAGGCCGCCCGATTGCTTCCATCCCGCAATTGTGGCAAAGAGACCAGCAGTACCATCGATGAAATAGTAGGCCAATACGACCGTCAGTGCGGCGAACTGAATCAGTAAGATCGCCGGCCAATAAGTTGAGAGCGCTGCCATCGCAGGCGCGATTAGCGGATGCCAAGCGCGCCTGGATGAATGTGGAGTGCTCACTCAGTTGAGATTTCAGTGCCCGGCTTTGGCGATATTGGCGCCTTTGCTTTGGCCAATCGCGTCCAGTAGTTCTTCGAACCATGGTGTGTCGATATTGAACGGCTTGCCGCCTGCGATACGTGGGAATTCAATGGCGCGCAAGATGTTACGATCGTCTTCATCGTGGCCGATTACGCCGCTTTCACGTACGACTGCACAGTCGACTGCCAAGTCGGTGCAGCTCTTAATCAGGCGAATGTCCTCAACATTCGCAGGGGCTGCGCGGGCAAAGTAGCCGCTTTTTTGAACCAGCACTTTTTCTGCATCCAGCATCTTGGCAAACTGTTCGCCGAACCATTTGCCAGGGTTGACTGCATCCAGTTTGACATGGCCGAAGGCATCGCGGGGTACTTCTTCGCCAGCTGCTTCCATTTCTTTAATAATGGTTTCGACCCCTGCACCTTCTGAGATGAAAATATTTACGTTGTCGTGCTCATCCATCACGGCTTTCAAGCGTTTTGCTTCTGCTTGGATATCCAGGTCCATCTCTGGAATGAAGATGGCGTGTACTTCCTTGCGCTCGGCACTCAGGCCAATTTCGTCGGCCCACTCCAAGCGGTCGAGGCGCTTGCGGTATACATCCGCGGTGGCTGCAGTCAGCCAGCCACAGTTGCGACCCATGACTTCGTGGATGATCAGCATGCGTGGGTTGGCGTTGTGCTCGGCAACTACGTTTTCGAAATATTTGGCACCTTCTTCGGCTGCAGTCCATGCGCCCAGACTTTGAGCGATGGGGAAGACGTCGTTATCAATGGTCTTTGGCAAGCCGACAACAGTCAGGTCATAGTCGTTTTCTGCCAAGTAAGCTGCTAGATCGGCAGCAGTGGTATTAGTATCGTCGCCCCCGATGGTGTGGAGCACATCGACATTGTCCTTAGTTAATTGATCGGCTGCGACTTTTAGGGGGTCTTCGCCTTCTTTGACCAAGCCGCGTTTGATGCAGTCTTTTACATTGGTCAATTTGACTCGGCTATTGCCGATGGGACTGCCGCCGTGTGCGTGCAGTGTGCCTGCAGTGGCACGGATTTCTTCTGTTACACTGATACTATCGCCTTGTAGCAGACCTTTATAACCGCTGCGATAGCAGATGATTTCGATGTCCGGGTAAAGCTCTGTGTAACGCTCAATCAGGCCACCGACGGCAGAGGAGAGACAAGGCGCCAGGCCACCAGCGGTGAGCAGGGCAACTTTTTTTACAGGTTTTGGTTCGGACATAATATTATTCGGATTTAGTTAAATAAAAATGAGGTGAAAGTTTGTGTGGCTTTCTGCGCAGCTTGCAAACCTGAAAACGATGCTGAGCACTTGATTCAATTAGCTGATACTTGTCTGTAGTTGTGCAATTTAAGAATATTGAGGCGATCCGGGTGAGGTTTATCAGTGTGTGTTGTATTTCAGCATTTATTTGAGTGACAAGTGCGTCGCATGTCGTGCTGTTGTGGGTGGCAAGCTTTGGGGCTGTCACAAATTTTTGATTATGGACATCGTAAACCTAGAAACTATCGCTTGGCGCAATGTACGCAGTTTCACACTGTTTCGTGTGTTCTTTTCGGCTCGTTTTTATTACCCGGTATATGCGCTCTTGTTTTTGGATTACGGTCTTACGCTGGCGCAGTTTGGCTTGTTGAATGGAATTTGGGCGGCAACGATTGTCCTCTTGGAAGTGCCTTCAGGAGCCTTAGCGGATACGATCGGACGGCGTAATTTACTGTTGCTTGCGGGTGTTTGTATGCTTTTGGAAATGGCGGTTTTATTGGTCGCACCGATTGATGGCGGAGGCTGGTTATTTGCATTTTTTGTATTGAATCGAGTGCTCAGTGGTACGGCAGAGGCGGCCGCCAGCGGCGCGGATGAGGCTTTGGTGTATGATTCGCTCAAAGCTGCGGGGCTGAAAGATGAGTGGCCTCGTGTATTGGAGCGGGTGCAGCGAGATACCTCGCTGGCCTTCTTTTTTGCAATGATGATCGGTGCTGCCGTTTATGATCCGCGTATGGTGAATGCAATGTTGCAATTTGTTGGAATCGACTGGGTGGTGGAGCCAGCACAGTTGGTTCGATTGCCGGTACTGCTGACTTTCTTTTCGGGCGTCATTGTTTTTTGTATGGCGCTGCGTATGCGAGAGACGCCACGAGATTGTGCCCTCAGTGTGCGCGCGACGCTTGTTCAGAGCTGGCGGCAAACAGGCATGGCTGCGCGTTGGATCTGGGCCACGCCACTGCCCTTCGGTATTTTGCTGGCCGCAATGGTGATTGACAGTGTGGTACGCCAGTTCCTGACATTAGCGAGTGAGTATTGGAATGTAATCGAGTGGCCCATCGCAACTTATGGTTTAATTGGCTCAGGCATGTCATTAATGGGGCTCTTTGTGCCGCGAGTCGCGCGTATTTTGACTGAAAGAAATACGCCAGTTTGGAATTTTTTGCTGACAGCAGGAGCGGTCTTCGTGGGATTATTAGGACTGGGGCTGGCGATTCCACTTTGGGGCATTATACCTGCGGTCTTTTTGTATGCTTCGATTCAATTGACGGGCTTCTTTGTGAGCCGCTATTTAAATGAGGCGGCACCCTCTGAGCAGCGTGCCACTGTGCTGAGTTTTCGCGGGCTGAGCACTAATTTTAGCTATGGCGTTGTGTCCTTACTGTATTCGGGTTCAATTGTATGGATTCAAGCTCGATCCGAGGGCGATTTGTCTGAGGATAGGATTCAGGATTCGATTTTTATCGATTCGCTACAGGCTTTTGCTTGGTACTTCGTGTTTACTGTGGCGATGGTCTTTGTTATTCATCGCTGGCGCTTCGGCAAACAGAGAGCGGCTAGGTCGCTCGGGGTTTAGACCAATGCGTTTAACTAAAAGATGCGGTCAGTGAACAAAATGCTTGTACTTTAATATAATAGTGTCGATTAGAATTAGGATGTTCGCATCATCCTCTGGCGGTTACCATCTATTGGGTCGTTTCAACGAAGCGTTTCGTAATTTCATCGGCATAAGCGATGAATTATCGGATAGCTTGCTTAATGCCCGCGATCGTCGTGGCGCTAGCTCGAAATTATCGTGTCTAGAGCTGTTGTGCGCGCTGAGTTATCATTGCATTCATGGTGTTGGGAATTTGTCTTCGAATTTGAAACGCGCTCTAGAGCTGAATATGAGCGATGCAGGTATCTTCAAGAGTCGTCAGCGCGTAAGCTATGAAGCGATGCAGAAAGTCAGTGAGTATTGCTTGAGAGTCCGTTCAGAGCGAGCGCATAACCCGTTGAGCTTCTATAAGGATCGTCTGCTTGTTGCGATTGATGGAACCTCTTTTAATTTGAAAAACACCGAAGATGTTGCTGATCATTTTCAAAAAGGCACTTCACGGCGCAGTAAACAGGCAGAACTTAAGGAGGTCGCCTTCGTGCGTATTAATGTCGTATGTCTGGTCGAATTAGGCCTGCACAACCCTTTGGCTGTAGAGGTCGGGTGCGAAGGAGAATCAGAGCAAGCTTTGAGTTACAAATTGTTGGATCGTATCCCCCGTGATTGCCTGTTCTTGGCTGATCGACTCTACGGCAATGCCTATTTCGCGAACGAACTGGTTAAACGCTTCGAATCCGGCAATGGGGCTTTTGTCCTACGCGTTAGCGAGTCGACCACTTGTCAGCAGGTCATTGAGCGTCACGACGATGGCTCGGCAACGATCCAGGTGCCCTTACGCTCTCGTAAGCGTCCGGCAACACTCGCAGGGCACTTGACTGTGCGTGAAATCCGAGCTGAACTGACCACACGACAGGGGGAAGTCGTTACGCTACGATTTTGGACCAATTTACTGGATGCCCGCGAGCATCCAGCCATTGAGCTGGTTGAGCTTTATGCTAAGCGCTGGGAGCACGAACTGTATTTTGGAGAGTTGAAAAACGAATTAAAGAAAACGGCACTACTGCAAAGTAAAAATGTGCTCTGCGCTGTGCAGGAAATCATCATCGCCGTTTGGAGTAGTGCGCTCATCGCTTCCGTTCGTGGTGCGGTCAATCGTGAATTAGGAAGTTGCGAGGGGACGATGCTTAAAGTCAGCTTTCGAAAAACTCTGGATAAAATGCGAACGATCTGGGATTTTGTCTCTTTGGTTTATGATCAAATCACCCCGGAATTAATTGAATTGTCTATATCCAAGGCCTTCGAAGAGCTTAAACAGGAAACTATCCCGAAGAAAAGAAAGCGCTCCTGTCCGAGGTCTGTGAGACAAAACGTCATCAATCGACCTAAAACTAAGTTCTATCTGAGTCAGTACGGTGACATCAAAACCACAATCATCCATATATAATTGTTTTAGTTAAACGCATTGGGGTTTAGACGAAGGGTACTGGCTCAAATTGTTTGCCGAGAATATTGCTGGAGTCCGCCTCCAGCCATTTATCGAGGACGCTGCTGTAGACGCCGCGAAAGTCAGTGGAGTACTCGAGGTCTTTTTTAACGTCGCTGACTAGTTCGGGAGATTTGCCGAGCAGGCCGCCGTTGACTTTTGAGCCCATCACAAAGAGTGGAGCGGCTGTGCCGTGGTCGGTGCCGCCGCTGCCATTTTCGGCGGGGCGTCGCCCGAATTCCGAAAAGGTCATCGTGAGTACTTGATCGTCTTTTTTGTGGGCATTGAGGTCTTTCTGGAATGCGCTCATCGCAGTCGATAGCTCGCTCAACAGACGCGCTTGATTGCGTAATTGATTCGCATGTGTGTCATAACCACTCTGTGATACGAAATAGACGCGGGTCTCCATATCGGCGTGAATGAGGGCGGCGACACGTTTGAGTGATTGAGCCAATTTTGTGCCTGGGTAGGAACTCAGGGCTTTATAATTGGCGATAATTTTCTCGACGCGTCGTTCGGTGACGAGCGTGTTCATCATGGTATGTTGTAGATAGCTGGCGTTGCCTTCTATGTGGTCGGCTTGCAGCAATTTTTCGTAGGCGAGGTCGGCGGGATCATTGCCGCGATCGAAGCGACCGCGATGTTTCATACCAAATAAAGAGTGTGACTTTTCCGATAAATAGCTCTGGGGGATCATGTCACCCACATGGATCGCGGTGGGGTCCGCGTTGATGTTGTCTGCTTCAGGATTTCCTGCGCAGTCGTTGTCGAAATAACGGCCTAGCCAGCCTTCGCGTTGGAAGGTGTCAGCATCGCTGGCAGTTTCCCAGATCTCGGTGGAGCGAAAGTGGCTGCGGTTGGGATTGGGATATCCAACGTTTTGGACGATGGAAATTTTGCCATCATTGTAGAGCTTATGTAGATCTTTGCAAGAGGGGTGCAGAGCCAGATCGTCGTTTAGGTGCAGCAGACCGTTTTTCAGTCCCAGTGTTGGGCGAAGGTTGTAGTAGCGGTCGTCTGTGAAGGGGATGACGGTATTGAGTCCATCGTTGCCGCCAGCGAGTTGAATGATGACGAGTATGCTGCGATCGCGTTCGGGTGCTGGTGTTTGTGCCATGGCGCTGCGAGCTAGAAACGCAGGGGCCACGCCGCTAAATGCTAAGAAGCCGAGGCCGCCGGCACCACGGATGAATTCACGGCGAGTTAGAGGAAGGTTTTGCATGCTGTGGAGTGGGGCAGTTGGTGAACCGCATCTAGTGTTAGCAAAGATTATAGGCGGGGGATTGGAGTAGAGCGATGATGGCGTAGCGCACACGCTTTGCGGCGCCTTCGTCTTGGGTATTGCCCAGTATGGATTGGAGTGCGTTGCGGTAGGTGGCACGCGAAGGGGCGGTAATGAAATAGGTGGTGAGGTGGGTGGCTAGATCGTCAGCAGCGAGACTGAGCACCTGTTGGAGGCGCTCTTGAGTGACAAGAAAGTTGCCGCGGCCAGCTTCACGTGCAGCTTCCAAGTCGCGCTGTTCATTAGCGTTTAGATTTTCTTCGTCAAGTTTGGCGAAGATATAGTCGACGAGTTGGCGACGTGCACTAATCGTTGTCGAGTTGATCCAATGCTCGCCATAAAGCCAGCCCCGAACATTGGGTGGATTATAGAATGACTGCCCCATGGTAGCCATGCTGCGCAGCACGCGTGCTTCGAAAGGTGCGATGTCGATGCGTAAATCCTGACAGAGCCCGATGTAGAAATGTAGGGGGCTTTTCACCATATTGCCACGGTAGGCGGGATGGAAAAACAGTCGGCTTTGAAAAAAGGTCTCGATCAGATAGCTGAGGCTGAAGTTATGCTCTGCCCATTGTTCCCCGAGTGCTTGAATGTAGGGCTCGGGCACGACCTCTTCAGTTAGGTAAAATTTAATGAGCTCGCGAATCAGAAAGGTTTTGGCCGCGGGTTGTCTGAATGTGATATCGACGACATCATCGCCATTCCATTTGCCGGTTTCTCCGAAAATGGTCTTTTTGCTGTCGTCGTGCAGTCGTTGCTCCTGGTAGAACTCGCGTCGTTTTTTGATTCGATAGCCTGTGAACGCACGAGCGGCTTCCTTGATGTCCGTTTCGGTGTAGTTGCCTTCGCCCAAGGTGAAGAGTTCGAACAGTTCCCGGGCGAAATTCTCGTTGGGTTTGCGGGCGGTATTTTGCAGTAAATCAAGATACCGCACCATGGCTGGTTCACGGCTGATTTTTTTACACAGCTCCGGATAACTATTGGTGGTGCCTTCCCGCAGCGTCTGTTGTAAGGAGAAGAGTAGTTCGGTGTCTCTTACTTTGTTTTGCTCGACTACAAAGATGTCTTGCAAGAAGACGACAAACTTCTCGCGGGCGCTTTGTTGGGGTTGGCGTGCGTAGTAGAACCAATCCATCGCAAAGCCTCGAAATAATTCATTTTCTTCCCGCTGAATTTCCTGGCGCAGTTTACGTTTTTCTTCTTCGTCTTCAACTTCTCTGTATATGTGTTGGTAGCGCTGATGGATATTGGCCGTGAATTCTTTAAGCGCGTCGCTACGTTGCATGCCTGAGTCGGGGCGAAAGGCTTGTTGTAAATAAGCTTTGGGCGAGCCGCGCAAGGCGCTGGTTACAGCTTCCGGAGAGGCTGAAAAACCGACTCGTCGCAGGAAGTGTTGTGCTTCTTCGATACGCCAGAATCCGCCAGGTAGGGGTTTCCAGGCATCTTCGATGGCAAAATTTTGAGGGGTAGGCGAAGATTGCGACATAGTTATAGTAGAACAAGATAGATCGTTGTTTAGGAAAGAAAAGTTTCAAATTTTCAAAGAGAAGTGAAAAACCAGTGAAAAGCGTTGAACAAAGCTCCGCTGCGGCTTTCGTAGAGGGTCTGTATGCCATGCTACCGTCATCATAATATACGCTCCTGTCCTCTGGTTGTGATTCTTGCGCTGGTGGTGTTTGGGTTGCTTGGCTGTGAGTCGGAGCCGCGTCCGGTTCGGCCGGAAGCAGTTGTGCAGGCAGTACCGGTGGATGCGTTGGTGGTGGATGCATTCACTGATGGAGAATTTGGTGCTCACATTATCGAGACCGTTGCGGGTGATGTTGCTACGGTGAATCCGTTAGTGAATGAATCGGTGGGCGGTTCGGTGGTGATTGGTCGGATACTGGATAGTTTGATCAGCTTGGATCCAAAGTCAGGTGAGGTGATTCCTAATTTGGCGAAATCATGGGAAATTTCAGAAGATCGCATGCAGTACACTTTTTATATTCGGGAGGGGGTGTATTGGAGTGATGGGCATCCTTTCACTGCCGAGGATGTGGTGTTTACCTGGCAAACATTTTTTGCTAAAAAACGTGATCCTGACACGGGAGAGCTGTTGTTGGGCGATGACGGACGTCCACTCTATCGCTATAATTCGCGTTCGACCTTTGGGCAGCAAATCAACGGGCAGGAGCCACAGGTGGAAATGATCGACGATTACACGGTTCGCTTTACGACTCCTGAGGTATATGCGCCGTTTTTACTATTTGGCGGTGGTGAGGAGATTCTACCCAAGCATATATTGTATGAATCTTATCAGGACGGTACACTGTTGGACCAGTGGAGTGTTGAAACAGCGATTAACGAGCCTTGGAAAATTGTGGGCTTGAATATGTTTGTATTAGAATCGTATCGGCCCGGAGAACGGATGGTTTTTGCGCGTAATCCTAATTACTGGAAGGTGAATTCGCAGGGGCAGCGTCTGCCCTATGTAGATCGAATTATCTCGAAAATCGTGCAAGACGCCAACAGTAGCAATGTAGCTTTTGCGCAGGGGCAAACCGATTTTGAGTCTATTGGTCCTGATAACGTGGCTTGGGTGCGACGCGGTGAGGAGCGCTTTGATTACACGGTCCTGGATATGGGGCCTTCCAATACAACTAATTTTATCTGGTTTAATCTCAACCCTGGGACTAACTCGGAGGGCCAGCCCTATATTGCTCCCTATAAATTTGAGTGGTTTTCGGATAAACGTTTCCGTCAGGCGATTTCTTATGGAATTAATCGCGAAGGTATTATCCGTGGTGTCTTTTTTAATCGTGCGGACATATTGAACGGTTACGTATCCCCAAAGCGTAAGTTCTGGTATAACGATGACATTCGAAAATATCCTTACCAAGTTCAAAAGTCGCGCGAGCTCTTCCGTGAAATGGGGTTTGAGTATCGCGATGAGCAGTTATTTGACGGTGGCGGGCGTCGAGTCGAGTTCTCTCTGATCACCAATTCCAATAATGGATTGCGTGTCGAAATGGCCACTGTGTTTAAAGAAAATATGGCAGCACTGGGTATTGAGGTGGAGCTACAGTTTCTCGATTTTAATACCATCGTGACTAAAATTTCCGACGCTTTCGAATATGAGGCTTGCATGCTTGGTCTCGGTGGCGGGGCGCCGGATCCTTATGCGGGCAAAGATATTTTAATGAGTGGGGGACGCATGCATTTTTGGTATCCACAACAGCAGGCGCCGGCCACCGAGTGGGAGGCGCGAATTGATGAATTGATGCGTGAAGTCGGGCGGCACACAGACGTCGATACGCGCAAAAAGTATTTTAATGAAGTGCAGGCCATTCTCGCAGAGCAGCAACCTTTTATTTTTTTGGTCAGTGCCAAAGATTATGCTGGCTATCGTAACCGCTGGCGTAATGTGGAGCCCACGCCACTCGGTGGGCTGACTTGGAATACGGAATCACTTTGGGCGGAGGTGAGCGAATGATCGCCTTTATTATTCGTCGTTTGCTGACCTTGATCCCGTTGTTGCTGGGGATCACGATGTTAGTTTTTCTTTTGATGAGTCTTGCTCCAGGCGACTTCTTAACGCCAGTTAAAGCACAGCGTGATGTGCCAGCTGAACTTATTCAGGCTATTGAGACAGAGTTCGGCCTCGATCAGCCGTGGTATGTGCAATACTATAAGTGGCTAGGTAATGTCTTACAAGGAAACCTCGGGCACTCTTGGGCATATAAATTGCCAGTTTCGGATTTGATCGGTCAGCGCATTTGGGCCACCTTTTTGCTGTCGGTTTGTGCCTTTGTTTTTTCCTGGGCGATCGCGATCCCACTGGGGGTCTTGGCAGCGGTGTATAAGGATTCGATTTTTGACCGTATCTCTGCGGCGATGGCCTATGCCGCGCTTTCGATTCCTGAGTTTTTTCTAGCACTGCTGTTGGTTTTCTTTGCGGCTCAGACTGGGTGGTTTCCACTCGGTGGAGCTACTTCGATCGATTATGATTATCTTAGCTTTGGAGGGAAATTTATTGATCGAGCACATCATCTAATACTGCCTACGCTGGCTTTGGGCATCGGTTCGGTGGCCAGTATTATGCGTATTATGCGAGCCAATTTCCTCGATACCATACGGGCAGGCTTTGTGACGACGGCACGGGCCAAGGGGCTGCGTGAGCGGATTGTTATGTTTAAACATGTGCTGCGTAATGCAATTAACCCCTTGGTCAGTGCCTTCGGATTTGCTTTTTCGGGACTCTTGAGTGGTGCGCTGATGGTGGAGATTGTCTTGCAATACCCAGGATTGGGCCAGCTGATGTATCAATCGATACTGCGTGAAGATCAATTCGTTGTGCTCGCTTCGGTGATGTTGGGCTGTAGTATGTTGGTTGTTGGGAATCTCTTGGCTGATATTCTGCTCGCTTGGTCGGATCCTCGTATACGTTTGGAGGGTAAAAAGTAAGATGCAGTTGCTGTGGAAATTATTTAGAGAGGTCTTTCGACGCCCTTTGGGGATCGTTTCCGCCTCTGTATTGATCATACTGTATGTGGCTGCAATTTTTGCGGATGTATTGGCGCCTTATGCGACGAACGAGCAAGATTTGGAGCGTACCTATCATCCACCAACGGCTATTTTCTGGGGCGATGGTGGGCTGCGGGTGCAAGCTTACCAACTCGTTGATCCCACTGAGGCGCGTTACCAAGCGATCGAGGGAACTTCGTATCCACTACAATTGTTTGCACCCGGATTTGAGTATCGTTTGTTCGGTTTCATTCCAATGAGTCGTCATTTATTCAAAGTCGCAGACGATGCCGGGCCCGTTTATTTACTTGGCAGTGATTCAACTGGCCGTGATGTGTTCTCACGTTTGGTCTTTGGTTCGCGAGTGTCGCTGTTTATTGGTCTACTCGGGATCACCATTACCACAATACTCGGCTTTTTGGTCGGTGGACTGAGCGGATACTTCGGGGGACGTGCTGATTTTTTGGCGATGCGTTTGGTGGAATTTATGATGGCTATGCCCGGTCTGTATTTGCTGTTGGCATTACGTTCTGCTTTAGCTCCGCACTTCGCATCTGACCAGATGTTTTTTGTGATTGTGGTGATTCTGGCCTTGATTGGCTGGGCTGGCACTGCGCGGATATTGCGTGGGATGACGCTCTCCATTCGACAGAATCAATACGTCATGGCTGCCGAGAGCATGGGACAGCCACCCTTTGTTATTTTGCGTAAGCATATCTTACCGAATCTGGTCAGTTATTTGCTGGTTGCGGCGACGCTCTCGATTCCTGGCTATGTACTGGGCGAAGCCGCCCTTTCTTTTCTTGGTCTTGGCATTCAAGAGCCTTCTGCATCCTGGGGGCTTATGCTGTCACAAGCCCAGGATGTGAAGGTGTTTTATTTGAACTTCTGGTGGTTACTAAGCCCTGGTTTTGCGATTTTTGTAACTGTGATCGCTTATAATGTGCTTGGCGATGTGCTAAGGGATATTGTGGATCCGAAGATGCAAACTCGGTGAGAAGGTCAAAGGTTGAAGTCGGAATGAAGCAGGCTTTTTTAAGAATTCAGCATTGGACGTTCGGTGTTCGATGTTTAGTGTTTATTTTCTCATGACCGACCTGCTCAAAGTTTCCGATCTACGTATTGCTTTTCACTCGCGCGGCGAGTCCAACGAGGTGGTACACGGTATCAATTTTTCAGTGCAGGCGGGCGGACAGACGGTGGCCATTCTTGGAGAAAGTGGCAGTGGGAAAAGTGTCAGCTGCATGGCTTTGACTCAGTTATTGCCTGCGTCGCCGAGTTGCAGTGTGAGTGGGGAAATCCTATTTCAGGGGGAGGATGTGTTAAAGATGAACGCCGAAGCGATTCGAAATCTCCGAGGCAATGGCATCGCCTATATTTTTCAAGAACCATCCTCATCGCTCAATCCGGTCTTTACGGTGGGCTATCAGATTGCGGAAGCGGTTAAATTGCACCGCCCCGACATTAATGATGTGAGAGGCCGGGTTGTGGAGCTGCTTGAGTTAGTTGGCATTCGGGACGCCGGGCAGCGTTACAGTGCCTATCCGCATGAGATGAGCGGTGGCATGCAGCAACGGGTAATGATTGCGATGGCCTTGGCCTGCGAACCAGACTTGTTGATTGCCGATGAGCCTACGACAGCACTTGATGTGACTATTCAGGCGCAGATTATGGATTTGTTACGGGACCTGCGTGCGAAACTAGGTATGAGTATCGTGTTGATTACGCATAATTTCGGCATTGTAAAAGGTTTTGCCGATGAAGTGATTGTGATGTATCGCGGAGACGTCGTCGAGCAGGGGCCGGTGGATACGGTTTTGAGCCGCCCGCAGCATCCTTATACGAAGGCGTTGATTGCCTGCATTCCAAAGTTGGGGCAGAAGCAGCGTCGCTTGACGACCATTGAGAAAGAGATGGCTAGCTGAGTAACTTGCCTATTTCGGGAATGGGCTTGGCACGTTGACCACTTTCCAGACGCTCAATGTACATATCGGGCTTTATGTCGTCGGGCTGATGTTCGTCCTCGAATTCATCGTCTTCAATTGGGATGAGTTCATCGAAATAAAGTGAGACGCGCCGTGCTTCGGGGTCGAGTACTTCGGCAGGGTTGGTGACGCGGCCTTTTTTAACCATGATGAAGCGGGCTGGATTGCACATCTTTTTATAGGCAGTTTCAAAGTCTTTGACCCATTTATTGCCGGCCTCCTCGCGACGGTTTAGAAGTACGACATCCGAAAAGTGGATACAGGCATCAAACCATGATTTTGCTTTTTCCTGCACAGAGAGTAAATGACAGTGTACTACTGTAATGATGCGTGCAATTCGACAACGATTGTGATCCGTCCAAGCTTTGATGGCTTCCGCGCAATCGGCGGGATCGCTGAGGCCGGGGGCTAAGAAAATAATTTTGTCAGGTGCTGCGGTGATTTTGCCGTGAGCTACCTTACTGTCCTTTAAGCTCCATTCGACGACGCTTACGTTTTCGAGTGCTTCGATCTGTTCATCGTGAGTACTGTCTGCTTCATCAGCTGGTCGAAAGTAGAGCACCTGCTCCGATTGGGGGATGCCGCCTTCGATTAAATCGAAAATGACTTCGCGGCGTCCTGAATTCGGGATTCCGTAGACTAAGTACACTAGGGGGGCTAGGTCGGACATTGTGGTTTTTGAGAGCTGAGTTTTTATTTATTTTCGAAGCCGAAGCTCTGGCATTGTGCTTTGTGGCGCATCCAGTGGTCGATGATTACCAGTGCGGCCATAGATTCGACAATTGGCACGGCGCGTGGTACGACACAAGGGTCGTGGCGTCCGCGGCCCATCAATTCGGTCTCGTTGCCTTCTTTGTCAACTGTGGCCTGTTTTTGTATGAGCGTAGCCGTCGGTTTGAAGGCTACGCGGAAAATGAGCTCTTCGCCGTTGCTGATTCCGCCTTGCACACCACCGGAGCGATTGGTGGCGGTGCCTATGTGGCCCTCTTTATTGACGAAAATGTCATTATGCTCGGAGCCTTGCATAAGTGAGCCGGCGAAGCCGCTGCCGATTTCGAAGCCCTTGGTTGCGGGGATGGAGAGCATGGCTTTGGCTAAGTCGGCCTCCAGTCTGTCAAAGACAGGCACGCCTAGACCTACGGGAACATTACGTACGCGGCATTCGATGAGGCCCCCCACGGAGTCACCTTCGTTGCGCATCGCTTTAATACGGTCGACCATTTTTTCGGCTGTCGCTGCGTGTGGACAGCGTACGGGGCTGGCCTCGACCTCTTCCAGGCTTGGAAAGTGGTTCATTGCGGGCATTTCAATGTCGTGGACGCGGGTGATGTAGGCGCGTACTTCAATGTCGCCGCTAAGCTTTAAGATTTTCTTGGCAATGGCGCCTGCGGCCACGCGACCAATGGTTTCGCGTGCGGAGGAGCGGCCACCACCTTCGTGGTTACGAATGCCAAATTTTGTTTGGTACGTGAAGTCCGCGTGAGAAGGACGGAATTTATCCTTCATTTCTGAGTAGGCAGCAGGGCGATGGTCCCCATTGGGTACGTAAATCCCGATCGGGGTGCCTGTGGTTAGACCATCGTAGATGCCTGACACGATTTCGGCGCGGTCGCTTTCTTTACGAGGTGTCGTAATATCGCTCTGGCCTGGGCGGCGGCGATCCAGTTCAATTTGTATTTCTTCAACCGAAAGCGGTAGGCGTGGCGGGCAGCCGTCGATTACAACGCCAATGCCGCCGCCGTGACTCTCACCCCAAGTGGAAATACGAAATAGTGTGCCAAAAGAATTACCCATACTGCCTGCATGCAAAGACTGCAGCCGCTGAAGTCAATGCTGCCGCGTAGTGTGTGCGGTGAAAGTGTGGCGCTAGGACTGCGCTGTGCTAATGTCGCCATCGCTGGGGTCGACGAGTAAATTGGCAATCGCCCAGCGGGTCAGTGCAGCAACATCATGTAAATCCAGTTTCTTCATGATATTGGTTCGGTGAGTATCCGCGGTGCGAACACTCATGCCCAGTTTTGCCGCAATTTCTTTATTGCTGTAGCTTTCAGCGATTAATTGAACGATTTCCCGTTCGCGGGTGGTGAGCGCTTCCAATGAATCATCCTGTCCACCACTAACCATGAGTTCACGCATGGCATCGACTACCCGCGGGCTGAAGTAAGAGCGTCCTTCTGACACTAAATTGATTGCTTTTTCCAGCTCTTCCAGTCCCGCATCTTTTTCAATATAACCGGTGACACCGGACTTTAAGAGACGATTGACCATTGTATTGGACGACGCCGCGGAGAATATCAGAATATTGATTTTAGGGTTTTTAGCTTTTAAGCGACGCAGCACCTCACTGCCGTTCAGCTTTGGGAGCATGATATCCAATATCACTAGATCTGGTGCCTGCTCCAGGCAAAGCTCATAACCCTCAGCACCATCGCCCGACTGCGCGATTACCTGCATATTCGGGTAACCGCTAATCAACTGACAAATGAGGTCGCGCATGATTGTTTGATCTTCGATGACGATTACTTTTTTCATTGCGATATTTAGGTTCGGGTTGCGATGAGTCTCTGGCTTATTGGCATCTAATAGCTGTGTCATGATTATGGAAATACTTAAGTTGAGTTATTCGGTTTGGAACGGTTAGGGTGTTCCTGTTACAAACTGACAAAGGAGTCATCTAAAAGTTTCTTTTTTATGTGATATGGATTAGGCGCTGAGTGGATCGTTCGCGTTGCCTTTGAAGCAAGCCTATTCTGGCTGCATTCGCCCTGTATTTTACGGTAGAGCCTAGGAATGGCGCTTAATACATATTGGGATCACGTTTTCCCTGCGCTCGCTGCTGTGAGGGAGGCGCGATTTTAAGCTGTCCGTTCCATTCCAATGACTCACGTGTCTGATTCGTCGAATTGTTGAGTTACGTGGTCGCTTTTGAAGGAAATTATATGAAATGCTTGGTTATCTTGTATCTGATAGGTTTGGAGTGAGCTTGATCTAAGTAGGAGCCTTAGTTTGGGCCTGTGAAGATACGTATTTGAGTTTTTAGCACATGCCTGTAAATCGGATAAGCTTTGAGCGCTTCCTTTTTACAAGGCCTTCACATTTGTATGTCGGTGATTAGCGTCGATCGCACTTGTAGCCGGCTGGAACAAAAGTCGGCGCATTTCAGTTTGATAGAGTCAGGGGAGCTCTGGGCCTGATTATTCGCTTGGGAGTTGGTAGATACAAAAAAAAACGGATTTGCTAAATGTAATTAGCAAATCCGCTCTAATTGCCATTTAAAATGGCCTCCCGTAGGGGATTCGAACCCCTGTTGCCTGGATGAAAACCAGGTGTCCTAGACCGGGCTAGACGAACGGGAGGTGAGGAGAAGTCACGGAAGCTACGTTTCGGATTCATCTCTGCAAGCCCTTTTTTCAAAAAAGTGCATTTTTTCTCATTTTACCTCTAAAATCCGTTTGCGCGGCGGGCCTCAGTTACTCATCTAAGGGCTATGTCCAATATTGATTTACCGTTTCCGATGCCTGAAAAAGCACTCCTTAAAGTGGAGGGGCTGCCATATCCGCTAGTAGCTGCGGGGAAAGTTCGAGAAGTTTTTGATATGGGAGACGCGCTGCTGATGGTTGCGACTGATCGTGTGTCGGCATTTGACGTGGTGATGAATGAGGGCTTGGCGGGGAAAGGTATTTTACTGACTCAAATTAGCCTCTATTGGTTTGGGTGTGCCGAGCAGCTGACTGAACACCATCTGGTTGATAATCATGCTGCACGTATTGCTAAACTTGGTGAAGCCTATCCTGAGCTTCAGTATCGTAGTATGATCGTTAAAAAATTGAAGCCGCTCCCTATCGAAGCAGTGGTTAGAGGTTATTTGTCGGGGTCGGGGTGGAAGGCCTATCAGCAATCCGGGGCATTATTTGAATATCCCTTGCCGGATGATTTGTTGGAGAGTAGTGCCTTGCCTAAACCTCTCTTTACGCCGACGACAAAGGCGGCGAGCGGACACGATATGCCAATCGATTGTGCAGATGCTGCCAAATTGATTGGCAAAGACCTTTTTCGGCGGGTGCATGATTTAAGTCTTGGATTGTATGCCATGGGACTGGCGCGCGCCGATGCGGCAGGTATTATTTTGGCAGACACTAAGTTTGAATTTGGTACCGATAGTGAGGGGAAGCTTTATCTGATTGATGAAATCTTAACGCCAGATTCCTCGCGTTACTGGCCTAAAGGTAGTTTTGCGCCGGGAGGGGCGCAACCTTCTTACGATAAGCAGTTTGTGCGGGATTATCTTGAGTCTTTGGATTGGGATAAGACGCCGCCGCCGCCAGCACTGCCAGTGGATGTCTTGGCGGGGACTCTTGAGCGATATATTGAGGCTTATGCAAAGATTGTCGGATAGCTTGTGTTTGAACGGGGTGTCATTCGGTCGTTTATTGTAATTGTACCATCGCAGGCATGCCGATTTGGTTGATTGAGCTGTTTGGAGCGCGTGAATTGGATACGTTGTTTTTGGTGATTACCTTGATGACGGCCCCGTTTTGGATCGCGATGATTGCTTTTCCGCGCGCTCGTTATATGCGGTGGATTGCTCAGCCATGGTCGGTGGTGCCGTTGTTTTCGCTGATCTTGCTGATTTTACTTTGGCGTTCTTATCAAGCGGCATTATTGCCTGAAGTTGTGACCACCGCCAGCTATGATGCAGCGCGTAGCTTTGCGGATCATCCGATTGCGTTTTTAGTGCTGTTTTGTAATTTGCAGATAATTAATTTGTTTTTAGGAGTTATGATGTATCAAAAAGCTAGGCAGAGTGGATTTCAGGCATCTGTGGAGTTGACGCTTTGCTGGTTTTTTGGGGCATTGGCACTGATCCCGTTTAGTATTCGTCTAGTAGTTAGAAAGCAGGCTGGATTATGACGGAGCTGACAGGCCTTGGAATGACCGATGTGGCTTCACGCTCACGTAGTGGACGTATTTGGGTCTGGGGGAGCTTAATCGCTCTTGTGATCGGACTGTATGTTTTGGTGCGTAATTATTTATATATTCAGGATGGGATGCTTGCGCCGAACTTTACGATCATACACCGTGCGTATGATTTTAATTTATTTGAGCTTCCCTTGATTTTGTTTGGAGTCGCAGGGCTATGTCTAGGGCTTGCTGTGACGTGGACGAGTTCGCGGCGCTCCTTAATCTGGGTGGCAGGTATCTATGCCTTCTTAGGGCTCGATTTGTTTTTGTTGCGGTATTATGTCACCTATGTGGAGCCGGAGCGGCTAGTGGTGCGACAGGTGCGTTTGGAGACGCCAAAATTGGATCAGACGGTGCGTATTTTGCACATTGCGGATATTCAGGCAGGGGCAATAGGTGCATATCAGGAGAGCATTTTTGAACGGATTCAGGAGCTGCAGCCTGATTTAATTATCAATACTGGCGATTTCCTCCAGGTGGTCGCTCCAGCGACTTTTGAAAGCGAGTGGCCAAAATTGCACGCTCTCATAGAAAAAGTGAATCCACGTTATGGGAGTTATGCAGTTTTTGGTGACACGGAACGTGAGTTATATCGTTATCAGCCAGAGGCTTTACGACCTTTGGTGATGTTGTCTTCGCGTCAGCAACGTATTCAGGTGGGGCAGGGGGCTATTAGTTTGCATGGCTTGAGCTTATATCAATCAAAGTCCGGGCAGTGGGCGATGCGCTCAATCGAGCAATGGTTAGAGCAGTCAAATCCGAATGATTTTCGGATTTTGTTTGGGCATTCACCTAATTATGCGCTTTCAGTGGCCGAATCTCCCATAGATTTGTGTCTGGCGGGTCATACTCACGGAGGGCAGGTCAACTTACCTTTTTACGGAGCTTTGGTGATCGATAGTGAAATTCCCCGAGAGTGGGCGAAGGGCTTTCGGCGTGTGGGGATTCCGTACCTGAATGTTTCTGCTGGTGCAGGTTCTAATCGCAGGCATGGTTTGCCGCCGTTGCGCTTTAATTGTCCGACTGAAATGACACTGATCGAGCTTGTGCCGATGCGCACGATTCGTTGAAGCGCTTATCGTGGCTTCATCGAAGTTAGGCGTGTGGAGGGGAGGACAGGCTGATTGCGATTTATTTCGCTTCCCAAGGGCTCAGCACTTCGTCAGTTATCTTACGTGCCAAGTCTCTTGTGAGCAAGGACATGGCTTGATATTCAGACTGTAGGAAATCTTGCGTTTCAGGACTTGTCGCTGATTGGTATGGGTTGCTTACGTAGGCGTGTGAAGTCTCTTCAATGATGCGCTCTTGGAAAAAGTAATCGCCCTTATTTTGGTTAAATAAGGAGACTTCGGCGCTCAAAGTGAGGTCGAAGTCGGCAGCAGTTGCGGTGTCATCGCTTCGAGTTGCGGCGGCGGCTCGTTGATATTCAGTCAAATTGACTAACAGGACCGCGTCAGCAGTTTCTGCACTGGTGACTAGCTGAGTTCGACCATCTCGAATGAAGGTGCTACGAATTTGAGTGCTCAGCAGTGCTTGTGCTTGGGGTGCAAAACTATCGTTAGAAACTGGCTTGATGTAGATTGTTTTGAAGGGGAGCTCCGTGGGGTTGCCTAATTGATAGGATTTGCAAGCACTGGTAAAGGCAGTTGCCAGAACTGTGAATGTGACGAGCAGTGTTGCGCGCAGGGCGTGTGGGAGCATCTTCATTGTCTATATTTGTGAGGTGACTGCCAATTAGTCTAATTAATCCAATTAGTCTGAAAGGATTTTACGTAGTATGCTCGCGCTGTTGGTGGGCTTAACGCCTGCTTCTATATCGGCAATGCGCTGGCGTGCTTCTTCCGCTGCTTGCGATTCCGGCGCGATGGTAATGGTTTCATTGTAAAACACGAGTGCCGCTGTATTGTTCGAACGATAATTATAGTAAAAATCGCCAAGACTGAGTTGGCTGCGAGCGAGTAGATCTTCCATTGAGTCCAGGTTACTTTCGACTTCACCGAGATGCTTGCTTTGTGGGAATAGAATGAGAAAGTCTTCGTAGTAGCTGATCGCTTGGCGGGTGGAGCCTTGGTCATATTCGGCGCCCTTGACCAAGTTTGAGTAAGTTTCTGCCATATTGTAGTATGCGTCTGGCGCCAGCATGCTCTGTGGGTAGTAATTGATCAAGCGATCCAAGGCATCGATGGCCTCTTCAGGTTTGTCCTGTCGCTCGGATACGATGGCGATATTCATTAGCGATAGGGGGGCGTAGTCACTGTAGGGGGCGTTGCGAACGATTTGTTCGAACTCACGGGTGGCCTCGGTGTATTGCTTAAATCCGGGAATGATCCAAAGGATGCGGCCACGTGCGCCTTCCATGAGCGCAGTTGCGCAGTCAAATTGAGAGCTGATGACTTGATCGAAGTTTTCGTAGTTTGGGTGTCTGGCAATAATTTCTTGCAGGTTTCGGAAAGCTTTGACCCATCTACCTTCGGTCATATAAATTTGTGCGCGATAGTAGCGTGCATCCGCTGTGGCTTTTGCGTTGGGGTATCCTTTGATTATCTTCTTAAATGTGCGACTCGCGGAGCCTGTGCTGCCCGCCTCTAATTGCCCCTTGCCATGTTTGAGCATGCTGGCGGCTTCGGCTTCTTCTGCTGCACTGGCTATGTTGAGCGAAACGATGTCTTCATCGTCGCCTGAGAACCAACTGAATGGGTTGAGCCCGATTTCAGCGTGTAGTGAACTGGCCAGTAAGAGCCAGAGGGCAAGAAAGCTTGAGAGAGTGCGTTGCATATTAGTGTGTGCGTTGCAGGTTAGTGAGTGCGAGTGTCAGTTATTGCCATTTGATCAGTGAGGCTCCCCAGGTCAAGCCTGCCCCGAAAGCGACCAGTAAGATGAGGTCACCTGATTGAATGCGGCCCTTGCGGAAGGCTTCGTCCAGAGCGATGCCGACGGATGCGCCGGAGGTATTGCCGAAGCGATCAAGATTATTGTGAAATTTCTCCATCGGCAATTTCATTCGCTTGGCCAAGCTGTCAATTATGCGCATATTAGCCTGATGTGGAATCAGTAGATCCACTTGGTCGGCACTGTAATTGTGGAGGTCTAAGACATCCTGACTCACTTGCCCCATAACACGGACGGCTAGTTTGAAGATCTCTTTGCCATTCATTTTTATGAAATGTTGGCGGGCTTGAACCGACTCGGCACTCGCTGGTATCGCGGAGCCCCCCGCTGCCTGATAGAGTAGGCTGGGGTCTGAACCATCAGAGCCTGTGATCGTGTCTAGTAAGCCGACTGCTGGAGCCTCTGTTGTTTCTAGTATGACGGCACTAGCGCCATCGCCGAAGAGTACGCAGGTGCTGCGGTCTTCGAAATCCAATATAGAACTCATTTTCTCGGCGCCGATGATCAGTGCCTTCTTGTAGGTTCCTGTGCGTAGCATCTGGTTGCCCACATTTAGGGCGTAGATGAAGCCTGAGCAGGCTGCTTGAATGTCGAACGCGGTAATGTTGGGGAGTCCCAGCTTGCTTTGTAGGAGGCAAGCCGTAGAGGGGAAGGGCATGTCGGGCGTCATCGTGGCAACGATGATCAGGTCGATCTCGCTGCGTTCGATTTTGGCGGCATCGATGGCTTTTTCTGCTGCCAGCAATGCCATGTCGCTGGTGCTTTCGTTCTTGGCAGCGAAGCGGCGTTCCTTGATCCCCGAGCGCGTGCGGATCCATTCGTCCGAGGTGTCTACAATTTGCGCCATATCATCATTGGTCACTACATTGTCGGGCGTAAAGGCACCGGTGCCGGTTATGATGACGGATTTTGTTGGCTGAGACATTGATAAATATTGATTCTACTTGAATGACTAATTCGAAATTGCGCTGCGTCTGTCAAGCGACAGGCAATTTGATTTAGATCAGGTCATTAGCTTGATTGATATCTGAGCCGATTGAGTCAATCATATCATGCATCACTACTTCGCGGGAAATCCGTAAAGCGTTGGCAATTGCAATATAATTGGAAGAACCGTGCGATTTCAGAATATTACCTTTGAGCCCTAGCAGTGGGGCTCCCGCGTGGTGATCTGGGCTTAGGCGCTCCTTCATATCGCGAAAGGCTGATTTCGCGAGTGCGGCTCCGAGCTTACGCTTGAGGTTGCGCACCAGTTCTTCTTTGATGGTGGCCCCGATAAAGCCGAAGAGTGCTTCGCTGGATTTGAGTACGATATTACCTACGAAGCCGTCACAGACGACGACATCAACGTTGCCTTCGAACAACTGAAAGCCTTCGATGGGGCCTATATAATTGATGACAGAACCGTTGATTTTTTGTAAGTCGGTATGTGTTGCGTTGATCAGGCTATTGCCTTTGCCTTCTTCGGTTCCGATGGTCAGCAGCGCGACTCTCGGGCGTTCGCAGCCAAGGGCTGCTTTAGCGTAGTTGGCTCCTAATACGGCATTTTGAACAAGATTGAGTGCCGTTGACTCTGGATTGGCGCCGACATCAATTAGAACAAAGGGAGTGCGTTTGCTCGGGATAATGATGCCGAGCGCGGGACGATCTACGCCGTCGAGTGGACGTAGGCGCAGTGTGCCGCCTGCCATGAGAGCGCCGGTATTGCCGCAGCTCACCACCGCATCGGCTTTGCCTTCACGTAGCAGCTCAATCGCTTGCGCCATCGAAGAATCTTTTTTCTTACGTAAAGCTTGGATTGGCTTTTCGTCCATTTCCACCACTTGGCTGGCATGGTGGATGTTGATTCTGGCAGGGGCGATTGATAGTTGGCGAACCTTGAGTAATCGTTCGATGAGACGACCTTTGCCGACTAAGGTAAAATTGCAATCAAGAGCGAGCTCTTCAGTTGCATACAAAAGCCCACGGATGAATTCCGTGGGCCCGAGGTCGCTCCCCATGGTGTCAACCGCGATGGTGCATTTACCGCCGGGTGCGCCCATATAGGAAGTCAGATATCAATGTTATGAGGCGTCGAATGCTTAGACTTCAACGTCTAGCACTTGGCGGCCGCGATACATGCCATTGGCAGGATTTACGCGGTGCGGACGGAAAAGTGTGCCGTCTTGCGCGTCTTTCGACAGTTGTGGAAGTGCGAAAGTAGTGGCACCGCGGCGTTTACGGCTGCGTTGCTTGGATTGTTTGCGTTTTGGCTGTCCCATGGAATGTGTGTCTTAGATTAAAGGTTTTGGAGCTAGGCTCGTTTGGAATGCGCGGATTAAATGCTTCAAATTCGCGTCGTCAAGTACTCAATCTGGATAATTTTTCAGTCTTTAGCACAGCTTGAGCACTGCTTCGACGAGTTGATTGATGCCGGACTCAGCTTCGAGGATGGATTCTGCTAGCATGTAGGCGGGGGTACTTACGACCCGATTGGCCTCGTCGATTACGATCGAGTCGACTGGGCAGTCAATGGCCTTGGCGCCTTTGTCATTGAGTGCTGCTGCGGTTTCGGGGTCATTTCCGATCGTCAATTGCACTTGTTTGCCTCCCAGTGCACGAGCGGCTAAAATCGGGGCAATGCACATGAAGCCCTGAGCCTTGCCAGCTTCGTGGGCTGCTTGAATGAGGTCCAGAACTGCCGGATCGACGTCGTAGTCACGACCGTCGAAGGCATAGCTCGAAAGGTTTTTGGCCACGCCAAAGCCGCCGATGTAAATGAAGGCATCGAAGTCTGCGGCTCTTACGTTGTCAAGGGGGAGGATTTCACCGCGCGAGATTCGAGCGGCTTCGCTCATTACGTTGCGGTCTTCGTCTTCTAGTTCATTGCCGCTCGCATGGTCAATGACATGGCGTTGCGTGATATCCGGTGCGATACAGCAGACTTGGGTGTCTGCCCTGGCTAGTGCTAGTAAAGTGAGCACGGATTCATGGATTTCCGCTCCGTCGTAGACGCCGCAGCCCGATAGTATAACAGCAACCTTGGTTTTCATCACGCCATCGATAGGGGATCATTGAGTTCCTGCAATTCTGGAAATAGAAAATATTTTTGCGGGGTTGCCACTTCCTGAATATTTTGTCCGATTCACTGCCTTTATGGCATTTGCATCTAAACCAGCACCGAAATTTGACCGCGATTTTTTGATCGATCTAGGTGGCGGCATCGTCTTCCGTGCAGCTGAAAAACTCTTTGAATCCCACGCTGTTGAATCGGCGGAGTGGGACAGTCCGGTTTTAAAAGGACTTGTCAATGGGGGAGATGGTCAGTTCACTCCAGAGCTAAATCTGCGTTCTACGGTATTTGCGGAGAGTAGCTGTAGCTGCCCAGATGGACGCAAACGTAAGGTTTGTGTGCATGTCTTGGCAACTGCGTTGCACTACCAGGCGCTTCGTGAAGAAGCGAAGCACGCGCAAGTCGCCGAATCTTTGGCAGCCGCACCAGAGCCTGAGGCTGCGCCACGTGAGCAGCCTAAGTTGCCACGGGTGCGCTCTATTAAGCTGGGTGAAGGCGGCATCCCTTTGAGAGTGTTGGTCTTTTTACCGCCAAACCTAGAAGCTGCAGCTCAGCGAGGTGCCATAGTTCTGAAGCTCGATGGTGCAGCAGGGAGGGAAATTCTGCCATTAAATAAGTTGAACCCACGGCAAAAATACACAGTCGTGCCGAAGCAAGTCGCCGTGCTAAAACTGGTGGAATCCTGGTGTGGGGGGAAGCTATCAAGCATCATGCAGCTGACTGGCGGTCAATTACGCAGACTTTTGGATACGCTTAAGGGAGAACCGGTCGTTTATTGGGTTAAAAAACCAAATGCACCCATCGCATGGGTTGAGGGGACCTTGCCGGGTGTCTATGAATTTCTTGGGCAAGCTGAGCCCGAGGTCTCGGTCGAGGGGGCGGCATCGGAGTCTGAACCGGTTGCCTTGGATCCAGAGCCGCCGCGGCAGCGATTTCGCTCGGATATCAGCCTGCGCGAGAAGTCCCGTCCTAATCTACGTCGTATTGCCGAGGCTAAACGTCCGAAATTGTGGAAAACTAGTAAAGAGGACTATCCGGTCGCGAGTGCGGTGGCTGATTCCATGGAGGGGTATTCGACGAGTCGGATTGTGGTGGATGGCTCTACTCATTATATTGCGATTCGCATGCCAGCAGGGGATGCGGATTCGGTGCAGCCGCTGCGACGGATTTTAAAAGCGGAGGGCTTTATGCTCGAGCCCAGTAATCGTAAGTGGTGGTTGCGTGATCGGCATAAGACGCTTAATTTTCTCGCGACTCATTGGAAGGCCCTCCAGGTCGAATGGGGGGCTGAGTTTACTGAAAATTTTCAGGCTAAGTTTAAAGAGGTTGAAATCTCTGCTTTAGATGTGAAGGCGCGTGAGGATGCTGGTAAATTTGCACTGGACATCAGTCTTAGTCAACAAACGGATGAAACTGAGCTGCGACGTGCACTGGCTAGTGGTAAGAATTATGTAGAGTCTATCGATGGAGGAATTACCCTGTTGGATAGTCAATCTGTTGAGCAGTTGCATGAGATTGAACGGGCGATCAGCGGTCAGGCGGATCGTCCTTTTACGCCGACTTTTTCCAAGCGCCTTGATACACAGGATTTAAGTGATGTAGAGGATCTGCTAGATGAGTTGTGTGAAGGCTGGCAGCCGCCTCAAGCTTGGCAGTCGCGTAGCCGTGCTCTAAAGGAAGTCGGTGCGCTGGAAGCGGCTCCGGTGCGACCTGGCTTCGATGCGATATTGCGCACTTATCAGAGGATTGGTGTGGCTTGGCTGTGGCACCTGTATCGTCATCAGCTCGGAGGGGTTCTCGCCGACGAAATGGGCTTGGGGAAAACTCTGCAAGCACTTGCATTGATTGAGTGTATTCGGAAGCAGGATACGGGTGAATTGGATATTTCAGTGGCTCGGCATCCGGCATTAGTTGTGTGTCCCGCTAGTCTGGTAGAGAATTGGCAGCGTGAGACCGCTCGCTTTACGCCTAATCTGAAAACTTTGAAGCACCATGGTCCGCGACGAGCTAAGGAGCCAGTGGTTCTGGAGGAGTACGATCTCATTATTACTTCATATGGCACACTCCGTCAGGATGCGGAATTGCTGAGCACGATGGATTGGTGCGTTGTTATCGGTGACGAGGCGCAGCATATTAAAAACCGTCGGAGTCAGAATGCTAAGACTTTAATGAGCCTTCATGCAGATGGGCGTTTCCTGTTGACCGGCACGCCTGTGGAGAATTCGTTGGATGACCTGCTTTCTCTATTTAGTTTCTTAATGCCAGGTTACTTGCAAAAGCCTGCCGGGAAGTTGTCGCAAGATGATAAAGCATGGCATAATAAGCGGCAGGCAGAGCGTGCCGCCGCCTACATCCTGCGTCGTTCTAAGAAAGAAGTTGCACCTGAACTGCCTGATAAGATTGAGAAGACTTTCTTCTGCGAGCTTGGTGGCAAGCAGCAGCGTTTTTATCAAGAAACCCTAGAGAAAACCCGACGTGATATTTTCAATCTTGAAATGTCTGGAGCCAATGCGGGACGCGTTCAGTTTGCAGCTTTTACAGAGTTACTACGACTGCGTCAGGCCTGTGTCGATCCGCGCATTTTAGATGAAGATTTTCCTGAAAAGGATTCTGCGAAACTCGCTGCTTTTGACGAAGTGTTGGACGAGTGTCTGGACGCCGGAAGCCGTATTTTAGTGTTCTCCAGCTTTGTGACTGCACTTAAGCTGCTGTCAGAGCATTTAGAGAAAAAAGGCCACAAGTTTTGTTACTTGGATGGCAAAACTAAGAATCGTTTGGCGATTTGTGATGAATTCAATCAGGATGAAAGTATTCCTGTGTTCTTGATCTCACTGAAAGCCGGAGGCACTGGCCTGAATTTGACCGGAGCGGACACTGTACTGCATTACGATCCTTGGTGGAATCCAGCTGCAGAGGCTCAAGCGACAGACCGGGCTCATCGTATTGGTCAGACTAAGGTTGTCACCAGTATCAAACTCATCGCAGCGAACACCGTCGAAGAGAAGGTTTTGGAATTGCAGGCTCAGAAGGCTGAAATTCTAAAAGAACTTTTTGAGGAGTCCGAAGCAGCCAATTCCAAGGTGAGTTTAGACGATATTAAGAATTTACTAGGCTGAGTAGGTGTGTTTGCTCGTGAAGATCTATTATATTGCTCCTAGCTGGTTCTGGTAGCTCTGGGAGCAAGATAAAGCGGCGCCCAAATCTAGACTTATGCGATGCGGGGGCCAAATTGCGTTCTGTATTATTCTGATGCTAAGTCCTGATTTCTGGGAAATTCAGTGAGCGTAGGTTTTGTACTCTCAGTTAAATATGGAAACTTCATGTTGGTTCAATCAGCGTTTCAAAACGCGTCGGTGCATGTGCCATCTTCCGCTTGCCGTCCGATTGCACGATTTCGCTTTAATCTGGCAGAATGAGAGTTGCCGACTCTTGGCAATTCAAGTGATTGGTTTGAGCATATTTATTGTGATGCATAAGTCGCGCTCGTAGCGTTGTATGAGTCGGAGTTCCTGGTCGGTGACGATGGAGATCGCCGTGCCGACTGCGCCCATACGTCCGGTGCGTCCGGCACGGTGTAGGTAGTCGTCCGATTGGCTGGGGAGGTCGAAATTAATAATGTGTGTTAGACCTTTGATATCCAAGCCTCGGGCGGCGATGTCGGAAGCGATCAGAACCCTTGCGGTGCCTTTGCGAAATTGCTTCATGGCCATTTGACGATCGAATTTACTCATGTCGCCGTGCAATACTGTGTGCGATAGGTCGTATTTTTCCAGTCCCCCGTCAACCTCTTCGGCGGTGACATTGCGGTGGGTGAAGATGAGGGCACACTCTGGCTGCAAGTGTCGCAATAACTTGCCCAAAGTGTCGATCTTGCGGTGAAAGCTAGACTCGATATAGACATGTTCGATCTCTGTGTCAGATGCGATCGCCTGGCCACTGATCCATTGCACCGATTTACCAATAAATTCGGCGTTTCGAAAGGTGTCGCTCTTTACCGTGGCGGAGGCGAAGATCAGCTGCCGGTCGCGCGGCATCTTTTTGAGCAATGCTTCAAGGTCTTCGATGTGGTCTTCAGCGAGCAGATTGTCCGCTTCGTCGATGCAAACGGCTTGGCACTTATGTAGTTTCAGTTTGCCACTGTTGGCTAATTCCAGCATGCGGCCGCAAGAACCAACAATGATATGAGGCTTTTTCTTTAACTTTTCTTTTTGACGTTTAGCTGATGCGTTGCCGATCAAGAGTTGACTACGAATAGCAAGTTTCCCGGTTGCATCCAATTGACGAATACTGTCGTGTATTTGAACCGCCAACTCCTGGGTCGGCGCTAAGATCATGACTTGTAAGTCTGTTGCGACCACATCCAGTTGGTTTAATAACGGGAGTAGATAGGCCAACGTTTTACCGCTACCTGTAGGTGCACTGAGCCAAGCATTCTTGTGTGCGCTGAGAGTGGCGTAGGCTTGTGTCTGAATGTCTGAAGGTGTGTGGATGTGGAGTCGCGCGAGTTCGGCAACGAGTGCATCTGAAAGTCCCAGTGATTGAAAAGTAGGCATATCCCGTAGGAAAACAAAATGTCGGGTTGATGCGACGCATAAACACAGCAATTAAAACGTAGGGGCGTGATTTGAGAATGGCTGGAGCCAGAGCTAGCAGAATTTTCGCGTCATAATCGTAATCTTAGTATACTCCTGCTTATGTTTTACCGCAGATGATAAACATAGCTAGCGTTTATTGGTTGGAGCGTTTGCTCTATGTGAATTCCATGAATCTGTGGTTTTATCTCCCATCTTTATTTGTTTTTGATTCGCAATCTGAGAGAGTTGGCTTGTCGTGTCCCTACGAATAGAATGTTTGTGCTGCGGACGTAAGCACTTAGTATTCTGCCGAAATGACACTTGAAGACCTAGGATGGAACGACCGCTTTGCGGCGGAATTTGTAGACTGTTTACAGCAGGGCTGGGTGCCTGCGCGTTTGATTCGCGATAATAAAATCTCTTATGGAGCGGTGCTTGAGGGAGGCGAAGAGATCGAAGTCTCGCTGGGGGGGAGCGTATATCATGCGGCTGAAACGGATGCCGCCCTTCCTTCAGTCGGCGACTGGGTTGCTCTCGAAATGGGTGCAGATGAGAATGAATACGATGCTGTGATCCGTGCACGTTTAGAGCGTCAAACCTGTCTCTCACGCAAAGCCCCTGGTAAAGGAACGGAAGAGCAAGTCATCGCTGCTAACGTTGATATCGTCTTTGTCGTGACTGATGCCGGGCAAGATTTCAACGAGCGTCGTATGGAGCGTTATTTTGAAGTGATGCAGCGCAGCGGCGCACGTTCAGTGGCGTTGATTAATAAAGCCGACCTACATTCTGATGAAGCCAATCAATTGGCAGCCGATGCATTGCGTGCGCTCAACCCCGACGTTGAAGTTGCGATTACCTCAGCGATTGACCAGTCGGGTGTGGATGCGATTCGACATTACCTTCAACCCGGAGTTACGATTGCACTGATAGGGTCCAGTGGTGTAGGGAAGTCGTCTCTCATCAATCAACTAATTGGTCAGGACTGGCTGTGGACTGGCGATGTCAATGCCGTTACCGGAAAAGGCACCCACACCACCACTGCGCGCGAGTTACTTTGCCTTAGAAGGGGCGGCATGTTGATCGATAACCCCGGAATTCGCGAAGTTCACATGTGGACCGATGCCAAAAGCCTCAAGGCCAGCTTCGCTGATTTCGATGCCATCGCAGCACAGTGTAAATTTAAAGATTGTAAGCATGGCTCTGATAAAGGCTGTGCCGTTCAGGCCGCCATCGCAGCGGGCACACTCAGCAAGGAGCGCTTTATTAATTATCTAAAACTCGACTTCGAATTAGAGCGTTTGAGTCAGCGTAAAAAAAAGCATCAGATCACAGTCGGTCGTCGTCATCGTCGTGAGCTGAAATCAAAAGGAGAGAAATACAGTAAAAAGAAGGAGCGGTAGTGCTTGCTTCCTAACTGGTTTAGTTTTTCGAGGTAACCGTGCTATGCTTGAAAAAGTAAATTATTATATATTACACAGGGTATTTAAAATAAATAAACTTGTCAGCTGTAATTGAGGTTTTAGGCTTTTGATATGGGATTTATGATGCAGGGACGTTTTCGGGGGAGGCATTTGGTGCAGGGATCAGTGGGGGTCTACCATGTGACGAGTCGGACGGCCTGTGGACAGTTCCTTTTCGATGATGAGGCGAAGGCTGTGTTTCTTAAAATTCTTCGCAAGCAGGCGGGCTTTTGTGGGGTGGATGTTTTAGCCTATTGCGTGATGGGGAATCATTTTCATTTGTTGGTCTCTGTGCCTTCAGATGTGAATGTCTCTGACAGTGAATTGCTTCGGCGTTATCGGCTGCTTTATTCGGAGGGGCATTGCCCGCCTTCGGCTCCGCTGCCGGGTATGCTGGCCAGGCTTCTTGAAGTGAATGGGGAGGCGGGCCAAGCTGTGCGTGAGCGCTTGTTGGCTCGGATGCATGATTTGTCGGCTTTTGTACGAGAGTTGAAACAGCGTTTTGGAATTTGGTATAATTATCGTCATCAGAATAAGGGGACGATTTGGTCGGATCGTTTCCACAGTGTGATTGTGGAGGCCTCGGCGGAGGCGCTTTCAACGGTGGCGGCATATATTGATTTGAATCCAGTGCGGGCGGGCTTGGTTGCGGACCCTGCGGACTATCACTTTAGCAGCTATGGGCGTGCGATTGGAGGCAATCGTGAGGCGCGACGTGGGTATGAGCGGGTGTTTTGTTTGTCGGCTGCGTGGAAGGCGGTGCTGCCTTCGTATAATTTGATTTTATACGGTAAGGGCTACCAAAGTAAGGGGGCTGTGGGCAAAGATTATGGGCGGATTGACCCTGTGGTGGCCCAGCGGGTGATTGAGAATCATGGTAAGCTGCCTTTGTCAGATGTGTTGCGGCTACGGGTGCGCTATTTCACGGCGGGTACTGCGATTGGTTCGGCTTCGTTTTTGAAAGAGCTGGCCACTGGTCTGCGAGAGAGTCATGGTTTGGAACGTAAACGGGATGACTATCCGATGCGTTGTGCGGAGTGGGGGGATTTACGCTCGTTTCGGAACCTTCAGGTTGAGCCTGTGGTGACTTCTTCGTTTGATGGCGGCTGAGTTGCTGCTGGAGCTCTGTCGGGTCTATCTACGCTCGTAAGGAAGTTATCTTTGGCGCTGTTGTCGTGTGAGTGGAGGCAGGTTTTCAAAGGGGAGACTGGGGCGGTCGTTGGCTAGGGATTGGATGCATGTTTCTTTTAATTTGAGCCAGCGGTCCCATTCGTAGTCGGGGGCGTGTGCGATGTGCAAGCGTAGGCTGCGCCATTCCAGGCGGGCGCGTTCGATGTCGCCTTGGCTGAGCTCGTCGTCGATGTAGGCGGCGGCATGGCTGCTTTTGTGCTCGATGTTATACAGGATTTCGCTGGCGCCTTCGCCGTAGTCTTCGGGCACGCCGCGCCTTAGGTAGCCGGGGATGCTGCGCAAGCCGTAGGCTTCCTGGCAGAAGGCGGTCAGCGGGCGACCGGCAAGGGCGAGTGCGTTGAAGCGGTGCCCGGCCCGCAAATTGGCGAGATCGTAAACAAGTTCTTCGATCGGGTAGTGCTTGGCTTCGAGGGCGGCGGCCACCGCGAGGCCTTCGCCGTGATTGAAGAAAGAAAAGATAATCCCGCGTCGGGTGGGGTGGGCGCGATGGTCGATGAGACCGAGTGCATGCCATTGTTCGGCGACGCTGCGTGGGGTGGAGTGGGGCCGCTGCGCGGACTGGGAAGTGGAGATCTGTCTTCGCTTTGCTACGCCGTGACAAGGTGGGGAGTGGGGAGAATGTTGATTGTTGGGGTGGCTGCCGGTGATTTCGCGTTTGCGCTCGATGGGATTGAGTAGGCCTTTGCCGCTGAGGTCTTTGAGCGCGTAGATTTCACCTTCGCTGTAATCGAGTTGTGCGTAGAGGCTGCCGTTACGCTCGCCGAGCTGCACGGAACGTCCGCCGCGAGTGAGTGAAGCGAGATTGGGCACGATGCGGCGCTCGATTTTTTCCAGTGTCCAGAGCTTGGGAATGTTGGGTGTTTTGCCCTGGTGGCGCTCTTGTTCGCGCAGTGCCTTACGCAGCCACTTACTCAGGCTGAGCCGGTTGTCGTCACGGGTTTGGGGGAAGGTGGCGAGGGGCACTTCCAGGCCGTAGCGGCGGTCTTTGCCGGTGCCGAATTTACAGATGGTGCCGATGCGCAGGCTGGCGACGATTTTGGGGCTGCTGAGTCCCGGGCGCCAGCTGCCGCGATCGAGGTACCAGCTGTCTTTGAGTTTGAACAGGATGGGGGCTCGTTTGCGTTCCCAAATACCTTCGCTGTTCTTGAATTCTGTAATCACTCCGCCGGACAGGGATTGTTCGTGATTGAGGGTGCTGGTGGGGTGGGCTTTGCTTTTGCGCTGGTGCAGAAAGTCGTCCAAGCCCAGCTGGATGGGCTCGCGGGCGAAAAGGCGGGCGGTTAACTCGCGGGTGGCTTGCAAGGGTTGCTTGCCATCTTCGACTGCGGTTTGAATGACTGTGAGTAGGGAGGGCCAATCGACGTTGCCTTCGCGTTGCAGGCGTAGGGCTTTGGCTTCGTTGAGTCGGGGGGCATTACCGGTGAACAACACGCTGCCGCGATCGTCGAGGCCGCGGCGTCCGGCGCGGCCGAACATCTGTAGCAGCTCATCGGGGCGCAGGTGTCGATGCGCTTCGGCGACCCGGTATTCGCGATCCAGCACCAGCACCGAGCGCATGGCAAAGTTGATGCCGGCGGCGAGCCCCGTGGTGGCGACGATGACTTTTAACTGGTTGGCCTTGGCGAGTGGCTCGACCAGCGCGGCGCGTTGTGCGTAGCTCATGCCACTGTGGTGAAACGCGATGCGCTGCTTGAGGGTGCGAGCCAGCTCGTTGCCGGCGAGGGCCTTTTGTTCGGGTGTGAGCACGATGGTGTCGGGCTCGGGCAGGGCGGCGGCCAGGCTGCGGGCGAGGCTTTCGGCTGCCTTGCGACGGGGAGCGAAGATCAAGACGGGGCCGAGGCCGGCCGCGAGTGCGCGCGCGATATAGCGTGGCCAGCGGCCATGGATGTTCTTGGGCAGTTGCTCGGGCAGGGCGTCGAGGTGAATCTCGTCCAATGGGACCGGGCGTTCACGATGGCGCACGGTGGCGACGGTGCGGCCGCAGCCTTGTAGCCAAGCTTCGATGTCTCGGGGATTGGCCACGCTGCCGCTGAGTAGTAGTAATTGGGTGTCAGGCGGGGCCATGGCGAGTGCTAGCTCATAGTTCACGCCGCGGGCATGGTCGCCCACCATTTGGTATTCGTCGATTACCAGTAGGCGCGGACCACGCCCGGTCATCAGGGCGCGTTTTTGCGTTTCCAGGGTGGCGATCACGATCGGAGCGTCGCTTTGATAGCTGACGTCGCCTGTCTCGATCCCGACGCGCCAGCCCTTGGCTTGCCACTCACAGAATTTATCGTTGGCCAGTGCACGGGTGGGCACGGTGAAGACCGCTTTGCCGGGAAAGGCGCGTTCGACCAGATGTTCGAAAATGAAGGTTTTGCCCGCACCCGTGGGGGCATCCACAATGACGTCGTGCTGCGCGCGCAGCAAGTTGACCGCCTGTTGTTGCCACAGGTCGGGTATGGTCAAAGCTGTTTCTAGGACGTCCACCTAAACAGATTCGGCCGAAATTGGGATGCTGTAAAGTGTGGGCCTAGGATCTTTTAGATTTTAAGGGCAATTGAGATGCTTGTGTTGACAAAAGGCACACATTCGCAAAGGTGTAATGATGTTCGATTGGTCTGATGAAAAAGATTCTCTACTTCGTCGAGAACGTGGAGTGAGTTTTCAGGATGTTATTTATCACATTAGTCAAGGTGATGTCTTGGCACTTTCAGATCACCCGAATGTTGAGAAATATCCGAATCAGAGAATCATGTATGTCCGTATGAATGACTATTTCTATATGGTGCCGTATGTTGAGAATGACTCGGGTTTATTCTTGAAAACAATTATACCGGGTCGGAAAGCGACGAAACATTACTTGGAGGAAAAGCGATGAAAGAAGATAATTACGAAAAAGAACTGCTTGAGGCTGAGGATGATATTTTAAATGCCGCAAGGGCACCTAGCGATCGAGAGGCTGCGCTGCTGAAAGAGGCTGCACAGCAGACCTACAACAAAGATAAACGGATCAATATTCGTATTTCGTCGCGCGACTTGAGTGCTTTGCAAAAAAAAGCGAATCGCTACGGTATGCCGTATCAAACGCTGGTATCGAGCGTCTTGCACCGCTACGTGACGGGGGATTTGACCGAAGTGGATTCCTAAAGGCTCGGCTTTAAGATCAGCACGCCGTCGTGGGCTTCGGCGATTTCGCGCATGATATTGGCGTAGCGCTCGTTGCCTTGTGCGGCGCCGAGTCGGAAGGGGTTGATGAGAGTGGGGAATCCTATGGCGCTGATGGATACGGGGCGCTTGCCAGTGGCGGGATTGCGTGGGTTGAGGCGGTCGAGCTGGATGAGGAGGCTCTGGGTCGAGCCGCGAAAGTCGTCGCCGATGAAATAAATGCTCATGGAATCGTCGGCTTTGAGGCTGGGCTTGAGATCGCGTATGGCACGGCGTAGACCGGGTTCGGGATCGCTGACGCTGGCGACTCGATAATTGAGGATTTGCTTCAAGGCTTGTTGTCGCAGGCCAGAGGTGTCGGGCAGCCAAAAGCCTGCGCGGTTGCCGATCATATAATTACCGCTGGAATCGAGGAACTGGATGCTGCGCACCTCGGGCAGGCTGTCCAAGAGTTCTCGGATTTGGTCAATCACGCTGTAGTGCAATTGAGCGGTCATTTGGTTGCGCATACTACCGGAGGTATCGATGACGAAGGCGACGTGGGTGGCTTCGGCTGGCAGTCCAATGGGGGGGAGGTCTTCGTGTTTAAAGCTTTGCAGTAAGCGATTGGCCTCGGAGGCGGCTTGCGCGGCAGTGCTGAGGTTGGCCTTGCGGCTGTCATACTCTTGTTGTAAGTCGGCGAGTTGGGACTCCAGTTCTTGAATGAGGGAAAGGATGCGTTCACGCTCGGCGCTCGTTTGTTCGCTATGAATGGCGGCTTCCAGCAAGGCGGCCTTTTCAGCGACATCGGCTTCCAGCATGGCGAGCTGTGCTTGCATGGACTTTAGGGTGGGCACGTCGATTTCACTTTCGACGCCGTGCGGTCCTGAGCCGATCGAGAGGATGAACAATAGCAGGATCGCCCCGAAGCCACAGCAGAGGCAGTCGAGAAATGAGAGGCTGAAAACCTCGATGGGGCGGCGTTTAATCATTTATGGATGGGGGATGAATGATGAATGATGAATGATGAATGATGAATGATGGGGGATGGGTGATGAATGATGGGGGATAAATGATGTCAGTTATTATTCATCCGCCATCCGCCATCCGCCATCCGCCATCCGTCATTGCGCTAGCGTTAGTGCGCGGCCGGCCAGTCGTTGTCGGGGATGAGGGTGATGCCTCCGGTGCGGCCGCTGAGTTTCCAGAATAGGCCTGCCGCGGAGGGATCGCCTTCGAAGGGGAAGAGGATGGTGTTGAAGGGATAGGTAAATTGCTGGGCCATGGCGCGGTTGAAGAGTTGCACCCGGTCGGCTTCGCTGAGGGCTCCGTTGCTGGGCGCCGGAGCGCTGGGGAGTCCGTCGCCGATCAGTAGTAAACTGCTGGCGCGTTGCTGGAGTTGGTTGACGGTTTGCAGGGCTTTGGCGAGGTCTGCGCCCCCGCTGGCTTGGAGTTTGTCGAGGCGATCCAAGCAGGAGAGCAGGGCGTTGTTATCGTAGGGATCGATGTAAGGATTTTGTGGGCTACCGGAGAGTGCTTGGGTATTTTCAGCCATGGCAAAGATCGCCACTTGGGTGCCTTTGGGGATGGCTGCTAGCACGGCGCGCACGGCGGCTTTACTGCGGAGCCATTTGGGGGCGTTGCTGCCGCGGCCTTGTTGGATGATTTTCACGGCGCTGTTGGCATCTTCTGCCAGCATGCTGCCGGAGCTTTCGAGTAGAATGACCGCACGCGGGGCGCGTAAGCGTAGGCCTGAGAGGTAGCTATTGTCGGCAGAGGGGCGATCGAGTGCCGCGGGCTCTTCGCTGGGGTCGGCCTCGGATTCCAGTGCTGCGAGGGCTTCGGCCTGTGCTTCAATCGCTTTAGCGAGGCGTTCTTGTTCGGCGGCCAATTGAGCGACGCTGGTCGCGTTGCTGTCTGGTTGCGGATCCAGAGCCTCGATCTCTTTTTCCAGTGCCTTTTGCTTCGCTTCAGTTTCGCGAATGGCGGCCTGCAGTGTTTCGGCGGCCGCTTGCGATTGAGTGGCCTGTTCCTGGCTATCGGTGATTTGCGCCTTTGCCGTGAGAATGAAAAGCAAGAGCACGGCCCCGAAACCGCAGCATATGCAGTCCATAAAAGAGAGTGCGGAGCTCTGTGTTTCGCGGCGACGTTTCACGGGAAATAATCTCTAGTTTAAGTGCTTGGGCGGTGGGCTGAGGTTTAACGTTCGTTCCTTGCTTCGTCTTGGCTGGCTGAGTTCTGCTCTTTATCCTCGGTCTGCTGCTCACGGATAGCGGTTTCTTCGCGGTCGTAGAGTTTATCGATCAGTTGCTCGCGGCAGAAGGTTTGTAGACGCAGAATCAAGCCTTCCTGGCCGCCTTGTAGCAGATGTATGAGCAGCATTAGTACGATGCTAATGAAGAGGGCCACCAGGGTGGAGTTGAAGGCCACGCCCAGCGCACTGGTGACGCCGGAAATGTCGCCTTGTAGCGCTTCGTCAGCGCGCTGCAGTGCCACGCCGATCCCGCGCACGGTGCCTATGAAACCAATGGAAGGGATCGCCCAGACGAGGTAGCGGAGCATGGAGAGCTCGCTTTCTTGTTGCTCGGAGGCCACTTCAAGTCGCCCCATGATAGTTTCGGTGGCTTCGGGCACGCTGCCGGTCATGTGATAGCGTTCGAGTCCACGCGCCATCACGTAGGGGAGGATCTTATTATGCAAGTCGTGCTGTTGGCTCTTGCTATCAATCTCGGCAGAGAGTGTGCCTGCGCGCTCGCGTGTGATGCTGCGCGCGCCAGCCAGTAGATCGACTTCGGGCTCCGTATCCAGCCCCTCGCTTTCGGGCGCGAAGCGGCCGAGTGTCTTGGCCTCGTAGTTAAGCAGTATGAATTTATAGATCAGGATCATCAGCCCCCAGAGAAAGAGGGAGATACAAATTTGCTGCTCATAGTCTTTGAGTATCACGAATAGGCTGGAAAAAGAGCTGCCGACATCGACGCCATAGCTGTTAGCCAGATCAGCCTGATTGGCCCCGGGGCGTATAATGAGTCCGTAGAGAGTGCCGACAAAAATGAAGGAGGCGATCAAACCAAGGGTGAAAATGAGGCCTTTGACAGAGAAGAGGCCGCGTTCAGGATTTCGTAGACTCATAGATAGCTCGGAACTTTAGATTGAGAGGAAGTCTTATTATTCTGTGCATTGCAATTTCTGCAAGGGCACTTATTGATAGCTTTATGAACAAACTTTTTGCCTCTACCATCTTAATCTTGGCTCTCATTTTTGCAACGGGTTGCCAGAACAATCCGAATCGCGGACGTGATATCGGGATCTTGGCGGGCGCAGTGCTCGGCGGGATTGCAGGTGCTCAAATGGGCGATGGCGGCGACGCAAATGTCGTGGCTGGTGCCGTGATTGGTGGGGCCTTAGGCGGGCTCGGGGGAAATCAAATTGATAAGCGCCAAGAAGAGCTACAGGCCGCGGAGGCACAGCGCCAATATGAGTATGAGCAAGAAGTTCAGGCTCAGGAGAAGCTCGAGTCCGAAATCAAAACTTTAGAAGAGAAGCGTATCCGTGACGAGATCGCACGCAAGGCGACCGCTGCGGATGTCACAGCTGCCGAGCGTGAAGCTGCTCGTGTCGAAGCAGAACTCGCCGCTAAGAAAAAGGCTTATGAGGAGTCGCAGGCGCGTGCGCTTCGCATTCAAGAAGCGCAGGAGCGGATTGCTAAGGCTCAGGAAGAGTTGGCAGAACTCGAACGCCAAGAAAACGGACAGTATTAGGAGTGCCGCTAAATTTTACACAGAAATGGCGAGTGCTACGAAGCACTCGCCGTTTTTTTGATGTGATTTAGAGTGAGCAATCGAGTCACCAGCGGTAAGTCATACCGGCGGAGTATTGGTCCCCGCGGCCAGGAGTGCCGGGCACGTCTTCGAAGTCGTCATCCCAAGCGTTGTCGATGGCGAAGAAGAGCTCTAAGTCTTCGATCTGTGGTGGATAGAGGCTCAGGCTCAGGTTGGTGAAGAGGGCAGTGTCGCTGCTATTGCGAAGTGCATTATCTTCATTCTCGCGCCATTCGTTGTCGATGCGGACTTCGAGCATATCGATTGGACGCCAGATCGCACCTAGGGTGACGCGGTGCGTTGCATAGTTGAGCGCGTAGAAACTCGCATCAATATTCGCGTCGCCGTAGTTTTCGTCTTTAGTCAGGAACGTGTAGCTCAGAATGCCTTCGACATTGCCCCAGTGCTTGGTGCCGATGAGTTCGACGCCGAAGGTTTCTAGGTCGACATTGTTAGCGGTGCGAGCGGAGGGGCTGAGGTTGCTATAAGTCCAGTCGACGAGGTCGTCGTCCCAACGGTAGAAAATTGCGCCTTCGAAGCTCCAATCATTACGTGTGAGTTTGAGGCCAAGTTCTAAGTTCTGGCTGCTCTCACGGTCCAGGTCAGGATCGCTGGCAAATAATTGACCGAAAGCAGTTCTTCCGCCGATGGCTGTGTAGCCAGCGACTTGGCTAGATTCTGTGAAGGAGAGATAGGCACTATCACTATTTCCGTTGCCGTGTGTGCGTTGCCACGTGATGTCAAAGGCCGGTGAAATAGAAGACGGATTACGATTGGTATCGTCGAAGCTGGCGCCTGCTCGGACAGTGAGCGTGTCGATCTCATTGAGCTGCATTCGATATTCTGGCATCAGACTCGCTTTGAAATAGCTGCGCGAGGTGAAGCTGTGTTCTAGAGTCGTCGATTCAATTTCGTCGGCGGTAAATTGCGTGGTGTAGTTCAGCGCGAAGACAGAGCTAAAAGCGTGCTTACCGGCCAGTGCGAATGCGTGCACTTCGGTTTCGTGGATGTAGGCATCGTCTGGAGAAAAACGATTAAAGACATAGTGATCCGAGTGGCGACGCGTGTAGCCAGTCGCCTCCCAGTAGCTGTTTTCGTCGTATTCTTGTCGATGATTGATGATGAAGAGGCGTGTTTTCAGGTTCTCCGTTTCATTGGCTCCGTAAGGGGCTGCATATAATTCCGGCCAGCCAAAGAACTTTGATTGATAACCCGCAAAGAAGTCCGTTTGCGAGTTTGGTCCTAGAATCTGTAGTCGTCCCGTCGTACGGTTGAAGTCGTGGTCGCCGTATTCGATGGTACCATCGCTTTCAGAGCGCGACACTTCCGCTTCTAGGCCCCAGCTCCAGTCACCATTCTCGCCCAGCATGCCAGTTTGGCCGTGATGGATACGTTGAAAGTTCAAATCGTGGTCGCCGCCGCCCACTGTCAGGCTGCCGCCGTCGCTGATTTGGCTCCAGCTGTAGCTGAGGGTGCCGACCGAACTATTGAAGCCGTAGAGCGCATTCTCGGTGCCCGTGAGCACTTTCACGCTGTCGAGCATCTCCGGCGCGATGGGTAGTTCCGCGAAGTAGTGCCCCGTTTGAGGGTCGATCAAGGTCGCACTGCCCACGCGGAAGCCCGTATTTTCAAAAATCCCGCCCCGCACGGTGACGTCGCCTTGCGCTTCGGCCATTCCGCGCGATTGCAGATCCACGCGCGGCTCAAACTCCAAGTTGGAGATGGGCGATTCATAGGTGGCGACCGGCAGTAGATTCGCCGTTTGCTGCGCATCGATGTAGAGCGTCGGCAGCATTTGCGCTGTGTCTGTTTGGCCTAATAGCGGCAGTGCAATGGCAGTCAAAATGAGAGAAGAACCTTTTTTGAACGAAATCATGGCTATAAGCTAATGACGCTACGTTCGGAAAAATCAAATGTTAATTAAATTATAATTTAGATTAACAATGCGGTTATTTTAAAGTTGGCAAAATCAAGAATTCGTATCATGCAGGCTCTTTTACAAATTCGAATTTTATGCAGCTTTTAAACCTCAGTTTCGCACTACTACTTATACAAATGGTGATTTGTATTCTACCTGGAGTGCTTGGTATTTTTATGATTGCGAGTTCTGAGGAACGTAAGCGTGAACTGCGAAATGCGCTCTGCAATAAACTTTTTGGCGTTAGTAATGCCATACCATATCCTAAGTTTGCGCGTACGATGGTAATTTTGGGGGCTTTACTTTTGGTTTTTGCGCTGACAGCAAGTTGGTTTTTGCTTTTACGGGAGATGTTTTAGGCATCGCGCTCGTCGATTGCTTTGCGATAGATTTCACGACTGATCCAGGCGTCGGTTGCTGCGTATCGAATTTGTTTTTGGTCTAATTCAGCGCGTGCCCAGTTGGATACTTGTGCGGCTTTGCTGATGCGTCCTTGGAGCAGTAGTCCCGCTAATGCACGTAAACCACGGTTCTCGTAACCTAATTTGAGTGTGATATCTGCGATCTCAACGAAGCCTGCGGGGGCGAATTCATCCATCGCTCGGAGTTCTTTGACATCATCTTTGATGGCGACTCCTGTCTTTAGAATGTCGGGAGATTCGAGTATTGGCAAGAGGGGGGCGAAACTTTCTGTTTTACTGATGCGGAAGAGGTAAACACAATGCTCGGTCGCGAGTTGTATGAGTGCGGGTGGGTAATACTCACCTTTTTTAAAAGTAGGCCGTGTTTCCGTGTCAAATCCGAGGTGGGATTCGGTGATGAGTTCGGCCACCGCTGTTTCCATTGTTTCGATGTCCTCCAGTATTCGAATTTCGCCTTCCCAAGCGATGAGTGGAAGTTCGTTGATTTCTGCTTTGCTGATTTTACGCTTTGCGAGGTTTTCAGTTTCGGTGGTGTTAGGCATGTGAAAATAGGATTAGGCTTCAATCTCCAGGCCGTCGAAGGCCAGTTCGATACGCTGTGGGTAAGTCGGTTTATTTGCGTGGTTGGATAATTGCTGATTGTATTCGGCGCTATAACTCAGTGCGTCTTTATGAATGTCTTCAATTTCGGCGTCGGTATAGGCCGGTTCGTGATGGAAGACGATAAGTTGGCGCACTTTTGCACGGGCTGAGAGTTCGACTGCTGTAATATGATCAGAATGACCCCAGTTCCTTTTTTCATTGGTGGCCTCCTCGAAGGTGTATTGTCCATCAAAAATGAGTACATCTGCGTTTTTGAAAAAATCCACGAAAGGGTAGCCTGCATTACGTGCTTCAGGCCCATGTTCTGAATCAGAGGAGAAGATGATACGTTTTTCTCTCTCCTGAAAGCAGTAGCCCCAGGAGTCGCCTGGGTGTTGTTGTTTTATGGTTGAAACGTGGACATTTCCCACATTGAAGTTTGCGCCGTTCTCTTTGATATCAAATTCAATGGTGGCCTGCATGGCTTCAAAGGGGACTGGAAAGCAAGGTGCTTGCATTTGTGCACGGATTGCTCGCTCAGTTTCTTTATGGAAACCGTGAAAGATGATACGGTTCCCCGGTAAGTAGGCTGGAGTGAAGAATGGGAAGCCCTGAATGTGGTCCCAATGCAAATGCGAGATGAAGATATGATAAGTGGCAACCGAGGGCTTTTTTCCTAAGCTGAGAGCAAAATCACGTAGCCCTGTACCTGCGTCACAGAAAATATATTCATCTGTATCGGCTACGATTTGTACACACGAAGTATTCGCTTTGTAGGTGCCGCGCGCGCTGTGCGGTAAGGTTTCGAGGTAGCGGTCGATATCCTCGCGCTTTTCAAATTTTTCTGTACGCGCTCCCCATATGGCGTCCCTAACTTTCTGGCGAATCGATGCCGAAGAAGTCGGGGAGGGGAGTGAGCCACAAGAGCCCCAGATGATTGCCTTCATGCTGACTGAAGCCGGATACTAGTTGCCTAGCAGGCCTTTTAGGCTTTCGCCGACTTTGTTGACAGCTTCGTTAGCAGCATCGTCGAGTTGTTGTGTTGCTTGTTTGGACGCTGCGTCCAGAGCAGCCTTGCCTCCCTCCTTGAGTAGATCGCCAGCGTCAGCGATCGCTGGGCCGATGGACTGAAGCAATTTAGTCAGGACTAGGTCCATGACTTCAGCCATCGTCATGGAGCCTCCTTCACCAATATTATTCATTTCTATTCGAGGCAGTGTGACGGTGCGCCCGACTCCCAGTGCGCCTACGTAGACCGTGCCATCTTCAATGAGCAGTTCTTTGATGACGACTTGTTTCTTTGCGCCTGTGCTGGGTTCAGGATCGGGACTGGGCCCGCTGGAGGGGCCTGTAAATGCCTCGATATTGTTCATCAAGTCTTTGACGTTTGAAGAGCTTAGAGATTTCTCATAGCTGATGGCCGGTGCCTTGATTAGAATATGGTCGATGATAATGGTTTGATCTAGAATCGTACTGGTATCGATTTTTAAGTCGATTTGCCCGAGTGCAAAAATATGCTCACTTTGATAGCCTTCCGGGTTCCCTACATTAAGACCCTTTAGAGTTCCACTGCCTGATAGAATCGAGAGATTTACGTCCTCCAGCGTGACATCTGTTTGCGTGACGCGGGGGCCATATGTTTCGACTGCGTTTTTGATCTGCTTATTTAGTCCACCGGAAAGGACAAAGTAGACTACCGCACCAGCGGCAAGCGCGATCAGAAGAAGTCCGAGGAGTAATTTTTTGAACATAATGGGTTTCAGTTAATAGATTGATTGTAGGACATAGCTTGCAGCATGATCTTACGATGGCGAGTTTGAAAAATAATCCAGTAAGGGGCGAGTTTTCTTTGATAGGCTTTGAAGCGCCCGATGGCCTCGTGCCGGTGGCAGTGTATGGAAGCTTTGCTTCGGCTGGGGATGCGGGCTTGGCAATTCTTGCCATGGGGAAGGCGTATTGGACTCTCGTGCACGATGGGCAGTATGTCGTCTGTGTGGCTGCAGTTGATGCGACCTCAGTCGCTGCTGAGTTGCGTGCTATTTCGGAATTAGACGCGAGCCCGCGTCGATACGCTGGTACCCGCTATCGTGAATTCACTTTTGGGTATCTGAGCTTTCTGCTGTATGCGCTCCTATTAGTGTTTTGTTATCGGTGGCAGCAGGGAGGCGACGTTTTATCGCAAGGGCGCAGCGATTCGCTCGCAATGGTAGCTGATGGAGAATGGGCACGCGCGTTAACAGCGCTTTGTTTACACGGTGATCTCGTGCACCTGGTTTCCAATTTAGTGGCAGGGATGGGCTTTGCTTTCTTTGTCGCTCGTTTTTTCGGAGCGGCATCGGGATGGTTCTTGGTTTTGACCAGTGGTGTGCTGGGCAATATGCTAAACGCCTGGGTTTATTATCCAGAAGCGCATTATTCTATTGGTGCATCGACGGCTGTTTTTGGTGCTTTAGGACTTTTGACTGGGGTCGGGCTATGGGTGGCGCTGTCAGAGGCTCAGGAGAGTTGGTTGATGCCACGTTGGTTCATGCCTGTTTTTGGTGGAATTACTCTACTTGGACTTACAGGAATTGGTGATGGTGCGCTACATGGAATCGTTGATGTCGCGGCGCATATTAGTGGTTTTTTGTGTGGCTTGGTATTGGGCTTCGTTGGGGCAATTTTTCAGCGAGCATTTGTCTACCTCGAGCAGCAGCGATACTGGGTCGGACTGCTGACCATGGGGTTGGTGGCGCTGGCCTGGGCCTCGCGAATCAGCTGATTTTTTGAGGGAGTTTGGAAGTCAATTACCAGCGCGGAGTGTTGAAGATCCGAGTGATTGAGGCTAGGTCGACTACATTTATCTTAAATTTAGACAGCGGCTGTCACTTTAGCACATTGTGGTTAAGCCAGCGGTAGTTATAAACTGCGGATGCTAGTTTACTTGTTCGGCTTTTTAGGTGTCTGAATATTGGGCTTGGGCACTTTGCAGTCGACTGTGCCGCAACCGCAGCCGCCGCCATTTTTGCCCTTGGGTTTAAATGTTTTATAGAGATACAGCAGCGCGCCTAGGATGATGATTGCGACTAGGATGATTTCGATGCGTTCCATATTTTCGTATCTTGATTAGCTACTATACAAAGAGCATGCCGACTTGATAGACAACCACTGCCGCGATCCAGGCGAAGCCTGTCAGAACGAAGAAACTACCGCTCGCCCACCACCAGTTCAGCTCTTTGGCAATCACGGCAAGAGTGGCACCGCATTGCATGCAAAGAGCGAAAAATACCATGATGGAGAATGCGACCGGAATGTTGAATACGGGTTCACCTTTGCGCGGCCCGGATTCCCATTTGGCCTTACTTAAGGTGCTGCGGAGGTCGTCCGATTCCTCATCGACTTCGCCACCCAGGGCATAGGTAATGCCCAGAGTTGAAATAATGATTTCGCGTGCAGGGAAACTCGCCAGCACGCCGACGGTTATCTTCCAGTCATAGCCGGCAGGGGCAAAGATCGGTTGTACGAACTTTCCAAAGCGGCCCATATAGCTTTGTTCTAGGTAACGCGCAGAAATTTGCTCCTCTAGCTCAGTGCTTTGCACTTCATCTAGTTCGATTTCTCCGGAAATTTCGCTCATGGCGCCTTGAGTGATTTGACCGATGTATTCTGCAGTTACATTTTCTTCGAGCTCTGCTGAACGTGGGAAATAGAGCAGTGCCCAAATAATGATCGTCATGGCAAAGATGACAGTGCCTGCGCGCACGACAAATTCTTTACCACTTTCATACATACGGTGAAAGACCAGTTTGACTTGAGGCACTCGGTAGTGGGGCAATTCCATTACGAAGGGCAGGGGTTTACGGCCTTTATTGACAGTTTTGTTGAGTACCCATGCAAAGGGGGCGGCGACTAAGGCGCCGATGAAATGCATGGCAAAGAGTGTTGCGCCTGCTACGTTAGGGCCGTAGTTGGGCTCGATGAAGGCACCGATTAGTAAAAGATATACGGGGAGCCGGGCTGAGCAACTCATCAGCGGAGCGACCAGAATAGTAATCACCCGCGCTTTGTTGTCGTTAATGGTGCGAGTGGCCATAATTCCAGGGATCGCACAGGCGAAACTGGTTAGTAGTGGTACGAAGCTTTTGCCATTGAGGCCACACCATTGGAAAAGTTTGTCCATTAGGAAGGCTGCTCGGGCCATATAGCCGGAGGCTTCCAGGATGGAGATGAAGAAAAATAGCACTAGAATTTGTGGTAAGAAGACCAAAAATGCACCCACTCCACCGATTATACCATCTACGATCAAACTTTGCAGCATGGGAGTCGCCACCAGCGCGTCGGAAGCGATGCCCTGCATCCATCCTACAATACCTTCAATCAAATCCATTATGGGCCCCGCCCAAGTATATACAGATTGGAAGACGACATACATCATCCCCACAAAGACCAGCAAGCCCCAGAACTTATGCAGTAAGAGTTGGTCGATACTTTCTGACTTACTGCGTTTTTTTAGGGCCGATTGACGCTCCAATACGTCGTTGAGCAAAGGATTGAGAAAGCGAAAGCGCAAGGTCGACTCCGCAGCGTCGGGTTGAAACCCGTCTTTGTAGAGTTGATCGCGGGCAGCCTCGATGATCGGTGTATGTTCATCGGACGGTGTCTGTAGGCGTTCGCGCACGGCGCTTTTGTTATCAAACAGTAGGCGTTGTAATTCACCTTCGCTCAGGGATTCATTACGCTGATCGACCAGTTGCGTGCGTAGCGATGCGATCGCTTTTTTGACTGGCTCTGGCCATTTGGGGCGTACCAGTGTCGGGCGCGTGGCGAGCGCTTTTTCAACTGCCTTGGCCAGTTCGTCGGTCCCACTCTTGCGTTTGGCGACAGTCGGGACCACGGGGACTCCGAGACGCTGCTCCAAAAGTTTACTGTCGATCTGTAAGCCTTTTTTCTCTGCCACATCCCAGCAATTTAGCGCGATCACCATGGGCACTCCAAGTTCAGAGGCCTGCGAGGCTAGAAACAAGTTGCGTCGTAGGTTTTCGACGTCCACGACCACGATGACTAGATCCGGCGCGCTGCCTGCCATGCCGTGGCCCGTGATGACATCCACCGCGACGCGTTCGTCCAGTGAACTGGCGCTCAAGCTATAAGTGCCGGGCAGGTCGATCAACTCGACCGATTCGGAATTGGGCATTGTCCATGTTCCGGTCTTTTTTTCAACAGTTACACCAGAGTAGTTGCCTACGCGCTGGCGCATGCCTGTTAGCGTGTTGAATAGCGAGGTTTTGCCGGTGTTCGGATTTCCGATCAGGGCAATTCGGCGGTTGGATGCGGTAGCGCTCATTAAATTGGCTCGACTTCGACGTGGGCGGCATCTTCCAGACGCACGCTGATTTGACAGTCGTTGAATTCCACTGCGATGGGATCTCCTAGAGGTGCTTCATGAACGAGACGGATCTCTTGCTCTGGCAGTAAGCCCATTGACATTAGCCTCGAGACGCAGTCGTTGCAGCAATCTAGGTTTTTGACGCGGAACAGGCCGCCTTTTTTGATTTCGTTCAGTCGCATGGTAAATAGTATCGGCTGAGAATAAGTCTCAATCGCTCGTTGATGAGAAGGAGTTATGACTGAATTGCAAGCCTCAGCTGTCTTAGGCGTGAGAGTTTTCAGGCCAAGGCGGTTTGTGGCAGCCGGATCGTGCGTGAAGGCTCCGCACGGAGGCAGTGAGACTGGAGTCAAGCTCGCCTTGCGTGCGTACTAGCTAAAACGCTTTTTGTGGCCACGCGATACGGTCACGTATTTTTCGGCGAGTCCTTTCAGTCCCGCGCGTTCCTCATCGCTGAGTGCGCGCACCACTTTAGCTGGAGCCCCGAGCACTAGCGAGCCTGCGGGGATTTGCGTGCCTTTTGTCACCAGTGCGCCCGCACCGATAATCGACTGTTCGCCGATGACAGCGCCGTCAAGTATCGTGGCCTGCATGCCGACCAGGCATTCGTCGCCAATTTCGCAGGCGTGGATCATGGCCGAGTGGCCGATGGTTACATATTTGCCGACTTTTACACCGTAGTCGTCGGCTAGGTGCACGACAGTGCCGTCTTGCACATTGGAGCCTTCGCCGATTTCGATGGTATTGATGTCGCCGCGCAGCACTGCATTGTGCCAGACACTGGAATTGAGCCCCAGGGAGACGGCGCCAATGACGACGGCGCCTTCAGCTACATAGGCCGAATCGTCGATGGCCGGAGTTTGATCAAGATATTTCGAGAGACGTTCATCTATAGTCATAGCTGCCCATTAAGCGTGAGAATGGATTTTGCGCCAGTTCAAAGCACTTCTATAAGCAGGACTTGAAGACTGGATAATCATAGCGGGCCTTTACGGAAATACGCCGCGCATCTCATAGACTGTATCCAGGTGTGCGATCGCGGCCGCGTAGGAGGCAAGGCGCATGCTGCAGTCGAGGCGCTTGGCGGTGGCCAGCACGCGCTCGGCGGAGCGTGTCATCACTTTACGCAGACGCTCGTCGACCAGTTCTTCATCCCAGGTCTCGGATTGTCGGTTTTGTTTCCATTCGAAATAACTCACGGTCACACCGCCGGCGTTGCACAGGATAGCGGGCAGCACTTCTACGCCTTTTTGGAGTAGATGCTGCTCTGCGCGTGGGGTGGTGGGAGCGTTGGCTGCTTCGACCACCACTTTACATTGTAAGCGTTCGGCGTGTTCGAGGTCCACCATCTGCTCCAGTGCGGCAGGTATGAAGAGGTCGACGGGGGTGCTGTAGAAATTGGGCGCGTCGATTGCGTCGGCTCGGGCGAAACCGTTCACGCCGCCAGTGGCTTGCACGTGCTGCGCCAGTGCTTCGGCGTCGATGCCGGCTTCGTTGCGGATGGCACCGGTGTGGTCCATCACTGCTTTGAGTTGACTGCCGCGTGCTTGGAGTAAGCGAGCGGTCCATGAGCCGACATTGCCATAGCCGATCAGGCTGAAACTGAGCTTTGATACGTCCATGTCCATGCCGGGGAGGAGGGCGTCGAGCACATAGACCAACCCTTGGCCAGTGGCTTTTTCGCGTCCAGCGGAGCCGCCGAATTCGAGAGGTTTGCCGGTGACGACGCCGCGGGCGGTGACCTTGGTGGAGGACTCGGCGAAATTGATATAGGTATCGGCCATCCATGCCATGATTTGTGCATTGGTGCCCATGTCGGGGGCAGGGATGTCGTAATCCGGGCCGATATTGTTACCCAGCGCAGCGGTGAGGCGACGAGTGACGCGTTCGAGTTCGCTGCGGCTGACCGAGCGTGGATCGATCTTAAGCGCTCCTTTGGCGCCGCCGAAGGGCAGGCGGGCCAGCGCACATTTCATCGTCATGAGCAGTGCCAGCGTCTTGACCTCGTCCAGCTTGACTTCGCTGTGATAGCGGATGCCGCCTTTGTAGGGGCCCAGCACGTTATTGTGTTGCACGCGGTAGCCCTTAAACAGGCGCCAGCGCCCATCGTCCATTTTGACGGGGCAGTGCACCATGATCTCGTTCTTGGGCTGTGAGAGGATGAGTTTGAGACGTTGGTCTACTTTGAGCAGGTTGGCTGCATCCAGCACCGAGCTAATGGTCTGGAAGTAGAGGTTGTGATCATCGTAGTAATCATCCAATTCGTGGAAAATTTCCCGGGCGGATTGGCAGGCTGGGGTGTTGCAGGGCTCCATGTGGATAGATTGTCTGTGTTTTATTCAGAAGACAAGTGCCGTTCCGATATTCAGTCAAAACAGCATCAGTTGATCGTCCGAGAGTGCCGCGGTGGCTTCGATTAATTGACTGTCATTATTGTGCACGCTGTTGACTCTTCGTGAGACGGGATGTTTTTGCAGTGAAACCTTATCCGAGAGTGCGAGTGCGTCGCGTTTGTCGAGCGCGCCGCCCAGCCAGTCGGCACTAGAATTATTAGGTAAAATGACCGGCATGCGTTCATGGATATCGCGCAGAGAATCGTGAGCGACGGTTGTGAGCACGACTACCGAAGGGAAGGGTTCATCTTTAGGGGCTGGGGACCAGAGCCCCGCGAAATAATGTAGCACACCTTGTTCGGGGTAGATGTAGTAGGGCTGTTTGGTGATGCCGTCTTGATACCATTCGTAATAGCCGTTGGCTGGTAGCAGGCAACGATGCGTGTGCCAGCTGTCGCGGAACCGCGGGCTTGTATCCGCTGTTTCGATACGAGCGTTGATGTGGAAATTTTGCGGGGTTCGCAGGCCCCATTGCATCATCGCTGCCGCTGGAGTCTGGCGTGTGCGGTTTGCAATGCTGAGCACTTCACGGCCCGGGCCGATGTTATAGTCTGGCTCATAGGCATCAGGCAGTGCTAAGGCAATGGCTTCAGCCAGTTTTTGTTTTTGTACGTGCAGTGTGTAGCGTCCGCACATGAGGCCGTGCTTCTCACGGAGTGAGAGTGAAGGTGAGAGTGAGAGTGAAGGTTAGAGTGATCAAGGATATGGCTATTGACCGAGTGTATTGATTGTTTTTGAAAGTATGGCAATGATTTCGTCGCAAAGCTTTTGGCGAGCTTCGATATCTTCTTGCTTCAACCAGTGTTTTAGGCGGCCGTAGCGGCCTTTGGTTTCTTGGGCGGAGCCACGTGAAATAATAAGAAAATGACGATAATCCTTACGACTTCCTCGACCGTAGCCTTCTTCGATGTTGGCAGCAATTGAGTCGGCGGAGGCAAATTGTTGTTCGACTAATCGCTTGCAAGCAAACTCAGTCTTCAAAGGCCGCAGGTCGTTCACCACATGGTCAAATAACTTATTCGCTTTAATCAAAGCACCAAAATTATCCAGTTTCATAATGCCTGTATAATTCTTTTTTCCCAGCTGTCACTACTTTACGTTAGATTGTCACTTTCACTCTGCGAAGCAGTCACTCCGTCTAAGAGGCCACTTTCACTCTCACTTTCACCCTCACTCCGCGCGCTAGCGCGCGGTCGTCCATATGCGTAGGGAGCTTAGGAAGAAGAGCTCTAGGGCGGCGACTTGGTTGAAGTTGATCTCCATCAAGCCCGCGGATTTTTCCAATGCTTCGGTGGCGCGGTGTAGGGCGCTGGCGGGGAGTTCACCGGTGTTGAGGGCTTCGATGTCGCGGGCGAAGCCGGCGGTGGCTTTTTCGATTTCTCCGAAGAGTTGTTTGCGGTAGCCCTTGCTGAGGCCGACCTCCATCGCGTCTTTTTCATCGGAGGTGATATGCTCAGGCAGGCTTTCCTTTTGCGTTTTCCAGGCGGTTGCGGTCATTTCATTGAGGATCGCTTGAAAGCGGGCGTTGAGGCCGTAGGCTCCCATCATAATGTGGGGGATGGTCTTCTTGTTGGGACCTTTTATCAGGCGTCCGAGCCATTCACGGTAGGAGACTACCCAGGATGCCCAATCGGGGTGTTGAATGGTTTCCAGCGTCGCTGGAATTCGGAAATTGAGGCAGCGACTGCGAATGGTATCGAGTAGATCGTAAGGACGTGTTGTGAGTAAAAACAAGGTGGTGCCGGCAGGTGGCTCTTCGAGGGTCTTTAGAAAGGCGTTGGCTGAGGCGGGGTTCATGCGGTCTGCGTCGATGACGATACCGACCTTGCGGCCGCCTTGATTGGAGCTCTTGGCTATATCGATGACCAGCTTGCGCATGGTGTTGTTTTCTTCTGTCTTGCCCACCTTGATCAAGCGAGCTTTGCCGCTGGGGCGTAGGATGAAACAATCCGGGTGTTCGAAGGGGTTACGCATCGTTTCCAGCAGGTGAGCGGCGATAGCGCGCACAATTGTTTCGAGGTTTTCCAAACTCTCGCCGTGTAGCAGGATGCCATGGCCGAGTCGATTTTGTGCGAGCGAGCGTTCTAGCACTTCGACTGCACGTGTCTGACGCAGTTCTTCGGGAAGGGAGTCGGATAGTTTCATTGGTGTGGATCTATGCTTTGAAATTGCTCAATAGTGTAGAAGCGCTTAGCTCAGTTTTTGGCTTAAGATCGCATCCTGAGCAAGAAACAAGACTACCTTTTCCAATGATTAAAAAAGAACGCGCCGCTTATATTCAAAATCGCTTACAGGAGCTCTATCCTGATCCGCCTGTGCCCTTGGATCATAAAGACCCATATACACTGTTGATTGCTGTGCTGCTGTCGGCCCAGTGCACCGACGTGCGGGTCAATCAGATCACGCCCTTACTCTTTGAGCGGGCCGATACGCCCCAGGCGATGGTGAAGATTCCGGAGGAGGAAATTCGCGCGATTATTCGTCCCTGCGGTCTGTCGCCGATGAAAGCGAAAGGCATTGCGGGGCTTTCACGTATTTTGTTGGATCAACATGGTGGCGAGGTGCCCGCAGATATGAAGGCGCTGGAAGCACTGCCTGCTGTGGGGCACAAAACGGCTTCGGTGGTGATGGCACAGGCCTTTGGGGTGCCCGCGTTTCCAGTCGACACACACATTCATAGGCTTGCGCAGCGCTGGGGCCTCACCAATGGGAAAAATGTGGCCCAGACCGAGCGAGATCTGAAGCATTTGTTTCCAAAGTCCAGTTGGAATGACTTGCACTTGCAGATTATTTTCTATGGACGTGAGTATTGTACCGCGCGTGGTTGTGATGGCACGGTGTGTGAAATTTGTCGTACAGTCTTTCCTCGCCGAAAACGGGCGAAGCAGGTGTTCAAGGCTTAGTTGAGCTGTATTTGGGCGAGCGAGCCTTAGAAGAGCGAATTGAGATGCGGCGAGTTTATTGATCGACGGCTATGTGCTCGCTGCTACTTTATTATGTTAAGTGAAGTTACGATTTAATCGGTGAGTCAAAATGTCTCTCCGGCGGGGTCGTTGTCTCGTTTTTAAGGTCAATTGCTACAGTATTTGTTTTCTTGTTTTTTTGGTGTTTGTTCTTTATCAATATGTTGCGGGTTTTTGTGACTGTATTCAGTTTGGAACGTTATATGCGATTACACATGTATGAATATTGATTTTAATACATTTACCGAAAAATCAGCTTTTGCCGTGCAGGAGGCACAGAACATTGCACGTCAACACGGGCAGCAAGAGTTGGATACGTGGCACTTACTACTTGCTCTTGTTCAACAGGAGGGAGGGATTGTGCCTGGCTTGCTAGAGCGTATGCAAGTATCACCGTCGGCGGTTGAATTGGCTGTGAAGCGTGAGTTGGATGCTTTGCCTAAAGCTTCTGGCAGTGTGAATGCCAGTCAGGTATACGTGTCATCTGCTTTGCAAAAAACAATCACTGAGGCGGATCAGGCCAAGGAACAGTTGGGGGATGACTTTGTCAGCACCGAGCACTTGTTCTTGGGGCTATTGCAAGTGGGCAGTTCAGGCAAACTGGGCAAGTTCTTTGACTCTTTCGAGCTTGATTATGACAAAGTGTTAAAGGTGATTGAATCTGCGCGTGCGGGCCAAAAGGTGACTTCCCGTACTCCAGAAAGTACTTTTGAAGCGCTGGAGAAATATGGGATCGATCTAGTGGAAATGGCACGCAAGGGCAAGATGGACCCCGTGATCGGGCGTGATTCTGAGATCCGCCGTGTGATTCGCATTCTTTCGCGTAAGACTAAAAACAACCCGGTGCTCATTGGCGAGCCAGGTGTGGGTAAGACGGCCATCGTCGAAGGGCTTGCACAGCGTATCGTACGTGGTGACGTGCCGGAAGGCTTGCAAGACAAGACTATCTTTGCGCTGGACATGAGTTCTCTGGTGGCGGGTGCAAAATATCGGGGGGAGTTTGAAGAACGTTTGAAGGCCGTGCTCGCTGAAGTTAAAAACAGCGAGGGGCGGATATTGCTTTTTATCGATGAGTTGCACACAATTGTAGGTGCTGGAAAGACCGAAGGTGCAATGGACGCGGGCAATATGCTCAAGCCGATGTTGGCACGAGGAGAGTTGCACTGTGTGGGTGCGACGACCCTCGATGAATATCGCAAATACATCGAAAAGGACGCTGCGCTAGAGCGTCGTTTCCAAACGGTGCAAGTCGATCAACCCAATGTTGAGGACACTATTTCGATACTACGCGGAATTCGTGAGCGCTTTGAATTGCACCACGGTGTGCGTATTCAGGATAATGCGCTGGTGCAAGCTGCTGTGCTCTCGCATCGCTATATTAGTGAGCGTTTTTTACCTGATAAAGCGATCGACCTTGTCGATGAAGCCTGCGCTATGATTCGTACGGAGATGGACTCGATGCCGCAGGAGTTGGATGAGTTGTCGCGTCGTGCTTTGCAGCTTGAAATTGAAGAAGCTGCTCTGAAAAATGAAAAGGATGATGCCTCTAAGCAGCGTCTTAAAACTCTATCGAAGGAACTCGCTGATATTCGTGAAAAAGAGTCGGTCCTACGCACTCAGTGGGATAGTGAGAAGGGGGCGATCGACCAAATCCGTCAAGTGCGCGAGGAGTTGGATGCGACTCGAATCGAGATGGAAAAAGCAGAGCGTAATTATGATCTCAACCTTGTAGCTCAGCTACGGCATGGAAAAATGCCAGAACTGGAGGCGAAGCTTAAGCAGCTGGAAGCCGTGGAGGCAAAAGAGGGGGCTTTATTAAAAGAGGAAGTGTCGCAAGACGAGATTGCTGATATCGTCTCTAAGTGGACGGGAGTACCTGTCACACGCTTGGTGGAAGGGGAAAAAGAGAAACTGCTCCGGCTGGAAGAAGTGTTGCACGAGCGGGTCGTGGGGCAGAATGAAGCGGTGACTTTAGTCACTGAGGCCATCCTGCGTGCACGGGCCGGCATTAAAGATCCGCGGCGGCCGATCGGTAGCTTTCTCTTCTTGGGGCCCACCGGTGTGGGTAAGACCGAGCTGGCGCGCACCCTTGCGCAAACACTCTTTGATACCGAGGATAATATCGTGCGGATTGATATGTCCGAGTACATGGAGAAGCATGCTGTGGCTCGTTTAATCGGTGCGCCTCCCGGATACGTGGGCTATGATGAAGGTGGTCAGCTGACCGAAGCCGTGCGTCGCAAGCCTTATAGCGTGGTGCTCTTCGATGAGATTGAGAAGGCGCACCCCGATGTATTCAATGTGCTCCTACAAGTCATGGACGACGGGCGCATCACCGACGCACAGGGGCACACCGTGGATTTTAAGAACACCGTCATTATTATGACCTCTAATGTCGGCAGTCGTTATTTGACTGAGGGCGTTACAGCTTCTGACATTCCTGAAAGTGTACGTGAGTCGGTGATGGCGGAATTACGACAAGGTTTTCGTCCGGAGTTTTTAAATCGTATCGACGATACTGTGTTGTTCAAGCCGTTGACATTGGAAGAGATCACACAAATTGTTGATCTGCTATTGGTTGACTTGAATAAGCGTATGGTTGAGCGTCGGATTACTATTGAATTCGACGACGCCACTCGTCGGTGGATTGGCGAACGAGGCTATGATCCAGTCTATGGAGCACGTCCGCTCAAGCGCTTTTTACAGAAGCAGGTCGAAACACGCTTGGCCCGGGCCATACTGAGTGGCGATATTGCCGAGCAGAGCGTCGTTACTTTCAAGGTTCAGAATGATGTCCTGACGCTTGAGGTGTAAACATCTAGAGTCAGCTCAAACTTTTACGAATAGTTGTTCGGCATAAAAAAGCCGCGAAGCTTTTCGAATCTTCGCGGCTTTATATTATAATTTTTCCCTTATTTCGAGCTAAGTTGCTCGAGGATTTGGTAGTTGCGCTGCACCATCTTGCTGGGGTCCTCCAGCAGACCCGCCGCGATGCGGGCGTTGTCTAAGAGTTGCTGGCAGATGAGGCCAGCGAGTTCGCCGTTGCTTGCGTGCAGCGCGGCGAGGTTCTTGACCAAGGCGTGACGTGGGTTGATTTGCAATTTCACGGGAGGCTCGCCGCCCATGCCTGGCATCTCGGGGCCACCTGCTTTTTGTTGCATAGCCTTCATCATCTTGCGCATTTGAGCAGTCATTTGCTTGTCGGCGTTGACGATCATGGCAGGGCTACCGACCAGGCGCTCGCTGGCGGAAACTTCACTTACTTCCTCGCCGAGCTTTTCCTTGATGAAGCTGCAGAGGGCTTCGGATGCGCTGGCTTCGAGAGCTTCGCCTTTGTCAGTGTCGGTTTCGGGCGCGATGGCGTCGAGATCGATCTCATCGTTGTCGGCGGAGACGAAGTTCTTTTCTTCGAAGGCGCGGGCGTGGTTCATGACGAACTCATCGATCGGCTCGTAGAGGTAGAGCACCTCGATGTTACGCGCCTTGAATGCCTCAATGTAAGGACCGCTCTCGATCGCTTCGCGGCTGGGGCCGAAGAGGTAGTAAATTTCCTTTTGACCTTCGGGAGCGCGTGAAAGGTAGTCGGCCAGACTGGTGGTCGTGCCGGCTTCGGTGTACGACGATTCGTAGCGCAAGAGCTTGAGCAACTGGTCGCGGTGAGTGAAATCAGTGGTGACACCTTCCTTGAGGAACAGGCCGAAGCTGCTCCAGAACTCATTGTAAACTTCGGGCTCTTTCTTGGCTTTTTCTTCCAGTGTCTTGAGGAAGCGCTTGGTAATGACCTTGTTCAGCTTCTGGATTAGGCTGCTGTCTTGCATCGACTCTCGCGAGATATTGAGTGGCAAATCAGCACTGTCGACCACACCGCGCACGAAGCGTAACCAGTCGGGTAGCAAGTTCTTGGGCTCGCTATCGATCAGCACCTTGCGGCAGTAAAGCCCGACTCCGGGCTCCATACGGCCGAAGCCGAAGCCTTCCATGTTTTCGGTGGGAGCGTAGAGTAGGGCGTTGATTTCAAGCGGTGCGTCCGCGTTGAAGTGCAGCCAGAAGCGTGGCTCGTCGAAGGCCTTGGCCTGAAATTTGTAGAAGTCCTTGTATTCTTCTTCGGTGACGTCGTTTTTGCTCTTGAGCCAGATCGCGCCAATGGTGTTGAGCTTTTCGCCGTCCACTTTGACTGGGAACTGCACGAAGGCAGAATATTTTTTGATGATCTCTTCGATGCGGTTCTTCTTTGCGAAGTCCTTGTATTCATCCTTGAGGGAGATGACGATACGTGTGCCGCGGCGTTCGCCTTCGACCTGCTCGATCTCGTAGGCGCCCGAGCCATCGCTGGACCAGCAGTAGCACCCGCCCTCTTTTTTCCAAGAACGGGTGTATACCTTGACCGAATCAGCGACCATGAAGACGGAGTAGAAGCCCACGCCGAACTGACCGATTAGATTGTCGTTGCGCTCGCCACTTTCTTTGAGCGCGTTGAGGAAGGCTTTGGAGCCAGAGTGGGCGATAGTGCCGAGGTTCTCGATCAACTCATCGTGAGTCATGCCGATGCCGAAGTCGCGGATGGTGATTTCACCAGCTTCTTCGTCGGAAGTGACTTGGATTTCGAGATCGAGGTCGGCGTCAAAAATGTCGGCATCCTTCTCGGCGACTTGCGTGTGGCGCAACTTTTCGGTGGCGTCAGACGCATTGGAGACGAGCTCGCGGACGAAGATCTCTTTGTCCGTGTAGAGCGAGTGGACGACGATATCGAGGACTTGCTTTACCTCGGCTTGGAATTCGTGGCGTTCAGGTGCTTTTGTTGTCATAATTGGTTGTTTTGAGTTTAAAACATGAATTTTGAGAAGTCATTATCGCAGATCGATGATGACTTTTTCAAAAGGCGCAGCAGCCTAGGGCTGTTGCAGAAAAAATCAAGTGTTGTGAGTCTTACTTGTGTTGAGTGTTAAAGATTGTGTGCTATGTTTTTCGTATGAATAAATTAATCCGTGTCGGCGTCGTATCAGTTCTCTTGGTTGGGGCTACCTTTCAATTTTCGGGTTGTGTTGCGGTTGTGGCCGGTGGGGCTGCGGCTGGTGGTACTGCGTATGTACTCGGGGACTTGCAAGTTCCGGTTGATGCCAGTGCACAAGAGTTGGAGCAGGCGATTAAGCGAGGCGGGCAGGACCTTGGACTTCAGTATATCAATGGTTCCGGGGATCAGACCGCGGGTAAGTATCTTTTCCGGAATGCGGGAGACGAGAAAATTACTGTCAGTTACCGCACTAAATCTCCGGTGTTCTATGAGATGAGTATTCGTGTGGGCACTTTTGGAGACAGCAGCGTGGCCGCTAGTTTAAATCAGGCGATTCAAAAGCATTTGTAACCGCATCTTTAGCTAAGCTCGAGGTTAACTAAAGATGCGGTTAGCGAAATTGCTGCTGTTCGGATTTATAGTGGTAATCGGCGCTTGCGAGATGCGCGCAGAGTGCATCTCGATCGATGTCGTGGGTGCGGCAGAGGTCGTCAAGCGAGGCTGCATGATTGCGGAGCTCGGTATTAACCAGACCGACCAGTAGGTGAGGGTCGATTCGTTGGAATTGACTCCAGTCCATGTTATTTAGTCGGTGTGTACTTACTCTGCGAGCTCTTCTGTTGAGGTGTCGGGCAGACCGCGGAAGACTAGTTCGTTGGCAAAGGAGGTGCCACTGGTGTAGGCTGCGAAGCGTGCCAGATACTCTTCGGCTTGGGTAAGATCTTCGTCGTCATTGGCGATTTCAGGAATTTCCTTGTTTTCTAGATAGACGAAGATTCCGGTGCCTCCCGATGTGAGCATTGGAGAGATTTCGCCTGCTTGCATGCTTTGGGCCTTTTGCAGGGCACTACGGTTGAGTTCAGTGGGGGCGTCTTGAGCGCTAAAGGTCTCGAAGCTTTGTGCGTTTAGACCGAGCGTTTCAGCGGCTTCGGTAAATGTGCTACCTTCACTGAGTTTAGCTTCCAGTTCGGCTTGCAGGTTTTCACCTTTTTCATTGAACAGGCGGCGTTTTTCCTCGGCCTGATAATCGGCTAGAACTTCATCCTGCACTTCTTCAAGTGATGGTACCTCAGGAGCGATGCGGCCTTGGTAGATAAGAACTGCAAATCCGCCATCGATTGGGTAGGCATCGGAGAAGTAACGGTTACCTCCGAGTTGGAATGCAGACTCGAGTAGCTCAGCTGAGAGTGCGCGTTGGCTGGCTCCAGCCAGTGTGTAAGGCTCGATTTTAGTCAGGCTGACATTGGACGTGTTGAGTAACTCGTTAAAGGCTGCTGAGTCACGTTTGATTTCGTCGCGGTAGAGTTTGTAGGCGAATGCCTGTGCGGCTTGATTAGCTATGCGGCTTTCTTGTTCAGTCAGGTAACTTTGGGCAACCGCCTCACGCACATCTGCGAAAGTGACGGGGGCTTCAGCTGTATCATCGCTTGCTGTATCATCGCTGTTCTTTGTTGAGCTGGCTTTGTTGGCTTCGAACTCGGCTACAAACTGAGCACGGTTGGCTATAAAGTGCTCGCGCAATTCGGCTTCGCTTGCTTCGGGTAGTTGAGTGGCGTATTGATCATTTTTAAAGGCAACATAGCTGGCCTGTATTCGCTCTGGAATCTCATAGCGAAGCTTGTTGTTTTCGTAGTACTCACTCAGAGCAGCTTTGTCTTCAGGGATTTCCGGAGTGAATGCGGCGTAATCGAGTTCAGCGGTTGCGAGCGTCAACTTGGTGCGATTGCGCTGTGTTTGTGCCAGTGCTTCAGAGGGAAGTAGGTAGCCGGGGCCGGAGAGCACGGAGCCAATTTGATTCATCCGGTAATCTTCTTCCAAGACGATGAGAATGAGTCCTTGCTGGCTGCGTGGATTTGATTCCATGCTATCGACAAAGCTGGTATAAGCATCGGCGCTGAATTCACCATCTGCACCGCGAAAAGCGTTTTTGGTGGTGATGTAATCAGCCAGTGTTTGCTGATCAGGAGCTGGGACACCAATTTCGTCCGCAAGGTGTAGTAGAGCGATGCGGCTGGTCAGTTGATTTTGAAATTGCTCATCGCTGCGTATTTGCTGCCCGTTGAGATAGGCACTAAGCTGCACCTTCTCGATGATGACATCACGTTCGCGGGAGGCATTCAGGTCTATTCCATAGAATAAATTCTCCTGATAGCCACTGCGATCCGTCGTGCAACCAGGCGTATTGCCAATAGTAAAGACGAATGCGACGATAATAAGAGCCAGCAGGGACAGGAATATCCAGCGTCCGTGACGGATGAGGTGGTGTTGAATCCAAGAAATCATGAGATACGAAAAAGCGGTGGAGGTTAGGTGCCCATTGAGCTCTGTCAACCAATTGGTTGTGATCTCTTAGTTAGGGGAATCTTTAAGTTGAATTAAATCAGCGAGTGTCATTTCAGATTTGGGGCAATTCTTCAGCGAGAGCACTTCGTCGATATAGATACGAGTCGCCGGATCCGTGCTGGCGGCTATGTTGGAGCCTTCATCATTGCCGAAGGTTTCAATGCTTTGTTTGAATTCGGCTAGCGAGATGTTTTCGGGAGGACAGCCCGGTTGATAGGCGTGGTCACGCTCCTCTTCGGCATTGTGATCTTCAATTTGGTAGAGGTAACCTATGGTGCAGAGACGGTGGATGCTCGTGTTGAGTATGTGGCTGGGCACACGTAATTTTTTTAATAATTCGCTGGTTTTGACTGGTGGGTGCCCGGATTTGAAGCGTTTCATCACAATTAGAAGCACGCTCAGAGAGATTAGCTCCCGTGCGCGTTCGCTGGTTTTCTGCCAGGCGTTTTCATTGGTCAAGAAATCCGCGTTTTGCACTGCGTAAGTCACTTGACCGCCCAAGAGAATGAGCAACCAGAACACATAGAGTCCCAGCATGAGTACCACGATGATCCCGACTGAGCCGTAGAGGCTATTATTACTGACTACCTGTTGGACGTATAGAAATGAAAGTGTTTTATAGATCTGAAGGAGGGTGACTACTAGCAGCGCGCCTAGTAGCGCAGGTTTCCACTTCACCTGTGTATTGGGAATGAAACGTAGAAAAGCAGCGAGTAGCAGAGTGATCATGATCACAGTGAGTAAGGGCAGAAAAAACTGTATGATTGCAGTAATAGAGGTGCCAAAGGGTAAATTCTCAGCAAAACTGATGAACACATTTAATATCTGTAGGGAAATCGCGGCAGAGCCAATCAGGGCACCTAAGCTGATAAAGGTCCAATAGGTGACAATGCGTTCGGTGAAATTACGTCCTTTTTCCACTCCCCAGAGTGTGTTGAAGGAACTTTCTATAGATGTGAGTACGCGCAGGCAGATGAACAGAAGCACGAGGGTGCCGATTACACCGACAGTACCGGATTTGGCGACCGAGCTAAAATTGCTGATCAGTTCGAGTAGCTCCGGGGCGAGTTCGGTGCCTGTCTGATTGGGGGAGTCTCCGTTGACGGTAACGGAGACTTGTGGTGCTGCAAAGGTGATGACTTGAGTGATTTTTCTGACCACCACACTTTCGTGTGGGTCAGCACTTGGATCCGCGATGTCCCGATCGATTAGAAAGCCTGAAATCATGATGCCGAATGCGATGATAGGGCCGATGCCGATCGACGAATAAAAAGTCAGTGCCGCGGATTGCATGGGAATCTGATTTCGTTTCAGTCCTTGCGCAGTGAGTGTGAGAATACGCAGTAGGTGATAAATGCGAGCCCTGACCGTGCGGCGTCCCAAGTGCTCAAGCTCCCAAATTTCTTTACGCAGTAGCCTTTGTAGCCGTAGCGCGTAGAGTTGTAACTTGTCACTATTACGGCGTATTCTGGAGGCCAGTGAGTTGTTGTCTTTACTATGCAAAATATATGCGCGATCTGCGCGGTCTAGTTTGTGACCAAGTTAAGTACGATGCTGTCGAAGAAGCCATCGAAGCGCCCATTGAGAGCGAGGTAGGCTAGGTAGCCGTTACCTCCGATGCCGAGCACGAAAGCAAGTAGCATGGTACTCATGCGTTGAGAAATTGTGGCGAGAAATGCGCCAACACCTGCCGCGGCAGCGAGTTGCATCAATAAGGGATCGTTTAATGCCCAGCCCACGTAAACGCCAAAACCAAGGGTGAGCATGGCGCGGCCGCGGGCTAGCGGGAATACCTCGGTCACTGATAAAAAGAGTAGTAGGCCGATGATGAAGTCGAAGATCGCGACCAAAATACTGACATAATTAAATATTGCGGCAAAGTTGCCATTGTTGAGTGCGCCTTGAATTTCCGGCACCAGCGGTAGCACCATGACCAGAGCAGACAGCAGCATCATTAGGCCCAGGCCCGAGCAGGAGAGGTTCGCGGCTCGTTCAAAGCTTTTTTTGCGACGGATCTGTTTGCGCTTTTCAGCTGTGTTACCTTCTGCTGCAGCCAGCATGGCTTCGACGTCAATCGCTTTTTCGCTGGGACTCTGGGCCTTCGCTTTAGACTTTGTCTGTTTACTTTCATCTACTTTTAACGCCAGTTTTTCCCTTTCCGGGAATACTTGTGCATGGAGTTCCTCGTTGAGAGCGAGAGGCACCCATTCTTCCCTATTTTCATCATAATACAGGGTATTCGGATTTATCTGACCAGCTTCAGCAAGGGTGAGTAGCTTCGAGATGTCGAAGGGGCCGCGAGACTCGTCTTGCTCAGGTGTGCGTATGTAATAGTCGGGCATAGGTCTGAATGGATTATCAACGTTGGTGAGTGAATTAGGCCAATGTCCTGAACTTTCAGCAAGCGCAAAGAAAGTGGTACTGGTGGGCCCCGGATCGTTTAAAGCTCACGGGATGGATTCGTATACGTTGTTTTTCTAGAGAAACTAATGATTTTTGTGCGCTAAATTGAGTAATGGTTAGGGAATTTCTGGATTTGTTGAGATTTGGCTGGATTGGTTCTAGCTTCATTGACTCATTGCCCATGTGAGAATCCTAGTTTTAACGTCAGTTTATCCGCCATTGGGGTATAGTGGGCATGATGAGCGCTGCCGCCAGACCGTTCAAGGTTTGGCTCGGCAGGGGCATCAGCTGCAGGTGCTGACTTCGGATCATCGTTTACCGCCAATGGGGGTCCCTGGTGAAAAAGGCGTATTCAGAGAGCTACGCCTTTATCCAGAGCCACTGGAGGATTCATTACTAGGTCGCTCCTATAAAGCGACTTATGCTCATGAGCGTTATAATGCAGAGTCGCTTGAGTATCGTATACGTCGTTTCAAACCGGATGTGATTTATGTCTGGAACATGCGCGGTCTTTCCAAGTCCTTGCTTTTTCGTCTACAGGCCAAGGGGAAGCATGTGGTGTATGATTTACACATGGATTGGTTGATGCCTGAATTTTTTAACCGTGACCCCTGGTATCGTTGGTGGTTGGATAATCCCAGCCGACGTTCCAAGCTGTATCGTGGCATGATTCGTGTGCTGGGAAAGGCGCGTAGTGTATTGGGGATGATGCCAGTTGGAGCGGTTCAGAAGTTGCGCTTTCAAAATAGTTATGTGACGAGCCAGTGGTTGCGTGGGCAATTGACGGAGGCTGGTCTAAAGCAGGTGCACGCTTTACCTGTTATTTATCCGGCGATAGATACCAAGAAGATTACGGTTAAAGAAGCGTATGTGACTCGGCGGCATTTTATGTGGGCAGGTCGCCTGACGGAAGTGAAGGGGGCCGATATTGCGGTGGATGCGGTTGGTATTTTGAAGGCACGTGGAATCCAGGTCTCGCTGGACCTTTTTGCGATGGGGGAGCCCAGCGAGCGTAAGGCCAAGCGTGAGCGTATCGAGGCTGCCGGATTGATTGATCAGGTCACTATGCGAGGGATTCGTCCGGGCGAATTATCCAAATTTTACGCGGACTATGATGCTTTGTTATATACCAGCCGGCAGGGAGAGCCTTTTTCGATGACGGTGCTTGAAGCGATGTTTGCGAAGCTTCCTTGTTTGGTGACTAGCGTCGGCGGCAATCAGGAGCTGTTACAGCATCAGCAGAATGCTTTATTGTTTGAACCTGATAATGCGGAGGCATTGGCGGATTCGATAGTTGAATTTCTCAACCGTCAAGATTCTGGCCGAGAACTTGCAGAGAATTTGATTGCAAGGTTGCAAGTGGAGCGGAGCATTGATACTTTTTGTAAGCAGATCACGCCACTTCTTGCTGCAGGTAAGTAGTCTAGTCTGTATTGATCTTAAAGATATGTCTGAAGCACCACACCTAGAGCACGTTAATTATGATAAGAATAGTCAGGTCCTGGATCGGGAGCAGGTTGACATGCTATTCATGTGTGATGAGGGAGAGGAAGATCAGGAGCTTGCACGTGAGCTGTTTGGTCTGTTTGTTAGTGAAAGTGAAGCCAAGTTGGCTGCTCTCTCCCAGGTCTGTGCGCAGGGTGACCGCGCGCACTTGAGCAATATTGTGCATTTTATTGCGGGGAGTGCCGGGAATTTGGGCCTGGCACGCTTGGCTGCCTTTTATCGCGGAGTCGAACATGCAATCGACGATGAGAAGTTAACGGATATCTCTGACATTGAACCCGCGCTGCGTGGTGAGTTTGAGTTAGCCTGCGATGCCTTCCTTACGGGGTACAATTTGTAACTTTTTATAATTTTATAAACCTATTGGGTCTTCTTCTGTGCTTTTTTAGCGGTCTGCTTAGAGTGATTCTCGCTGCCACGTCAAGCTGCAGGAGCTGTCTCGGGGGGGATGATTTATTTTGTGTCCGGAGTTTTTTGCTCAAAGCCATGAATGTGCTCAGTTTCATCCGGTGTGGTCATTACTTTGAAAATACACCAACTTAGCAGTAAGCTCACAGATCCTACGGAGAGTGCCATTATTATCCAGCCTGCGGTAGTCATAATTATTTATTGCTTCTGTTTCAGGTTTTTATAGCGGGGGGAGAGTGCTGCGATGACAGTAAACAGAGCGGCGACCAATGCAATCAATACGACGCTCAACCGGGCGACTCTGTTAGGTTCAATGAATAGGTCCACGATGTAATTGCTGTAGTGCGTTTCACCGGTATGCAGATCGAGGCCAAAGATATTAGCCGCAGCCCATAGGGTAAAAATAGTCAGGAGAAAGACTGGACTGACGAATTTCATAACAAACTTAAAAAAGCGTGGAATGCGAATGGCGGCGCCTTGATCGGCTAGCTTCAAGCCTTTGTCGACCCCTAATATCCAACCGAAAATAATGATTTGCAGCGTTGAAAGTACGAATATTAAGAAGGTTCCCACCCAGAAGTCCATGGTGTCCAGTGCTTTGACATCTTTGCTGAAGTAGACGACAAATGCGCAGCCAATCGCAGTGATTAGTCCTAGGAAGATCACAGATTGCTTGCGGTTGATTTTCATTGCTTCCTCAAGAAAGGCGATGCCGGGTTGTAGCATGGACAGTGAACTGGTGACGGCTGCCAAAAAGAGTAGGAAGAAAAAGAGAAAACCAAATATTTCGCCCAGGGCCATGTTGGCAAAAACCATTGGTAGGACGTTAAACCCCAAACCAAATGTGCCCATACCTGCCACACCGGCGACACCTAGAAAAGTGACTGCTGCCGGGAGGGTGATTAGGCCTCCCAAGGCGACTTCACAAAATTCATTGGCACTGGTCGCTGCCAGGCCGCTCAATACCACATCGTCATTCTTGGACATATAGCTGGAGTAGGTAATGATTACACCAAAGCCCACCGATAAGGAGAAAAAGATTTGTCCAGCAGCTGCCAACCATAGCTGAGGATTGAATAATTGCTGCTGCATGGATATTTCGCGCACTCGCATGGTATCGTTATGTTGCGCGGTGGCTTTTATTGCGATGAGCCGATCTTCATCGACGACCTCGCGATCGATGACCCATGCCCCAGTTTCATCTTTTATTTCCACTACATGCTTAATTGGATTCCACATGAAGCCCAAACCATTGCTAACATTGCGTTCCGGATGTGTGGCATTGGGTGTGCCTAGGGTGAGTACGCGGATGAGGATGATGAAGGCAATGAGCACTAGTGTGGGCATGGCATACTTACAAAATAGCTCAATACCTCTGGATATGCCGCGGTAAATTAACACAAAATTCAGTATGAAGACTAATAGGAGATACATGCCCACCTGAGTCAGTCCAAAGCCAAGAGCACTACCGTCGGCACCGATGCCTATAAATTTACCCCAGAAATCACCTGATTCTTGCACGTTGGTAAAGTCCATGTTGCCGACCAAAAAGTTGATCGCATAGCCTAAGCACCATGCTTCAATATACACATAATACATGTAGATAATTACGGGGATGAGGACCCCGATCACTCCAATATATTTGAAGGCTGGCTTGCGGGTGATGTAGTTGAATATTCCAGGGGTGGAATTGAAGCCTGCTTGGCCACCATGGCGTCCCATGACCCATTCTGCCCAACATATTGGTAGCCCAATTAGTAAAAAGGAGATGAAGTAGGCCAACATAAATGCGCCGCCGCCATATTCGGCAGCCTGCCCTGGAAAGCGTAAAAAGTTACCCAGTCCTACCGCGCTTCCTGCAACGGCGAGAATAACGCCCAGTCGAGAATTCCAAGATTCTTTGATTCGTTCTACCATCTGGTTGGTTATCAAGGCCTCAGAAGGCGGGGGGTGCCAGAAAAAAATTACAGCTATCGGAGTGACTTTAGTCTGCGGGGGCTTTTAGATTGGGTCATGTCTTTGATTGATCGCTATGTTTTAAAGGAATGGCTTATCGGTTTCACACTCACTTTGGGTGTGATTGTTGGTATTCTGATCTTGCAAAACATGTATGACTCGTTGCCTGACTTGCTGGACACCAATGCCAGTATTCAGCAGATCATATTCTATTATAGTTTAGCTCTGCCGACTTATTTACCTGCGATTTTACCTATCGCCTTACTCGTCTCGCTGCTTTTTACGTTAGGCACCTTACATCGTAATAACGAGATTATTGCAATGCGCGCCTCCGGAGCGAGCCTCTTGCGGGTGAGCCGTTCGCTGTGGGCAGCAGGCTTAGTGCTCTCTTTGTTACTGCTTTATTTAACTGCTTCGGTGATCCCACGGGCGGTGGAGCAATCCCGAACTTTTTTAGATAACTTAGAATTCGCTGCTGACGAGGTCGATCATGATGCGCGTGAGGTGGGACTGCTGTATAATCTGGGCTTTGATAATCGAAAGGATGGTCGGCTTTGGTTTATGAATCGTTTTAGTGAACGTGCTTGGTTGGGACTGGGCGTCAATGTGCACTCGCGAGACGCCAGTGGCCAGGAGTTGAGTCGAATTTCTGCCAGTGAGGCATACTTCGATAACACGCGAGGACACTGGGTCTTTGTCGATGGCAGAGAATTACTGCTGGACCCGCACACGGGGGATCCACTGCGCTCGCTTACATTTAAGGAAAAGAAATTTGAAGATTTTGATGAGGATCCCTCACTGATGCTCGCCTTACACAAGGAGCCAAATGAGCTTTCTTTGAATGAATTGCGGCGCATCATTGATACTGTTACCCCGGAGGAGAATCCTTCGGTACGTGCTTACCTAGTGCGTTATTATTCGCTTTTGGCAGCTCCCTTTAGTTGCCTTGTTGTGGTGGGCATTGCAGTGCCGTTTGCAGTGGCGGGGGTGCGCACGAACCCGATGATTGGTGTCTCCAAAGCGATGGGCTTTTTTGCGATATTTTATGTATTAATCAGCGTGGCTTCTATTATGGGCGAGCGGCAGCTCATCCCTGCGATACTGGCCGCATGGATACCAAACCTTGTCATGCTAGCGATGTCGCTGCGCCTCTTTGCTCGGGCGCGATAGCGATTACCCCGCTTGTTGGAGTTGTCCAGCTGTATCATCTGCATCCTACATGGCGACGCGTTCACGGTCTGAATCAGAATTAACTTCGAACTTTTAAATCAATCCAATGGAAAACTCAATTACACTTCAATTGTCCTCCGCTCCACTCCGGCTAGGCCATCCATGGGTATCACGTGCAGAACTTGCCGGTGATTTGCCTACGGCAGCTTGTGTGGCCACTTTGTTGGATGCTTCGGGGCAAGCTGTTGGTACCGGGCTGTATGATCCTGATAACGCCATCGCGACTTGGCGGCGATTTAGTTTGGCCGAGCACGCGGATTTTGATGCCGATTATATCGCTTCCGCCATTAATGATGCACTCGGTCGGCGCAGTGATGAGCATTGTCAGCGTTTGGTATGCTCCGATGCGGATTATGTGCCAGGCTTAGTCGTCGAATGGTATGACGGTATTCTGACGATACAGGACAGGCATCCCGTTCTGGAAAGTGTAATGGAAGACATCGTTACTTGCCTTCAGGATGCTTGCGAGCCGAAAGAGATCGTCTTTCTACAAGCGGACGGAGCGCGCACTTTGAGTGGGCAGAATTTAAAGGCACGCTGGGTGGAATTAGATGGTATTGCTTATCGACTCGATCTCTTGAACCCCGAGAAACCACGCTTCTTTTTGGATCAACGCGAGCAGCATGCCTTGGTTGGGAGTTTATGCGAGGGGCGTAGCGTGCTGGATGGTTATGCGCATAGTGGGGCTTTTGCGCTGCAAGCCGCACGTAATGGAGCCGAGCACGTGGTCGCTGTGGATAATTCGGAAATCTGTGTGAAAGCAATTGGAGCGCAGGCGCAGAAAAACAATTGTTTCGTAGAAACGATTCAGGCTGATGTGGTAGCTTTCTTAGCTGAGCGCAGCTTAGGAGATCTGGATGCCATTATACTTGATCCACCGCATTCCGAAGAATGGGATTCTGCTGCAGTAGAAGCCCTGCACTTGCATGCATTTAATTGCCTACCTGCTGGCGGTTTACTGGCCACTTATTGTCGTTCGACCATGACTACGGCTGTCGATTTTGAGGCTGCGATTGCACGTGCTGCCAGCCTTGCTGGCCGTGAAGCTCGCATTTTTACACGCACTGCCCAGCCTTTTGATTTTCCTGTGTTATTAAATTTCCCAGAAAGTTGTTATTTAAAAGGGTTAATTTTGCAAGTTGAGTAGCTGAAGGTGTCAGCCTGCACCAGTGATTAAGCTTGAGCAGTGCGTTCACTCAAATGTGTGCGCACTGCGGCTTGATATGCTTGGCGGATCTTTTTCTTGTCTCCTTCACTACTCGCGCAGGATTCGCTTTTATCTAAGAGTTCTTTTGCAAACAGGGCTAGAGTATCACGGCGTGCTACTGTCAGTTGAGCGTTTTGACCGATTTTCTGTAATGCCATAAAAATGCGATTCACCACGTTGATATCCTCGCGTCCATAATGATGAATTTGTTGGAAAGCAACCCGTAGTATTTTTTCAAAATTATGTACGGGACTAATGACCCGTAGTTCTCCTTGTGGGTCCGCTCGATAGGGGGACGGAAATGGGCGCAGGGCGATCGCACGTAAGGATGTCGCCAGATAATCAATACATTCGATTGCTGTGTGGGGGTCGTTGATTCCCGGTGAGAGCGCGCGAATGGCCATTTCCTCCAGTTGTTTAATGGGGAATAGAATGTCTTGTTCACAGGTAGGAAAACGGCCAAAAACAAAGCAGCTGAGTAGGCTATCTATTGCATCCTGGGACAAGGACTGCTCGGCCAGGGCTTGGCAGAGCTGTTCATTTTTTATTAGAAATGAGCCAGGCTGAACCAGCAGCTTAACTACTAGAGAATTTTCTTGCGCGAATTTTATTAGGCGTTCGCTACGAACCGCTTGGAGATAGCCTGGCCGGGTTGTGTTCACTGCACTCAGTGTTTTATTGGCCAGCTTTTTAGCGACGACTTCGCTGTCCAGTTGATTGCCAGGTGTTTCCAATGCTTGTGATAAGTTCTCAGGGAAGACGGCTTCGACTAATCCATCGAGATCATTATGTACCCGCTCCATAATCGATTGGACCTGAATTGCGATCGAAATATGGTGGATGAAATAGATCATCATTCCGATACAGATCACCGCTGAAAGCACCGCGACCAGTATCGACAGCTGCGGGACAAATTCGATCTCACCTGAGCGAATGTTACGCATGACTAAGATGCTATAGATGAAGCAAGCTGCAAAAGAACCAATCACGATTTGGCTTGGTCGATCTTCGATGAAGTTTTTCACCAGTCGAGGTCCATACTGCTGAGAGGCCAAAGTCAGTACCACAACTGTCGTCGAAATGAGCACACCTGCGACGGTAATCATAGAGCCGGCAATAGTGGATAGCACGGCACGTGCTCCATCCGGACTATTTGCGTAGAGCCAGTCAACGTGGTCGATTTTCTGACTGAGTCCGATCCAGTGGTCTGTTCCCGTGAGTACGAAAGCAATTAAGATAGCGAAGAGAAATAGTCCGGTAGGTATAAACCAAAACGACTGAGTTATACGCCGAAAGATCAGCAGGAAGAGGGACTTATTCATCGTCACTGAGGCTAGTTGCTCCAGCTACAGTAAGCAATACGTATCTAAGCCTAGGGATGACCTGTGTGGGGGGCTATTTTGCCGTGCTTTGGGAGAGCATCTTAGTTGTATTCACAGGGCGAAGTAAAAGCGGACGAGGTGAAAAAACAATGGAGCTGAGAAACAGATGGAATCGATGCGATCTAGAATGCCGCCATGGCCTTGAATCAGTGTGCCAAAGTCCTTGATGTTGCGATCTCGTTTTATGCCGGACATAACTAATCCGCCGAAGAAACCCATCAGGCAGATTAGGAATGCGAGTAGTGTGGCCTGCCAAAAGTTGAATGGTGTCATCCAACAGAGTGCGCCTCCCAGTAAGGAGGCGCTAAGGACTCCGCCGATAAAGCCTTCGACTGTTTTATTGGGACTAAGCTGAGGGACGATTTTCCGTTTACCAGTCAGTTTACCCCAGACGTATTGTAGCACATCACTCATTTGCACTACGAGAACCAGAAATAAGAGGAGTTTGGCGTTTTGTCCCTCATAGCCGGGTATTTTTAGGGTGAGTAGAGCGGGCGCATAACTGACGAAATACACACAAACCATCAGTGCCCATTGTACTTTGGCAGTGCGGGCTAGGAAGTCTTTGGTGTCGCCTGTCGTGGCGTTTCGGATTGGCATAACCAGTGCCGCGTAGACGGGAATTAAGATACTGAACAGTCCATACCAGTGTATCCAAATTAGGAAGTAGTGGAGGGGAGTGATGATGAAAAAGGCCCAGAAGAGAGTGCGGTGATCACCTCGACTTGTGGGCGTGAGAGTTATGAATTCGCGTAGGGCTAAGAAGGAAATGAGAGCGAACAATATGATGGAGCCAGTGTTTCCTGAGAGCACTGCAAGGCCAAAGAATAGGACCATGAACCACCATGCGCGGATGCGAGCATTCAGGTTGTCGATGACTGCTTTCGACTTATCTGACTGTGTGCGTTGAGCCAATACGTATCCAATGATTGATGCGATAGAGAGTAGTAATACGACGCCAACAATGATGGCGCCTAGTTCAGAATCGATGGATAGGACGGGCATGTTATAATGGGTTCAATCTTTCGAGGGATTTTTTAGCTTCGTTCAAAAAATCGTCTTTAGAGCGTTCGCTGACATCTCGTAGTGGAGCGCCGAAAATTACGGAGCAGATTAGAGGGAGTGGGATAAACTCACCTTTGGGTAGCACACGATTTAAATTCTCTAAGTAAACTGGAATAAAGTGAGCTTGTGGGCAATGTCTGGCCAGGTGGTAGAGGCCACTCTTGAAGTTGTGAATTGTATCACCTGAGCTACGTGTTCCTTCCGGGAAAATGATGAGGGAGTCGCCCTGCTCAAGTGACGCTTTTAATTGATCGATAGGATTATTGCAGCGTGAAATGTTCTTACGTTCGATTAAGATCGCTCGAAAAATTTTGCGCGATAACCACAGTCGTGGCCTGCTCCTTGCCCAGTAGTCTCTGGCAGCTACAGGTCGAGTGTGATGACGCAGTGCAGGCGGCAGTGTGGCCCAGAGAATGAGGAAATCCAAGTGACTGCTGTGGTTGGCAAAATAAACGCGTTGCCCCGGTTGCAACTGATCAAATCCTACCGTCCACTGCGCCCTTGCACCTGTGAATAATTTGATGAACCAGCAGACTAGTTCCTCAATCATTTTGATTGCATTAAATTGGCTAAGCGGAATAGACGGCGTGCAATGGTGATTACCGTGCCGAGAGTGATCAGCACGAGGCCATACACTATCATTGGCGACCAAAAGCTTGCGATGAGTAGTGAGACTGTGAGTAAGAACATGCGCTGCTGTTTTGCCTGAGGTCCACAAAAGTCTTGCTTGAACCCCAGTGACCCACCTAATACGCGAACATAGGCGGCACAGGCAGCTAACAATGCTGCTAGCCAGCCTAGGGTGACGCATCCCGGGGTGCCGAATGCGTAGCCAGCGGCGACTAGAAAGATGCTGTCTTCAATCCGGTCCGGGAGTTCGTTGTAAAGGTCGCCAAGGGCGCTTTTTTGCTTAAATTCCATGGCAACCATGCCATCGAGCATATTGCATAGAAGTCGTAATTGAATGGTGATGGCTGCTAAGATGCAGAGCAGCGCATAACTGAAAGCATTGTTGTGCAAGTGGCCTGCGCTGACTAATATAAAGCCACCGATCGCGGCTATGATGATACCTAAAAGTGATATTTGATTGGGACTTAGGCCCGCGTGTGCGGCATAGGCTGCCGCTTTCTGTGCCCAAACCATGGAACGTGTCTTTAGAGGTCTTCGGTTAGAGGTATGCATCGGTCATTGTTAATGAATGCTTTTATACTGATTGGCTATGCTTAATTGATACTTGGGATGCCTGTGCAGTATTAGCTCTTGTCGGGCGGGGTGAGCAGGACGCGGGTTTTTAGTCCCATCAGATATTCAGAGAATTCTTCGCCTTCGGGCGTGTTGCGCAAGACGCGTTGTACCATGCCCATTTTAGCATCGAGATTATCGACCATAGAGACAAAGACGGCTTCTGGAGTGGCTGCCATTGCCGCGGCACCCCATTCTTTTTCACCTTGGTGGCTGAGAATGATGTGTTCGAGACGTTCGGTCAGATCGGCATTTAATTTGGATTGCAGTGCAGCTTTGCGGGCAGTGCGAAAGCCTAGCACGACATGCCCTTGTAGGGTGCCTATACGGCTAACTTTGGCCGCAAAGTCGCCTTCATATTCCTCTAGCTTCCCGATGTCATGCAAGATGATCCCTGCGATTGCAAGGTCAGCATCGACTTGTGGGTAGAGTGGTAGCAGCGCACGCGCGGCACGTACCATGTGTGTGGTATGCTCCAGTAGGCCGTGGCGATAAGCGTGGTGCATACTAATGGCAGCGGTACTGGTGCGAAATTGAGCGCCCACTTCGTCCATAACTCGCTGTACGGTGTCGTGCAGTTGTGGGTGTTTGATCGCTGCGATGGCGTCTTCGATATGAGCCCATAGTTCACTCTCAGATTCTGGTGGCACTTCCACTAGTTGGCTGAGCATGCTCTGGGCTTCTTCGTCCTCTGGGGCCACTTCTTCGGCTGCTTGTAAGCGAGGCGAGAAGCGTTCTTGATAATACTCTGTCTTGCCAGAGAGGCGTATCATGGCGCCTTCAGGTACATTTTCCAAAGCAGCAAAGACTGCGGAATCACCAAATGCGTTGGCTGTAAAGCTACCGCCCGCATCACCAAGTTCAATACTCAGGAATGGGTTGCCGTTTTTAGCTGTTTTTACTGTTTTTCGGCGCAGAATGAAAATACTACGGAAGGGGACAGCAATCGAGGGGTCGAGTTGCTTGAGTTCTTGGACAGTTTTGAATTCGCTCATAGGGTATACTACTAGGTGAGTGAGGTCAGTAATCGATTATTGATTGTTCTTATTTTACTGGTGCTGGATGTTTAGTGCTCTGCGAGTTCATCCAGCACTAGTTGCTTGGATTTCTGCAGGGCAGGGGTGTGCACTTGATCCAGCCGTGTATGAGCCTCTTGGATGCGCCCAAGTTTGCCGAGTACCCGTGCTGTGTGTAGATCGAGAATCTCTATTTGTAGTCGTGTTGTAGCTTGTTTGCTGAGCTGCTTCCAGTGTAGTAAGGCATTACGCCAGTCGGGGCTGCTTAAATCGTAGTGGGCTTCTCCCAAGCGCATTTGGTAGTCGAAATTATCCGGGGCGAGTTGAGCCGCTTTGCGAAATGCCTTGAGCATTTCTCGTTCAAGCGCGTCTTGGGTAAATATGTTGTCCTGAATGAATTCGGCGCGGAAGTCATAAATCAATTGCCCTAATGCAAAATGATAAATGGCAGTTTCGGGTTCTAGGTCCACAGCCCGTAGGTAAAAGGTGAGGGCAGCTTTGCCTTTTCCTTCTTCGGCTAAGTGGTTACCGATCTGTTGTTTGACTACCGCGATTTCCGGGTCAAGTTCGTCAGCTTTAAGAAAGGCGCGGAAGGCTTGTTCGTTCTCTTGCACGCGTCGTAATAATTTGCCATAGAGAATATAGGCACTGACATCGTCTGGTTGATCCAGCAGGTAACTGCTGTAGGATTGTATCAGCTCGTTAATACGACGTTCAAGATCTTCCTCGCTGTAGTATTCCGGATCTTGAGCGATTTGTTGGTATATTTTGTTTTCTTTTTCTGCGATGTTGAGCAGCCGGGTGCTGGCGAAATCAGAGCTGTGCGCAAAGCTGTGACCGCATAGGATGCAGAGGCAAATATGTGAGATGTTTCTAAGGCGTAGCATGATCAATTTGCAGTATGAAGGCTAGAGGTGACCTCGCCAATCAGAAAGCGTTCCGTGCGATCGCTTGACAGCTAGCGAGGGATGGCAGGGTAGGTCTCTTGGGGCGGTGTTGCTGAGTGATGCTGCCTGGATGAGCGGCGGGAAGTGGATTCAGCTGTTAAAATAAACTTGGCCTTCGTAGCTGGGGCTATGATGGTGGAGCGATCATGCCAAGCGCCACTGTCGAAGATTATATTAAGCACATTTACCTCGTTTCAGAGAAGTTAACTTCATGTGAAGTGCCGATGGGGCAGGTTGCGGAGGCCTTGGGAGTGGTGCCGGGCACGGCAACTACAATGGTTAAAGCGCTCGCTGATGCAGGGTTGGTACAGTATGCGCCGCGGGTGGGGGTTCGGCTGACTGAGCCAGGCCGTAAGCTGGCGCTACATGTGTTGCGGCGGCATCGTCTGATCGAGCAGTTTTTAGTCGAGGTGCTGGGTTTCGATTGGTCAGAGGTTCACGAAGAGGCTGAGCAAATGGAACATGTAGTGTCTGACCTGCTGTTGGAGCGGATTGATCGTTATTTGGGCCATCCGACTGAAGATCCGCATGGTGATCCGATTCCTTCGGCTGAGGGGGAGTTGTTGGGAGGTGCCCTGGAAACCTTGCTGGATTGCCCGCTGGAGGCACCGCTCTGGGTGGCTCGAATCAGTGATCAGGACCCTGATTTTTTGAATTACATTGCTGAGTCTGGCCTGAATCCAGGCGTGCAGTTGCAGGTGTGTGCACGCAGTCTACGTGCAGAGTCCGTGCAGATTATTCTCACTGGAAGCGGCGAATCTCTGACGCTTGGTATGGGGGCGGCGGCTAAGGTGCAGGTGCGTCTTTCGCGCTGATTCTGAACGTGTTGCTACAGTTGGACTCTTGCTACGCGTTGTGAACAGATATTGTCAGGTCCTTGCTGGGATGTGTGTGGGAGATTACATCGCTTCGTTTTTATGCTGGGGCGAATCCACGGTTGCCAAGCACCTTGTCTAAACTCTTATTAGTGGAACTCATTATGAATATCCTGTTCATCGAAGACGAAAAAGAACTCGCAGTGACTGGCGTCGCTCAACTTGAGCGTAAGGGGTATACTGTCTTCGCTGCTTGTGGCATCGCAGAAGCAACGGCGATTTTGGATGATCCGGAACGGCCGGTGCATTTCGTTATTACCGATCATCGTTTGGCGGATGGTTTTGGTATTCAGTTCGTCATTGATATTAGTACGTCCTTTCCCCGCAGTAAATGTGCAGTGGTGTCGGGGTGCTTGACTGAGCAGGATGTCCAGAAGCTCAAAAAGCATAAGATTCCTTATTATCACAAACCTTTGCTCTATGTGAAAGTGATCGAGGATCTACGTCGATTAAATGCATCCAATGCGGCTGAGTATGTCGCGCCTCAAGACACGGCTGAGCGGGGCACTCAGGCTGTCGCTGAGGCGAGTACTTCGTCCGCTGCGGAATCTCAGGGTGCGCAAAATGAGAGTGCAGGCGGCGAATCAGTGGCTCCAGCAAAGCGTAAAGGGTTTAAAATCTGGCCGTTTTAGCGTTCAGAATAGGGTTGATTAATTTGTTTTTACGTATTGTCAGATGCGTAAGGGTTCATACTCTACATACGGTCACTTAACTTGATCAAATACACTAACTTATAATTATTATGCCAGAAGATACCTCAGGAATCATTGCCGCGCAAGTGGCTGAACCTACCGTCGTTGAGAAGATCATCGATGTCCTTGCACTTTACGGAATGAAAGTGCTTGCTGCTGTAATTATCATCGTAGTCGGCCTGTGGTTGGCGAAGGCGATTAAGAATTGTTTTGTGAAGACTTTGCAAAAGCGTGAAGTGGATGCGACACTGATTGGATTCTTCGGCAGCATGATTCATGGTGCTTTGGTTATCTTTGTTGTCATTGCCGCAGTTGGTAAGCTCGGTGTGCAGACAACTTCCTTTGTTGCGGTGATTGGTGCCGCTGGTTTGGCGGTCGGTCTTGCCCTACAGGGCTCGCTTTCAAATTTTGCTTCCGGCGTATTATTGATTCTATTTAAACCCTTTAAGGCTGGTGATTTTGTCAAAGCGGGCGGCGAAGCGGGAGTGATCGTTGAAGTCGGAATTTTGACCACTGAGATGAAAACTCCGGATAATATTCAGATAATCATGCCGAATTCTTCGATTATGGGCGGTTCCATCACAAATGTTTCGGCTCATCCTACACGTCGCGTTGATATGACTGTAGGGGTCGGTTATGGAGACGATCTAAATAAGGCTAAGCAGATTATGGAAGATCTTTTAGCGGCAGATGAGCGCGTGTTGAAGGATCCAGCAGTTACAATTGCTGTAGCTAATTTGGGTGATAGCAGTGTCGATTTCATTGTGCGCCCATGGGTGAAGTCAGGAGATTACTGGGCAGTTAAGTTTGATTTCACTAAGGCTGTAAAAGAGAAGTTTGATGCGGAAGGTATCAGTATTCCTTTCCCGCAGCGGGATGTGCATGTATTCCAAGAGCAGGCTTCGTAAGGCCTGAAAATACTTCATTTTTCTAAACCGCCGGTGCTAACCGGCGGTTTTTTTTATTGTCGCCGCGGCCATCCTGTCCGTGTGTATCCAAGTTTTAGCAGTGAGTAAGATTATTTGATGAAACATTTCGTATCCAGCGATGCCGCTCGGGCTCCATTTGAGTCAGTTCCCGCGCGTGAACAGCCGGCCGCATTGAATGGACCGTGTCGACGAGTCAGTGGCATTTTTTCGGTCCTCTGCCTACTGTCAGGCTTGTTATCTGCACAGAGCACGCCGGAGCAGTTGGCTTATATGCTGTCGACGCGTTATACGCCCTATATTGAAGGTACGCATATCGTCAATGTGGAGCAACTTGCGACTCAAGAGGTTGAGACGTGGTGGACGAGTCCAGCTGCTATGCGCCGCGAGCGAATCAGCGGGGCGCATGGCAGTGATTGCGTGCTGGAGGGGCAATCTCAATCCTTGCCACTGTCTGGTTTACATCTTGCGCTAGATCCTGGACATGTCGGCGGGGTCTGGGCACATTGGGAATGGCGTGATTTTCGTATTGCTGAAACAGATCATTGGGTGCGTGAAGGTGAGCTTGTACTGGAAGTTGCACAGCGCATTCGCAACGAGTTGGTGAGACTTGGGGCGCAGGTGACTTTACTGCGTGAGACCTGTCAGCCGGTTAATCCGAAGCGTTCGGCTGATTATTGGGCCGCAGCAGCGGCACAACTGACTCCACCGACTGCATGTAATTTACAGGCGCAGGTTGAGCATGCTCTGGCCGTGAGGAATCGTGCTGTGCGTCTGGCGATTGTGACTGGAGAGTTGGCTGAGCGAGCCAGAGTCGTGAATGAAGAGCTCCGTCCCGATGTATTACTGTCTTTACATATTAATGCGGCCGCTTGGCCACCGGGGCCGACGCAGCAGTTGGTGGATTCGAATCATGTGCATGTCTTAGTATTTGGTTGTCTGAGTGAGAGCGAACTTGCGACGGCCCAGCATCAGACGCAGTTAGCTAGAAAAATGTTGAATGGTAGTGGGGGGATTGAGGCGGTACTCGGTGCGGCGCTCGGGCGTTCCTTTGGAGATGTGACAGGTTTGCCGCCCTCTGATTACCAGGGACTGAATGCAATACGCATTGATGCTGAAGTTCCCTATTTATGGGCTCGAAATCTAATGCTACTGCGCCAAGTAGAGTGTCCGACAGTTTTACTGGAGCCCTATGTTGCGAACAGTGAACGGGAATATAAACGTATTCAGCAAGCATTGATCGCCCGGGCGTGCCATGAACCGCTGCCGGCGGATGATATTTTAGTTGAGTATGCGACTGCCGTGGTGCGAGGCGTATTGCAGGCCTACGGTCCTGTGGACTGGCCATTGAGTCAGACGGGCCATTAGTGTTGTCAGCTCTTTGGTTTTGGGCAGCGACCATGCACAAAAAAGCCCGTCCAACTTTCGCTGGCGGGCTGGGGGGGGAATAATCGCGTGGGCGCGTGTTTTAGATGAGATCTTTGACGGCCTCGCGTTCTTCAGATAGTTCTTGCACCGAGGCGTCGAACTTGGTGCGACTGAATGTGTTGAGTTCGATGCCCTTGACGATTTCAATTTTTTGTCCGTCGCTGCGACAAGGAAAGGAGATAATTAAGCCTTCTGGGGTTGCATAGCTGCCATCGGAGCAGAGGCACATACTAAATGTGTCGCCCGGTGCAGTAGGAGTGGTGAGTGCGCGAACTGAGTCGACGATACCGTTGGCAGCAGAGGCGGCTGAAGAAGCACCACGCGCCTTGATGATCGCGGCGCCGCGTGTTTGCACATCAGGGATAAATGTATCCTTTAGCCATGCTTCGTCATCGATGACTTCTGCTGCGGATTTACCTCCAATTTTAGCGGAGTAGAAGTCGGGATACTGGGTGGCTGAGTGGTTGCCCCAGATTGTCATGTTACTGACCTCCGTGACATCGACGCCTGCCTTTTGGGCCAGTTGTGTTTTGGCGCGGTTCTCGTCCAGCATCGTCATAGCGAAGAAGCGATCGTTGGGCACGCCTTCAGCATTGTTCATCGCGATCAGGCAGTTGGTGTTGCAAGGGTTACCCACCACGAGCACGCGTACGTCGGCTGCGGCGTTGGCGCCAATGGCCTTGCCCTGACCTGTGAATACCTTGCCGTTGATACCGAGTAGATCGCTGCGTTCCATGCCTGCCTTGCGTGGGACAGACCCGACTAGGAGTGCCCAATTCACATCTTTAAAGCCTTCGTCCATGTCGGTCGTGGCGACGACGTCTTTTAGGAGTGGAAAGGCGCAATCGTCGAGCTCCATGACGACACCTTTGAGTGCGTCGAGGGCGGGTGGGATTTCAATCAGGTTCAATGCCACTGGTTGGTCTGGGCCAAACATGGCACCGGACGCGATGCGAAAAAGTAGGGCATAGCCGATGTTACCAGCTGCACCGGTAACCGCGACACGAATAGGTTGTTTGCTCATCATATGTATTGGGTGTTTATTTTGAGATGCGAGATCTTAGATCTATGATATGAGATTAGTGGCGCGGATGGTGCCTTCAATGCTGGAAGTCTTCGCTGGGTTGAGCAGAAGGTCGCCTTATGCTCTGCTTAAGTGAACAGCGGAGCCAAGTCTGCATAACCCTTGCGGATCATGGCTTCAGTGGTGGTCCAATCTATGCAGCCATCAGTGATCGAAACGCCGTATTTCAGATCTTCAATCGGTTGTGGAAAGGACTGATTGCCGAAATTAAGATTACTTTCAACCATGGCGCCGATTACACTAGGATCAATTAAACTTTGGCGTACGATCTCGTCGAAAACCTGCGGTTGGCGCCCCGGGTCTTTATCGCTATTGGCATGACTGCAATCTGTCATGATCGCGGGGATGAGACCTGCTTCGGTTAATTTTTCGCGTGCCTGAGTCACATCGTCGACTCCGTAGTTAGGACCATGAGAACCACCGCGTAGCACTATGTGGCAATGCGGATTACCTTTGGTTGTCAGTGCATTGGCTTGTCCTTGATTATCGATGCCTAAAAATGTCTGGGGTTGGCTGGCAGCTTTAATTGCATTGATCGCGACTGTGAGACCACCATCAGTGCCGTTCTTGAATCCGAGCGGCATCGAGAGACCTGAGGCCATTTGGCGGTGCGTTTGACTTTCTGTGGTGCGTGCGCCGATTGCAGACCAGCAGACCAAATCGGCGATGTACTGTGGAGTGATTGGATCGAGGAGTTCGGTGGCTGTGGGCAGACCGAGCTCAATGATATCGAGTAGGAAGCGACGTGCAATGCGCAAGCCTTCAGGGATGTCGCTAGTGCCGTCGAGCTTGGGATCCATTATCAGACCCTTCCATCCTACCGTGGTGCGAGGTTTTTCGAAGTAAACTCGCATGACGATGAGCATGCGGTCTTCGACCTCTTTGGCTAGTTTGGCCAGTTTCTCAGCGTATTCGCGTCCAGCTTTAAGGTCGTGTATCGAGCAGGGCCCGATGACGACGAGTAGACGGCGGTCTTTGCCAAATATAATCTCGTTGATGGCTTCGCGACTTTCGCCGACGAATTTATCTGCCGCATCCGTTTTTACGATCTCCTGGCACAGGGCTAGTGGAGATGGAAGCAGTGTTTTAGAGGTGATGTTAATGTCGGTGACTTTTTTCACGGGCGGCAGATCTAAAGTAGCTTTGAGGTGGGAACAAGCCCAATTACTGGATGCGGCAAATGGAGGCTGTCATTTTGTTATCAAACAGGTGAGTTGTCGCTGTGTTTCGAGCGGCTTTTTTCTATATTCTATATAATGGGGCCGAGGGGGGCCTAAAAGTGATTCCTTGTTAGATTATTCTGTCATATTGCGGCGGCATCTTTTAACACATGCAGTATGTACGGTTCCAAGAGCTTTTACTTATATAGTCCTGCGGCACATCTCCTGGTCACGGACGAAGATGCTGCAGATTTCTTGCAGAGTCAGTTCACAAATGATCTGCGCCCCTTTGACACTGGGCAGTGTTGTTATGGATTATGGCTGGATGTGAAGGGGAAAGTGATTGCAGATGGTGTCGTGCTTTGCGAAGGACCCGAGCGCTTTCGTGTGCTGAGTGAGCGCTGTGAGGGGGCGGATATTTCTGCACATTTGGAACGGCATATCATTGCGGATGAGGTGGAGCTTGAGCCATGTGTGAATACCGTGGGGCTTGAACTATCAGTGGATGGGCTGGATGTCTTGGGCATGCCGATACCCGAGTCCGGACGCTTTATATCACTTTCGCAGGGAGTCTTGTATGGTCTGCCTGGGGGGCGCTATCATATTGTAGTGCCTGCTGAGGATACACGTAAGCTGCTGACGCAGTCGTTGCTTGAAGCTGGTTTTTCCGCCATTTCCGAAGATGCGCGCGGTATCGCCCGTATCCGTGCCGGGGTGCCGCAGGTGCCGCAGGAGATTGGAGCTTCGGATCTGCCGGGAGAGGGGAATTTGACGGGGCACGCGGTTTCCTTTACTAAGGGTTGCTACCTTGGACAGGAAGTGGTGGCGCGTATGCACAACCTCGGGCAACCGCAGCGTGCGTTGTTTGTGGTGCAAGGGACTGGTGTGAGGCCTAGTCTGCCTGTGGCTTTATATAATTCGGAGTTCAAGCGAGTTGGAGAGTTGCGCAGCGCATTTCGTGAGGCAGGCGGATGGTGTGGTGTGGCCATTTTGAAAATACGTTTTGTTGGTGTCGGTGAAATTTTAACATTGGGTTCGAACTCAGTGAGTGTCGTTTCATTACTGGCTGAAGGGGGTGAAAATGACTGATAAGATGCGCGAGCGTGTGCGAGAGCTTGCTCAGGTTTTTGTTCAACTGGGAGCTTCGGAGGCACAGGCACCTGTTCTGGCAGCCCAGCTTTTGAAACGAGCTGGGCAGCTTGCTGAGGAACGGAATATTTCGGAGGTTGAAGCGACGGAAACCCTATTGAAACAGGTGTTTGAAGCGCGGCAGGGGGCTTGAAATCGCTCTGACAACGGATTGAAGCGATAAGCTGGGCTGAAAACCCCAAAAAATAGCGGTTTAGAGCGGATTTTAGGTTGACGCTCACATGGGCGGCTTCTCTTATTTGCAACGGTCAATAGACCAATCAACCTCAACAAAAGAATTATTATATGAACAAAGCAGAACTCGTTGCAGAAGTACAGAAATCACTCGGAGCCGACACTTCCAAGGCAGCCGCAGAGCGCGCAATTGAAGCCGTTCTTGAAGGCATCAAGAAGGGAGTTAAGAAGGACAAAAATGTTCAACTGATTGGTTTTGGTACTTTCTCGGTCACTAAGCGTGCTGCACGCGATGGCATCAATCCACAGACTGGCGAGAAAATTAAGATCAAGGCTTCTAAAGCAGTTAAATTCAAGGCTGGTGCTGGCCTCAAAGCTGTTCTTTAAGCTATCTTTTCAGAATTTATTGTTTGAGCTAAGCGTTTACCCCACCGCATAGTTCAAGTATACAAGCCCGTAGTTTCCATTTTAAGGAAGCTGCGGGTTTTTTTATATTTGGTATAAATTACGACTGCCTTGTAAAAATCCATGCTTTGCGGTTGCCAGCCACCGCAAAGCTATCCTTATTGAGACTCTTTTGAGAATCACTCTTTATTAGGAATACAATTATGGGCAAAAGCTTATTTGAAAAAGTATGGGACGCGCACGCGGTTCGCCAATTGGCAAACGGTCAAACGCAATTATTAATCGGCACCCACCTCATTCATGAGGTGACGAGTCCGCAAGCCTTCGGTATGCTCCGCGACCGTGGCCTGAAGGTACAGTATCCGCATCGGACTTTTGCTACGGTGGATCACATCGTGCCGACCAATGAGGCCGTTGAGCCCTACAGTGATCCACTCGCGCAGGGAATGATTGAAGAATTGCGCAAGAATTGTGCTGACAACAATGTAACCTTTTTCGATACCAATACTGGAAAGCAGGGAGTGGTGCACATTGTTGGTCCTGAGCAAGGTATTACGCAACCGGGCACTACGATCGCGTGTGGTGATTCACATACTGCGACGCACGGAGCTTTCGGTGCGATCGCATTTGGTATCGGTACCAGTCAGGTGCGTGATGTCTTGGCCACGCAGACGATTGCATTGAACAAGTTGAAGGTGCGTCGGATCAATGTGAATGGTACGCTGCCTCCTGGTGTTTATGCAAAGGATGTGGTGTTACACATTATTCGGCTGCTGGGCACTCAGGGCGGCACTGGCTATGCATATGAATATGCGGGCACTACGTTTGATAACTTCACCATGGAAGAGCGAATGACGGTCTGTAACATGTCGATTGAAGGCGGTGCACGTGTGGGGTATGTGAATCCAGATGTAACCACCTTTGAGTATTTGAAGGGACGTCCATATTCACCGAAGGGCGATGCTTGGGATGCAGCAGTTGAGCAGTGGAAGTCGTTTGCATCTGATGCTGATTGCACATTCGACGATGTTGTCGAGATCGATGCTGCGCAAATTCAGCCAACTGTTACTTGGGGCATTACCCCTGGTCAGGGGGTCGGGATTGAAGAGAACATTCCTACTGTTGCGGATGCGCCGACTCAGTCGGAACGTGATTCGGTCGCCGAAGCGCTTGAGTACATGCAGTTCGAGGGAGGCAGCCCCATTAAAGGTAAGAAAATCAATGTGGCATTTATTGGTTCTTGCACCAATGGGCGGCTCTCTGACTTTCAGGAAGTGGCTAAGTACGTTCAGGGGCATAAGGTTGCACCAGGAGTGCAGGCCATTGTAGTTCCTGGTTCGCAAGTCGTGGCTAAAATCGCTGAGGAGCTTGGTTTGGATAAAATTTTTATCGAAGCTGGTTTTGAATGGCGTGCTGCAGGCTGCTCCATGTGTTTGGCTATGAACCCAGATAAGTTGGTGGGTGATCAGTTGTGCGCAAGTTCTTCGAATCGCAACTTTAAGGGCCGTCAAGGCAGCCCCACAGGCCGCACTATGTTGATGAGCCCACTCATGGTGGCCGCAGCTGCTGTGACTGGAGAAGTCTCCGATGCCCGCGAGGTTTTCGGCTTCGCCGCCGTAAATTCTTAATTTCTAACTTTTAATTCCTATTTTTAGAGTCATGTCATCCACACCTATTAAACAAGTTACCGGTAAGGGCGTCTTCGTTCCCGGCGACGACATCGATACCGATCGCATCATTCCTGCACGTTTCATGAAGTGCATTACCTTTGACGGTTTAGGCGAATATCTCTTTTACGACGTGCGTAAAACTGAATCCGGCGAAGATAAAAAGCACAATTTGAATGATCCTCGCTTTGCTGAGGCATCGATTCTTTTGAGCGGAAACAACTTCGGTTGCGGTAGCTCGCGTGAGCATGCGCCACAATCGATTCTACGTGCAGGCTATAAAGCAGTGATTGCAGGTAGTTTTGCTGAAATTTTCTTCGGTAATTCCACTAATCTTGGCGTGGTTTGCGTTATCGCCAGCGATGCGGACCGTGCGATTCTTGCGGCTGCGATTGAAGCGAACCCAGAGCTCGAAATCACCATCGATATTGAAGATCATAAGATTTGGTATGGTGATCAATCCGTAGTGTGTGAAATCAAACCGGGGGCTCGTGATAGTTTGCTTAGCGGCAATTATGATCCATTGGATGAACTGCTGGTGGGGGCGGATGCGGTGACTCAGACAGCTGCTGCGCTGCCTTATATGCAGGCGTGACATTGCTAGCTAATCTGCTAGCCTATGAAAGTCTAAGTCGACTCATTCACACTCACTGTATTAATTATGGATAATAAAATCGTACTCATTCTTCTTGCCATTTTCCTGCCTCCAGTTGCTGTTGCACTTAAGTCGGGAGCTGGTAAGTCTTTGGTTATCAATATCATTCTTTGCTTCTTGTTTTATATTCCAGCGGTGATTCATGCACTGCTGGTGGTACTATAAGTAAAGGAACTTCAGTTGTATTTTACTGACAAAAGGCGCAGCTACGGTTGCGCCTTTTTTATCGCGGTTTAGCTTGTGCCGTACTTTTGAGTGGCTGTGCTGAATTCGGCGATCTGCTGGGCCACCGTTTTTATCTACAATTCACATATGGACATCTTCATTCACGCTGGAATCTTTATTTATCCACTCGCGCTTTGTTCGTTGATCGCAGTTTTTATTACCTTCGAGCGTTTGATTGCTTTGCGCTCGTCGCGTGTGATGCCTGCCTCATGGATGGCTGTTTTGAGTTCCGGTCGCATGGAGGGAATCGAGGGGGACAGCGCATCGGTTGCTGGACGCATTGTCCAATTCTATCATACCCGACAGCCTGATGCCGATGCCTTAAAAGCATATGCTCGATTAGAAGTGAGTCGGATGGAACGCGGTGTGTTTTTATTGGAGGTCGTGATTGGTGCAGCGCCTCTGATTGGTCTATTGGGGACGGTGACTGGGCTGACTCAGGTCTTCAGCGGTTTTTCGGCGGAGACGGGCCTTCCTGATCCGGCCACTTTTATTCGTGGTATTGCGCTGGCGCTTAATACCACTATTTTAGGGCTGGCCATTGCGATACCAGCCTTGGCCGCGCACGCCTATGTGCTGCGTCGTGTGGAGTCTCTGGCCGTACGTATTGGTGTCGCTGTGCAGGCACTACTGCAGAATAAAGCATCTCAACATGGACGTTAGTTCTGAGTTAATTAATCGCCGTCGGCGGCAACCAGTCATTAATATTGTTCCTTTGGTGGACGTATTGACCGTGCTGCTGTTCTTTTTTTTGGTCACAATGCAGTTTAAGCAGGTGAGTTCATTAAATATCACGGTGCCTAAAATCGAAACCGCTGGAGAGAATGAGATTCAGGAACAGGTTGTGATCGCACTGAGTCCGGCAGGCGCGTTTTTCCTGAATGATCGTCCGCTTAGTAAATCAGCACTTGAAGCTGCGATTAAAGTCGCGGGCGAGCTTACACCTGATTTGCCGGTTCTATTAGTTGCAGACGAAGAAGTGCCACTTCGTTATGTCACGGAAGTCATGGATATCTGTCGTAGTCATCAGTTAAACAAGATTCGACTGCAGTCGCGTTGAGGCGCTGCCTTAGTCTATGTGTTCGAGCTGATGCAGTCTGCTAAGCTTTTGAACCAATGCAAAAGTGACCGCCGCCTAATTCAGTTAGAGCTGCGGCTAGACCGAATTCGGTAGAGATGATGCCTACTGGTAAGAAAGGTAGGCCATACTGTGCCACTTGCTCCCAGGCGGTGGTACCGCCCATCAGTTTTGGTCGCTCATGTAGTATGAACATACTGCCAATACCGACCGATTCACAGGATCAACAGACCGAGGTGATGGGAATAGCTATGGGGGTTCATTTAGCGCTGCAATAACTTTAAGAATTCTGCATTTGTCTTGGTTTGCGCGAAGCGATCGATCATCGCTTCGGCTGCGTCTTCGATTTTCTGGCCAGCTAGGGCACGGCGCAGGAATTGAGCTCCTTCGAGGTATTTACCCGAGAGGAGTAGCTCCTCCTTACGAGTGCCAGAAGCGTTTAAGTTGATTGCGGGCCAGAGGCGCAGCTCAGCTGCTTTCCGATCGAGTACCATTTCCATATTACCCGTTCCCTTGAATTCTTGGAAGATCAGTTCGTCCATCTTACTGCCTGTTTCAATCAGGGCGGTGGCAATAATGGTGAGGCTGCCGCCTTCTTCACAATTGCGGGCCGCGGAGAAAATTTGGCGTGGCTTTTCGAGGGCGCGGACATCCAGACCGCCGGTCATTGTGCGTCCTCCTTTACCAGATGCGGCATTATAGGCACGGGCCAAGCGTGTAATGGAATCCAGTAAGAAGACCACATCCTTACCTGCTTCTACCAGGCGTTTGGCACGTTCGATTGCCAGTTCGGCTAGGCGCAGGTGATTGACCAGTTCTTCGTCGTTTGAAGATGCATAAATTTCGGCATTCACGCTACGTTTAAAATCGGTGACCTCTTCCGGGCGTTCGTCCACTAGCAAGACGATGCAGTGGCATTCTGGATGGTTTTCGATCACACCGTGGGCAATATCGTGTAGGATTGTGGTTTTCCCTGTACGAGGCGGAGCGACGATGAGCCCGCGGGTGCCCTTGCCGATGGGGCAGAAAAGATCCATAATACGGGTGGTGACGCGTCCATCTTTAGCTTCGAGACGAATTTGTTCATCCGGAGCGATCGAGACCATTTGCTGGAAGCTGTAACGGCCTTTGCGTTCCTCTAACAATGCGCCGTCGACTTTGTCTATAAAACGGACTTTAGGGTTTGGGAAGCGATCATTCTGGTGTGCCTTGCCTTCGATTAGGCTGCCTGGTTTGAGTTTGAAGCGCTTAATCAGTTCGCGTGGTACGAAGGGATCATCGGGCTTGGTTTTACCATTGCGTGAAGGATCGATGAGTTGCCCAGTCTTATTGTCCAATATTTCAAGAATACCAGAGACGGCGATCTCGTTCTCGCGGGGCTTTTCCTGCGTGTTTTGGGGAGTCGTTTTAGGGGCTGCTTGCTTTGAAGCAGATGTTTCCGTCGATGAATTGTCTTGGCTCATGTGTCGGCGCGTGAATGCGTGAGTAGATTGTATAGAATTGGGAGACCAGCTTAAACAGGTCGTCTGTGACCAGATAGATTTCTAGTGCAAATAGAGGAGAAGCGTTTCAGCGGAAAGACCGACGACCAGTCGGATTCAATGCGGGCAGTTGATGCTGAGCATCAGGGAAGCACACGCCGTTACGCGATTCCTTTGTTTAAGGGGTAAAGCTTTCAGACTGTCAATGACTATAATGCTGTGTTAAGTGGAGCGTGATTTTGATTTCTCGCGGAGCGATCAATCTTTTGAGCGCTCAAAGCCAATGAGTAAGGCGATCAGCAGGTAAGCAGCAGGCACTAAGTAGAATGCATGCGTCAAGCTGCCTGATTGATTACCTAGAGCGCCCATTAAGTAGGTGAACACACCACAGCCAGGGACACCAGCGCAGGAGAGCAGGATGAGAAGCATGGTGCTATCCAGATTGGGCGTATTGTGGGCAGCATAGCTCTGAATGCTGGGCCAGAAAGGGGCCGTGGCTAGCCCAGCCAAAAAGAGCAGAGCGTCAAAGACCCAAATGTTGGGGCTGAGCGGCAACAAAACACAGACGAGCGTGCCAAGTATTGCCGCAATGAAAATCAGTTTTCGCAGCCCATTTTGCGGGATGAAATAGCCACTGGCCATGCGCCCGATGACCATGGCTAAGGCGAAGCAGGCGACGCCTACACCTCCAGCCCAAGCGGAGGCCTCGAAGTTTAAGCGGATGTGACTGGCACTCCAGAAAGTCAGGCAGAATTCCCCACCTCCGGCTAAAAACATGGCGGCATAATATCTCCAGAAGTGCGGGAATTTGAGTATTTGTAGTGCCTGCACCCAGATGGTCTTCGGCGACAGCGGCTGGTGGATGACTGCATGTGCGCCATCTTTGGCGGGAATCAAAATCAATGCGGCAGCAGTGCAAGCGATTAGCGCAATCACTGCGGTTAGTATTCGCCAGGAGACGCCGAGACTGAGTAGGCCACCAGAAAGTAAGACGGTGGCCAGCACACCGACCGACCAGAACGAGTGAGTTAGATTGATGTAACGGCCCGGTTCGCGTGGGTGTAGGTCTTTTACAAAAGGAGTGGCGAGCCCTTCGATCACGCCTTCGCCGAATCCTGCTAGCACCAGTGCGCAAAATAAGATGCCATAAGTCGGTGCAATAGAACAGAGCGCGATGCCCGCACTCATTAGTAACACAGAAGAGCCGAGCGTGCTGCGGTTGCCCCAGCGCCCTGCGATAAAGCCGACCAGCAGCATCGCGAGCACCATGGGAACTGTGCGTCCAATTTGGAGCGCGCCTCCAGCAGTCATGCCTCCATCTTCGAGCGAAAACCCGAGCTCATGTGCCAGCTCCACTAAGCTAACTGGCACGATCACCGAGCCCGCCGCGTAAGCAAAGAAGGTTAGAAACGCTGCGTAATCAAAGCGTCCGAAATGCATCGGATGCGGTCGGGAGTTTGGCTGGAGGTTCGGCAAGTGCTGAGGTGTTTGAGCGTAGGTAGAGTCTTCATCAGAAGACTGTCTCAATAATAGAAGCACAACGATTTTTTAGTCACACTCATCAAAGACAAGCCCATGTGCATCAGACGCAACTTCTGAGTGCAGATGCTTTTTCATTGCTGTCACACTTCCGTGACATTTGATAGAGTATTTTGCAACAAACCCACAGTATATGTTTTCGACACTTTTCGCAATTTTTGGCAGCCTAGGCCTCTTCCTCTATGGCATGAAAGTAATGAGTGAAGGGCTTCAAAAGGTCTCTGGCGAGGGGCTCCGCGCCTTGATCGCGAATATGACGCGAAACCGCCTTTCAGGAGTTATTAGTGGGACTCTAATGACCACACTAGTCCAGTCATCTAGCGCGACTACCGTGATGATCGTCAGTTTTGTCAATGCGAAGCTGTTGACCTTACGCGAGTCTATCGGCATGATCATGGGCGCGAACCTTGGCACAACTACCACCTTTTGGGTTGTGGCGATACTTGGCTTTAAATTCAGCCTAAACTCAATCGCGTTGCCCTGTGTCGGCATTGGCGTCGCGATGATCTTCTTTCGCACTCCGAAAGTGCGCAACGGCGGCGAAGCATTGATTGGTTTCGGCATCTTATTTCTCGGATTAAATTTCCTAAAGAGCTCGGTCCCCGATATGGCGACAAACCCAGAGCTATTTGCCTTTCTTGCCGACTGGACAGGACATGGGATCGGATCGGTTGCTATTTTCTTTATTTTCGGCGTTATCTTAACGATCATGGTACAGTCCTCTTCAGTTGCCGGGGCGATCACCCTGACACTGGTCGCAAAGGGCTGGATCGGCTACGAAGATGCAGCCGCGATTGTGCTCGGTGAAAACGTTGGCACGACCATTACTGCTAATCTTGCGGCCGTGACTGGCGGCGTGGAGGCTAAACGCGCCGCTCGCGCGCATTTTATACTCAATATTATCGGGGTCTGTTGGATACTTTGCATCTTCGGCTTTTTCACCGACTTCATTGATAAAATCACCCCTGGCCTCGCCAGCGCCCCCGAACACACGCTTTACCACCTAGCCGCGTTTCACTCGTTGTTTAATCTCATAAATATCTTCATCTTGTCATGGTTTGTACCGCAGCTCGCTTACCTCGCAACCAAAATGGTGGGTGATAAAACTGCCCCAGACCTCGGCGGCACACATATTCAATACCAAGCCCCCAACTTGCCACAGACCGGCGAAATAAATCTAGCTGAAGCTGAACGTGAAATCAAGCGCATGGCCGAACTCACCCGCGAGATGTTTCGAGGCTTTAATGAAGTTTACGAATCTCCAGATATGGACCTAAGCAGTCGTGTCAAAGAGCTCAAAGCCATGGAGGAGCGCAGCGATCGCCTCGCTTTCGACATTACTCAATATCTGATTTACTGCACTTCTTCCGAACTTAGTCGTGAGCGACTCAATGAAGTCACCGTCATGCTCCGCGTGATTTCCGAACTTGAGGAAATTTGTGATAACGCACTCGATTTGGTCAAACTTGCCGAACGGAAATATCGTAAAAAACGAGTGCTCCCTGTGGCCACCCAGGCCGCCATCCGCAACTTCAGTATGCCAGTCGACCAGTTCATGAGCTTCTACATCCAATGCCTCAGCAAGAAAGTCACATCGGCTGACATTGAAACAGCGATGCACCTGGAAGAAACGATCGACGCCTCCCGCAAAAAGCTACGCCGCGAAGCAGTTCGTCGCATGAGTGATCCCGCCAATATTAAATCAGAAATGCTCTACATCGATATCTTAAATAATATTGAAAGCATTGGCGACCACTCGCTCAACATCTTAAAATTCCTAAGTCAAATCGACTAGGCAGTTGCAAAGTTGTCCGATTACTCTTCCCAACCGCCACCAAGGGCAGCGAATAGGGCCGTTTGACTGGTCAAGCGATCCAATTGGGCGCGGACGAGGTCTTGTTTGGCAGCAAAGAGTTCTTGCTGTGCCAGTAGCACTGGTAAAAAGCTGTCGATCCCCGCTTCAAAGCGTTGGTCGCTTAACTCGTTGCGCCGACGGGCGGCTTCGACACGAGCAGCTTGGGCTTCAATTCTTTGATCGATGGTGCTGCGCACGGCGAGTGCGTCGGCGACTTCACGAAATGCGGTTTGAATAGATTTTTCGTAATTCGCGATTTCGATTTGTTTCTGTAATTCGGCGACCTGGAGGTTTGCTTTATTGCGGCCACCGGCGAAAATCGGCAGCGTGATTTGAGGAGCAAAGCTCCATGCTGCAGAGCCACTTTCAAAGAGCCCCGACAGTTCGCTGCTCGCGGTGCCTCCAAATGCAGTCAGTTTGACCGAGGGAAAGAAGGTGGCGCGAGCAGCACCGATTTTCGCATTGGCCGCTTGTAGCACGTGCTCCGCTGCTCGGATGTCGGGACGGCGCACCAGTAACTCCGAAGGCAGGCCCACTGGTAAGTCGGTAGACATGTTGCTATTCGCTAGAGTCGCGTCGGATGCTTTTACTGAGGTTGGTATTGTAGTGCCAAGTAGTTCGCCTAGCCGGTTCTCTGCTTGGCGCACTTGCTCTTGGAAGGCAATTTCGCTGGCTCGATAAGCTTCGAGCTGAGCTTCTGCCGTGCGGAGGTCGAGCTCGGTGCCGACACCGCCGTCGAAGCTGTCTTTGTTAATTTTGTAAGCCTTTCGGGCAGCTGCTTTACCCTCGCTGGCGAGTGCCCGTTGCTCGCGCAGGGCGAGCAATGTGTGGTATTGATTCGCGACGCTTGTGATCAGGCTGAGCTCTACGCTAGCTTGTGCTGTTTCTGAGGCGAGATATTGCTGTAAGGCTTCATCGCGTAGGCTCTGCACGCGCCCAAAGAAGTCGAGTTCGTAGGCGGGCATTTGCAGGCCTACTTGATAGCTGCTGCTGATGCTGCTATCACCTGTATAAGTGAGGTCGGCAGGGCTGCGTTGGCGCGTGCCATTGCCAGCTGCATCTAGATTCGGTAGTAGAGCGGAGCGCTGTATGCGAAAGTAGGCACGTAATTGCTCGGTACTAAGCTCGTTAATACGTAGGTCACGGTTGTTGACGAGGGCCAATTCGATCAAAGCTTGCAACTCTGGCTCCTGGTAGAATTGCTGCCAATCCGGTACGTGTTGGCTGCTATTGGATGTCGTGGTTTGAGCACCTGAGTAACTCTCGGCGACGGGCGCAGCGGGACGTTGATAGTCCGGTGCCATGGAGCAGCCGGAGAGTAGGACGAGTCCGAGGGCTGGAATAGTTGTTTTGAACATATTAAGAATCTGATGCTGAAGCTGCCTTCGGTTTGACCCGAAAAAATTTAACTATGATCACGAAAAAGATCGGGACGAAGATGACGCCGAGGAAGGTTGAAGTTAGGGTGCCGCCGATCACGCCTGTGCCGATGGCGTTTTGACTGCCAGAGCCGGCTCCAGTGCTGAGTGCCAAGGGCAAGACGCCGCAGCCAAAGGCCAGCGAAGTCATCAAAATGGGCCGTAGTCGTAGACGTGCCGCATGACTGGCAGCCTCGAAGAGATTCATGCCTTGGTCGTAGGCATCCTTTGCAAACTCAACGATCAGGATGGCGTTTTTACACGAGAGACCCACTATGGTCAGTAAGCCGACTTGGAAATAGACGTCATTGGGTAGGCCACGTAGCATGGCAGCCAGCAAGGTGCCCAGCACCCCAAGTGGAACGATTAGAATGACGGACGCGGGCACCGACCAGCTTTCATAGAGCGCCGCGAGGCAGAGGAAGACCACTAAGAGCGAAATACTGTAGAGTAAAGGAGCTTGCGAGCCAGAGAGACGTTCTTCGTAGGAGAGGCCGGCCCATTCGAGGCCGATGCCCGCAGGTAGTTGCGTGACTAAGTCTTCGATGATTGCCATCGCTTCGCCTGAACTGATGTTCGCTGCGGGCTCACCCCCGATCGAGACCGAAGAAATACCATTGAAACGTTCCAGCTTGGGTGAGCCGAGTGTCCAGTGGGTGCTTGAAAAGGCGCTAAATGGCACCATTTGCCCCTTTTGATTGCGGATATACCAGCTGTCGAAGTCTTCTGGTTGCATGCGGTAGGGTGCATCGGCTTGCATGTAGACACGTTTGACGCGGCCGCGGTCGATGAAATCATTGACATAGGATGAGCCCCATGCTGCGGAGAGCGTGCTGTTGATGTCGGCGATCGATACGCCTAAGGCGGAGGCTTTTTCGTGGTCGATGTCGATTTTAAATTGGGGTGTATCGTTGAGTCCATTGGGGCGTACATTGCGCAATTTTGGGTTTTGAGCGGCAAGTCCTAACAATTGGTTGCGTGCGTTGATCAACGCTTCGTGTCCGAGTGCGGCATTATCGGTTAAGCGCAGGTCGAAGCCAGTGGCCGAGCCGAGCTCCAGTACTGCAGGAGGCACGAAGGCGAAGGCAAAGGCATCGTCGAATTGTAAGAAGTGCATTAAAGCCCGCTCTTGTACCGCGAAGGCTTTTTGCTCTGGCTTGCTGCGTTCTTCCCAGTCTTTCAAACGCACGAAAGCAAAGGCTTGATTCTGTCCACGACCAGAAAAGTTGAAGCCGGTGACGCCAAACATGCCTTCGACATTCTCCTTCTCGTTAACCAAGAAGTAGTCCTCCATCTTTTCGAGCACTTGGAGCGTTTGTTCGTGTGTGGATCCCGGGGGCAATTGTGCCTGTGCGAAAATAATGCCTTGATCTTCTTCAGGCAGGAAGCCAGTTGGCACCTTGCCATAGATGAAGACTAAGGCCGCTACGATCAGCGCATAGATGAAGAATGCCTTCACTTTGTGATGAATTAAATAATCGAGACTGCTGCGGTAGCGGTCGGCATTGCGATCAAAACTGCGGTTAAACCAGCCGAAAAAGCCACGCTTTTGGTGATGGTGGCCTGCAGTGACGGGTTTGAGCATCGTGGCGCACAGTGCAGGTGTCAGCACGATCGCCACTAGCACGGAAAGGGCCATCGCCGAAACAATGGTAATTGAAAACTGGCGGTAGATCACCCCGGTTGAACCACCGAAGAAGGCCATCGGAATGAACACGGCGGAGAGTACGAGACCAATGCCCACTAAGGCACTGGTGATTTGCCTCATCGACTTCTTAGTGGCCTCTTTGGGCGATAAACCTTCTTCGCTCATCACACGTTCCACATTTTCCACCACCACAATGGCGTCGTCTACTAGGAGTCCGATCGCCAGTACGACTCCAAACAAGGTGAGTGTATTGATACTAAAGCCGGCGGCAGCCATGACGCCGAAAGTACCGAGTATGACCACGGGGACAGCTATGGTGGGGATGAGTGTCGCGCGGAAATTCTGTAGAAAGAGATACATTACCAAAAAGACCAGCACGACGGCTTCGACTAAGGTTTTGACCACTTCATGGATCGAAATGCGAACAAAGGGGGTTGTGTCGAGCGGGTAAACGACTTCCAAACTGGGAGGGAAGAAGGGTTCGAGTTCGGCGATCCTAGCTTTGATTGCGTCCACTGCTTCTAGTGCGTTTGCTCCGGTGGCGGGGCGAATCGCCATACCTGACGCAGGAGCCTTGTTGAAGCGCGATTCGGTGACGTAGTTTTCACTGCCAATTTCAACGCGGGCGACATCGCGCAAGCGGATTTGTGAGCCGTCTTCGTTTACGCGCAACAGAATGTTTTCAAATTGCTCCGGAGTTTCCAAGCGGGTTTGAGCCGTAATCGTCGCGTTGAGCAACTGTCCTGGCACGGAGGGGCGGGCACCTAGCTCACCTGCGGAGACTTGTGCATTTTGCACCTGGATGGCCGCCGCGATGTCTGAGGGCATTAGTCCAAAGTTATTGAGTTTGTCCGGGTTGAGCCAGATACGCATGGCGTATTGCGTACCAAAAGCTTGAATTTCGCCGACACCTTGTACCCGGCTGAGTGGCTCCTTGATGTTACTGATGACATAGTCGCCAATATCGGAGGCACTTAGACTACCGTCATTCGAGCGAAATGCCACCACTAATAAGAAATTACGCACCGACTTGGTTACCTGTAGCCCCAGTTGCTGTACCTCTTGCGGGAGCAGGGCGGTTGCCAGTGAGAGCTTGTTCTGAACTTGCACTTGGGCAATGTCAGGATCGGCTTCGGCGTTGAAGGTTAAGGTCACTTCGAAGCTCCCCGTTGAATCGCTGGACGACTCGATGTAGCGCAGGTGGTCGAGTCCGCTCATATTCTGTTCAATCACCTGAGTCACGGTGTCTTCCAGCGTCTTGGCGGATGCACCAGGATAGGAGCCTTGTATACTGATGGCAGGTGGCGCGATACTCGGGTATTGCGCAATGGGGAGCGATTGGATGGATAATATGCCCGCCACCATAATAATGATGGCGATCACCCATGCGAACACGGGACGGTCGATGAAAAAACGTGCCATAATAAATTGGTCTTAATGGATTGAGAAATCTCAGGGAGCGAATGCTGACTGCTATTTATTGTCGGGTGTCGCAGCAGATGTTGCTTCGGTGGGAACGATTTGGACGCTCATGCCAGGACGAACTTTTTGACGATTGTTAATTAGTAGGCGCTCGCCCGCTTGTAAGCCGCTGGAGACGAGCCATGCGTCACCCACCGTTCGACTTGTGGTTATGGTGCGTTGCTCGATGATATTTTCGTCATTGACCAGGATTACGACTGGTTCGCCACGATTGTTGCGACTGACTAATGATTGTGGCACTAGAATTGCATTCGGATCGGTGCCTTCGGTAATGCGAGCGCGAACAAACATACCCGGTAGGAGGTTGCTGTCTGGGTTAGGTACTGTAGCGCGCAGCATTACCGTACCAGTTGAGGTATTGACCGTGATATCCGAAAATTGCAGCGAGCCTGTTTGAGGTAAGACGCTGCCATCGTTGAGGAGAATTTGAACTTCGGTCTGCCCTTCCTTATTACGATCGAGTTGGCCCGACTCTAGAGCTGTTTTTAATTGAAGAATCTCTTCGGCCGACTCGTTTAGGTCCACATAGAGCGTGTCGATTTGTTGAATGGTTGCGAGTAGGGTGGCAGTCGCTTGTTGCACGTAGGCCCCTTCGGTTACTTCCGCCCGGCCAATGCGTCCATTGATTGGGGCTGTGACTTTGGTGTAGTCTAAGTTAATTTGAGCGGTATCGACTGCCGCTTGAGCGGCCGCGATTTCAGCCTTGAGTGATAAGGCTGAGGCACGGGCGTCGTCGTAGTTTTGCTGCGAAATGGCATTGGTCTTTACTAATTTCTTGAAGCGTTCTGCTTGCGACTGTGAGGCCTCATAACTTGCTTTCGCGCGAGCCAGATTGGCTTGGGCGGAATCGAGTTGTGCTTGATAGGGTGCAGGGTCGATTTCAAAGAGAAGTTGGCCAGCTGCTACCTCGGAACCTTCTTCGAATAAACGTTTTTCAATAATACCGCTAACTCGGGCGCGCACTTGTGCGACTCGGAACGGAGCTGTGCGCCCTGGCAGTTCGCGGTGCAATGTGACTGATTCTGTTTGGACTGTTTGCACCTTAACTGGCATGGTCTGAGGTGCTGTATTACTGGTCGTGTTGGGGGCGTCATCATCTTGGCTACACGCACTGACGAGTGTGAGAGCTAGCAGCGCGAGGCTGGCTTTTAAGCCATTTTTGAATGAGTCAGTATGTTTTTTCATAAATAAAAAAAGAGCCCCTGATGGTGCTCGATTGGTTTCTCCTGTTAAACTTACTAATATACCTCAATTATCGGTATTAGCATAAGACTTTGTTGCTTGCAGTCTGATAACTAAAAGGTATCAACGATGGCATGGAATTGCGACATTTGAAGTATTTTGTAGCAGTCGCTGAGACACTCAACTTTCGGCATGCCTCAGAACGTTTGCATGTGGCACAGCCAGCTTTGAGTCGACAGATTCGGGATTTGGAGGAGTCGATCGGAGCGCGGTTATTTGATCGGAATACTGGCGGCACTAGGTTGACTGAAGCGGGCGCTGTGCTGTTAGAGGAAGCACGTGAGATTTTGGAGCGGGTCGATGTGGCGGTTGAGTTGACGCAAAGTGCGGCAGCGGGGCGGCGTGGCAATTTACACATTGCTGGGATGGGCAGCATGTCGGTGGGCTTGCTAGCGGATGCTTTGGCCGAATTTAGGATCGAGTATCCCAAAGTACAAGTGAGCTTACATGACTTGGGATTTCGCGATTTGCTAACAGAGCTGCAGGCGGGGACGGTGCATTTAGGGTTTTCATTTCAGATGCAGGGAAAATTGCCAGATGGCTTCGACTCAGAAGTCGTCGCCGAGTCTGTGTTGCATGTGGCTCTAAGCCAATATCATCCCTTGGCTCAGCGCACGGTGGTGTCATTACAGGACTTATGTTCTGAAGACATCTTTTGTGTTGGAGACCGTGATTTTCGGGATATGCATACTCGTTTGACCGAGGGGCTTTTTTCCGTACGCAAGATTCGGCATACACCGGTTAAGTGGGTGGTGACTGCGGATTTATTGATGGCAATGGTGTCGGGAAATTACGGCGTAGCTTTTGTTTTTCCGCGTTTTGCCAAGATTTATCCACATCTGGTGTTGTTACCATTGCAGGAGACCGGAGACGATTTGAAGATTACCCTGTCCGCGGTGTGGCGGAAAAATACACAAGCCCGACTTGTGCGAAATTTTGTAAATTTGCTCAAGAAAACGAATGATTTAGGTACGCCGCTGGTCGACTTATAGTCGATTGCTCATCCACTGTAGCAAAGCTCGCCCCCATGGGTGATTCTTGGCAAGACCGATGCCGTGGCCTTCTTTCTCGTAGATGTGTAGCTCGGCAGGAATTTTATTTTTGCGCAGTGCTTGATAAAATAAGATACTGTTTTCAGGTGGAACGCCTTCATCTTCGTTGGTATGCACCAGTAAAGTAGGGGGTGTTTGTTCATTGACGGCATTTTCCAGGCTAAGTTGCTCGATCAGTTTAGGGTCCGCATCGGCGCCGAGTAAGTTGTCGCGTGAGCCGAAATGAGTGCAGGGTGTATTTAGGCTCACGACGGGGTAGATCAGTGCGGCAAAATCTGGACGACTGGATTGTTGATCAATGCTGTCATTGACGATGCCTTCCTGGGCTTGTGGCAGTGTGGCTGCAGTGCCAGCTAAATGCCCTCCGGCAGAGAAACCCATAATGCCGATTTGTTCAGGGTTGATAGACCATTCATTGGCATAATGGCGTAAGGTACGTATGGCACGTTGTGCATCGAGCAACGGGATTGGGTGTTGGTAGGGTGCGTAGCGGTTTTCGAGCACCGCAGCTGCGTGACCGTGCGAGCTGAGAAAGCGAGCGATGCGATGGCCCTCCTTCGGGGTTGAAAGATGGCCGTAACCACCACCGGGACAGGTGATCATAGCTTGGCCGCTGCGCAGTTCTTCACTTGGTAAATATACCGTGAGGCGAGGCAGGCCCGGCAGCGCTTCGCCAGCTAACGGCGTATTCTCTGACCAAAGAGGAAAGGTGAGGGGGAGTCCGTTGTGTAGGGGATCAGTATTCATAGTCTATTTATCTTTTTTGGTTCCATCTCTGATCTGCGAAGCGTTCTTTTTCGTGTTCGATTTGTTCGCTATTAAAGAGTGGGCGAATATCATCGAGCTGGCCGATCGGCAGGCTGAGGATGGAGGTCAATTTTGTGAGTAAGCGTGATTGGAATTGGGCCCAGTCGAAGTTTTCGGGGAGTGCGTCGCGATCGAGCGAGCCTTGGATGAGTAGGCCTTGCCGCGTGCGCTTCATTGCGGCTCCGGCGATTTTTTGTCCGTCGCGGCGTAATACATCATTGGCGGCGGGCGTGACAAAGCACTGGGAGACTGGACGCAGTATGCGAGTTTCGGGCGGAGTCTGTTTCGCCTGGGACTGAGGGGCGTTGCAGTCTTTGGGACAGGGGGCGAGGCAGCTCTCGACGTTCATTTCTTGTAGCGCCAAATGAATGGCACGATGGATTCGTTCGTAGAGCGCGTTCGCGGGGATCACCGAGCAGGGCAGTGAACGGTGGAGAATGAGAGCATAGGTCCAGTCGTTGCGGTGGTCGACGATCCCTCCTCCGGTCATGCGACGCACGAGGGTCATGTCTTTGTCTGTTATGTTTTCGACCGCGTGATAACCCTGAGCGTAGCCGAAGGTAGTCGCTGGTTCCAGCCAGCCATAGTGCCGAAAAGCGGCGAGATCTGTTGGGATCGTCGCGAGCAATGTGGCGTCGATTGCCATATTGGTTATGGCATCGCCGAAGGCGTTGGGGAGGGCGATGAGCATTAGGCGTTGAGCGGTTCGATACGAGTCAGCTCTTCCAGTTGCGCTTCGAAATCGACTGGTTTCGTTTTCAGTTTTGAAACAATGGGGTGCAGGTTGAAGGTTAGATTGGCGGGGCGCGTGTCATCTTCGCCGCAGGCAGATTCCACTGAATCGAGTGGTAGGCCAAAGTGCTTGAGAATGCGTTGACCCATTTCGAAGCGGCTCATTGTTTCGCTACCAGCCCAGTGGAAAATTCCGTGTAGGTCACGGCGTTCGCTTAATTCGAGCAATACCTCGGCGACATTGGAGGCAGAGCACGGTTGGCGCATTTCGTCGCAGAACAGTTTCGGACGTTGGCCCGCATGCACCGCGGCGATCAATTTTTCATGTACGCTGCGCTGACCGCTCGGGCTGTTGCCCATGAGTATAGGGATCCGCAAAACTACGGGGTCTTCAGGGTTGTGCTCTAATACCTCACGTTCAGCCATCAGCTTGGTTTGTCCATATAGGTTGGTCGGGCAGGGCATGTCTGTCGAGCGGTAAGGTTCGCTGGCATGCCCATCAAATACCATATCAGTGGAGACATGCAGCAAGCGGGCCCCAAGGTGAGTCGAGAGCTGAGCCAGTAAACGTGGTAGGGCGACATTGATCTTTTCGGCGAGCTGTGGGTTGGCATCGACCGCGGATGGATTGGAGATCGCAGCACAGTTGACGATGACGTCAGGCCAAGTTTCCAAGCAAAGCCCCGTCAGCGCTTCCGGCTGTACGGCGTCTAGTTGGATCGTCCGGGCGAGGCCATTGGCGGTCGCTGGAGTCTTATTATAGAGTGCGGTGACGGAGTGACCGCGCCGGACGGCGGCCTGTGCATAAGCATGGCCGAGGAGTCCGGAGGCGCCAGTGAGTAAAATCTTCATGGTTTCTTAAGCTTTGTTTTGTTGCAATCGTGAATGGGAGAGGCAAGTTCAAAGCCGATTATCAATGAAATACGCTGAACTCGCGAATGCCGGTGTGCATGAACAACCGGTCTATGAGCCCGGAAAACCTATTGAGTATGTAGCTCAGGAGTATGGACTAGACCCTACCCAAATAGCTAAACTCGCCTCAAACGAAAATCCGTTTGGACCTTCGCCGAAAGCAATGGCGGCGGCTCAGATGGCTTTGAAGACTGCCCATCTGTATCCAGATGGTAGCTGCTGTCAATTGCGCTCCGCGATTGCCGAGCTACGTGGTGTGGGCGAGGACGCTCTGATTATAGGTAATGGCTCCAATGAAATTATTGAACTACTGGGGCATGCATTTTTGCGTCCAGGGTTGGAAGTTGTGATGGGGGCTCAGGCATTTATTGTCTATAAGCTGATCACTAAATTGTTCGGGGCCACTCCGGTGGAGGTGCCAATGGTGGATTTTGGGCATGACTTAAAGGCGATGCGTGCTGCGGTGACTGAGCGCACACGTCTGCTTTTTGTCGCCAGTCCAAATAACCCGACGGGTGTGGCGAATTCGGAAGCCGAACTCATTGAGTTAGCGGAATCTTTGCCTGAGCATGTTATACTCTGCTTGGATGAGGCGTATGCGGAGTATTTGGAGCAGGCTCCCGATCTGCGGGCTCAAGTGCATGCGGGCTGTAAGGTCTTTTGCATGCGCACGTTTTCCAAAATCTATGGTCTTGGGGGATTGCGAGTGGGCTATGGTTATGGTGCGCCCGAACTGATTCAGCTACTTCAGCGTGTGCGGCAACCTTTTAATGTGAATGCTGTTGCACAAGCCGCGGCGACGAGCGCTCTGAAAGATGATGCGTTTGTGCAGATGTGTCGCTCAGAGAATGAGAGCGGTCGTGCGTGCTTAGTGGCTGGCTTGGAAGCAATTGGTTATCCTACGCTTGGAGGGCAGGCTAATTTTGTACTGTCGAATGTAGGCGATGGCACTGCTTTTTTTCAGGCATTACAACAGCGCGGCCTGATTGTGCGTCCACTGGCGCCCTATGGTATGGCTGCATACGTGCGTATCACGATTGGCACGGAAGCGGAGAATCTTCGTTTGCTGGATGTGGCGCGTGAGGTGGCTCAAAACACTGGAGTTTCTGCTTAATTATGAGTGACGCTTGGATTCGTTTTGGGATTTCCTTGGCCTCGGTGGGCTTAATGCTCGTGCTGCATGCCTTTTTAGTGATGTGCGAGATTAGTTTGGTTAAATTTCGTTATCGTAAACCAAGTGAGGAGCAACTGGGGGAGTTGAAGCAGCTTCCGGGCTTGGCTCGCTTGATTGATCATAGCGATCAAACTGGCCGCGTGGTGCGCTTTAGTAAGACGCTGTGCACGGTAGCAGTCGGTCTACTATTAATGCCCTTGGTGAGTGATTTTTTTGGGCTTTTTCAAATGAAAGCTGCTCCGGATCGCTGGATTGTGGTCTTGGTGTCATTTACATTGGCAGTATCAGTGCATTTCTTTTTTGCAGAGATTTTTCCGCGTGGCTTGGCGATGCGCGATCCTTCGAAGGCGATTCGTCGTTCCTATCGAGTTTTGCTTGGATTTCAGTTTTTAACGTTTCCTGTGATGCTCTTCTTTCGCATGTTAAAGAAGTCGCTGTATCGCCGGATTGGAGTTGATGTGGATGATGAGCTGAATCCGCTGGATGTTGATGTGCAAATTCGTGCTATGGGGGAGGACAGTAGTCAGCTTTCTGGGGTGATTCGTAAAATCGTTAATCGCACGCTACAAATGCAAGAGCTGGTGGTGCAGGATATATTACTGCCGCGTAGTCAGGTCGTGATTTGTGATTTAGATTTGGGGATTAAGGCAAATCTGGAAGCAATGAAGGCGGCCGGGCATACGCGCTTTCCGCTGTGTCGGGGGGATTTGGATGAATGCCTTGGTCTAATTCATATTAAGGATATATTTCGTTGGCGTGAGCCAGTCTCTGAGATCGATCTGATGAAGTTGAAGCGCAATGTGGCAGTGTTTCCTTTGGAAACGCCCTTGGAGGAAGCGTTGGAACGTATGTTACGTGCTAAATTTCATATGGCTTTAGCGGTGGATGAGTTTGGTGGTATCGTCGGTGTGATTACGCTTGAAAGCATTTTGGAAGAACTGGTCGGTGAAATTCAGGACGAGTTTGATAGTGAGGAGGAGCAAATTGTTGTGCTTTCGAGTGGCTTACGTTACCGTATCTCGGGGTTGACGCCGATTCATGACATAGAAGAAGAGCTTGAAATCGAAATCGACAACGAGGAGGTTTCAACGTTTGGGGGCCTGATTACGGGTGAACTTGGGCATATCCCCGAGTGTGGAGAGCGGCTCAGTTGCTATGGCTTGGCGATTACCGTGGACGATGTTGATGATCGCCGTGTGATTGCAGCTACGGTTGAAGTCTTGTCTAATTCCGATTGATTGAGTCAGATCGCGGTATTCGGCCGACTGCAGCAAATCGCCTTCAAATCGATTGTTTGTATATATAGGGCAGCTGTGCCAAAGCTAAGTTCGCGACCCGGGTGGTGGTGGCTACTTTTAATCATAGGATCGATCATCCATATGAGTATAAGAGCCAGCAATCCGTGGGTGTCTTTGCCGAGAGCTGAGTGCCGAGAGCCCCATGCCCATGCCCTATGCCTAATGTGTGTGGGGCATGGGGAGGGATTAGCCGTTGAGTTCCGGAAGTGTTTGGGAGTTTTCGCGCAGGATGGCGCTGAGTTGCAATAAGAGACTCTGACGGTCCGGAGTGAATATGAAGCGATCGCTGCCAAGTTTGTGGTAGGCTTCGACCAGAAGTTCCATTTGTGGGCGACGCATTTGTAGTAAGCGCGATAGTAGGCGGTTTAAGTTTTCTGTATTGCCGAGTACTAGTTCTGTGCGGATGAGCTCAGAAAGTACCTTTTGATTGGTTGGTGCTTTTTGGTAGGCAACCATCATCACCTTTCGTGCCTGTTGGTGACGGTTGATTTTGGTGAATCTGCGTGCCACTGCTAGATAGGTTTGTGGTTGATTGTCTGCCTCGTCGATGAAGTCTTGTAGGTATATTTCGCCGAGGTCAGGACGGTTGATTCCATAGGAGGCCACTGCGCGAAGACTGTTGAAAATCGCCCAGCGCTTACTGAGCCAGTCGGGGCGCTCTTTGAGTAGTTCTTCCGAAAAATCCAAAGCTCCTTCATAGTCTTGTTGCACTAAATGGGCTTCAATGAGTAGTAGCGCAAAAGCATCGATGCCGAATTCGTTTTCGAGTGCTTCCTCGTAGGTGCGACGGGCTAGATCGATGTTGCCCGTGTCGGCGGCAAAGTTTGCCAGTGCCTGAAGCGCCGCTTCATCGTCTCGGAATTGCTGCAGCATCCGTTGCGTCTCACGTTGTTCGCGTTCTGTATCTCCGGATTTGTTGTAAATGTAGAGCAGTTCGAGGCGGGGGGCCGCGCTGAGCGGGTCGCTGACGTTGCGCAGGATTGCATAGCGCCGGGCTTCATCGATTTGTCCGAGCTCACGATGGTAACGGCTTAACTGCATCAGTAGGGGTTCTGAGTTGGGGAAGCGACGGATCGATTCCTCCATTTTGGTGATCGCGGCTACCTTATTACCTCGATCCCAACTGATCTGGGAGGATAGTAGGACACCTTCGAGTGATTCCAGTAAATTGTAACTGATCAAGTAATCGTCCGCCCGATCGTAATTTCCGCGGAGGTAGTTTGCATTGGCAGCTCCAAAGGCGAGTGTGCGATTGATGTCCGTTAGCTCAGGCTCGTCGGGCAGGTATTTATCGGCTAGGTTTTGGATCGCTTCATCCATTTGGTAGCGCAATAGCACACGTAGTGTTTGTTTGAGGTAATCAATGTTGTCGATGCCCCCCTGCTCCAGACCTTGGAGTAGTTGATCCGCGGCGATGTCATGACGTTTTAGAGCGATTTCATAAAATTCGGCTAACACGCGACGTCCTTCCAAGTTGGCTGGTGCCCGAGCGACTCCCAAGCGTAGGAGTCGAAGTGCGTCGCGATAGTTGCCGGTCTTGATTTCCGCCAGTCCCTTTTCAATGTGATAATTCCCCATCGCAATTCGATGCTCTTCCAGCCCAAAAGGGAGTAGTGTGAGCATTTTTGTATAGGATACTTGGTCGAACTCCTTGTTATACTTGAAGTGGAGATACAAGGCGCCTGCTATAGCGAACCAACCTACAACAATTAATAGTAGGAAAGTGCTGATTAAGCGCCCCCAGCGAACGGAAATCTCCATTCGTCCGTCGATTCCTTTTCTTTGGACTACGTAGCCTAGCAGAATTGGTTTTTCCCGGGGCATAGGGTTGCGCGTCGTTCGTTGCCTGTTCATTGGTAGAAATTTCTCTTAGTTAGGGGGAGCTGTAAAGTATTTGTTATACATCCCAGTGATTGAGCCAAGCTCAAATAAAGCGGACTTTCGTGTTGCAGTTGTTTTTTTTGCGTCCTAGGTTTTTATCCAGATGCGATTTTTTCTTTAACTCCCCGCCGTTTTTCTCTCTTATTCCACGAAACTTACTCTTTTCTGTATATGAAAAACAAACAACTTTGCCTACTCTCTATTATCTCGTCGGGTCTGTTAGTGCAGGCTGACATGACAGCTGCCCCGCTGGTTTCCATCGGAGACAATACTGACATCTTCTTTAATGGGTCATCCAGCTTGCGCTGGGCGTCCAATATCTTTCGCGATGAAGACAGCGAAGTGGATGATTTGACTTGGACGCTGTCGCCTGGCTTCGAGATTAATGTCGGACGCGGTGCTTCTAATGCGGATTTTAGTGTGATCACTCGTTATGATGTAGTCCGCTATCAGGATAATGATGAGTTGGATGTAGAGCTCTTCCATATTAAAGCTTTGGGCTCATACAAAACCAGCCGTTTGGATGTTAGCGGTTCCGTCGCCTACGACGAGAATAAGAGTAGCAGTGGCGAGAGCAATATTACTGATGACTTGATTGAGTTTGATACTGTGAAGGCTGATCTAAATGCGGAGTACCGCGTGTCACCTAAGTTTAGTTTTGGTTCTGGTTTTCGCTATTCTGAGACTGAGTATCAGACTTATACCTATTACTTTGCTGACCGTGAGTCGCTAACTGTTCCTGTCGACGTGTTTTATGAATTGACGTCTAAGGTGGACCTGAGCCTGGGATATTCATACACCAATACAGATGTTGATGCCACGTTGCTCAGCCCCAATGGTGATTATACTCGTGAAAGCTCATTTTATAATATAGGTGCCCGTGGTCTATTGTTGCCTAAGGTTACTGGTTCTTTTAAAGTCGGCTATCGCACTCAGGATAACGATCGTCCCAATTCCGATGACAGCGGTATGCTTGGGCTTGATGCTAATTTCTCATGGTCGGCAACGCCTAAGTTGACAATGCGCTTGGATCTTTCCCGAGACTTCGGAGTTGCGGGTGAAGGTCAATCAACTGAGAATACCTCGGTCGATGTCAGTGCTGCTTACTCCATTAACAGTTATTTTGCGGCGAGTGCGAATCTGGGCTATACCGTGCGTGACTATACAAATACTGGGCGTGATGATGATCAGTATAATGCAGGTCTTCGCTTTTCTTACTCCCCAAATCAGTACTGGAGCTTCAGCAGTGGATATACTTATTCCGAGAATAGCTCGAATGAAGTAGGCAGAAGCTACGACAACCATACCGTTGATTTGACTGCGACACTGCGTTATTAATTTTTATTGAAACCCTTACCCCTTTTCTGGGTCGAAATGCCTCATGCTTGAGGCATTTTTTTAATTTATGAAGCAGTCATCTTTACTAAGTTTTCTTTTAATTCTAATTTCTGCGACTCTGCTGCATGCGCAAGAGTCGGGAGGGAGTGATGGTGGCAGTTCTAGTAGCTCTGGCAGTGACAGTTCCTCCTATGGCTCCGGGAGTTCTTCTTCAGGAGGGGGCGCTGGTGTGGGCATTGTGGTTGGTGAGAATTATGTGTTGAAGCCTTCCGATGTAATATCGGTTACAGTGTATCAGGAAGAGGACCTTGATAAAAGTGTTCGTATTGAAGGGGATGGCTCAGTTGCGCTTGCCTTGATTGGTAAGGTTAAGCTTGCAGGCATGACGGTGGCGGAGGCTCAGTCTTTGGTGACGGATCTGTATAATCGCGATTACTTGGTTGACCCTCAAATTTCATTATTAGTGGTGCAGTTCTCGCCCAAAATCGTGCATATTTTGGGCTCTGTGGGGAGCCCCGGTCAGGTGGCGATTCCCCCAGATCGTGATTTGACCTTAACTGAAGCAATTGCTGGTGTCAGGGGAGTGAGTCGATTAGGGAATCCTAAAAAGATCACTATTAAGCGCATCGACGAAGACGGACGTGCGCGTCAGATGGAGGTCAATTTTAGCAGTATTATTCAGGATCCGAATGCAAAAGATATTATCTTAAAAGAAGGTGATACCATTTGGGTGCCAGAGCGTGTTTTCTAACCCCCTTTAGAAAAAAATATGAAGAACGACTATGTAAGAGGCGGACCTGATCCCAATGCGGGTGGCTATGGTGGCGGTTATGGCTATGGCTACGGTTATGGCTATGGCGGTGGCAACTATGGAGCAGGTGGTTACGGCGATGGCGGTGGCGGTGCGCCGCAGCGTTCATTTCAGGATTACTTCCTAATGTTTCGGGAGCGTATTTGGTATTTAATTGTTGCGTTCTTTATCATATTTTCAGGTTCGATCTTATATACATTTAATAAGACCAAGGTCTATACCGCGGTGGCCCAGGTGCAGTTGTTCCGTGATGATGCTTCAGCTTTAGGGCAGGGGGTTGAGATGGAGCAGAATCAGATTCATAGTGCCGAGGATTTGAATACACAGATCAGCGTGCTTGAGAGTTCGTCCATAATTAAAGGCGTCGAACAGCGCTTGCAGGATGAAATGCGCGAACGTTTTATGGCACCCTATACGGATGCTCTTAGTTTGAGTGGCCCGCTGACTCCGCTTGAGATTCTGGGACGTAATCGCAAGGTGATTCCGCGTCGTATGAGCTTGATGATCAGTGTCGCTTATTCTCACCCGGATCCAATTGTTGCTGCTGAAGTTGCCAATCTCTTTGCGAAGGAGTTTATCGATTATAATTTGAAGTTGAATATCGATGGTTCCATGAAGGCAGTTGAGGATCTGCGTATTCGTGCAGATCAGCAAAAAGAACGTGTGGAGGAATTGGAGCTTAAACTCGCTGAGTATCGCGAGCGTAATAATGCGGTATCCTTGCAGAGTGATGAGAATATTGCGGGTGCACAGCTCGCACGCTTGAATGAAATTAAACTCACCAATAAGAATGTGTATGATCAATTGGAGACCAAGTGGAACTTAATTGAAACTTATCGCCGTGAGAATAAGAATCTGTGGGAGTTGTCCTTCATTTCAGAGCAGCCACGAGTGTCTAGCTTACTAGAACGTATTTCGGGCACCCGCATCAGTATCTCCTCGATGAGCAAGCGCTATCGTGAAAAACACCCGGCGATGATTCAACTCTTGCAAACATTGCAGGAGGCAGAACTGGAGCTGGATGCCGCCGTTCAAAACTCGGTAGATAAGATCTATGCCTCTTATTCCGAATCTAAAAGTAATTTTGAGATGGCGAGCCAACGCTTGGCAGAGAAGGAGAAAGAGCTGATAGAATTGGGCAAGACACGTGTGGAGTATAATTCGCTCTTACGGGATCTCGATGTGCAGCAAAACTTCTTTCAGGCACTCAATGCGCGCATGACTACAGAAAAAGCGCAGGTTAATTTGAAGAATCCGAATGCGCGGATTGTTGATGAGGCCTTTCCTCCGCCAGAAGATCAACCGTCGTCGCCGAATGTCGTGATGAACTTGGCAGCAGGTTTCTTTGGCGGGATTGCGTGTGGCATGGGCTTGATCTTTGCGGTCGCATTTCTGGACGACCGGGTGAAGAGTGCCTTTGATATTGAGGGCACGATCGGGCTTCCGATGCTGGGTGTTATTCCACGAATTAAAAAATTGGACAGCAATTCCAAGGCACAGGCGGTGGCCTCTAATGTGGATCGACATGTTACAGAAACCTTTCGTTCGATTCACTCTGCGCTTAAGCTAAATGATGAGAGTAAGAACGCTAAGATAATCTTAACCACAAGTACTGTGCCTAGTGAGGGGAAGTCGTTTGTTAGTTCCAATCTCTCACTTACATTTGCCAACCATGGTGAGAAAACCCTGTTGTTGGATGCCGATTTACGTCTGCCCAATGTCGCACGTTCCTTGCAGTTGGAAAATGAATTTGGGGTCTTGGATCATATTGAGAAGGGTGTTGCTTTAGATGAGGTGATCATCAAGGAAGTGTACCCTAATCTGGATGTTCTGCCTACTGGTGGAAAGTCGAAGAATCCGACCCAAGTGCTGAATAGTGCGCAGTTTGAGGCCATGCTCGCCGAGTTGCGTGATCGCTATGATCGTATTGTGGTGGATTCGCCACCCCTTGCGGCGGTGAGTGATGCGCTTAATTTGTTGCCACTAGTCGATGGTATTTTGTATGTGATTAAGTTCAATACAGTGAAGCGTAAAACTGCTGTGGTGAATGTTCGCCGTTTGTGGGAGTCCAATACGCCTGTATTCGGTGCCATTCTGAATAATATTACCAGTTCGGTTTCCAGTTATTATTACTCAAATTATTCAGACAAAGCTTATCAGGATTATTATATTAATCAGGAGGAAGAGTTTGAGGAAGAGTTGGCTGGGGACGTCGGGCCCAAAGCCTAGCTCTTTCGACTCTTATATAAATAACCATTTTCAATCCCCCAATGCGATGTATTGGGGGATTTTTTTTGAGAGAGGTCGAGATGTTGTTCCAAGTCTGTAGTTTGTAAAGGCCTTGCTCCATTCAGGGCTGGTTCTGGCTGCCGCGTGTCCCAGGCAGATGCCTTGGTTGGATGAGTTTCCCGCATTCCGAAAGCACCTCTATTCAGTTCAAATACTTTTCGAAATGATGTAATTCCGGTTCTAGGAAGTTTTGCATTATAAGAGCGTTTCTCAAAGGTTTTTGCTCATATACTGCAACTAAGCATTTAGTATTTTTGAGAAACGCTTTGCGCCCAATCCCAGAACTTAGCGTCCTAGTATGAGGAAGACTGCAATCGCAAGAGCAATACGGTACCATGCAAAGAGTGTCAGACCATGTTTACTTAGGTAGGTCACGAGCCACTTGACGGCTAGCGCCGATGAGATGAATGCGACTACGCAACCTAGTAGCACTGGTCCGAGGTCTAAGGCACTGATCATGTTGGACCCATCGCTGACAATTTTATAGCCGGAAGCTGCGCTTAAGGTAATGAGGCCAAGTAAAAAGCTAAATTCTGCAGCGTTTTTGGGGGAGAGTCCCGCAATGTAGCCTCCGACGATGGTGGCCATCGATCGGCTGGTGCCTGGCCACATGGCTACGCATTGAAAGAAGCCAATCATGATACACTGAGGGATGGAGAGTTCGTGAATAGCAGGTCCATCTTCGGGTGTGATCGCTGTTTTTTGTCCATGTTTACGCCATTTTTCAACGATAAGCATGACGATAGCACCCACTATCAGGGCAGCTGCCACTGCTCTGACATTGTCACCCAAGGTTGCTTCAATCCAGTCGTTTAAAATTAATCCGATCACGGCAGCAGGAATGAATGCACAGATCAAGTTGATGGCCAGCTTGCGGCCCTGAGCGCTTTTGCCTAAGCAACCGAGTAAAATTTTTAGAATGGTTTGCCAGTAGAGTAATACCACGGCGGCAATAGCACCGGCTTGTATGACGATGACATAGGCATAGGCGGCTTCGCCAATCGTGTAGGGGCGAGCTGGGGCTCCATCCCCATCTTCAACTAGGATGAAATCACCATTGTCGTCACGTATCGCTGTCTCTGCGTCGAGGCCTAGGAAGGCGTTGGTTAAAATTAAGTGTCCTGTCGATGAAACGGGGAGGTATTCGGTAATGCCTTCGATAATTCCCAAGATGATTGCATCGCTGTAGCTTAAGCTGGTGACTTCGCTGCTCTCGGTGGTCCCAGGTTCGGGATTGGCTGTTACGGTGTGGCTGAATGTCAGTGTGAGACATAGCAGAAGTAGGCTGATTCGTGAGAGCATGTGCGGAAGCTAGTTATTGTGGGGTCTATGTGAAGTCACAAAATCATCAATTTTATTGGTTCCGGCGTCACTGTTTGTGCTTTATGCTTGTGCAGAATCAGGGAAAGCTTTGCTTGTACAAAATCTATATGTTAGAAATTGAAGAACTTACGAGCATTCTTGTGGCTGGGCAGGATCTAACTTCAGAAGAGGCGCAGGAATCTGCATCTTTACTGGCCTTGCCTGAGGTCGAGCTGGAGATGAAGCAAAACTTCCTGATCGCTCTGGCAGAGAAGGGAGAAACTGCAGTTGAGGTTGCGGCCTTTGCGGCAACTTTTCGGAGCTTGGCTTTGGATCCCCAAGTGGAGGGTTGGGCTGAGCAGGCGATCGACGTCTGTGGCACGGGCGGGGATGGTTCGAGTACCTTTAACATTTCGACTGCGGTTTCCTTTATTGTCGCGGCGGCTGGTGTGCCTGTTTTTAAGCATGGTAATCGCTCCATTACTTCAAAATGTGGGAGTGCCGATTTGATTGAGGCACTTGGGATTCGTTTGGAGGCTCCTCATGAGCTTCTGCGGGCCTCGCTGGATGCATTGAATTTTTGTTTCTTTTTTGCGCCTGCTTTTCATCCTGCATTTAAGGAAATCATGCCAGTGCGCAAAGCCTTGGCTGAGGGAGGGCGTCGTTCCGTCTTTAATTTGCTGGGTCCGTTGATTAATCCAGGTCGACCAGCGTATCAATTGATGGGGGTATATTCCGAGCGCTGGGTTGTCCCGATTGCTGATGCCTTGGATGTGATGGGCTTGTCGGCTGGTTTGGTTGCGCATTGTACTCCAGCACCTGGAATGGCATTGGATGAGTTGAGTTGCGCAGGGATGAATCGAGTTGCTGGTTTTGGGCGATTCAAGCAGCTGCGAGGTGAGCTGCCCGCGCAGCAGGCTGGCTTGGAGGCCTGTGACCTGGATTCCTTGAGTGGTGGCGATGTTCAGGCGAATGTGAAAACTCTACTGGCTCTATTCAATGGTTCCTCAGATGCCATTCCGCAGGGCTTATTGAATAGTCTATTACTGAATGCAGGAGTCGCACTCTGGGTCGCAGGGAAGTCAGTGGATCTGGAGAGTGGGGTGGCTCTAGCACGTGAGATTGTAGAGTCTGGGCAGGCTGGTCAGTGGCTACGTCGCGCGCAGTCTTTTTATTCGAAGCAAGCTTGATTGTTTATATGGCTAAGTATTTTGGAACGGATGGAATTCGGGGGCGTTATGGTGAGCCGTGGATGTGCCCGGAATTTGCTTATCGCTTGGGTTGTGCGCTGGGAGCGTATTTGCAGCAATTACGTCCAAGTGGACAGCTCAATTTGGTTATCGGGCGCGATACACGATCAAGCGGGGTAGCCTTGTGTGATGCTTTAACTGCAGGCTTAAATCATTATCAGATTTATGTAATGGACGCGGCAGTAGTGCCGACTCCGGCGGTGGCGCGATCGGTTCTTGAGCGTCAGGCGGATTTTGGTCTCGCGGTGACTGCGTCGCATAATCCTTCCTGTGACAATGGTATCAAATTATTCGATCGAAACGGATGTAAATTGGATGATTCACAGGAGCATATAATTGAGGGGCTTTTGGAGGCGCAGCCAGACGCGCCGCTTGTATTACCTGCGCCTAAATCTTGTCCATTCGATTCTGCGAGCTTTTATGTCAATTATCAGCGCTCATTGATGGATCAGGGCTGTCTCGCAGATTGGGATATTGTATTGGATTTGGCTAATGGCGCAACGGTGGCAACTTCACCAGCGGTTTTTAGTCGTTGGGGCGCTACTTTGCACTTGATCGGAGATCAGCCGGACGGGCTTAATATTAATGATGGCGTCGGCAGCGAGTGCCCGCAGCAACTGTCGGAGGCGGTGCTCCAGCATGCCGCTCGTATTGGTATTGCTCACGATGGTGATGGGGATCGGCTGGTCGTTTGTGATGAAACCGGCACTATTGTGGACGGCGATGTGTTATTGGCAATTTTAGGCTGTGATGCCATGCGGCGAGGCGTTTTGCGAGCGGATACTTTGGTGGCGACCATTCATAGTAATTTAGGCTTGGACTGCGCCTTGCAGGAGCTTGGTGCCCGGGTCGAGCGTGTGGGAGTAGGTGATCGTTATGTTGCCAGTCGTATGCGTGAGCTCGGCGCTTCACTCGGAGGCGAATCTTCCGGGCATATCATTTTTTCTGATTATGCTACGACAGGTGATGGTCTCTTGGCAGCGATTAAACTGATAGAATTAATGTGTCGTACTGGCAAGAAGCTCTCTGAATTGCGACAGGAGATATATCTGTTTCCACAGGCGACTCGAAACCTGCGGGTACATGCCAAGACGCCGCTAGCTGAGTTGAAAAATTTGCAGTCAGCAATTCAAGAGGTGGAGTCTCAGCTTGGAAAAGATGGTCGAGTCTTGGTGCGTTATTCGGGGACGGAGCCAAAAATACGACTCCTTGTGGAGGGGAGATTTGAGGTAGAAGTGACTTCGGCACTAAAAAGTATTGAAACTGCAGCCAGAAAAGACCTCTCTGTAATTGATAGTTGACCCCTTGGCGCTTAGTGCGCAGCAATATACAATTTATACATCATGGAAGAAGTTGCCCTTAAAGATCTCGATACTCGTCTACAAAAGCAGATTGAAAATGCACGCAAAGCGGTTGATAAGAACCCCACTTATGCCGTCGATATTCTGACTAATATCGTAAGCCGTAATCATGCGTGCTTGGATGCGCGTAAAATACTGCGTCAGGCGCAGCAGCGTGCTACTAAAGGAAAGACCAAAGGGCTTGGTGGTTTGCTGTCTAAGGTGACTAGCCTGCCTTTTTCGATGAGTAGTGATGCAAAAATTAAAAAGAATCCTCAAAAGGCGATGGATTCTGCGGAACAAATTCTTAATTCGAATCCAGATAATGTGACCGGCCATAAGATCCTGGGAGCTGCGGCTGAGGAGTTGGAGTTGTATTCCACCGCGGTATTTGCTTATGAAGCAGTGCGTCAGCTTGAGCCGAGCAATTCAGAAAATATTAAAGCCTTGATGGGTGTATACATCAAAACGGGTAATAGCGAAGAAGCGATTCGAATTGGTGAAGCTGCGTATCGTGCAAATCCAGCTGACGATGAAGTGCAGTCACTGATTAAAAAAGCGTCTGTAGAGCAGACTATGGAAAAAGGAAAGTGGGAGGAAGATAAGAGCTTCCGTGAGAAACTTAAAGATGAGGATGAGTCGCAGAAGTTGGAGCAGGCTGGGCGTGCGAAAACCGGTGACGCAGGTTTGCGTGCACTAATTGAGGAAGCGAAGCGTGGTGTGGCTGAAACTCCTGAAAATATGAACTTCTACCGTGAGATTGCTTCGAATTATCGTAAGCTCGGTGAATATGACAATGCCCTTGAATGGGTGGCCAAAGCACGTGAATTAGAAGCGGGACGTGCAGACGTGAATCTTGAGCGTTTAGTGGGTACGCTGAAACGCGAAAAAATGCAGAAGGCGATCGCAGAGGTTGAAGCACGTTTGGAGGGCAATCCGGAAGACGCGGCGGCTATTGCCGAACTTGAAAGACTTCGGACCGAGGAACGTACCTTCCGCCTTGAGCAATGTGAGGACCTTGTTCAGCGCTATCCCAATGAATATGGCTACCGCTATGAACTTGGTGAGCTTTATTTTGAAGATGGTGAAACGGATAAGGCAATTAAGGAGCTTCAAATGGCTCAACGTAGCCCCAAAGTTCGCGTCGGTGCGCTTATTTTGTTGGGTAAGGCTTATTTAGCTAAAGGTTTCCATGATCTGGCTGCTGAGCAATTGACTACCGCAAAGTCGGAGATTCCAGGCATGACTGACCAAAAGAAAGATGTTCTTTATCAGTTGGGCTCTGCCTATGAGCAGCAAGGTGATATGGATAAGGCGATGGTTGAGTTTAAGGCGCTCTATGGTGCTGATATCTCATACCGTGACGTAGCTCAAAAGATCGACGATTTCTATTCTAAATAAGCTCTGCATACCTTTTGAGTATTCAGATTGCCCCGGTGTAGGGGTATCGGCACACCTAGGGGATTGTTATCGTAACCCTAGGTGTTTCTACGTACCTGCGGATTGAGGGGTTGTCTTGCGTGATTTGAAGCGCTTTTTGGAGCCATTTGTAAATATCTTTTTATTAAGAGCTTTGTGGTAGGCTCTTATGGCTTTTATACTTGCTCAGCACTTGGGGCCCTCCAATGTTTCGAAATGAGGGTAGGCACTTATAGATCTACCCGATCATATTCAGGACAGTGCTAGGTCGATTGGTCCAGTGCTACAGAATTTTCACTACGCAGTTTACGTATGTTCAACCCTAAGACTAAAGGCCTATTCATCGATGTTTCAGAGTTCTCAATTTTGGCCGCGAGGACAACTGGTTACAAGGTTCCGATGGTGATCGAAGAGTTAACTGAATATTCCCTGAGCGCTGATGATACTCCTGAGGAGATTCGAGGTTTTTTCGAGCAGTTAGTTGATTTTAAGGGTGCTGGATATTTTGTTTCTCGAGCTGGAGTGTATCCCGAAGGTCGCTTTGTTCGCTATTATGAAGCAGAATCGAATAATAAGGCGAAGGACCTGAATTTCCTTTCTGGAGTACTCAAGTCTGAGTTTAACGTCGACCCTGATGTGAGTACTGTGTCGATCTTAAACGCGAAGGATGGTTCAGATTTTGATCCTAATTCCAGTCTCAGTAAGCGTCTAGTGTTTTGTGGCGGACCGGTAAGCGCTTTTCAGGCCGAACAGGATCGTTTGCTAAGTTATGGGATATATCCGGAACGGTTGGAGCTTTCTACTGTGACGACATTAGGCGGTGTCAGTGATTATGCCCACTTTAATGAGATTAAGTCGCCGATTTTGTGTTTTGAACTGACCTCCCAGAGCGCGAATATCTTTATTATAAATCAAGGGCAGGTGGATGTCGCACGGCCAGTTCCTTTTGGTTTGGATAGTATATATCCTTTATTGCAGCGAGAATTAGGCCTGAAAGACGAGAGTTCCGCTCGCAAGCTATTCTTCTCAAACACTTTTGATTTTGCCGAAATGGGGCCAAAGTTACTACGTCGGATGACAAAAGAGCTTCAGGCGTCGACCGGATTCTATGAAGTCCAGACTGGGCTGACGATTGAAAAAGTATTTATCAGTGTGTTACCTCAAAATTTAGCATGGGTCTCAAAGACTGTGGCAGATTCGTTGGGGCTGGAGATCATGCAGCCAAATTTAGAGAAGTGGCTGGAAGGACTTAAAATTAATCTCGGTGAAGGGGTTGAAGTTTCTAATTTAGGATCTCGTTGGATGGGCTTATTCAGCCTGATGGGTGAATTTCATCTAAGAGAGGAGGGCGAAAGTGAGTAAACATCGCAAAGAAATGCAGCCTTACTGGCGGCCTAATTTTGTGAATCAAGCCGAACTTCCTGATATTAAGGTTATTCGGACGGGCTTTATTATTAATTTTTTCGCGGTGACATTGACCCTCTGTGTGGCCTTTTTGTTGCTCCAGCGTGAATATCGTTCGTACACCTTGAGGCAGACGATTTCCCAGATGCAGCAACAGGTTCGTGTTGCAGACGCTGACGACGTCGAGAATTTAAAGCAAAGTGAAAAGTTTCGTCAGTCAGCTCAATATGTTGTCGAAGTGCAGCAGTTTTTCGATGCTCCATTACTTGCACATGAGTTCCTTTTGGATTTATCGCTGCTCAAGCCTGATGATTTGATCTTTCAATCCGTGTCCCTTAGCGAATCCATTACTAAACAAGGGAATCAGAATGTAGTTAGCTACGTAATTAACATCAATGGGAACGCTAAGAATTTGACGGTGCTGGATGACTTTAAGCAGCTGCTTGAAGAAGATGCATTGCTACAGATCGAGGGGTTTGTGGTTGAAATTGATGAAACTTTGCAAGGGCGTGACGAGAAAACGGGTATTTTCCCCTATCGTTTGGGTATCAGTCTGACACCAGGTAAAACAGCAGCCGCGACGAAAGAAGGGGATGCATCATGAAGGCAGAAAATAAAACAGTACGTTTTCTTAAACAGTACCCACTCGCAGTATTGTGCGTAGTTGTATCGCTAGCGTGCTGTTTAGCAATCATACTTCGGGGAGGAGCCGGCGAAGCGCTGATTGCCCAGGAAGCAGATTTGAATTCCCGCATTCGGACGATTGATCAGAATGTGAAGAATTCCAAAAATCTGACTAACGAAGTGGGTGAAGTTCAGGCTCTTGTTGAGCAAATTGAATCCCGATTGTTTAATCGGGATCAACGGGCCGTGAATATCAATTTCTTTTATTCGCTGGAAGATCAGGTGGATGTGCGCATTTCCAATATTGGTCAAATGCCAGCCGGCGATCCGATCTATACCAAGGGAGGACCCCGTGAGCTAAAGCTCCACTCGACCATTGGTTATAATATATCTGTGAATGGAGCTTTTGATGATATTTTGGCCTTTATGTATGAGTTGCATCGTGTGGAGCCGTTGATCCGTGTGGCTGATTTTCAAGTTGCCGATTCCAGTCGTAAGGGTGATTCAAACATATTAGAAGCGCGCTTACGAGTCATTGTACTGGCCGAGAAGGATTAACTTTCTATCAATAATGAAGACATTATCGAATATTTTAGCTGCATCGCTTTTACTCATGTTAGCCATACAGTCGATGCATGGCTCAACGCAGATCAAATTAAGTGGGCGTAAAGATCTCGTGTTGAATACCAGCAGTCGTAAACATGTTTTAGAGGTGGCCCAGTTTTATCTAACCGCTAAAGATGAAGCTTTTTTAAGTGATAGTGCTGATGTCGATACACCTTTTGCCTTTGAGCAACCCGTTGTTGCCCTAGTTAATGGGGAGGCTGTTGATGCGAAGGAAGCGACTGTCATTAATTACGATGAGGCCTCCGTCCTACGAGTTGTCGTCCAGAATTTTTCACAGCAAGTACGTGGCACACTCGCGCGTGGAGATGTTCGCTACCTTCAGCTGAATGGGGGAAGTCTGCTCAAGCCTGGTGCCAGTTTTCCTGTGAGTATTCCGCAAGCGCAGGGCCAGACGTTTACTGTAACAATTACTGAGATCTCCGGTGATGGTTATACGCTTAAATTAGGTGCTGCGAGTCAGACAATTCATTTGAGTGGCTCTGGATCCAGTGCGGGTGCCATTAAATTGAATTAAGTCCGCTGATCCCGAACCGTTACATTTTATATCATAATATCATCCTAACTACATTAATCGACTCCTCAGATATCTACGTTCTATGAAAAAGCACACACATTATTCCTTATGGCTTCTTGCACCGATTGTTTTATGGGCACAGACTGATGAACCCGCGCTTGTAGATATCGACCTTTCAGACGTCATTGTCGTGGAAGATGCTGCTGGCGCTGAAGCCATCGCCATAGATGCTCCCGTAGAGCTCGTAGAGCCCCCTGAAACACCTGTAGAAGTCGAGGTTGTGGAGATTCCTGATGCACCGATTGAAGGAGCCAGCATTGATGAGGAGGCGCCTATGATTCCGGTTGTTACCGAGAGTCTACCGACAGATATGGAGATTGTGCTTGAGATTCCAGGTCAAGAGGCGAGCGCTCCGGGTGAAGCTACACTCGCCAGCGAGGAAACTATTTCGGTTGATTTTCCAGATGAAGACGTACGCACAATCTTACGTAATGTGGCTGATTTATTTGAGTTGAATCTGGTGATCCCGGACACCTTGCAAGGGCGTACTTCGATTAAGTTGCGTAATATTACATGGGGGCAAGCTTTCGAAGTCGTATTAGGACCACTGGGATATACCTACGTTGAGGACCGAAATATCATTCGCATTAAAAGTGTCGAAGAGCTCACAACAGAGCCAGTAGATACTCGTGTATTTATTGCAAATTATGCTAGAGCCCAGGACTTACAAGGTTCTATCGCACCCTTGATTGATAACGCAGCAGGTGGTCGTATTCAAGTCGATGTGCGCAGTAATGCACTGGTGATTACTGAACGCCCCTCACGTATGAATAAGATCCAAGAGATCATAGAGCGTTTGGATAAAGCCACCGATCAGGTGATGATTGAGTCCAAATTTATTGAAATCACGAATACAGACACCAAAAACCTGGGTGTGAATTGGGCATCGCTGAGTGGGTACAGTGCCTCCGCTGGTCCTTTTCAGCGTGAATGGTCACGTGAACGTTCGAGTACTAACACAACGACTTCAGGGACAATTGATGATGCAGGGGTGAATTCTGATGACGGAGTGACTTACGATAATGGCACTACTTTCAGTGATACGATTACTAACGTTGCATCTACCAGTCGCTTAGATACTGCTTTGTTTTCTGCGGATCAGTTTGAAGTCATTTTAAGTGCCTTAAATACGCAGGATGATATTAAACTGGTTTCTAATCCAACGGTTGTGACCTTGAATAATACGCAGGCGAAAATTGCGATCGGTGAACGCTATCCGATCCCAGAGTATACCTTTAATGCGGAAACGGGACAACGTCAGCTCGATGAAATCAATTATGAAGATATCGGGATTAATCTGGATGTGACACCACAAGTGAATAGCGCTGGTTTCATCAACCTGAAGATCATTCCAGAAGTCTCTAGTTCGGATCGTTTTGCTCTGATTGAAAATACAGAAATTCCAATCATTGAAAGTCGTCGCACAGAAACCACGATCATGATTAAAGACGGTTACACCTTGGCGATTGGTGGCTTAGTTGAAGATGGTATCACCAAGCGTGATACCAAAGTGCCTGTATTAGGGAATTTACCAGGGGTTGGTCGACTCTTTAGCAGTGAATCGGACGAAGTGACCCAGCGTAATTTGATCATTTTCATTACAGCAAAAACACTCAACCCAGATGGCAGCACCTATCGGGACATCATTGATCCCCGTGTGATTGATCGCATGGGGATTGTGCCCAGTGAATTACCTGGCTATAATTTGAGTGCCGAAGAACAAGAATTAATGGATCAGTTAGACGCATATCGTATCGAGGCGGACCAACAGGAATCAATTGAAGCGGCGCGTCAGCAAATCAAAGCAATTGAGTATCGAAAGGCGCAGGAGGCACGTGAGGTAATCGAAGAAACACCATCTAAGGTTAGCAAAGCACGTAGCCTACGTTAATACACATTTTTGACCCCAAGAAAGGCTCACATGAATTTGATTAAGAATATGATTAGCGTTATCGCAGTGCCATATCGTGCTTTTCTTGGCATCTTGATACTTGCGCTGCTTCCTTTTTCTGCATACGCGCAGAATTATGAACTCTCCATGGGGGACGATTATGGTGCGATGATTGACGAGTATGGAAATCTCTTCGTCTGGGGAGCCATTGAAGGAGGCAGCGGAGAAATTGAGCAAATTTTACCAGCTGAATCTTGGAAGTCGGTCGCCGTCAGTCGCACCTCGGCTGAAGTGGCTCACATCTTGGCCATTCGCACCGATGGTTCGCTGTGGGCATGGGGAAAAAATGACCGCGGTCAGTTGGGTGATGGCAGCCAGATTGATCGTGTGGAACCGGTGCAAATCGGTTCGGCAACGAACTGGAAGCAAGTCGCAGCTGGTCAGGACTTTTCCGTCGGCTTACGTGAAGATGGCTTCCTATATACTTGGGGTGACAACTCTTTTGGCCAGCTGGGCTATGGACCGATTGCAAATGATCCATCGATCGACATTGAGGACTCGCCTAGACTTCATACTGGGGGCTATTTCCAAGCCATTTCTGCGGGCAGCGCACACGTCCATGCGATCCGTAGCGATGGTACTTTGTGGACCTGGGGCACTGGGGGGCGTGATAGCAATGCTGGTTATGCATTGGGTATTCTTGTGAATGGTAGTTTTCCGATCGGGCCAGTTCTGCCGACGCAAGTCGGTTCGAAGGATGGTTGGACGGCGTTGTATGCCGGTGATTCTGTGACTTACGCGATTCGGGATTCTGCATCGCAAACTGGCCAGCTCTGGGTTTGGGGAGCAGACGGGTTTCTTGGCAATGGTCAAACGCTTCAAAAAACACCCGGACGTGTCGGTAATGGCACTGGTTGGGTTTCGGTGTCTAAGAGTGGCACGCATACGCTCGCTTTAAAGTCAGACGGTAGTCTTTGGGGTTGGGGCTTGAATGATCCAAATGGTCAACTGGGCTTGCCCTTGTATAACGATCAAGGGAGTTTTAATTTTTCTAACATATATAAAACTGAACCTGTCGAGTTGGATGCTGACGCAGAATTTCTCGCGGTGGGTGCAGGAGAAGATTTCTCGGCGATTATTCGCAGTGACGGCTTTCTTTTGACCGCGGGCTTGAACACTTCGGGGCAATTGGCCAATGGCTCCAATCAGGGCTCTGGTCAGGATTATTTTGAGACGACTCAATTGGGCATCGCAGATCTGGTGGCGACCTCACTTAGCTTGAGCACGACTTCACCAACGCCGGGCTCGACTGTTACCGCGACCCTCACTTTGACCAATGAGGGCACAGGCTTGATCGAGCGCGATTTTAACGTGGCTGTGGTTTTGAATACCACGACTGAGTTCGAGAACGGCACCGCTTTGACTTTTTCAGGCGGCGCCAATGAAATTACCGTTATAGAAGATATTGCTTCAGGCGATAGTATTTCTGTCAGCCTGACGCTCGACATACCTGCGAACGTCAATCAAGGTAATTACTATTTTGTGGCGAAAGCGGATGCTTCGGAGCCCGATCTGGTGGATGAAACCAACGAAGATAATAATACCGTAGCTACAGATAGTAGTTTTGATTTCTCGCCTGACCTAACAGTGCCGAGTGGTGGCCTGCTAGTGGTCAATACACCTGGCGATGGTGTCTACGATCCCAATACAACAGATACAATCGATATCGAGTTGGATATCGAGAATTCGGGGAATGGCACACTGCCCGCAGGCACGGAATTTGACCTGCGCCTCTTTCTCACTCCTGAGCGCAGTGATGATAATTCAGAGATAATCGAGCTCGAAAGTGAGGAGCCTGTTGCACTGAGCGTCGATTTGTTGCCTGGCCAGAGCATTACACCGACGCTATCTTTTAGTTATAGCGTTCCGAGAATGCCTGCAGGTTATTTTTATGTCGCGGCCACTTTGGACGTGAATGAAGACGTCATCGAGCAGGAAGAAATTACTGATGATAATGATCTAGTCACTCAGGTAGACGGTGAGGCGAATAATACTGCCTATTCTGCGACTCTGATTGAGGTGTCTGGGCTGACGATTAAGGAGGCCATTGATCAAGATGGCTCGGCACTTGTTTTCAGCACCTCTGGAGATGGTGAGTGGTTTGGCCAATCTTTTGTCTCGAATGACGGGGTGGATTCGGTGCAAAGCCCCTCCTTGGATGTTGGGGAGAGCGCTACTTTCAGCACTTCCTTTTCCACGCCTGTGGCGATTACCTTCGATTGGAATTCGCAAACCAGTAGTTCTGAGAATCGCGCCTATTTCCAAGTTGTGAACGGCACAACAGGGGGCACGGATAATGAGATTTCCGGCAACACGGGTGGTTGGATTGATGGTGTGGCCCGCGTGGTGCCTGCCAGTGGGCGAGCCGAATGGGTCTTCGAACAAGGAGTCGAAGCCACCGGCGATGCCGTATACGTGGACAACTTACAATTTGTTGAAATCGATGAGCCAGACTTGGTGATTGATGACATTTATCTGACGGGAGACGATGCGGGCAGCTACACGCTGATGAGCGATCGTTTGGACCTGACTGTGAATAGTCGTAACCAAGGTGTTTCTACGACAAGCAGCGATCAGTATGTGATCTCGATTTACCTGTCGAAAGACTCGATTTTTGATCGCCCTGATAGCGACCCTCTCACTGCAGATGATATTTTGCTTCGCCAAGTGACGGTTACCAAGCCGATTGAGGAAGGTGATCCTGCCGTGAATGCGCTTTCGATCGAACTGGATACAGAGATCGATCCGGGAGCGTATTATGTGATTGGCTACATCGATGACTATACTGACGCCAGTGGTGCTATTTTACCAGGGGCCAGTGCAGGCTCGGGCCAATTGGATGAGTTTACAGACCTGGTCGGTGCTGGAGACGCATTCCCGGGGGAAGATAACAATTTGTTTATCTCCGATAGCGCGATTGTAGAGATTGTCTCCCTTGCCGACTTACAGGTGACTTCCATCTCTTCGACGCCATCATTCTATTACGTGACAGATCCTGCATCGGGCTACGTGAATCCGAATTCGATGTCACTTAGTTTCACCATTGCGAATGAGGGCCTCGCTGGCGTTTACGAAGACTTTGGTGTGGCGGCATTATTCTCGAAGGATGAGTCGATCGATCCGGAGACTGATTACTCACTGCTGGACTACACCTATGAGAATAATTTGTCATCGGTCGATGAGGCTGCGAACTCGCGTCAAGTGAATCCCGGCGAAATTGATTTTCGGGACAATCTTGTGAGTGAAGGATACATCGGGGAGCGCTTATTCCTCGGTGTTTACGTCGACAGCGAAGACAGCATTGCTGAGTTGGATGAGGACAATAACACTTATAAACTCTCTGAGAATAATTTCATCCTGAGCGAGTTAACGATTGTAGACGGCCTTGATTTGAGTGCGACACAGATCTCCGACTTGTCTCTGACTGTGACTAATGATGAAGTTGCGCCGTATAATTCCGACAGCATTCCATGGGTCGGACAGACCAGTGAAACTTTTGACGATGTAGATGCCGTGACCAATGTGATCGTTGGTAATAATGAGACTTCCAGCTTCAGTGTGGATATCAGCCCCAGCACTGGCATTCGCGTGTCGTTCTGGTGGAAAGTAAGTTCACAAAACGAAGAAGTGGCGGGTTCAGTCCAACGCGACGTGCTGCGTTTTGAAGTGAATGGAGAAACGCTCGATGGTATACCTGATATCTTTGGTAATGAGGATACTGTATGGCAACGAGTTGAGTTGACGCTCCCAGCTGGGGACCAGACTTTGACTTGGTCTTACATTAAGGACGATGAAGGTTCCGCTGGTGAAGACCGTGGTTGGGTGGATCAGTTGACGATCACGGAGCTGCCTAATTTGCAGATGACCGGTATTACAGTGGATGGTAGTTTAACCTACCAGGCTGGAGATAGTATCAATACATGGTCCATCGAGGTTATTAATGATGGAGATGCCATTGAGCCAGGCGCCGAGTTTGACGTCGAAGTCCGCCTCTTGCCGGAAGCGAATTGGACCAGCACTGCTGCGGTTGGCTTGCTCACTTTGAGTGATGCCGCTGGCATCGGAGCGGGAGAAACTCGAGTCTATAATCAGAGCACACACGGTCCGCTCACGCTACCGCTGACTGCCGACTATGAATCCGAGTATTATTACTTCGCTGCGTATGTTGATTGGTCGGCGGCAGATCCTACCGATGGCCAAATCTCTGAGTCCAATGAGTTGGATAACACTGTCTCGACAGACGAAGCCTCCATCCAGCTTGGGCGACCTGATATCACCGGCAGCGGCTCTAGTGTGAGTGGCTTCGATGCGGCCGGTTATGAGGTCGGGGATGCTGTTAATTTACAGCTTGATTTAGTTAATATTGGTGACGGCATTCTGAGCGCAGGTTCTAGCTTCGATTATGTGCTCTACATTGCACGTAGTAACGATGAACAGCTCTTTGGTTCCTCTTCTGTTGTGGAGTTAGGTGATGGAACGGTCACACTGGCTGCAGATGTGGCCAGTGGTGCGGGCCTTCCGCAGATCGACTTCTCTGGCACTATGCCCTATGGCCTCGCGGTCGGGAATTATTATCTAGCTGTGCGCATTGATTCGAATAATGACATTGAAGAGCAAGATTTAGATTCCGATGGTTCGGGTGTTGATGGTGAAGAGAATAATCTCTTTTACACGGCGGCCGCTTCCTATGTGGTGGATGGCATTAGTTTGCAAGATGCATTGGACGACGGCCTATCCGCGCTGCCACTGGGTAGTTTTGAGCAGAGTGAAGATAACGATGCCGATTGGTTTGGCCGTTCTGATGTTGGAAGTGCTGATAGTGCAGACGATCAGACTTTCGAGCAAGCAGAGGGGGCACAAAGCCCGGACCTGCAGCTTGGAGAGCAGGCGGCATTCAGCCTGACGGTGGCAGATTCCAGCCTTGTGCGCTTTGATTGGGCTGTGTCCAGTGGCAGTGATCTGAACGTGCTCGCTGTTTACGTGAATGGTCTGCCTTATGTATATGAAGATGTGCAATATGCCATTTCCGGGGAGGTCGCGCTCTACGAAGTGGATCCTGCAGTGCTCGTTCCGAGTGGTGGGACCATTGAATGGCGCTATTCTAAAGGGGCGGCGACTGTGGGTGACTTTGCCGTGGTTGACAATGTCCGGGTGGAAACCAATGATCAACCCGATCTAGTGGTCACTGCGCTTGATTATACTGCAGGCGAGTATGTGCTCGACGTAGCGGGTATTGCGGGGGCTCCGGAGCAGTTGCTCGGAACGGAATATCTCGACATTGTAGTCGAGGCGAAGAACCAAGGCTCCGATGTTACGGCCACTGCGTTTACAGTTGCTGATATTGAGGTGCGCTTATCGGTGAATGAAGTCTATGGGGATGAAGACGATATTATCCTGGGGACCTTCAGTGAAGTCGAAGGTGATTTACTTTCTGGCAACTTAATCCGTTTCATCGGTCCGATACAATTGGGAGATTCGATTCCTGCCGGCTCTTATCATTTGATGGCTCGTATCGATTCAAATGACGAAGTCGCGGAGTTCAGCGAATTAAATAATGTGGTGATTTCAGGCGCGCGTGATGTTGTCATTTCACGTTTGCCCGCCTTGCGGATCGCTAACCCCATGAGCACGTCTGCTGGCGCTGATACGGTGTTAGAGATTGTCGATGTGACTAATAATATTTACCATTTGGATCCTTCAGACGGGCTAGAGATGGCAGTCGATCTAAATGAGGGCTTGCTCTATTATACGGAGGGCGAGCTTCGAATGAAGTTTGATATTCAGAACATCGGTCTTGGAAATGTTAAAAGCTCGGATGAGTGGACGACGCAGATTAATCTGCGCGGCATTAAACGAGAGGATGTGGCTTCGGCGGACGCAAGTCTGACTCCATTCCAGGATTTTGTGGATGCTGTAGACCCTACATTGACTCTTGGTACGTTCACTGTAGAGGAATTCATGGCAGGTCGCAGTGAGGCAAACCCCAGCGGGAGTAGCGTCGCGATTGACCTTGAATTAGCGCTCCCAAGCGAGGCACGCTTGCTTCAAATTATTGAGGATGATTACAGTTTTGCAGATTATCTCTGGTTTATTGAAGTCGTCATTGATTCCACCAGTGCTCTTACGCAATCCGAAATTGTAAATGAAGCCACGGGGTCGGTGGCGCCGGTGGAATATCCATGGTGGATTCTCAATATTCAGGAGATTTTGGATTCCGATTCATATTTAACAGATATGAATACCAGCGAAGTCGACGGGGCGTTCGGAATTACCAGAGCATTCTCAAGTATGGATGCAACTACATGGGAGCTTCTCTATCCTGGTTATTCGACTGCAGATTCTGAGAATTTGTTGGCGTATGCCTTCAACCGCTCTCCATCTTCTGGTGATACTGCGGGCGATCAATTCCCCGGTAGCTATGGTGTGGTTGAGATTGAGGGAGATGAGTATCTCAGTATCAGCTTTGATATTGTGACCCGCGCCACAGACTTAACCTATGTGGTGCAGGCTGCGGATGATGTCGCCTTTACCACAAATCAAGTCGACTTGCTGACCATCAATGTGACCAATTCGACCGGCTATACGGATCTAACCGGACCCGCTTCACTGACAGGTGATGGAGGTCTGATCGATGCTGACAATGTGGTCAGCGTGTTGGATCAAGGCTATGCGGCCAATGTGACTGTTCAGGATGAGCAAACTGTGGGCACGTCACCGACTCGCTTTATTCGAATTATAGTCGATGGTGCTGCGGCGAGTGCCGTCTCTAGTGACTGATTCGAGCCTGAGTCATTGATTTCAAGCGCGACTCCCATGCGGGAGTCGCGCTTTTTTATTTCTTAAAGACGACGATGCGGTTGCTGTTGGTGCCGCGGGTGTTGTTGCGCACGCCCCAGCAGTTGGCAGTCTTGGTGAAGCTCTGGCTATTGATGAGCGTGTATTCCACTTTCAGGCCCGCCGCTTGGCCGGCGAGTATGATCTGTTCTTCCAGCTTGAGCTTGCCTTTGCGCACTTCACCCACCTCCAGTGCAATACGTCCTTGGGGCTTTAGCACGCGGCTCATTTCTTGCAGCGAGGCCGTCATTTTCTCGGTCCAGTCTTCCAGCTTGCGCAGCTGCCATAGTTTGCCGGGCTCGGGTTCGCATTGGCAGAACCAGTTGCGTAGCCAGTTGTCGCCTACGTAATTGACGATGTCCAAGAAGGGCGGCGAAGTCACAATGAGTTGCACCGATTCGTCTTGGATCTCCGGCGTGGCATCGGCTGAGCGACAGAGTAGGGTGGAGGAGGTGCTGTTGTAATTCTCGGGCAGTGCGTGTCGCAAGAGGCTCTTGGATTTCTTCAGCATCAGCTCCTTGGTATTGCGATACTCTGGCTTCTGCTCGCGCTTGGTGTTGATCTTGCGCTGAGCGTTGAGCGTGGTCGCTTGATTGGGTGGTAGCGTGTAGACGGAGAAAAAGCCCTTGGAGTGTCCTGTTAGACGGTTGCAGGCGACCATCTGTAGCCATGCGTCGATCGCGTCGAAGGTGCCTGCTTGGTGACGCGCTTTGAAATAGCGGCGCCAGCCGTAGAGCTCGCGCAGGGTCTTGTATTCGAAGAAAACGAGTAAGTCCTCGTCCTCAATCTCCATTTTGGGGAGCTCAATGCCCTCAATGCGGTACGCGATTTGTTCTAAGCTTTGTTCGCACAGGCGCGGAGCCGTAAGGATAGTGCTGAGCGGATTGACGTCGTTGCCGATGACATTGTGCCCGAGCAATTTGGCTTCGATTAAAGTGGTGCCGCGCCCCATGAATGGGTCGTAAATCAATTGTCCCGGCTCCGCGTAGCGCTGGATGAAGTAGGCGGGCAGTTGCGGCTTGTAGCAGGCGCGGTAAGAAATTTCGTGAATCGAGTGCCCGTCACGTTGTTTGGCGGTCCAGAATGCGCCTTGTTTGATGAGGTTACTGCTGCGAGGTGTGGCTTGAGTTGTCGGCATGTTTCCGACGATGGAAGCTCGGCCTAATAGTACAAGGGTAGAATTTTGTTTTTAATAAAAAATATAGCCTGCAATTCCACTGCCAATCACAACTGCCCATGCGGGAAAGTTATACTTGTAAAGGGCTAAAAAGGCGAGCAATGCGATCGCGAAGTCACTCCAGCTTTGGATGCCGTGCGTCCAGACTGGGTGAATGAGTGCGGCCAGGAGTAAGCCGACTACGGTGGCGCCGGCTCCATGGAGCGCTGACTGTGCCCACTGCAATGAGCGTAGTTTGCCCCAAAAGGGGAGTAGGCCTACCAATAGTAGTAAACCGGGCAAGAAGATTGCAATGAGAGCGAGTATGCCCCCCATTGCTGCTGGACTGTTCGCCGCGCCTATTGTGCCAAGGAAGCCGGACAGCGCGAACAGAGGGCCAGGCAGTGCTTGTGCAGCGCTATAGCCGGCTAGGAAGTTTTCTTCTGTGACTAAACCGCCTGCAACAATGCTATCGTTGAGTAATGGAAGCACAACATGGCCACCGCCGAAGACGAGTGCCCTGCTCGGTAGTGGAGTGCGTAAATCGCACCCGGGGTGCTGGGCTCAATCAGCAAACTCAGTAGCAGTAAGAGTGCATATAATATGAGTGCAGCTAGTATGATTGCTTTGGGAGTGGCTTTGGGGCCGGTCGAAAGGGATGGCTGTGTGGGCTCTATCTTTGGCTTGAGTTTTTGTGCTATGAGAGCACCTATTATTATCGCAGCGATTGGGCTTAGATTGTTGGAGTAGTTTAAGGCGATTGCTGCTGCAAGTATTGCAATGGCTATGCGCGGGAGGTCCGGGCAGAGCTTTTGACCTAGACCTAGTGTTGCATGGGCCACCACTGCGACCGCTGCAATGAGTAAGCCATGGCTTAGCGGTTCCACGGCAGTTCCCAGGGCAAAGAGTCCATAAGCGAAGCCAATCATCATTACTGCTGAGGGCAGGGTAAATCCCAACCAAGCTGCGCATGCGCCGGCGAGTCCGCCCCGATGCCAACCGATCGCAAAGCCTAGTTGACTGCTAGAGGGCCCAGGGACGAACTGGCAGAGTGTGAGTAGCTCGGCATAGCTGGCGCTATCCAGCCATCGGAGACGTGTCACAAATTCGTTTTTGAAATAGCCCAAATGGGCGACCGGACCTCCAAAGGAAAGACAGCCCAGTCGAAGATAGATAAAGAAAATCTTAAAGAACTCCGTTCTGTCGCGGTTTGCTTCCATTTTAGCTGCGTATGTTTACTGCATGGGCTGCGCTAAAATAAAAGGACGCACAATCATGGCTCGGAATTGCGTTTTCTCTTTTTGCCAGTGTGCTGCATGTAGGTCGCAGGGTTGCACCAGATCGCCACAGCGGAGCCATTTTTGTACTTGCGCCTGCTTGTCTTCAGAAAAGGCGAGCCCAGCTGTTTTTAAGTCGAGGCAAGGATCGACATAAATCATATTACCGGCCTCAAAGTGGGGGCGGAGATAGCTCCAATCAACTTCGCCAGAATATTTTTCCAGCTTTTCGGCCTGTGTCAGTGTGTCTTCGGCGGGGCTGAAATCTTCGTTAAGCATTTGCAATTCAGTCAGATGGATTGTTTTTGTGGCGCGCGCTGATTATTTTTTTGAAATTTATCCACAATTATTGAACGCCAGTGGGGGTTGTGCGTCTATATCTATATAAATTGGTGTTAACTGTTTAGTTTGTTGTTTGTTAAAGGACGTCGCTCAAGAGATTGGGCGACGTCTTTTTATTTTCCGGTGTGATGAGTGCCGCGGCTCCAATTATTGCGGCATCTCCCATTGGCAGCGCAGATTCGATGATTTTGATTTTATTTTTAAAAGGAGGAATGAGATGTTTTTCGAAAGAGCGGCGCGTAGGCTCGAGTAATATTTCTCCAGCTTGCACAGGACCTCCAAACAGGAAAAAGGCAGCGGGACTGGTGACCAGTGCAGTGGAGGCGAGTGCTTCGCCCAACAGGCGTCCGGTAAAATCCATGGTGGCTTTTGCGATTTCATCCCCCGCATCGGCGGCGTCGGCGATGTCCTTGGCAGTGATGGCACCGAGGGGTTTGTCGTCGAGTGAGGTGCTTCCACCGCGTTGGGCGATCATTTCGAAATAAGTGCGACGTATTCCTGTGGCGGAGCAGTAATTCTCTAAGCTTCCGCGGCGCCCGAAGCCGCAGTAGCGGCCATCCGGAATGACGCTGATGTGACCGAGTTCGCCGGCGAAGCCGTCGTGCCCATAAACGAGCTGATTGTTGACGAATATGCCGCTTCCCAGACCTGTGCCCAGTGTGATCATAATGAAATCGCGGTATTCCTTGGCGGCTCCGAATATTTTTTCCCCGATTGCAGCTGCATTCGCGTCGTTGGTGAGCGCAATTCGGGGGAGCTCTAGGCGTTCATTCAGCAGCTCTACCAATGGCGTCGTGCCTTTAAAACGCAGATTTGGAGGCTCTTCAATGCAGCCGCTTAAGTAGTTTCCGTTGGGAGCGCCGACCCCCAAGCCCAGCCATGTTACTGGCTCGTTGGTGTTTGCTGTGGCAAGCTGCATGACTTCTCTAACGGCCACGGCCAGTCGATTCGCATATGCAGTGCCATTGTCATATTCGTTTGTACGAAATTGTGTGCGTTCGGAGACAACGCCGTCAGGTCTGACTACTCCGACGCAAGAATTGGTTCCTCCGATGTCGACTCCTATGGATAAATTCATGCGCTGTATTGATTGTAAGGTAGCCATTGCTGTCGAACTAAATTTTTCACTTGGCAAAATGCTGAAGCGGAGTTGCCAGATCGGGGAATATTGATACAATATCACGGATGCCCCTAAATAAAGTATCTGTTTCCATTCTATTGGGTGAGAAAAGCCCTTCGATCTACTGTGTGACTGAAGCAGTTACGGTGCAGCAAGCTGTGGCTGAAATGAATCGTCACCGTATTGGTTCGGTTCTTGTGAGCCGAGGGGAGGTCGTTTGTGGTATCTTTACTGAGCGTGACGTATTGACCCGTATCGTTGCTGCGGGGCGTGATCCTGATACAACTTTGGTGCGGGAAGTGATGACCGAGCGCTTTCAGACTATTGATTCCCAAACTTCGGTCGAGGATGCCATGCAATTAATGACGGATAAGCGGGTGCGACATTTGCCAGTCATCGATGATGGGGCATTGGTTGGTATGATCTCAATTGGTGATGTCACGCGTTGGTTATTGCAGGTCAATGAAATGGAGGCGGAAAATTTAAGGCGTTATATTTTCTCGGAGTATCCAGGATAATCTATGGATTGCTGCTATCGGCTTGACTCGATGCCTGTACTTTCTGGACACTGCCGCTTCACTTTTTTGAATCACTTTATTATTTAGAGGAAACATATTATGGCAGGAGTCGGTAAACTACTTAAACAAGCGCAAAAAATGCAGAAGCAAATGGAGGCCGTTCAGGCTCAATTGTCAGAGCAGATTCTTGAAGTCTCCAGTGGCGGTGGCGCGATCAGTATTAAGATCAATGGTCAGGGAGAGTTTCAAAGCTTTAAAATAGATCCCGAGTTCCTGAAGGAAGATGCGGAATTTGTAGAAGAGACGCTACTTTCTGCTGTGCAGGAGGCCGCAGCCAAAGCCAAGGAAACCAGTGAGGAGGCTTTGGGCGCCGTTACCGGCGGTATGGGAGGCTTTCCCGGGCTGATGTAGTTGGCGGTGGGAGGCGGAGTGTTTTTGGACTCAATTCTGCTGCTCAAGCTGCGCTTATGAATTTATGACACCTGCATACGATTCGTTGCTTCAGCAACTGAAGCGCTTGCCTGGCTTGGGGTACCGCTCGGCTGAGCGTGTGGCCATGCACCTATTAGTGGAGCAACCGGACGCGATGGCTGACTTATTGCAAGCCATGAGAGGGGCACGTGACGCGGTTCGTCGCTGTCAGAACTGTGGCAACATGGCCGAAAGTGAGCTCTGTGCAATTTGTGATGATGCGAATCGAGATGTTGGCACGATCTGCGTTGTCGAGCACGTGCCTGATTTAATTGCCATAGAGCGTTCGAGTGCGTGGAAATCCCAATACCACGTTTTGCATGGTAAACTCTCTCCGATCCATGGAGTGGGGCCTGAGCAGTTGAATTTTCAAAGTCTTCAGCATCGGATTCAGTCTGGTGAAATTAATGAACTCGTGCTCGCGCTTTCCAATGATATTGAGGGGCAGGCGACATGTCATTACATCCAAGAGGAGCTGGTTCAAGAACGCTTGATTAAAGTGTCTCGTATTGGCTTCGGTTTGCCCAGTGGGGGTGGGGTTACATACGCTGATTCGGTCACCTTACGCAGCGCTCTCGAGGGGCGCCGTATTTACGAATAAAATAATGATACATTTTACAATTCTGGGTATACCCGTCCGAGTGGAACCATGGTTCTGGTTGACGATGGCCTTCATTGGTGGTGGCTTGCATGCGTCCAACTCTTTGGACATACTATTGGTTTTAGTATTTATATTCGCAGCATTTTTGTCGATCCTGATTCATGAGTTAGGCCACGCTTTGACGATTCGTAAATACGGTTTGCCAACTTCGATCACGTTGCAGTCTTTTGGTGGTTTTGCTGCGTATCCAGCTGGGCGTTTAAATCGTAAACAGTCTTTTATTGTGACCGCGGCTGGCCCTGCCTTGCAATTTTCGCTGGGAGTGGCTCTCATTTTTTTATCCCGTTCGATTGCGACACCCGAAGGCTCGCTCTTCGGTCCATTTTTACGCGATTTAATTTGGGTTAGTATCGTTTGGTCGATTTTAAATTGTTTGCCTATTTATCCTATGGATGGTGGGCAGATGATGGCCGCCATACTCGGCCCCAGAAAGCAGAGATATGTACATTTGTTGAGTGTGATAGTCGCTGTCTTGATCGGGGTGGCTGGGTATTTCTTTCTCGGCACGATTTTACTGTCAGTCTTTATGGGACTTTTCGCCTGGCAAAATTGGCAAGCTTATCAAGCGACGAGCACGCGATAGCTGTTGACCGCTTTACGGCAGAGCTTGCAGCCACGCTATGGAAGTTACAGTTGTCGTTTGCTTCGTTAAATGATTCTGTTTTGTCGTGACGCACATAGTGATTAGGGGAATCTTGGCAACAAACTGAAAATGGAGTTCTTGATGGGACAATAATGAGCTATCACTTTGTTGTCGACTCGTCAGAGGCGTGGTTTGTGTTTAATCCACCTTTTTCGGGGAGCGCGTGATCTCTTTCGCATCGGTTAGCAGATCAATATGATGGTGTTGAGTCAGGAGTGCTTTGTGAAACACGTGAAGGGCTATGAAGTTTTTTTCTATTACCTGCCTGCTAAAGAACGCGAGCGATACGGAGCTGAACAATCTGTTATGACGCGTTGGTTCGAACTTAGTCGTGAGGAGATTCGAGGCCCATTTCCACTCGACGATCCAATTGTTATCGACCAAAAATATGGCAAAAATTGGGATGCCTTAGCGATGAATTGGGTCGTTCGTCATACCCGTGAGTTGAGTGTGACTATTGAAATTGCTTGGAACTCACCTCATAGCACAACTGATGGCTATTTCTAGTATTTTTAAGCGAAGGGCCTAATCAGCTATGCGCACTGTGAAAGTTCGAATGCTAGCACGTCTGAGTTTACGATCAAGAGCTGGACTTCGTGCTGCGATTTGTATGAAATTTTCATCGATTTGTGCTGGTTGGTTATTCATGACTCGCTGGTCATCGACCCAGATGTTGATATTTCTCTGGTTTGTTAGTTCGATTTTTATTCGACTGCCATCGGCTATGTTTTTAGGAAGATTTGCTTCGGACGAATATATGTTACTTGAAAATTTTACCTTGGTGCTGGCTCCGGTTAGTATGAAGTTGTAGCCTGCTGAGAGATCGTTGCGCTCCGACCATTCGTTGCCGAAAGAAATAATTACTTCGGTCTCTGGGCTGATATTTCCGAGTATTAATTCGAAACTTATTTTACCGGAACTGTATTGGCTCCAGTCGTAATTATAGGTCACTATAGATTCGTATTTAACTTCTCCACTACGATTGCTTCCTACATAGAGTCCTAAGCCTGGGTTGCCATTCGCATTAATCATCGTGCGCCAGGAATTGGCACTTTGATGATTTGTTTCCGTGTCGATAGGCGCCAGTATGCCGGATTGACGCGCATTCACCCAGCCGCTTAAATTGCTATGCCGAGTTGCTGGGACATTTGTGAAATTGTCTTCGAAGATCAGTTTGCCCGGAGAGTCCGCCCCTTTGGTTATACTAGGAAACGTCAGATGCAACACGGTTAATAAAGAGAGTGCCACTAATGCTCTTAGGGATTTTGTATATGATTTTCTTTTGTTGATCATCGTGTACGGAGCTTGCTTAGAGGTCGAAATTTAAGTGGTAAGCTTTCCAGCCATGATGTTTGTTTAATGTGTGGTGATACGCGTCGACTAAGCTATTGAGAGCTGCGTTTTCGGGTGCGTTTGATAAATTGTGAATCAGGTTTCTATGTTCCTTGGGATCTTCCCAGTGATCGTATAATTCGCGGTTGTAAGGAGCGTCTTCCAAGTAGAGGTCGGGATCGCTAGCATCGACTCCAAAGCTGCCCATAATGTCATTGCCTTTCCCATTCACTGTCCATGCCTCCGAGTAACGATAGCGCCGGGTTGTCATTGAGGATTCTAGATAATATTTACTGCCTACTGGACTCAGCCAGATGTGAAATGCGGCCTCCTTCCATGGAGCATTGGGTTGCTCGAGTAGAGGGCGTAAGCTTTTACCCTCGAGGCGAAGCCCGTTGGGTTGGGCCGGGGGCTCAATTCCTGCTAGGTCGACGAGAGTCGGGTAAATGTCAATTAACTCAACGGGTGCATCGGTCGCGGAGTGCTGATGGGTTAATTCTGGAGCATGTATCAGAAGCGGGATTCTTGCAGCGTCTCGGAATGCAGTCTGCTTTGCCCAAATGTTTCCATGGTCTGCAAGGTGGTAGCCGTGGTCTGATGTGACGACGATGATTGTTTCCTTCATCAGGTCATTAGCTTCGAGGTAATCAATTACACGACCTAGCTGAGCATCGACTAGACTGACGCTTGCATAGTAAGCGCGAATCCAATGGCGAGCGCCTTCCATGTCGAGGCCGTCGCAACCGCCCTCAGGCGTTCCTTCATACTGCTTTTGATTCATGTAGTTGTCGGCATAGATACCAACCCCTTTGGGAAGTTCAGTTTTAGCGTCGAATGGTTTTCCATTCGGTTTAGTTAAATAGGTCTGGTCGATTAAGCGGTTCTTTTCTTCCGTATTATAGAGATCGTAATAGTGCTGTGGAGCAATCCAAGGAACGTGAGGCCGATAGAATCCTAGTGCGATGAAGAAAGGACGTGCATCCTTCTCATATAGTTGGATGCTATTAATAGCGTCTTCGGCCAGTGCGTAAGTCCCATACTGACTATCGTCAGCATCTTTGATTTCGATTAGTTCACCTCTAGTTGTTTTGTTTTTTTCAATATTAGCTGGATCGGCATATACGCGGTAAGGAGATAGGGCATTATTGACCTGTCCGTTATACCACGCTTCCGTCCAGTCGCCAGGGCGAGAGTCTCCCGAGTGGTTGTGGTGAATCTTACCAATTGGTTTGGTAATGTATCCACTGTGAGTGAACTGCTTTGGAAGTGTGGTATAATCGTCAGGAATGTAATGGTTTAGTGACTTGCCGTGCTTGACGTAGCCGGTCGTTGTTGGGCGCAGACCACTGATTAAACTGGCGCGACTGGGACCGCACATCGCCACTTGGCAATAGGCGTTGTCAAAACGCATAGAGCTTTTTGCCAGGCGATCCATCGCTGGTGTCTCTGCGATGGGGTCACCATAGCTTCCGAGCACCGGACGAAGATCATCGACAATAACAAATAGCACATTCTTTTTAGCATCTGGTTGATCGGCTTCGCTTAAACATGGGCTTAAACATAACAATAACGTGATGATTAATATCAGTAGGTTTTGGGGTGTATTCATAGGGCACTTCCGGTGTTGGTTTTTGCCTAATTAACACGAGTGTCGAATTCAATACGATTCACTTTATTAGTCATTGGCTGTCTAAAACTTGTCCGAAAATCGAATTGATGGTGTTGGAGTAGTGCGGCTTCTCATAATGCTTTGGCAATACTTCATTTCTAAGAGCTATTCTGATCTTATTTCGAATAACTTGCGGATAACTTGTCATCTGTCCTTAAAAAGTTAACGCCACGGTCCATTTGGTTGAATATGCTTGCGAGCCTATTTCGAGAGACTCAATCAGTCGAAATCGAATCAGCAAACGAACCCTATGTATTTGTTGATCTAAACATTGTTTGATAACTTTAGAAAAAGATATTTATGAAAAAGATACGCTCTATTTATGATGTAGTTGTTTGTGGTGGTGGACTTGCGGGATTTTCCGCCGCAGTCGCTGCAGCGAGACGAGGGAGTAAAGTTTGTCTCATTCAGGATCGCCCTGTTCTTGGCGGCAATAGTTCATCTGAGATTCGAGTGACTCCACATGGCGCGGCTAATTTTCACGCCTATTCGCGCGAAACTGGTATTATTTCCGAGGCGTTGATTGAAGAGCGTGCACGTAACCATGAGCCGATTAGTGAAAATGGTTGGACGAATAGTGTTTGGGATATGGTTCTTTATGACATGGCCATGTCTACCGAGAACCTCACGTTTCACGTAAACACTTCGATTACGGAGGTGATTATGGAGGACGGGAGTCGAGGTTCTGATATTGATTCAGAGCGTGCCATGCCAGAGATATTGAATGGATACAGCCATCGTAAAGCGATTAATTCCAGCCGTCGAATTAAGGCTGTTGAGGCCGTGGTGGCGAATGCAGAGCAAGTGCTGAGAATTGAAGGAGCCATTTTTATGGATTGCACCGGAGATGCATTTGTTGCGGATCGTGCGGGGTGTGAGTGGCGAATGGGAACGGAGAGTAAAGAGCACTACGGTGAGTTGCATGCACCTGACGCCACCTCGGGGGATACCATGGGGAGCTCTATTCACTTTAAGGCTAAGGATATGGGGCGGCCTGTTCCATTTCAAGCACCCGACTGGGCAGTTAAGCATGATGATCCTAGTTATTTTTATGAGCAAGGACGTGCTCCGCATGGTGTTGATTCTGGTTATTGGTGGATAGAAATTGGTGTGCCTTGGCATACCATTAACGAGTCGGAGGATATTCGTCACGAGCTGACTAGGCATTGCTTAGGTATTTGGGATTGGTTGAAGAATAAAGATCCAAAGTGGAAGGACATTGCAGCGAATTATGCACTCGATTGGATCGGGCAGGTCCCAGGTAAGCGGGAAAGCCGTCGTGTGATGGGGCGTTATTTGATGACTGAGCATGACGTACAGAATAAAACGGTTTTTCCAGATGAAGTTGCCTATGGTGGTTGGTTTGTAGATTTGCATACTCCAGGTGGGTTGCTCGCTGATTCAAGTGAGGCCAATAGCGCGGAGGGCTATGCGGTGGATACGGAGTACATGGCGAAGAGCTATGTCGGACCTTACGGGGTGCCTCTCAACATCTGTTTGTCTAAGGACGTTGATAATTTAATGATGGCCGGTCGAAATGTCTCGGTCACTCACGCGGCGCTTGGAACTGTTCGGGTTATGGCGACAACTGCCTTGCTCGGTCAAGCGTGTGGCACCGCTGCCGCTAGATCGATTAAGGAGCAGGTCAGCCTAGTAGACGTTGTCGAGAATCGAATTCAGCAAGTGCAACAGGATATGCTTCGTGATGGCTGCTTTTTGCCTAATTATTGCAGTTGTGACGAACAGGACCTAGCTCGAAAGGCAAGCGTGAGTGCGAGTAGTGAAGCACTCAGTGTTGGAGTTGGACCGGACTCAGAGTTCGTTTCCAATGGTCTCATGCGTGGGCCAAGTTCTGAGTTCTCAGAAACATTGACACACGATCGATGTCAATGGATTGCTGTTGGAAGTGAACGTTTGGATACAGTAGAGGTTTGTCTTTCGAATGATTCCGATACAGTTCAGCAGGTTGAATTTAGTCTGCAAGCTGTCAATGGGATTTGGGACTATCGAACAAACACCGAGACAGAACTGCGTGCTGGAATCCTCGAAGTTCCAGTCGGTGAAAAGCTGTGGGTGGTTTGTCCCGTGGATTTAGATCTGGAGTCCGGTTTGCCGGCAGAGGGTTTTGTTCGACTGACCTTGTCCCAGCATCCATACATTCGTTGGCATGCTAGTCCCGCATTAGAAGTGGGGCAGGTGTCTGCCTTTGCCATGAGTGCAGATAAGTTACGTCGTTTCGGCGGCGGATATTCGATGTCATTTCGCGTGCATCCAGCACAAGCAGCGTATCCAGCAGCGAATGTCATTAGTGGTATGACGCGTCCGGCTGATAAAACACACATTTGGCGCTCATCACCTGATGAGGAGTTGCCGCAAAGTGTCGAGCTCAAGTGGGAGCAGGAGCCTGTTTCGATCGCGTGTGTGGAGCTGACTTTCCCAGGGCATTTATTACGTGAGTATCATGCGACACCTGCTTTATTTCATGATGCGCAATGTCCGAAAGACTATCGTATTGAAACCTGGAATGGTAGTCGTTGGGAGCCCGTTATTACAATTCAGGGAAATTATCAACGGCAGCGAAAACATCGCTTGCCAGCTGCTGTCTCGACGGATCGTATGCGAGTTGTGGTGGAAGCAACTAATGGTGATGCTGTTGCCGCTATTTACGAAGTTCGCTGCTATGCGGAATGATCTGCTCGTTTATTCATAAAATATTGCCCCTACTATGAAATCTGATCCCACTGCTGGCTTCGCGCCAGAATCTAGTCAGCCGCGTGCACCTCGTGCGCCCTTAGCCTTTGCGCAGAAGATCTATTATGGTCTTGGTGCGTTGCTGGCATTTTCGGGGGCTCAAATGTTGATGGCGCTTACGTTCCCGATTTATAATATTGAATTGGGGGTCGATCCGACATTGCTCGGCTTGGCCATCATGTTTGGGAGAATCTGGGATACGGTCAGCGATCCTGCGGCAGGGGTCATCTCGGATAATACGCGCAGCCGGTTTGGCCGGAGACGACCTTACTTATTTGTTGGTTCGTTGCTGTGTATGATTCTGTTTCCGTTGATCTTCTTCGTGGATCCAGCTTGGACTGAGCAGCAGCAATTTGTCTTTTATTCTGTGACGTCGATATTGTTTTTGACGGCATATACCATCTACTCGGTTCCATATTGGGCACTTGGAAGTGAGATGACTCCGGATTATAATGAACGAACGAAGGTGGTCGCGATACGGACGATGATTGGGATGGTTGGTGCGAATATCATAGCAGCCTGGGCTTATCGACTGACTCAACTGGACATCTTTGAAAGTGCACTGGTTGGCGTGCGTTACGTTTCGATTGGGCTATGTGCAATATTGGCTTTATTCGGGATCGTGACTGCCTTTAAGACACAGGAGCCATATTTTAAGGTGGCTAAAACACAAAAGAAAGTCGGCTTCTGGGAGTCGATCAGAGGTGTTTTCACTAATGATCAGGCGATGATTGTACTTATCGTTTTCGTTATTAGTAATATGGGGAATGCACTCGTTCATCATTTAGGGATTTATGTAAATACATACTATATCTTCGGAGGGGATACGAAAATGGCAGCTTCGTATGTGGCGATTGGTGGTACCATCGGCGCATTCATTTCATTCTTTTCCATTCAACCATTGGCACGTATTTCTGAGAAAATCGGTAAACGTCAAATGATGAATGTATGCTTTATTATGGGCATTACTGGGTCGATTCTAAAGTATTTTTGTTACAGTGTGACTTTGCCTTGGCTTCAGTTCATTCCGGTTATTCTTTTGACGGTTTCGGGTTCAGGAGTCGCGTTGATGATTAGTTCGATTAAGGCTGATGTAGTTGATTACGATGAGATGAAGTGTGGCTTGCGGAGAGAGGGGGCTTTTGGGTCCGCATTTGGATACATCAATAAAGGGGTTTCAGCTTTCACTGCCTTACTTGCGGGGGTGTTACTAAGTGTCTCCGGATTTAATCAAGCATTGGGAGCCGATCAAGATGATGGTGCTATTTTAGCTTTGCGATTAATGTTCGCGGTAATTCCAGCAGTCTTTTTCGTTATCGCTTACTTCTTGCTTCGTTATTATAAGTTAACCGAAGCACAGATTACCGAGATTCGTGAAGAGCTCGAAGCGCGCAGAGGTGAAGTTTAAATCCGAATTGTGCTCAATATTTACCCTGAATCACTTGGTATGCTAAACATTTTTAAACATAAAAATCAGCCCTTGTATGGAGCTGATTACAACCCGGACCAATGGTTGGATCGTCCTGATATTTTAACGCGCGATATCGAGCTAATGAAGGAGGCGGGCTGCACGACAATGACACTTGGCGTCTTTGCTTGGACTTCCTATGAGTCCGAGGATGGTGTGTATCATTTTGAGTGGCTTGATGACGCTATGGATCGCTTGCATCAAGCTGGTATTGGTGTTTTTCTAGCGACGCCTACTGCGGCAAAGCCATTGTGGCTTTCTGAGGCGAATCCAGAGATCCGCCGAGTGGACCGGCAGGGGGTGCGCGAGCCGAGTGGTGAGCGACATAATCATTGTCCCAGTTCGCAGCTGTTTCGTCAGAAATCTCAGGCGATTAATCGTGAGCTAGCGAAACGTTATGCAGGGCATCCGGCTTTGATGTTGTGGCATGTAAATAATGAAATTAGTGGCGAGTGCTTTTGTGAATCATGTTTGACTGAATTTCGAGTGTGGCTGCAGCGTAAATACGGTTCTCTGGATGCTTTGAATGCCGCATGGTGGGCTGCTTTTTGGAATCATAGTGTAACTGAATGGGAGCAAATCACGCCCTTCGATCAAAGTGTTGATGGTATGGTTTTGGATTGGCGTCGATTTGTGAATGATTTACATGTTTCGACACTTGAGAACGAAATGGTTCCACTGCGTGAACTGACTCCCGAGATTCCTTGTACGACCAATTTCATGAGTACCTTTGATACAAATAACTACTATCAATGGTCAAAAGTGCTCGATCTTGTTTCGAATGATCGCTACCCCTTGCACGATGATCGGGAAAATTCGTGGCAGGTTAGCATGCGCACTGAGTTTGTGAATGCTCTCATGCGAGGAATGGCAAAAGGGCAGTCTTGGATTCAGATGGAATGCTCGCCGAGCTCGGTTAATTGGTGGCAGGTGAATAAATTAAAGCGGCCTGGTGTTCATTTTTCCGAAGCGATGCAGTACCTGGCTCATGGAGCCGATGCGGTTCATTATTTCCAGTGGCGTAAAGGAAGAGGTGGTTGTGAGAAGTTTCATGGTGCAGTTATTGACCATGATGGTTCGGGGCAAACACGTGTATTTGCCGAATGTTGTGAAGTGGGACGAGCGCTTGAGAGCTGTGCAGATATTTCTGGTGTCCCTCGCGAAAAGTCGCCTGTGGCTATTGTATATGATTGGGAGTCTAAATGGGCGATTCGGGCATCTGTCGGTCCGAAGGCTCCGAGACTGGAATATCCGAAAGCCGACGATGTGCATACCCAAACAGCTCGTGAACATTATAACGCATTGGCGCGCATGGGTGTGAATGCAGATATTACCTTTAAGGATCAAGATTGGTCAGACTATCGTTGTCTTATCCTGCCTTCGCTCTATTTGATTGACGCAGACACTGCGGCTAAAGTGAGTTCGTACGTCGAAGCTGGCGGTGTTGTGGTGGGTACCTATTTGACTGCTTATGTGGATCCGAATAATCGTGTATGGAACGGGGGGCTTCCCGGGGCTGGACTGAGATCGGTGTTTGGTGTTTGGAATGAGGAAATTGATTACCTTTTCGAAGAAGAGAGTAACACTGCTATGTTCAACCAAGGTTCTGAACAGGATCAAAGCATTGTGACTGACTTTGCAGAACTCATCCATGCAGAGTCTGCACATGGAATTGCTGTGTATAATCAAGACTTTTACCAGAATCGTCCAGTTTGCACCAAGAACGCATTCGGAACTGGAACTGCATTCTATGTCGGTGCCCGTCTAGACGGCCAGGGCTTGATTCGCTTCTACCGTGACGTTTTAATGGCTGCGAAGTTAAAGGTTCGGGCAGAGGCGCTACCTGCGGGTGTTGTGATTCAGGATAGAAAAGGCGCTGCAGGACGTGTCTTTCGCTTTGTATTTAATTTTACCAGAACTAAGCAAGCGGTGGAACTTGAAGGTGAATGGCGCGATTTAGTCAACGATGCCCATCGCTTCGGAAGCGTCGAGTTGGCACCTTACGCGACGATGACTTTGATCTCTGAATCAGTTAATTAGTTACAATGTCAACAAAACGTATTATAGACCTGAATGCTGGTTGGAGCTTTTCAATTGAAGGCCAGCATCCGGAAGCTGTCTGTGTGCCTCACACGCCTAAGGCATGTGACTTGAATGGGAGCGATATGTGGACGGGAGTATGTGAGTATTCCCGCGAGCTTTTAGTTGAAGAAACCGATGGGTTGGGTGCAGTTCTCTTGCGCTTTGAGGGACTGATGCAGAAGGCTGAAATCCGAATTGATGGCAAGCTAGTTGCTATACATTCGGGGGGATATTTGCCTCTGTGTGTGGATGTTCTAAAGGAGATCGTCGCGGGACGTAGACATCAGCTTACTGTAACTTTGGATAATCGTCACGATGCGGAAATTCCACCAGGGAAAGCTTTAGATAAAATTGATTTTTGCTGGCATGGTGGTATCTATCGCACTGTATCTCTGGAGCTCAAGCCTCGTTTGCATATTACCGATGAAGCGGAAGCAAATAAGGTTGCTGGCGGTGGTATATTTGTCCGTTACCCGATGGTGACTGCGGATACTGCCAGTATTTCGGTAGCGGTTGACGTTCGTAATCGAGGTGATGCGTCGCAGGCTGGTCGAGTGCGCGTCACGCTCCTCGACGACACGGATAGTCGTGTAGCAGACAACGAAGCGTCATTTGATTTTGCACCAGATGAAGACCATCAGTTGACTACTGAAATGACCCTGCTTAAGCCCAAGCTGTGGTTTCCAGATGCGCCGAATCTGTATCGATTACGAGTTGAAGTTATAGCTGCTCATGGTGATGTCGATTCACGTGAAATTCAAATCGGAATTCGTCGTTTTGTCGCATCTCGAAGCCGAGGGCTGGAAATTAATGGTAAGCCGTATCGTTTATTGGGCACAAATCGTCATCAAGAGTATCCGTATCTAGGTTATGCATTGTCAGATGCGGCGCAATGGCGCGATGCAATGAAGATTAAAAATTCGGGCTTTGATTACGTTCGATGTTCTCATTATCCACAGTCACCTGCATTTCTAGATGCCTGTGATGCACTTGGAATTGTTGTGATGAGCTGCATTCCTGGTTGGCAGTATTTTGGAAGTGAAGTGTTTCAGGATGCCTGTGAAGTTGCTGCTCGAGAACTGGTACGCAGAGATCGAAATCATCCGAGTGCATTTTTTTGGGAATTGTCGTTGAATGAGGCAGAAATGCCTGATGAGTTCATGGCACGGATGCACCATGCTGGGCATGAAGAGTATCCTGGAGATCAATTCTATACATGTGGGTGGATCGATGCCTTTGATCTGTATATTCGGAGTCGTCAGCACGATGGTTTGCATACGTATCGTAACGGAGAGCGTGCCTTAATTGTCGCAGAGTATGGAGATTGGGAGTTTTACGCGAGTAATGGAGGTTTTAATCAAGATGCTCACGAAGGTGTGATGGATTCACGCTTTTCGAGTCGACAGCAACGGGGAGATGGTGAACTAGCACAGATTCAACAGGCCCGAAATTTCATCGAAGCGGTCAACGAAAATCTGTCAACAAAAGCGATTGCCTGTGGGCAGTGGGCCTTTTGCGACTATACGCGTGGCTATCACTCGATGAGGGCGACTATGGGGGTTCGTGATATATTCAGGCTGCCGAAATACGCGCACTACTTTTACCGTAGCCAGCGTCCGATTGGCACTGCCGACACTGCTTGGGATAGTGGTGCAATGGTGTTTATTGCATCTAATTGGGAGGCTTCTTCCTCTCGCCGTATACTGGTGTTTAGTAATGCCGAGCAGGTTGAGCTTTTGTTGAATGGAGAGCGCATAGGTGTGCAGTCGCCTTCTATTTCGATACATACTCAATATTTAAGACATCCACCATTTGTTTTTGATTTAGATGCTGTTGTTCCTGGAATTCTTGAAGCGCGCGCTTTAGTTGATGGTACTGTTGTTGCTTGCGATCAACGGAGGACAACTTGTGTATGGACCCAGCTTCGTATTGTTGTGGATTCGGAGCAAGTCCCTGTGGTTGTGGGATGCATTGATACCCTGATTGTGCATGTAGAATGTCTAGATGAATCGGGTGTATTGGTCACCGATGCAGAAGGAGCGATTAATATTACAGTTCGTGGCCCTGCTGAACTGATTGGGCCCTTGGGAGGCACTGCTCATTTAGAGGCAGGGATCGCTTCGTGTGTGCTCCGAACACTCCCCGAGGACGGTGAAATTATCTTGAGCGCTTGCGCAACTGGAGGACTTTCCACTGAAATGCGATTGAAGCGCTCTCCAGTAATAGGCACTGCTTTGTGAGCTAGGGGAAAATTAGAATGAAAGGGTGCTAGCTGTGTTTATGTTTAAGTATTTTTGTGTAAGATATGACTAGCTATTGTGCATGTATGATCCTTGATTTCACTTGTCCGTATGCGAGGAGATTTGAATATAATGATACTTACAGCAATCAGTCGAAATTTACCCTTATCCCATTCAGATGAACAAATTAAGCAAACAGTGTAGTCAAGTCGTTCATGTATCTCAGGTAAAAAATAGACAGCGTGTTTTAAGCATGTCAGTTCCTCGGTCTTGCGATGGTTTTGCCTTGGTGATTGCTTTATCAATGATGGCGTTTGTGTTGTTATTGCTGTTGGCCTTAACTACATTCACTCAAACTCAAGTGGCGACTAGCAATGTCGGGATCACTAAATTACGTGCTGAGCAATCAGCGCTCCTATCGCTCAATCTTGCGTTGGGACATTTACAGAAAATGACCGGAAGCGATCAGCGAGTGACCTCACGTGCAGATATTTTGGACGGAGGTTATGCGAATCTAGTTCCTGCTGAAGCCAAAAAATATTGGACAGGTGTCTGGCGAAGCGATGACGCGAATCCGCTCAATCCAAATAGTAAGACTTTTATTGGTTGGCTTGCATCGATGCCGACTGAGAATAATGAACTGAGTTCTATCACATCAAACTTGCTCGATCCTTATGAACTTGTGAGTGCTGGAACAGATAGCTCAGGAGCTTTCGTTCCTGCGGTTGAAGCTGAAACAATCACTCGTGTTGATGATAACCTCGCGTACGCATGGGCTGTTTTGGACGAGGGGGTTAAGGCTAAGGTAAATGCCCGTAGTTGGGAGGAGGATACGGATGTTTATGAAAGCACGGATTCGTTGAGCCAGAGCCTGAGGTTTGGTGCGGCGGAGTCGGCTAAGGCTGAAGTGCTTACAGGGCTTAGTGATTTTCGTAGTTTGATGACGGTTGGAGAGCGAAGTCAGATGTCCAATCTAATCGATCTTGAATTGAGGTTTGGGACGGAGATTTGGGCTCCATACCAGCATGATTTAACCGTGCAGAGCTACGGAGTGCTTGCCGATGTGAAGAATGGAGGGCTACGACGTGATCTTTCGCGTGGGCTCAGCGACCAATTATCAGAGTTAAGTAATCAGAATATTACGGATGTTTTTCCCATGAAATGGGACAGTTTGGCGGCTTGGTCGAACATTTATAAATTGCTTGATAATCCCAATGCAGATATGCCCGTGCTTAAGCCGCGTAATACACTTCCAGTGAGTTGGGATGGGGCCCGTGCGGAATTTGACGCTGATCTTTTAAGCACGGAACCTTTGATCGATGGAGCTATTAGTGATTGGAAGCTCGTCTCGCATCCAATTGCGCCAGTAGTGCAGCAGTTTATTTGGCGTGTTGGAGGTGTGATTTCCGATTATAGTGATTCACAAATTGGGAATCGTTGGGATTGGAGAGATGATCGGCCAGATGACTCTCCGAGTGTAAAAGAGCGATGGGCAGAGATACTTCAAGGTCGACATGTGATTAGTCCTCTTGTCGTCTTGTGGAATCCTTATAACGTGGCGCTGGATACCAGTGATTATAGAATTACCTATGATCCAGCAGCGGACATGCAAATAGTGGTTCGCGATGGGGCAACTGGGGCGACTCAAGGGTTATTTGGCACGCCAACAAATATAGTCGATTTATGGCAAGATCATGATTCCACCACACGTACCGGGCATTTTACGTTTTCGCTGTTTTCAGATTATGACTGGCGTGATATTACAAATCTAAATCAGACTGTGCTCCAACCGGGAGAAATGAAAATTTTTGCGATTCAGTTTACACCAGCTACGAGTCAAGGGTACAAAAATTACAATGGCGCTGCGGGGGGCTTCGGGGGTTGGGTCGATGGCCGTCCGTTACCCACACAGATGATTGGCCCGGTTGGTGGTGCACCACACAATACATTTCGGGCAGTCATTTCAAGTCAGGATTTTGATGTAACAGATACGAATTCTGAGTGGATTCATGATTCCTTGGATCTTGATTTTGGAGAGAATACCTCCATGACAGATATTAATGATTTTCGGTTAACATTGGCGATTACAGACGCTAAGTATACATCGGGAGAGCCGAATGAGGGGTTTGTGGTGCGTGATGTTTGGGGATTGCGTCCACCTGCTTCAGAGTCTGGATCATACCCCTTTACTGATCTTTGGGCTGGAACGGATGAAACTTCATCAGGCTCTGAAGATTTTACACTTTGGGATTATTATCACGTCGTTTCGTCGAGTAATATTCAGCTAGGATCTTCTGCTGCAGATATTTTATACGCCGCTAATATTGTGGCTCGATTGAAAACCAGCAGTGCTGAGCTCGGGGCAGATTCGATTCCGTACATCGCCCACTATAATCCATTGGCATGGCATGCGCGACCTGGGCATTCCAGTGAAGTGCATTCGCCCTTGTGGGATGTTTCAGTTTTTGACCGTGCCGAATGGAATTCGGACAAAGCAATGATCGACTCCATCAATTCGGGGATCGCACGTGCAGGAAATTCAGTTTCATTTGCAGGGCAGGAGCATGTGGTGTTAAAGGAGTTGCCTCGTCAGCCATTGAACTCCATTGGGCAATTGATGCATGCGGAAGTGGGTGCTTTAGATACGGTTCCACTTTATACTATTGGGAGCTCCTATGCGCCGCCTTTCGGCGCACTCACTGAAACGATCTATACTGGTTCGGGAAATGTCGACGGAAATGGAACTGCGTTGGAAGCTATCGATCTCGCATGGCATTATAATGATGCACTGTTTGATTCATGGTTTTTTTCGACGGTTCCAGAAGCTGGGCAAGCGTTGATGTATCCTCCTTTTGAAACCTTTGATACAGAATATGTTTCACAGGGAAAGAAACTGCCGAATAGCCGTTATAAATATTATTCAAGACATGATGTAATCGATGACGATTACATGAGTGAGTTGCGGGATATCGATACAGCAGCAGCTACATTAATGGTCGATGGCCCGTTTAATGTTAATTCAACATCAGTGGAAGCTTGGAAGGCTGTTTTGGCCACACTTTTACAAGCGAATGAATTCAGATATTTTGACATTTTTGCGAATGGAATCAGATCTCTGACTGCAGCTGAACTGGAGGTGCCGGTGTCGCGCTTTCAGCACCCCATGGCTTCAAATTCGGGAGCAGATGTTGAAACGAATTCAGAGGCGTGGGCTGGATTTCGTTCGCTGAATTCGGATGAGTTGACAGATTTGGCGGAGGAGATTGTTCGCCAGGTCAAAATGCGTGGCCCTTTTCGTTCCCTGTCAGATTTTATTAATCGTCGCTTGGTTGACAACGAGACTGGTCGAGCTGGAGCGTTGCAAGCGGCATTGGATATGACTGTGAATACAGTGGCAGATTTTGGAGGAGAACCGACAGAGACCGAGGTTTGGGGGGATTCCGTTGATTGGGATAAGCATGCGCCTGCGAGTGGAGCGGGTGCGCCGGGGTGGATTTTGCAAAATGATCTGTTGCAAAGCTTGGCTCCGTCCTTGTCAGCACGGAGCGATACCTTTCGAATTCGTGCTTATGGTGCTAGTCTAAATCCATTGACTCGTGATGTGGAGAGGGCGGCGGTCTGTGAAGCGGTGGTGCAGCGAGTGCCTACTTGGGTCGATTCTACGGACGATCCAGAGATTAATTCAGCGATCCCAGATAATCAGCGGTTTGGTCGCCAATATGTGATTGTTAGTTTTCGTTGGTTGTCGGAGGATGAAATATAAATGTCTAAATCTATTGCATACACATATTTATTCTGGTCGCTGTTGAGTATCTTGGGAGGGCAAGATCTTGTCGCCCAGGAGGGGGAACTCTTTAAAGCTAAATTACGCTTTTTTAATCCAATTGCAGATATTAGAGAACTTTACTTTATATCAGATGGAAAAGATCAAGAGATTCGTGCGAGTTTTGTTGGTCCCTCGAAGCGGTACGAGTTTATTTCCGAGACGCCCGAGTTAGTGCTCTTTGTTAAGGAAACGTTCGAGGGTGAAATCGTCAGGACACCCGTTGCTCGTGTGATGCTTCCAGTTGGAGGCGATGATTGTTTGGTATTTATGGTCCCTAATAAAGCGAATGATGGAGAGCGTTATAGAACGAAAGTATTTAACAACTCCTTGAGAGCCTTGGGAAAGGGGGAAACTCGTATCCATAATATGACCACTATGGCGATTATGATGAAATATGGTAACCTTCAGTTTCAGATAGATGGCGAGTCTTCAAAAACGATGCCGACCCAAACTGTCAAAGATTCTAGTGGTGATGCAGATTCGTATGGAACTGCTATTAATATCGATTTTCCAGTGCTCATTGCGATGAATACGGACTCAGGGTGGCGGTCAGTTTATCGTTCTATCTGGTACCCTATGGAAAATGATCGGATTCAGGTATTCATTATGCCGCAGTCCAAGACATCTGTAAGAGTCTTTCAAATCACAGACTAGTGTGCGGCACATATGTATAAGACGTAGATGTGAAGTGCTCAGGCTTATATTTTATTTGCGTAAATATGACAACTGTTTGCATCGCATTGACTATCCATTTCGCTTGTCGATTAGTTGAGTTGTTGAGAGATTTTTCTTATGAAAATCCCTACCCTTATTATCCTGTCAGCTAGCGTTGCGCTCACTTCCAGTTTGAGTGCTCAAGCGACTTTTGATTATAACTTTACTGGAGATGGCTCTACTGATTTGCACGGTGTTGATGGCTGGATTGTGGGCACTGCGTCGTCATCGATCAAGACAGACGGTTCAACATCTGGTTCGAATGGGGCTGTGATTGCTTACGATTTTGGTTCAGGTGTTTATGAAACCTCAACATACGTTGATATGAGTGCTGCGAGTGGCAATAATTTTGCTGCAGGCCTATTCTTTACTAACTCCGATCCGGTTGTTGGGGGGTACGTAACAAATTCAGTGAGTCCGTTTGGTACCTTTGGTATCCGGGGGAATGGTAATTTACAGTTTTGGTCAGGTGAAGGCACTGCAGGTGGAGTTGCTGCGGGCAATATCTCGAACTTTGGCTATGATTCTGCCACCAATGCTGATATGATTGGTCTGCTGCGAGTTGTGCTGGATACGACAGTTTCAAACTGGACGATCTCTGCATTTTATACGCCTTCAACTGGAACTGAGTTCCAAGTCGACTTGAATGGTGCGGCGAGTGGGGCGGAGTATACATATGCGGTCAATCCAGATAACTTCACCGGGGCAGGCATTATGTGGAGTGCTGGTGGTGCTAATTTTGACAGTTATTCTTTAGTTCCCGAATCTAGTTCTTCTGCGCTATTGGGGGGTGTTGTCGCACTCATGTGTCTTGCGATGCGTCGTCGTGTTCGCTAGTCCGTTGGCTAGGCTGTTCTATACGAAAGTTTAAAGTGATTGGTGTGTTGCCGGTTTTTTTTGATCATCATAGGAGCATGTTTCGAGGAAAACCTGAATGTCGGCAGTGGTATCAGGCTGTTTGAGGGCAATTGTTGAGGGCAATTGTTGAGGGCAATTGTGAATTTATTCCATTGAAACGCTAGAGGCATTCAGGATATGTATGGATTTGCTGCAGAATTTATGAATCAAGGTCATCGAGGTCACTATATTGAGCCAACGCATATCCCAGAAACCGAAGAAGAAAAAGTGGACGACTCCGTATAAGGAATGGCTTTATCTAAACACTCGACTCTTTTGGGTATATGACGGTCTTGTTGATCCATACGCGCTAAATACTGAGCGATATATCTCTAATTATGCTGTTTGGTATATTCAACAAGGTTCTGTGGTCGTTGATGTCGAAGGGAAAGTGATTTCAGCTTGTGCGGGGGAATGGGTCTTCTTGCGCCCAGGTTTGCGCCGGCAAAAATTTACCGAGAATGCAGAGATTATCTCTGTGCATTTTCAAGCATCATGGCCTAATGGCCGTAATTTGTTTGAAGATGGCCTCAGTCTTGTGGTGAAGGGAGAGGATTTTCCTTATTTAGAAAAATACGCAGAACGACTGCTTGATAGTTACCGGCGCCGTATTTCGGTCGAGGAGCAGGAACATATCGTTTGGACGAATATTGAACAAATTAATCAACAAGAGTTTACCTTAAGCGATTTTTTACGTTTTCAAAAACCATTTAGTGATTGGTTGTCAGCTTTTGAAAGATGTCTGACGGCTAATGGCTTGATACCGACGCGTATTAGTGATTTGCATCAAAGTGTATTGCGCGGAATCCAGCTGATTGAGGCAATGCCTAAGCATCAACCATTTCGGCGAGAAGAATTGGCGGCAAAATTAGGGATGAGCGCTTCGAATGCAGATCGATTGTTTCAGAAATATGAAGGGAAATCGATGTTCCAAGTGTATGATGAAAATCGGCTGCGTTATGCCCGCGATCAGTTGTCTTTAGCAGTGGTGAGTGTGAAGAGTTTAGCTTTTGAAATTGGCTTTCATGACTTGTCAAATTTTTCACGTTGGTTTAAGCGGCTCTCGGGGTATAGTCCCCGCGAATATAAAAAACGATTCAGTTCAGAGGCTTTAGATTGATTGTAATTCGCTGTCGCAGCCTTTGTGCGAGTGGAAACACGCGTGTATACGAATCGGATCACATTATCCTGAGCATTAGGGATAAGTTTTTGGCAAGTTAGTCCAAGCTTTGCCAATGGACAGCTGAAGCTGTTTCAAAGAATCTCTTTTTATTCAGCTTCTAGCCCCCGCTAAATATTCTTTGTGTGCATTAAGTTAGTAGCGATTTGTATCATAACATACCTTGTTTTCTTCGAAAGCTGAATTGAATTAGATCTTAATAGCTTATGAATTTAAAAAATATACCCTTTTGGAGTGTCTGCATGATGTTCTCATTGCTGTCAGTTTACAGCCTGAATGCATCCAAATATCCTTCCTGGGAGGAACAACAGGCTAAGGCTGAAAAGCATACTGTTGAGTATTTAGAGATGTTTACTGATGTGCGTTCGGATCGTTTTGTCTACAAGACGATTACTCTACCAAATGGCGATAAATTAGAGTTAGATTTACGTTTAGAAAGGCCGAAAACTGGAGGCCCATTTCCAGTGGTTTTTTATATTCACGGGGGTGCTTGGGTCACGGGAAACAAGGATAATTTCTATCGTCAGTCTTTTAGGATGGCTTCGGAAAACCAAATCGCAGGAGTGCGCATTGAATATCGTTGGAAAAGTCACGGAGGCGATTATTTGGATGTGATTGGTGATGTCATGGATTCGATCGATAGTATTCGTCAACGAGCTGATGAATTGAATCTTGATTTTACCCGTGTCGGAATTGCTGGGTCATCTGCGGGAGCTCATTTAGGTGCGATTGCAGCACAGCACACTCCAGAATGTATCTCTTTTGATGGGTTTAATGGTATTTATGATCTCGTCGATCGTGACAAAAGCCGTTTTGGGGGCGACGCGGCATTTATTGGTGCTTCGCTCGAAGATAAAAAGCGGGCATCAGCATTTTGGCAAATTCGTAATGATCCACCCGATACATGGCTCTATCATGGGACCTATGATTTAACGATCGATTGGGTGCAAAGTCGCCGTTTTGCTAAAGCGATTAAGGAACATGGAGGTCAAGCAGAGACGTTGATCTATTCTGGGTATGGGCATGGTGTGAATCGACTGGATCAGAAGGTTTATGAGGCGACCACTCAAGCATTGCTTGCGCACACTGCTTACGTCTTTGGGATTCGAGACAAAAAACCGAATCCTCAGGATTATATTGTGAATAAAGAAATTCCAGAGGTTCCGGAAGGGTTTTCGTTGCAAGGAGTTTGGCGAAGAGAGTCACATCCGAACCAAACTTTCACATTTTATTCAGATTACAGTGCGCTGGCTGCAAATGGTGATCGCATTGGGTGGAAAGAAGTTGACGATGGTCGCTACTATATTGTTTGGAAGAGTGGTGGTTTAGGCAGAATTGATATTTTAGCTAAGAATAAAGTCAAAATGGCTTCGGCGACTTACATAAAAGACGTAGATGCTTCGCTCGCGGAAAACGCTTTGTTGGAAGAATCGGAAAATACGAAACTGTCTATTGTTGGTAAATGGCAGCACATGATTAATCCTGCATATTGTTTTGTTTTTAATCCAGATGGGAGTGCGGTGGATCCAAAGGGGAATAGAATCGGATGGAAAATGGAAGATGATCGCTATTTCATTGTATGGAAGAGCGGGCGTTTAGGGAGAATTGATGTCATTGATTCAACGACCGTGAAAATGGCGTCATCTACGTTTTCGAAAGTGGAGAATGACTGAACGAACCTACTAAGATTACCTTCAAGATCACCTGACTCATATACATGTCCGCTAAATATATACTTTTTTTTCTTTTCTCGTTATCAAGCGTCAGCGTTTCAAATGCGACTGGTTTTACCTTGTTGAATAAGGATAAAATAATCCCTCCTGCTTCGGTTGAAGTTATCGAGGCGAGTGGTCAGGCAGCGGCATCAGATTTAGAAGCCATTGCGGATGGTGATCTAGAGCTGGGCAGTCGCTCTGTTCTAACAGGTGAGGAGGATGGAAAGGGATACTTGAAAATTGCCTTGGATCGGCCACATATCGTTCAAGCAGTACGTTATCTCGCCCGTGCGACGAAAGATGTCGGGAAAGAAAATGATCTGTCTAAGTTCTCATTGCATAAGAGCAGTGACGATTCAGTGCTTTATGCGGGGAACTTTCATGGGAGTTCCCCTAAGGTCTTTTTTCCTCCTGTCATTGCCGATGAGTTTCATTTGAGGTTTGAGCAATTAAAGTGGAATCCGAATAATCAACCTCTGAACATTGCTGAGCTTTCTTTCTTCGAGCCAGCTTGGCAGGTGACTGTCGATGGGGAAACGACAACTGTTCTTTCAGACAATTTGCGCGATGAGTCGCTTAGCTTGAAGCTACCATGTGCAATCGATATCCAGCTCCCGGAAGCAACTACTATCAATGGAGTGGCGTGGGCAGAGTCGTTAAAAGGTTCTGGCATTAAGGCAACAGTTCAAGTTGACGGTGTCGCGACCACTGCGCTGAAGACGGATGCTGCGTGGCGCTCACTGCACTTTAGCCCCACGCAAGGGCGTGAGGTGAAGATTACTTTTACGGGAGAAGCTGGAGCGACGCTGAGTTTATCTGAAATTGACCTGTATACTCCAGCCGTTGATTCATCACCACAGCCCGTCTCGGTTCGTTTTCCGGATCAGTCGCTTGGTGAGATTATTAATCCATTGGTTTATGGTGGTAATATTGAGTATTGGATCGACGATGATGCGATTTTAGGAGACCCCGAGTTTGTTGAACTGGTGCGTGAGACACCCATGCCGATGTTACGTTTTCCCGGAGGCACTGAATCCGATCGCTATCTGTGGCGTGAACATAAGCTATACGACAGCACTCAATGGCCATATATCGATGGTCCAGAAACGACGGATACGGATGAGTTTATTCGTTTTTGTCGTGCCGTAGGCGCCGAGCCGATCATTTGTGTGAATACCGAGTATGCTTTCTATGAGAACGACATTCAGAAAGGTGCGCAGTATGCGGCCGATTGGGTTCGATACTGTAAGGATAATGATTATCAGGTTAAATATTGGACCATTGGAAATGAGATGTATTGGCGCCTGGCCTTTACTGTCGAGGAATACACCGAACTCGTGATTGCTTATGCCGAAGCGATGCGTGCGGTGGACCCAGATATTTTGATAGCCGTGCCGGGGGAGGTTCAATTAAACTCGGTAGCGAAGAAAGATAAGCCGACTGCTGAAGGTTTGCAGATCATGCTTGAAACCGAGCGGAAGCGACGTGCTTTTGAGATTACTCCCAAGCAAAATGTAGAAATTCAGAATCGTCTAATGCGGGAGTATCGTAATCCAGATGCGCTTAAATGGTGGCCGAATTTGTTGCAGGGAGTCAAAGACCACATCGATATGATTGAGGTGCACTTATATGCAGGGTCAGTCGAAAAAGCATTCATGCTTGAAGATGGATATGCGAAGCAGTTAGCCGATTTGAAACGCTATGCTAGAGAGGTTACTGGGAAAGATATTATGCTGGGGGTAACTGAATGGAATACCAGTATTTGGTGGGGTGAGGGCAAAGATGCCTTAGGCATGGAGCAAGCCCTATATATAGGCGAAATGCTGGGGGCGTTGATTGAAGGTGGCACTGATTTTGCAAATTTCTGGCCAATTACAATGGAGGGCCAATGGATCGCTAAAGCGCTTTATGTCGAGGATCATCATAATGTGTTGCCTTCCTATTATACCTTTTCTGCCATGGCGCGTCATCTTTTAGGGCATCGACTTCCTGTTGAAATTGACAATTCCGATTTGTATTCGATTGCTTCGATGAGCGAGAGCAAAGATCGAGTTACATTAATTGTGATGTCACGCCCAACGCGCGCGCAAGGACCTGTAGCGCTAACGGTGCCGCTTGGTGAGGGAGTTCTGGCTGGAATGTCACCGACCTCAGTGCAGGTGATTTCGGCGCCTGCGAAACGCTCGTATGCCATAGAAACCACTTATCCCGCCTGGGATTCGATTGATGATGAATCGCTGACTCTAAGTCTACCGCAATATGCCTTTACGATTATACAATTCTCACGCCCTTAATTTATCCATGCGTTTTAAAGTTTATTTATGGCTGCTTGTCGCACTCTTTTGTAGCGGAGCATTCGTGGCCTCATTGCGTGCAAACACGACTAAACCTAATGTGCTTTTCATTATTGTAGATGATTTGATGCCACGCTTGGGAACTTATGGGGATCCGCAAGCAGTGACTCCAAATATGGATAAACTGGGATCTGCAGGAACTGTCTTTGAGCGCGCTTATGCGCAACAGGCACTATGTAGTCCTTCTCGAGTGAGCTTCTTGACTGGCCTACGGCCTGATGCGCATTATGAAGTTCGTACGAGTCAGCGCATGCGGACGTTGAATCCAGATGTGGTTACGCTTCCCGAGTTCTTTGCTCAAAATGGTTATCGAACTAAAGGAATGGGCAAAGTTTTTGACGGACGCACAGTAGTCAATAATGATGAACCATCTTGGACTGAGCCGTATTATAGCTCTTGGAAGCCCGCTTTTCCGGATCCATACGGATCACCGGCCGGGCATCATTATCAGGAGCCGAAGTTAAAGGAACAGTATGCCAATAAGTGGGAAGCCCTTTCGCCTTGGTGGATGGAGGCGAAACGTCTTTTGAGTGAAGGCATGCGGCCAGCTGTCGAGAGTGTGGATTTACCAGACATTGCTTATTTTGACGGGTTGATGGGCGAAGAGGCCGTGCAATATATCAAGCGACAGAGCTCCAGTAGTCAGGATAAACCATTTTTTCTCAGCGTTGGCTTTATTAAGCCGCATTTGCCGTTTGTTGCTCCTAAGAAATACTGGGACTTATATGATCGAAATTCATTTGAACTAGCTTCTCAAACCAGTTATCCGATCGGTGCACCTGAGGTCGCATACAATAGTTATCATGAAATTGAGGACTATAATACTTCATCAGGTGAATTTGGTAATTTTTCAGCTGAGGTACAGCGCGAATTAATTCATGGTTACATGGCCTGTGTGTCGTATGTCGATGCTCAGGTTGGGAAATTGATGACTGCACTTACGAACGCGGAACTCGCTAAGAATACAATTATTGTATTAGTCGGTGATCACGGATTTCACTTAGGCGATAAAGGAGAGTGGGGGAAGCATACGAATTATGAAGAAGCCACACGTGTACCTCTAATTGTATATGCACCAGGAATGCCCAGAGATGTGCGTTACGATGGTGTGGTTGAACTTGTCGATATTTTTCCTACACTCAATGAACTAGCTGGTTTACCTAGTATTCCTGAACTAGCTGGAGAGAGTTTTGTACCTGCATTGAAGGGGAATCATATGCCTCAAAAGTCTAATGTTGCGATCAGTCAATATATTCGTAAAGGAGCGATGGGCTATGCGATACGAGATGAACGCTATCGCTATGTTGAATGGCGTGAAGCCGGAACAGATCGCAAAAGCGTTGATGAGGTGACTGGAAATATAGTTGCTCGTGAATTATATGATTATGGTGAGGCGACCGATTCGAGTGGTGAAGGACGAAATTTGATCGATTTAGTTGAGTATGCTCCAGTTGTTGATGTGTTGCAGGCTAAAATGAATGATGAGCTAGAGTATCTGGTTGCCCCTAAATGATTTTCCTAAATTCAATTTTTAATTGAATGAGGAGCTTAGTTAGAATACGACGACTAAATGTAGGCATAAGTTCGATCTACTTACCTTACATACGCTGTGTGCTAGGCAAAATGGCCCAACTTGGGAATACCAACTTGGGAATAATATGCAGTAAACTGGGTAGATGCAGCATGGTGCGGGTAGAGAGAATCGAACTCTCAGCTCAACCTTGGGAAGGTCACGTGTTACCACTACACCATACCCGCGTGTGTGATCCGTGTAGCGTAGGAAATGACGAATGTGGTGCTGGCGTCAATCTGGAAATATCCAATCGCTTCGTTTGAATCATTCCGCTAATCGAAGAATCTAGAGCCATCCTCAGAAGTTTGCTGAGGTATAACGGATGATTTTTCGTCTAAATGTAGCGGACTCGCTAAGCGATTTTAAGTTGCGCCAGCGCTACACTAGCAGAGTTTTTATTAACTTTACTGGAGCTAACCTGAGGAGCAAATCCTTGGAATGAGTAGTTATCTAGTAATTATTTTGTAAATATCCTCTGATCAGGGGATAGTGCAAGAATCTGATTGAGGGTATAAGTAGTGCTACATTTTGACATCGAGTCTTTCTTCAGGAAAAGACCATGGACCAACAATCAATTTGGACATGCAAAACCATTGACGCAATCCGCGCTTATTCGCCTGAAGCTTGAACTTTAACCTAACTACCTAACTAACACTAATTATGAAAAAAAAAGTCATCATACTCGTGACTGTACTCAGTGCAGTTTTCTTCGCTGGTTGTAACACGACCGGTAGCTCTGGATCAGCCGCCACGATTCAAGTTAACAAAATGGGTGATGGTAACATGACCTGTGAGCAGATTGTCATCGAAACTAATCAAATGAACGAGATTCTTGGCATTGCTGAAGGCGAAATGCGAACTGCACAAATGCTTGGGCTTACTCAGAGCGCGGCCGTCAATGCAGCGCTCTACAGTGGAGCCCTCGCTGGTGCCGGTTCTTCGCTGCCATATCTGGGCAGCGCGATTAACATGGCTGGTTCGCTCAATCAGATGAATCAACAGCAAGCTGAAGAGCGTGCGGAAGCTGCCTTCAATCGTCGATCCGTCTTGACTGGCATGTACGCCGCTAAAGGTTGCGGTCAGTAGGGCATCGCGCTCGAAGTTGTTCTGTTCAGCGAATATGCAGGCGGACTGAACAGTCTTCGCTCCACTCAGTTACGCCGAGTCAGGAGCGAGGACTGCAATCTACAAGTATGTGAGTTCTTATACTTGCAGGTTTTGATTTAGATGCTGTCTCTAACCACTAACGACCGCTGCGTCCACGACTGCGGTTGCTGCGTTGTCCATTGGCTGCTTTTTGAAAGCCGCCGGTGGGACGGTTTTCATTTTGTGGCTTGGGCTTGCCCCCACCACTAGCGCCTTGAGGGCGTGCGCCGCGGTTGCCGCTGCCACCACTACCACGTGGGCCGCCGCGACTGTTGCTGCCGCCGCTACGTGGGCGGCGGTTACCACCGCCGCCGCCTTGTTTGGGCTTTTGTGCGGGAGCGCCGCTGGTATGGTGATGCTCAATCTGAGCGGCGTGGTATTCGTGCGAATACACGGGCACGGTGCGCTTGATCAGTTTTTCAACTTGGCGCAGTAGTGCGACTTCGTCTTCGGAGCAAAAAGAGAGTGCCTTGCCGCTGGTGCCTGCTCGGGCGGTGCGACCAATGCGGTGCACGTAGGCGTCGGACTCCATCGGGAGGTCGAAATTGATCACGAGTGTGATGTTCTTAACGTCGATACCGCGCGCGGCGACATCGGTGGCGACCAGCACGCGAACTTCGCCCTTCTTATAGAGGTCGAGGGTTTTTTGGCGGGCGTTTTGAGATTTGTTGCCGTGTAGGGAGTCAGCTTCGATGCCGAGGCTGCAGAGCTTGCGAGCTAGGTTTTTGGCGCCGTGTTTGGTGCGACTGAAGACAAGGCTCAACTCTTGATTGTTGGCATTGGCCTGGTGTTCTTGAATGAGGTCGAGCAGCAGATTTTGTTTGTCTGCTTTTTTGACGAAGAGTATGTGTTGATCAATTTTCTCTGCCGTCGTGCCTTGTGGCGCGATGCGTATTTCCTTGGGATTGTGCAACAGGCCGTTGGCGAGTTTGGTAATCTCTGGCGCCATGGTGGCAGAGAAGAGTAAAGTGTGACGCTGCTGTGGGATGGCGACGGCAATTTTTTGAATGTCGCGGATGAAGCCCATGTCCAGCATGCGGTCGGCTTCGTCGAGGATGAAGGTGTCAACTTGTGAAATGTCGATGTGGCCTTGTTGCTTCAGATCCAATAAGCGGCCGACGGTGGCCACTAGGATGTCGAGCCCGCCATAGAGGGCTTTAATTTGGGGTTTTTCGGAAACACCTCCGAACACCATGCCGACTTTGAGCCCGAGGCCTTCGCCGTAGGTTTTGAAGCTTTCGGTGACTTGCACTGCGAGCTCACGCGTGGGTGTGAGGATCAGGCAGCGCACGCCGCGACGGAATGGCTTGCGCGGGTTGCGGGCAAAACCGTCCAATACTGGTAGGGCGAAGGCGGCCGTTTTACCAGTGCCTGTTTGTGCGCAGGCAAGTAAGTCATGGCCTTCCAGTAAGACTGGAATTGCTTTCGCTTGGATTGGAGAGGGCGTTGTGTAGCCCTTAGCTTTGAGTGCGCGCTGAATTGGATCGGCTAATGCAAGATCCTGAAATGTAATTTCGGACATAGTATAGAATGTGCCATTTGAGAAATTGCAGGCACAGCAGCAATCGATGACAGTTGTATTTAGCTTAAATCAACCGCTCATCGATGACGGACCGAAACAAGTTGGCGATACGCGACCTTACGTATCTGCCGGAAAGCGCGGGACAAAGACAACTTCTTACTGGAATAGCAAGCTTTCTTATTGGGACATTTCGTCAGCGATGTCTTCGAGTGGATAGCTCCAGATCTCGGATAGGGTCGGGTGATACCAGTGTACTTTGAGTAAATCTTGCACGCTGGCTTTGAGTGTGACCGCTACCGCCATGGCATGAATCAGTTCTCCGCCGTCTTTACTGACGCATTCGGCTCCCAGGACGACACCAGTGGCGCGTTCAGCAAAAACTTTGACGTATCCATACTTGGCTTCCATTAGTATAGACTTACCGTGGTCGTCAAAGGGATAGTCGGCACTTAAATAATCGATGTTACGTGCTTTGAGTTGAGCTTCGCTGAGGCCTACGCTGCCGATTTGTGGGTCAGTGAATACGACGCCCAGCAGGTCGTCGTAATGCACAGGATCTGCTGGGCGCCCAGTGGCATGTTTGGCTGCGACTTCGCCTTGCATGATGGCGACGTGGACAATTTCGTGTGGGCCTGTGACGTCGCCTGAAGCGTAGACTTTGGGATTACTGGTACATTGCATCGCATTGCATTTGATGTGGCCACTTTTGCGTGTGCGAATGCCGGCAGCCTCGAGGCACAACCCTTGGGTTGCGGGTTTCCGTCCCAGGGCATTGAGTAGGTAGGGAGCTGCGACGGTGATCGTTTTGCCTTTGTGGTCGAAGCTGACACTGAAGCCATCTTCGCTATGTGTGATTTTTTGTAACGCGGTGTCGGTGTAGAGTTGAATGCCTTCGTCGCGAAAGGCAGTTTCAACGACACTGGCTGCTGAGGGAGACATCTCTTTGAGGATGTGGGGGCTGCGTTGAATTTGAATGACTTCGCTGCCGATACGGCGTAGAAATTGTGCGAGTTCACAGGCGACAATGCCGCCGCCTAGTACGATGATTTTTTCTGGAAGAAAGTCGAGTTCGAGCACCTCGTCGCTGGTCCAGTAAGGTACCTCGGATAAGCCCTGTATTGCTGGCTCGGATACAGTTGAACCGGTTGCGATCATGAAATTGTCCGCAGTGAGGCGTGTTCCATCGTCGAGTTCTATTGTCTGAGCGTCGACGAATTTCGCGTGGTTACGGAATAGTGTGAAGCGGTCACTCTGGAGTTGTTCCTGTCGGTATTCAGAGAAATCTTCGATGGTTGCCAGCTTGCGCTGGTGGAGCTGGCTCATATTGGCTGCAGCTGTCGGGATTTCTAGGCCGAATTGTTCTGCCTTTTGTGCCAGGTGGAGCACTTCAGCTGAATAGATCAGTGTCTTGGAAGGCATGCAGCCTCGTAAAATACAAAGCCCACCGAGTGTTTCAGCGTTGTCGACGATGGCGACATGTTCACAGGTTTCGCGTGCTGTGCGGGCGGCTGCATAGCCTCCGCTGCCGCCTCCGATAACGATGTAATCAAAGTGTGTTTGGCTCATTTTTCTTCCTCTTGGTAATGCGTGTTAAAGAATGGTAGTCGACGCTTGCTTTCATGCGTGACCAATTGAGGGCGTGCTGCGTCGACTTCATCGACTTTATTGCGACTGATTTCTGCCCAGCGTAAGGCGCTGAACATTATGGTGCAAAAACTAAAAAAGACCGCTGGAGACATAAATGGGCTGTCGCATAAGCTAAGTAGCAGGACTGCGCCGCAACCGATTAGTAGATGATTGGTTAGGTGTACATTGTGCGGGCCACGTATATAGCGGTAGATGAAGACGAATAAGAAGCCAACGATAATTAGGCCACCAAATAGTCCAAATTCTGCGAGTATTTGCAGCAGGTCTGAGCTGGCTCGTTCCGTGTGTTTGCCTAGTAATCTGTCATCGGCGTAGAATGGTAACAAATTTTGATAACTATCGATGCCCCAACCAAAAATAGGGTTTGCTTTAAACATATCAAAGGCGGCGATACGTAGTGCTGCGGCATCACTGGCGAATGTGTTCTCTTGAAACATTCGATAAATACCACCTGCAAAACTAAGGCTGGCGATCAGTCCACTACAGGTTGCGATAGATTTTCTGTGAACATCTTTGGAGTTGGCCAGAAAATTGGCTGCTACAATAAGCAGCATGATTGACAAGGTGAAGAGTAGAATTGCTGCCGGGATTTGGGCATGTACCAGGAAGCCAGAGGCTCCTAGAAGAGCGCCACCAGTGAGATACCATGGACCGATGGATTGAATGAAGTCAGGGCTGTCATCGTAGCGGGTAGAGAGTAGAGCCAGGGCGATGCAAGTGCAGCACCACAGGGTAGCGAAAGCTGCCCAATGGCCATCGTAAGGGAAAAATGCGAAGAAGTCCAAGTGCCCCGTGCCTGGGGTCAGGAGGGGGCTGGTGAGTCCCAGGCCTTTTTGAATATAGCCAAAAATTGCGACAAGCACGGCACCAAAGCATAGCCAGGGAAAAAGGCGTTCGAAAAATGCGCGTGATTTAGGGACTATGTAAAGGGACGCGACCATCAGGTAGCTGGCACAGAAACCAAACATTGTGACCCATGCGGAACTGTTGACCGCTGAGGTGGGACGCCATAGGCTGATCGGGGCGACTGTATGCATGGGGAGATCGCCGATGCTTGTTATGCTAAGTGGGTTCTGGAATAGCCCCAGTAAGAATTGTAAGAGCAGTGTCCAAGCCGGGGCTGTGCATATCCAGAACTTTGGCCAGAGTAAATCGACAAAGAATGGATGCGTATGCTCGTGCGTTTTGAGTAAAAAGGGCGTTAGGCAACCAATGATGAGTAGGCTGCCTAATAGCCAGAATGAACGTGGGTCTCCAATCCAGGAAATCATGCTGGCCATGATTAGGATCACACTGAAGAGTAAAGATTCAGCTGGCGTGAAATTGTCGCGCAGTAATTTGTCGCGGGGGAGGATTTGGGCGGAGTCTTCCAAAGCTTAAGTTATGGGGCAGGACGGGGTTAGCAGCTGTGGGACCAGCATATGGATGCGGCGATCTCTTTTTTAGTGGATTCGCTACAGAGTTGTTGAATCAGACTTAGGGCAAATTCGGTTGCGGTGCCTGCGCCGGGTGAGGTCAGGATGTTGTTGTCGATGACGATGGCTTGGTTGCGTGCGTTTGGGAGTTCTTTGGCTGTGCTCGGGTGTGCGGTGTACTCGATGTCTTGAATGAGCTTGGCATCTAGTAGCAGTAGGGGGGCAGCACAGATACAGGCGATGAGTTTACCCGCTTGCTTGTGGTTTTGCAGGCATTTAATGATTTGAGCATCTTCGCGTAGTTGGGTGATACCAGGTCCACCGGGCAGAATGACGACATCAAATATCTCAGTTGCGATCTGGGAGAGTAAGTGGTTGGTTTCTATGGTAATGCCACTGCGACCAGTTACCTGGAGTGTCTGGGCAGCGGAGGCCTGGACTACTTCAACCTCGGCGCGGCTGAGCAAATCTATGGGTGCGACAGCTTCCAGTTCTTCGAAGCCGGGGTGTAGGATTATGAGGGCGCGTAACTTCATGATAAGTCTCCTTTTATAAATGGTAGAACGATGTTCCAGTAATCTTGTTTCGCGGTTTGAATCAAGTTTCCATGGCCGGCTCCATTGACGAAGAGTTTATACTTGTTGCTTGATATGAGTTTCCAATTTTTCAATGCGTGTGTAAAGGGCACGACTCGGTCGTGGGTGCCGTGAATGATTAAAATTGGGCATTGTATGTTGGGGAGGCGGGCGTAGTTATCGAATCGATCCCAAGGTAGTAGCTTGATCTGTGTCATGACGCGGAATGTTGATGTAAACGCGCCATCTAAAATGAGTCCAGCAACTTTGTTTTGCTCGGCGAGCCAACAGGAGGGGCCACTGCCGAGGGAGCGCCCGTAGAGTGTGATTTGTTCGGGTGCGTAGCCAAGTTGTTCGGTGGCATATTTAAAAGCAGTGTCGATGGCAGCATAACAACCACTTTCAGAAGCTGTTCCACTGCTCGTGCCATAGCCAGGGTAGTCATAAGCGAGGACGGCAATACCTTGTTCTTGCAGTGATTTTAGAAATAGGCCTGCGGTGCCGATGTCTTCGCCATTTCCGTGACTGTAGAGGAGCAGATGTTCATCCTTGGGAGTTGATAAATAGCAAGCAGAGATTGTTTCACCATCTGTTGATTGTAGTTTGATGATGTCCGCATCGTCTTGATAGCTGCTCACGGGTGTCGGGAAAATGAGGTTATGTGCTCGAAATGCTGCATAGACATTGATGCCTGCGTAAGTGAGGCACAGGCTGGCAATCAGTAGAATGGAAACATTGGCAATCATTTGCTTGTGGGGCATGGCAGTTGGCTGCACGCTCCCTTCTTTACAATATCGGATCACTCCAGAGTTCAAATGCAATTCCCTTATAATGGATAATTCAGAGACAGCTATATCTTTTTCCCGGCAGGGGCGTGCAATCGCAAAGCCTGTTATTGTTGATTTAATGGCGCGTGCTCTGGCAAATCCGGATCTACTTTCTTTGGCTGCGGGGTTTACAGATAATGCAGTGCTGCCGCGTGAGTTGGTGGGGCGTTTTGCGGCAGAGATAACACGTGAGTGTGGGGCTGATGAAGCTTTACAATATGGGCAGAATCAAGGTCGGCAGCGCTTGCGTGAGTTGTCATGTGCGGCGATTGCTACGCATCCAGGAGAGCGGGCGGAGTTGTTTGATGCGCAGGCGATGTTTGTGACTAATGGATCGCAGCAGGCTTTGTACCTTGCTGTGCAGGCGCTGTGTGATCCGGGGGATATTGTGTTGGTTGAAGAGCCCAGTTATTTTGTATGCTTAGAGATGCTCAAAGGGCTTGGGTTGAGGCCGATTGGCATCCCCTGCGATGCCGAGGGAGGGATTGATCCAGCTGGTTTGGCAGCGCGACTGAAGGAGCTGGAGGCCGCTGGTGAGCGTTCGAAGGTGAAGGCGATTTATTTGGTCAGTTATTTCTGTAACCCAAGCAGTCGTTCCTTGAGCATGCAGGAGAAACGTGCAGTGGCGCGCACTCTGTTGGCAGCTGAATATAAAATTCCAGTAATTGAGGACGCGGCTTACCGTGAGCTTTATTTCGATCAGCCTCATCCGGCTCCTTCTATTATTAGTATGCCGGAGTTTGAGCCATTTCCGAAACTTTATTTAGGTACTTACACGAAGCCATTTGCTACTGGTTTGAAGATTGGTTATGGCTATTGTACGCATTCTGAGTGGCGTGAGAAAATACTGTGTATCAAGGGGCACCAAGACTTTGGTTCGGCGCATTTTTCGCAGGCGATTATTGAGCGTGTGTTAGATGCCGGACTGTATGCGGAGCATCTGGCTGGTATTCAGAAGCATTATGCACATAAAGCGGAAATTCTCGACTCAGCTCTGGTTGCGGGGGGCTTGCGTGAGGCGGGGTGGCAGTGGCGGCGGCCAGAGGGAGGCTTGATCTTTTGGCTGCGTGCGCCTGTGGGGATGGATCTCGCGATGGACAGTGCTTTTTGTCGGCGTTGTATTGAGCAAGGCGTGCTGTATGTGCCTGGGAATCTATGTTTTCCAGCTGGGGCACCGGCACATTGTGCGCGGCTTTCAAGTGGAGCTTTGCCTGAGGCCAAATTGCGTGAGGCGGCGCGTCGCTTTGTTGCTCAAGCTGCCCATTGCAGGTGAGGCTACAAATCCTCCGGAGTGTAGCCGGCTTTCCATTCACTGACCGGGACGCAAACCGGGGGGGCTCCGTTTTTATAAAACCAAGAGTCGACTGCGTAGTGGTCTCCTGTGTTGTTTTCGTAAATTGAGGCGGTGTTGTGCGGGAGGCGAAGTCTGAAGAAGCCGCGGTGCTGGGGGTAGCCGGTACTGTGGAATTTGAGTAGTCCTTCTTCTTGTAAGAGCATTAGGGTGACCGTTGTATTTGCTGCTTCGGCAATACAATCCAGTTGTGAGCCTGTGCCCAGTGCACGTTGGTTGCGTGGTGCGTCACCAGCGGTCCCATTTTTAGGGCCGTTGATTTGTTCGGTTAGGGCGATGGCGATTTTTATGCGTTCACGCTCGTCCTGTGCGTTCATTGGCGGGGGGGTGAATAGAGCGCAGATGCTTTGCCATTCAGGTTGAGTGTAGCCGAGCTGTGACAGTTGGCGGCAACCGGCCGATGCGCATAATTCAAAGTCCTCAACCTGTGGATGTTTTAGGTCGAAATGAGCCAGGTAGGTGCTGGGGCGCCGTGCGGATTCACAGCCTGAGCTCCAAACGCACACTAAAATGATGAGCAATGCTAACAGCGGGCGCATGGAGTGAGCTGAGGGGGCGGATGAAGTCACAGTGTCGGCGCAGCGCATTGTGCCCAATGGTAGCGCGCGGTTCACTTTGGGTCTACCGCTTGTATTTTAGTGCGGCAGCAATGAAGTTCGCAAAGAGCGGGTGTGCCGCATTGGGTTTGGACTTGAATTCCGGGTGAAACTGAACGCCAACATACCATGAATGCTCTGGGATCTCGACAATCTCGACTAGGTCGCGCTCTGGGTTTACGCCGCCGATACGTAGGCCAGCTTGCACTAATTGATCACGATATACGTTATTAAACTCATAGCGGTGGCGGTGGCGCTCATGAATTAATTTTTCGCCGTATGCGTGATAACTAAAACTGTCCTCTGCAAGCTCACAGGGGCAGGCACCCAAGCGCATGTTGCCACCCTTTGTTGTTAGATCTTTCTGGTCCTCCATGATGTCGATGACCGGATGCGCTGTTTGAGAGTCGAATTCAGTGCTGTTGGCACCTTCCAATTGGGCGACATTGCGAGCAAACTCAATGACTGCGATCTGCATGCCAAGGCAGAGACCGAAATAGGGAGTGTTATTTTCGCGAGCGAACTTTGCGGCGGCGATTTTACCTTCGGTGCCGCGGTCTCCAAAGCCGCCTGGGATTAGGATGCCATCGAGTGTCGCCAAATATTTGGATGGATCATTCTCGATGTCTTCGGCATCCAAACGTACGATGCGCACGTGGGTATCATTCGCAATGCCGGCATGGATAATTGATTCATATACAGATTTGTAGGCGTCCTGTAGTTCGATATACTTGCCGACAACGCCAATTTCAACTTTGTGGCTAGGTGCTTTGAGGCGACGTACCACGTCGTGCCAAACTCTCATGTCACTGTCCGGGGCGTCCAGCTTCAGGTGATCGATGACCAAATCATCGATATTCTCGGCTTTGAGTGCCAGAGGAAGCTCGTAGATAGAGGTTTCCACGTCCATCTCTTCAATGACAGCTTTAACTGGTACGTTGCAAAAAAGTGAGAGCTTCTGGCGCATCTCATTGGTCATTGGCTCTTCCGTGCGGCAAACCAGAATGTCAGCTTGAATACCAATTTCACGTAGTTTTGCTACGGATTGTTGGCTGGGCTTGGTTTTTAGTTCGCCCGCAGCTTTTAAGTAAGGCAGTAGTGTGCAGTGTAGGAACAGCACATCATCGCGGCCAACTTCGAGGGCAAATTGGCGCATGGCTTCCAGAAAGGGGAGTCCTTCGATGTCGCCAATGGTGCCGCCTAATTCAGTAATGAGTACGTCCACATCGTCACCTCCGCCGGCGTAGATACGTTCTTTGATCACATTGGTAACGTGAGGGATGACCTGAACCGTTGCGCCGAGGTAATCCCCGCGTCGTTCTTTGGCTAGGACGGTTTCGTAGACCTTTCCAGAGGTTAGGTTGTTGAGGCGCGAAAGCTCGCCGGAGGTGAAGCGCTCGTAGTGGCCCAGATCGAGGTCAGTCTCGGCACCGTCGTTCAATACATAGACTTCGCCGTGCTGGAAGGGGCTCATCGTGCCAGGGTCGACGTTCAAATAGGGATCGAATTTCTGGAGACGAACTTTTAAACCGCGCTGTTCGAGTAGGGCGCCAAGTGCTGCGGAGGTGAGTCCTTTACCTAGCGAGGAGACGACGCCGCCTGTAACGAAAATATACTTCATGTGTTCGAACTGTACTGTTTTAGAGAATAATCAATTTAGAAAAACGAGAGCGCTGTTGATGGTTCGGCCGCCGTTGGGCTCGCATTCAATTCTTTGGCCTTCACGCATGGCAAACATTTTCCAAGCTTAGATTGAAAGAAGTTTGTCGGATTAGGTTAGCTGCTATTGGATTTTTTATTGATAAGAATTGTTAATTTTAAGGTAGACAGGGGAAGGCTGTGCGTATTTAGAAGAGCCTGTCGTTTGTTTGAAGGTCTTTATTCTGAAGCTTAGCTAATTTAACTTATCTGTTTCGCTAATAGATGGGTTGCAATCTGCTCGGTGTTTGAAAAGGCTTCCAATCTCAGTTGCAACAATACTTTTCTTAATAGCTCCCGACATATATTATGTGCTCATTATGTAGTTTCTTCAAATCCACCATCGGTCGTAAGATTTTGATGGCGTTAACTGGCCTAGTGCTCGTGCTCTTTGTAATGGGGCACATGCTTGGGAATTTACAGATCTTTCTCGGTGCAGAGGTGATCAATGCGTATGCTTATAAGTTGCATCATTTGCTGCCCGCAGCGGCGCTGTGGGGGATTCGCATATTCCTGTTGGGGAGTATTGCGGTGCATATCTGGGCTGCGGTGACCTTGACCTTGGATAATCGCAAGGCGCGCCCGGATCGTTACGATGATGATAAGATGGTTCAGGCGAGCTATTCTTCCCGTACCATGCGCATGAGCGGTATTATTCTGTTGGCCTTTATTGTTTTTCACATTGCGCATTTTACGGCGCGTAACGTGCCAGGTATGCAATATGAGGAAGCGGGGGTGATTGAGCCAACTATGGTGCCCTTGGTTAAGCATGGTGAAGTGGTCGTGAAAAATGGTCATCCGGTGGATACTTTCAATGTTAACGATATGATGGTTGATGGCTTTCAAGTGTGGTGGGTTTCTGTATTTTACATCGTAGCCACTGGTTTGCTTTGCATGCATTTAACACACGGAGTGAGCAGTATGTTTCAGAGTGTCGGGCTTCGTAATGCGCTTTGGCGCAAGCGTCTCGATCGTGTGGCCCTGGTGTATGGTTGGGTGGTTTTTCTCGGCTTTGCGGTGATTCCGCTTTCTGCTTTGACGGGGATACTTAAAAAGGATCCGACGGGTGGTTTGCCAGTCGCCGCTGCCGAGATCACTGAAACACTTCACAAATAGGAACGCCGAACAATGAATCTCGATTCCAAAATTCCCGAAGGCCCACTCGCACAGAAGTGGACGAGCCACAAGTTTAATATGAAGCTGGTCAATCCGGCCAATCGACGTAAATATAACGTGATTGTGGTCGGTTCCGGTCTCGCTGGTGGCGCTGCGGCCGCCAGTCTCGCTGAGCAGGGCTACAACGTCTCTTGCTTCTGTTATCAGGATAGTCCGCGCCGTGCGCACAGTATTGCTGCGCAGGGGGGGATTAATGCTTCCAAGAATTATCAGAACGACGGTGACAGCGTGCATCGTCTCTTCTACGACACGGTGAAGGGCGGCGACTACCGCGCTCGTGAGGCCAATGTGTATCGTCTGGCAGAAGTGTCTTCCGACATTATTGACCAGTGCGTCGCCAATGGCGTTCCTTTTGCCCGCGAATATGGTGGATACTTGGCGAATCGCTCTTTCGGTGGTGCGCAAGTGTCTCGTACTTTTTATGCCCGCGGTCAAACGGGGCAGCAGTTGTTATTAGGTGCTTATTCTGCACTGAGTAAGCAGATCGGCCTCGGTAAGGTGAAGATGTATAATCGCCATGAGATGCTGGATGTGGTCAAGGTCGACGGTCATGCCAAGGGTGTGATTGTGCGCAACATGGTGACCGGCGAAATTTCCCGCCATGCGGGCGATGCCGTCGTGATTGCCACCGGTGGTTACGGCAATGTATTCTTCCTCTCCACAAATGCTCAGGGTTGTAATGTGACGGCTGCGCATCGCGCCTATCGCCGTGGTGCCGGTATGGCCAACCCATGCTACACGCAAATTCACCCCACCTGTATTCCGGTTCACGGTGATCAGCAGTCGAAGTTGACGCTGATGTCGGAGTCGCTGCGGAATGATGGTCGTGTGTGGGCGCCTAAGGATAAGGAGACTGCCAAGAAGATTCGCGAAGGTAAGCTCGATCCCAACGCTGTGCCTGATGAAGAGCGCGATTACTACCTGGAGCGTAAATACCCGAGCTTTGGTAATTTGGCCCCGCGCGATATTTCCTCGCGTGCTGCCAAGGAGGCTTGCGACGACGGTCGTGGGGTGGCGACTACAGGACTCGGGGTCTTCCTCGACTTCCGCGATGCGATCAAGCGTGATGGCCAAAAGGCGATCGAAGAGCGCTATGGTAATCTCTTTGAAATGTATCAATGCATCACCGGTGATAATCCTTACGAAACACCGATGATGATTTTCCCCGCCGTGCACTACACCATGGGCGGGCTTTGGGTTGATTACAATTTGCAGTCCACCATTCCTGGCATGTTTGTCGGCGGTGAGGCTAATTTCTCTGATCACGGAGCAAATCGACTCGGTGCTTCGGCGCTGATGCAAGGTTTGGCGGACGGATATTTTGTTCTGCCATATACGGTGGGTAACTACCTCGGAGAGCAGGGCGTGGCCGCTGCGGGCAAGGTGACCGCAGATCACCCCGCTTTTGCCGAAGTCGAAGCCGATGTGAAGTCGCGCATTGATAAGCTGATGTCGATCGGTGGCACTGAGTCGCCGCGTTCCTTCCATAAGCGCCTTGGCAACATTATGTGGGAGAAGTGCGGCATGTCCCGCACCAAGGAGAGTCTGACTGCAGCGATTGAAGAGATTCAAGCCTTACGCAAAGAGTTCTGGTCCAATCTGAAGGTTGTGGGCGATGCCGACAGCCTGAACCCCGAGCTCGAGCGCGCCGGTCGCGTGGCTGACTTTATGGAGTTCGGCGAAATCCTTTGTCGCGATGCACTTATGCGAGAAGAGTCCTGTGGTGGTCACTTCCGCGCAGAGCACCAAACCGACGACGGTGAGGCCAAGCGTGACGACGATAATTTCGCATTCGTAGGAGTGTGGGAGTATAAGGGCGACGATGTTGCCCCAGCCTTGCACAAGGAGCCGCTCGTTTACGAAAACATCAAGCTCGCCACTCGCAGTTACAAGTAATCCAACTCAATACGCACGATGGAAAAAACAATGAATCTCACAATCCGCGTTTGGCGTCAGAAGAACCGCCTCGACGTTGGAAAATTTGCCGAATACAAGCTCGCCAATATTTCTGAGGACTCCTCATTCCTCGAAATGCTCGACATCCTTTCGGAGCAACTCGTTGCGGATGGCCATGAGCCGGTCGCGTTTGACCATGACTGTCGCGAAGGTATTTGCGGCATGTGCTCGATGACGATTAACGGCATTCCACACGGCCCTGAGAGTGGTACTACGGCCTGTCAGTTGCACATGCGTCACTTCCACGATGGGCAGACGATCACGATCGAGCCATGGCGTGCCAAGCCCTTCCCTGTCATTAAAGACCTGGTGGTTGACCGCACACCCTTGGATAAGATTATTCAGGCAGGTGGCTTTATCACTGCACGTGCTGGGAGTGCCGTTGATGCGAATGCGATGCCGATTGCTAAGGGCATTGCCGACTATGCGATGGATGCTGCGGCTTGTATCGGTTGTGGTGCTTGCGTGGCTGCGTGCCCGAATGCATCGGCGATGTTATTTACCGGTGCTAAGGTCGCTCACATGAACAGCCTACCACAGGGCAAGGCGGAGAAAGATCGTCGTACGCTTGCCATGGTCACCACCATGGACGGCGAAGGTTTTGGCGGTTGCACTAACATTGGAGAGTGTGAGGCAGCTTGCCCGAAGAGTATTCCGCTGGACATGATTGCGCATCTGAATCGCGACTATGCAGTGGCGCAAATGAAGAACTTCTTTAAGCCGGTCGCATAGCGCGTCGCTTCAAATCGTCATTTTCTAAAGCGTGTTTTCCTGCGGGGGAGCACGCTTTTTTGTAGGAATTTTACTTCTTTATACGCCTAGTGGTAGCTGGGCTAATGCTAAAATTTAATATGTTTTGACTCGATTTAGCGTTATCCTGTGCTAGGGTATTTAGTTCATCTGCTAATCTAGATGTGCGAACGCCATCCGTTCGCTCCGCAAAATAAACTAACTACACACACAGAACATATGAATATCATGAAAAAGTTCCTCGGAGCTTCTGCACTTGCAGCATTCATTGCTTTGTCCGCTTCTCAGCTATCCGCTCAGAGAATCCCGGACCAGGGCAAGAATTTCACAGTGTCGGATTCCCCCGAAACAACCGTTTTCAACCTGAAAACACCCTCTGACAATCGTCACGTTCATCAATACAACAAGACGAAGCCTGCGCCTGCGCCGGCACCTGTCGCAGCACCTGCTCCAGCTGGTGATTGCTCTATCGGTACAGTCACTGATTACATTGATAAGCACCTCGTACGCCTTGAGAAGTCCGCACCTGACATGGTTGCGATCAACACTCCCTACGATTACAACTATACAGTAATCGCTAAGGATAAGGTGAAGAAAGTTGTTGTTGAAGAGCAGATCCCTGCCGGCACTGTATATGTTTCAAGTGAGCCTGAAGCCGAAGTCAACGGCAGCAGTGTGACTTGGACGCTTTACAATGTTCAAAGCGGTTCACGCACGCCTCTTAAGTTGACGGTTAAGCCAACTCAAGTCGCAGATCTTAGTAACTGTGCGACCATCGTTGCATATCCAGAAGCTTGCACCACTACACAAGTGGGTGCTCCTGAGCTTGCGATCGTAAAGACAACTCCAAATGAACAAGTTCTTCTTGGTGCAGGTGTTCCTTGGAACATCACTGTGACTAATGTTGGTAACTTCTGCGCATACGATGTTGTTCTTACAGACACATTGCCTGCTGGCGTCGCTCATGACAGCGGAAACAGCACTTTGACAACAAATCTCGGCACACTCGCTCCAGGTGAAAGCCGTGACGTTACAGTGAACACCACAGCTTCGGCAACTGGTGAGCATTGCAACACAGCGGTGGCTTCCGCTTCCAATGCAGCATCTGTTGAAGATGATGCATGTGTCGTTGTGGTTGAAGCAGGTATCGATGTTGTTAAGGAAGGCACACCAATGCAGTTTGTTGGTAAGAAGGCTTCTTACACAATCACAGCCACGAATACTGGTGATGTGCCACTCTCTGACGTAGTTGTTGTCGACACTGTTCCTTCACAGAACAAGTTGCTCACTGCTCCAGGTGCACAAATCAATGGTAACACAGCTACATGGACCACTAGCCTCGGTGCTGGCGAATCCAAGAGCTTCGACGTTACTGTTCTTGGCCTGCAAGAAGGCACATATTGCAACCAAGTTAGCGCTGCATCAGCTCAATACGGGCTCAGCGGTAACGACGATGCATGCACCGAATGGCGTGGCTACCCAGCGCTGTTGATCGAAGTGATTGACACTGAGGATCCACTGCTGGTTGGTGAGGAAACTACCTATGTGATTCAAATCACTAACCAAGGAACTGCACAAGACACAAACGTCGGCCTCGAAGTTCAACTTCCAAGCCAACTTAAGGTTGTCTCCGCTGCAGGTGATACACAAGGCAGCATCACTGGCAACAACGTCAGCTTCGCTCCTTACAGTGTATTGAAGGCTAAGCAGATCATCGAGTTCCGTGTTGTTGCGCAAGCTGTCGCCGAAGGTGACGCCCGCTTTAAGGCACAAATGCGCTCGGATCTTCTTAAGACTCCAGTTCCTGAAGAAGAAGCGACTCAAGTCTACTAAGACCTGATTCTTCCGAATCTTTCAGAGGTGTCCGCTTATGCGGGCGCCTCTTTTTTTTGCTATTTTACCTGACTTTTCAGCTGTAATTTTTAACGTTTTGTATCAATGGCCCGCCGTAGATCCAGTCAATCGCCTGAAGAGGATTTCCCGATGACTCCGATGATCGATATGGTTTTTTTACTGTTGGTCTTCTTTATGACGGTCAGCACGTTGGCGCAGGCAGACCGTGCTAAGAAGCTTGATTTACCAGAGTCGGCGGAGAGTGATGTGCCTGATGCTGAGGATCTGCCTAATCGCGGGACGATTTCTTTGGATGCAGAGGGTGTCATCTACTTGGGCATGGAACCAGTCACGCTTGAGAATATGCGAGCGACAATGAAGACCTCACTGGCAGCGAACCCTGAACTGCGCATTCATCTACGTGCGGATCAAGCCACGCCCTATCTGACGATTAAGAAAGTTCTCAAAGCATGTGCCGAAGTGGGGGCTTACGAAGTCATTTACGCCACCTATCAAATGGATTAATTCTGATGGCCATACCCAAAAAGAAAGTAGAAGACAAGGTCGGCGTACCGATTGCCCCTATGATTGATGTCGTTTTTCTGCTGCTGATCTACTTTATGGTTGCTTCGACCTTGGAGCAGCAGGAGGCCGATCTTTCTTTTCAATTGCCTGGCTCGGTCGTGCAGGATGAACCACTGGACCTGCCCGATGAGCAAATTATTGAAATCCGCCAAGACGGCCAAGTGATTGTTAATGATTATCCCTATGATACGCCTGACGCACCACGTTTTCAAGCGCTGGCAGCGATGCTGACGCGCTTTCGCGAGGCCAGCGCAGCTAATAAAGTTGAGGCAATCGTCACAATTTCACCGGCTGAATCTGTGTCACATGGGCAAATCGTAAAGGTGATGGATGCTTGCTCGCTGGCTGGTATTGAAGCGGTGAATTTCGCTTTGGGGGATGATACTTAAGGCGGCTATTCGATGTTCTGCACCTGCTCGCGGATGCGTTCGAGCGCGTTCTTACCTTCGATGACCAGGCGTGTGATCTCGATATCGTTGGATTTGCTGCCGGTGGTGTTGAATTCGCGGTGAATTTCTTGGCAGAGAAAATCCATCTTACGACCACTGGCTTCGTCCGCGTGGACGAAGCTCAGGAATTGTTCAAAGTGAGAGGCCAGTCGAGTGGTTTCTTCACTTATGTCTGAGCGATCCGCAAAGATCGCGACTTCCTTCAGCACCCGTTCATCTGATGGATCGAGTTCCAAATTTAGCTGCTTCAGGCGTTCAAGCAAGGCATCGCGGTAACGTTGCGTGCTGCCATTGGCGTTGGTTTCGATTTGTTGCCGCAGGTCTTCGAGTTCAGTGATGCGCTGTTTTAAGTCGGTGGCTAGTGCGGCACCTTCTCGCAGTCGCATGGAATCGATATCCAGCAAAGCTTCATTGAAGGCAGCTTGGATTGAGCCTTTGAGTGATTTCCAGTCTGGGAGTCCACTGCTATCTTTGACCGAACGTGCCAGATCCAGCAAGAAACCGCTGTCGGGCGTGAAGTCCAGGCCTTGGGCTTGCGCAAATTCACGTAAGTTTTGGAGGCTTTGTGCCATTGCGGCGGTATTTAAGCTGAGTGAGCCAGTATCGCCCTGGATGGATTCCACTTTGATTTGAATATTGACTCGACCACGTTGAAAGGCCCCGTTTAGCCATTCATTACACTTTGCCTCGTACCCGCTCCATTCTCGCGGCGCACTGATTTGTACGTCGAGTGTCTTTCGGTTGACCGAATTAATCTCAATTTGAATGCGTACACCTGCATCTATTGCATCTGCGCAACCGCGCCCAAAACCTGTCATACTTCGCATGGGCAACTGATAATGGCTGCCAGCCAAGAGGGAAGGGCAAAGTTTTCGTTTATGAAGAACACTGGATCTAAACACTGAGGCTGCCCCGCAGTGTACATTGTTTTGTCTCGCTAGAAAGTAGGTCCTGTTCCCAGGAACGCGCCGGCTCAAGTTTATCTACGAATATTTGTACAAGTTCATTTTCACGATATTTCGTTGCAATTCACGCCTGCATAAATTTACTCGCCCGCTTCTTATGAAAATATTAGTCGCAGACCGCATTTCGCCCATTGGTGTTGATTTGTTCAAAGCCCAGGAGGGTTTTGACGTCGTTGAAGCCTATGGTTCCTCCCCGGAGCAAATTCTTGAGCTTGCCAAGGATGCCGACGCGATTGCTGTGCGTTCGGATACTCGGATCACTGCTGAAGTGATCGCTGCGGCCCCAAAGCTAAAGGTTGTGGGGCGTGCAGGTGTCGGTGTGGATAACATCGATATCGAAGCCGCTACCGATCACGGTGTGATCGTTATGAACACGCCAACGGGGAATACGATCGCCACCGCAGAGCTTACCTTTACTCACATGCTTGCGGGCACACGTCCGATTGTTCAAGCGAGTGCGGGTATGAAAGCTGGCCGCTGGGATCGTAAAAAGTATACAGGTTCTGAGCTCAATCAGAAGACACTCGGTGTGCTTGGAATGGGGCGTATTGGTGCTGAAGTTGCTAAACGTGCAATGGCATTTCAGATGGAAGTGTTGGCATACGATCCGTACTTGACGGAGTCACGTGCGAAGAGTCTGGGCGTTCAACAAGCTACGCTCGACGAGGTGATTGAAAACGCGGATTATATTACCGTGCACATGCCAATGACTAAGGAGACAAAGCACATGCTGAATGCAGATGCATTTTCCCGTATGAAGGATGGTGTGCGTGTCTTCAATTGTGCTCGTGGTGGAATTATTGAGGAGGCCGCATTGATTGAGGCACTCAATTCAGGCAAGGTTGCCGCAGCTGGTCTCGATGTTTATGAGGATGAGCCTCCTGCTGAAGACAGTCCACTGCGTCAGATCGAGAACCTAGTGCTCACGCCGCACTTGGGTGCTTCGACTCAGGAAGCTCAAGAGAACGTTGGTATTGATGTCGCAAAGCAAATGATTGAAGCCCTCACTGGCGGAATGGTCATGAACGCACTGAACATGCCCTCCGTTGATCCGAAGGTCCTTGAGAAGCTAGCTCCTTATATGACGCTGGGAGAAAAAATTGGTACTTTCTCGCAACAACTTGCACCCGAAGGAGTGGAGAAAATTACGATTCGTTATTTTGGCAAAGTGACCGAATTGGATACACTACCACTGACCAATGCGATCCAGCGTGGATTTCTGCGTGAGATTTCTGACAACGTTAACAATGTGAATGCACCCAAGAAAATCGAGCGTTTGGGGGTGGAGACAGAGCAAGTGAAGAGCAGCACGCACGCTGACTTTAACGAACTGATTGAAGTTGAGGTTGCTTGTAAGGGAGGCAAAACGCGCACTGTTGCCGGCACACTGGTAGGGAAGAACCAAACACCGCGTATTGTCTCTATTGATGGTCATGGTCTTGAAGTGAGCACTCATGCGACCTTGTTGGTGCTTAAGAATAAGGACGTGCCAGGTATCGTCGGTTTCATCGGTGTCACCTTAGGTGAGGACAAAGTTAATATCGCAAATATGTCATTAAGTCGCGATAAAGGCGAAGGATTTGCTGTTTCCGTCTTTGAACTGGATAGCGCGCCTTCTGAAGCGGCTGCCAAGAAGATTACAGAGCATCCTGCGATTGAGAAATATCGTGTCATCAAGCTGTAAGGCTTGTATTCAATCTCTCACAAAAGGGCTCCCTTGTATGGGGAGTCCTTTTTTGCTGCCTTACTATTAATTGCTACTGCGCTACATCCAAGGCTGCAGCGTTCGCCAGAATCACTGTGAAAGTGGTGTAATCTAGACTCGCAGCAGACGATTCTGGCTTCATGCTGGATCATTATGTCAGTCGTTTCTATTCTCCTTGTTATCTTAGTCGGCTATTTTCTCGGCGCGATAAGTTTTGCAGTCATCGTGGCGCGTAGCCAAGGTATTGATATTTTTAAAGCTGGCAGCGGCAATCCAGGTGCGACCAACGTAAAGCGCACCTTAGGGGCCAAATGGGGCAATACTGTTTTCGCACTTGATGCGCTCAAAGGTTTCTTGGCCGCCGGTTGGCCTCTTCTGGCCTATGGCGGGGATAATCGCCTGGCTGTAATAGGCTTAATTGCAGCGATCCTTGGACATAGTTTTTCTATTTTTCTCAAATTTCGTGGGGGAAAAGGGGTGGCGACCACTATCGGTGGTCTGCTGGCTTTAATGTGGGCAGTGCTCTTGATTGGCTTAGTGATTTGGCTAATCGTCTTTTATACCTCCAAGATGGTGGCGCTGGCTTCGATGCTTTTTGCTGTGAGTTTACCGATTGCCGCCTATTTTATACACGGCTCTGAGGATCCTCGATTTTATCTGGGGATCGTTCTCGCAGTGCTTATTGTCGTTCGTCACCGTTCAAATATTGTTCGTATGCTTTCGGGGAAAGAGAATAAGTTTTAGTTTCAATTGTATTATTCGGGCTTGAAGAATTCACGTGGCGTGCGTCCGGTATGCGCCTTAAAAGCACGGGAGAGTGCTGAGGGGGCGCTGTAGCCGCAAATCTCGGCCGCCTTGGATAAGCTTAAGCCATCTCGCCCGACTAGCTGGATGATGCGGGAAATACGATATTTTTTTAAAAATGCGCCCAGGGGCATGCCAGTGCGTTGTTGAAACATGCGTCGTAAGTGTCTTTCGGAGCAGTCGGATGTTGCGGCTAATTGTGCTATACTGAGGCTGAGGGCTGGATTCGCTTTTAGATGTTTTGAGATTCGATTTAGCAGGGCATGCGAGCTATTGCTCGCGATTTGAGTGGCAGTTGTGCCGCGACGACTCCACTGAGGACGTAGGGATTCTAGTAATTCGGTGGTCTGGGCGATAAATTGATTACTCTGGAGTGTGTTGTATTTGCGTTGGACTGCCCAACTTGCCAGTGTTGCCAGCCTGTCTACGTGGGATGCACTTAGCGTGATCACTGGGTTTTGTTCACTCTGAAATGCCAGTGGAGTCTCTGTTTCAAAGGTCATAAAGAGCCACGCGCTTAGGGGCTGCTCTATGGCAGTAAAGAAGTGAAGTTCATAGGGACTGATCAAAATCGCTGAAAATTGATTCACTTGATAGGGAATCATATTTAAATGTGCTACGCCTGGCACACCAAAATTGCTGACCAGTATGTGACGACTGTGGAGCCAGCGTATGGCCCCATGTTGGGTCGCTTCCAAGAAATGGGGACGATAAAACAAGAGTACGTTATCAACGTGTAGTGGGTCGGCTGTTCGCACACCTTCAAAGTAGTTAGAGGGTTCGGGCAGCGCTTCAAATGCGTCCAATTGAAATTGATTCATGTCCGCAAATGTTAAGTGTGGGGATTATAATGTCACTTGTGAACTTTTTTTGAAAGTGCTAAAATAGTGAGATGCTAGAAAACAAATCAATCATTCGCGTCGGTGTCATCGGTCTAGGTAATCGTATTTTTGAGATCCTCAGGTTATTGCTCGAGGAAACCGATCATGTGTGCATTCATGCTGTTTCGGATCCGGATGTGGTTAATGTCACACGTGCACGGGAACAATTGTCTGCAGATATTCAGGTGTTTGAAGACTATCGGAGTATGTTGGCGGATCCAGAGATTGATTGGGTGGTGATTGGCTCTTGGAATTGTTTTCATGCGGAGCACATCATTGCCGCATTGGATGCTGGAAAGCATGTTTTTAGTGAGAAACCGCTGGCGACCACGCTTGAAGATTGCCGCGAGATCGAAGCGGCTGTTCGTAAAAGTGACTGTATGTTCAGTTTCGGGTTAGTACTACGCTATTCTCTTTTTTATCAGCGTTTGCGTGCGATTATTGAGGAAATGCCATTGGGGAAGATTCTATCTTTTGAGTTTAATGAGACTCTCCACCCTAATCATGGTGGTTACATTATGGGCAACTGGCGCCGTCTTAGGGAGAATGCAGGAACTCATCTTTTGGAAAAGTGCTGCCATGATTTTGACTTAGCTAATTGGATGATGGACAGCGTCCCAGTCCGAGTGGCTAGTTTTGGAGGCAATGATATTTTTAGGCCAGAAAATGCTGCTCTGAGTGAAAAGCTTGGTAAGAATTCGCAGGGTAAGCTTGGTTACATGACCTGGGCCGACCACAATTTATTGAATCCGTTTACAGCAGAAAAATCTGTAGTCGATAACCAAGTCGTTATCATGGAATATGCCAATGGTGCACGCGCAAGCTTTCATACTAATATGCACTCAACATTACCCGAGCGGCGCTTTTATATTATGGGAACGGAAGGTTCTGTACGTGGTGATGTGTTGACGGGTACTATCGAATGGGCGCGTATTGCGCATGAGCCCGATGTGGTGCGTGAGCAAATCGACGGCCATGGCATGCATGGGGGCGGGGATATTGTTCTTGTGCGCTCTTTGATTGATTCGATGTTAAATGGCACATTGCCTCATGCAGGGATTGATGAGGCGCTTAAGTCAGCTATCGCTTGTATGAGTGTGGATCAGGCCTTAGACAGTGGCGAGACCGTGGATTGCGCCCATCTTTATGGTGACCTGCTTAAATGACCAGCGGTGGGGATGTGTGGTTGCTTCAGCTCTGGTATTTTCAGTTTCATTAAGAGTGATATTATGAGTGCGCCAACAAGTGCCGCGCCGAATACATAAAGGCTGGTTTGATAGCTTTGCGTGGCTTCGTAGACGCGTGCGTTGACCATCGGGCCGACCAGGCCCGCGCAGGACCATGCGGTGAGGATCATGCCGAGTAGCGTGGGCATGGCTCGTATGCCGAAAAGGTCGCTGATGTAGGTCGGTATGGTTGCAAAGCCACCTCCATAGCAGGAGAGGATGATGAAGGTGATGCCCATGAAGAGAATCGGGAAATGGGTGAGCTTGGCCAAGAGCGGAAAGGCGGCGATTTGTAGCAGGAAAAACGCAACAAAGGTATTGGGGCGCCCGATGTAGTCTGAAAGTGCGGCCCAGCCGATGCGGCCTAGGCCATTGAATAGGGAGATGCCCATCACGAGTAAGCTGGCTTCCGAGTCGGATAAATGGACCATTTCATAGCCCATCTTTTTGGCAGTTGATATGAGTGCAATGCCGCAGGATGCATTGATGAATAACATGCTCCAGAGCCCGTAAAATGCGGGGCGTTTCAATGCCTGTGTCACTGTTAATTCCTCGCCTTGCGACTTGGTCTGGGGGGACGTTTCTTTGCTGGGCAGTGTCTGCAAGTCATCGCGCGTAGGTGGGGTGATATAGAGTGCGCTGGGCACCATGATCACGAGATAGATGCCGGCTAAGTAGCTAAAGGCCCGTACGATGGATGCTTTCTGGTAGAGGAGCGTTTTTTGAGGCGCGAGCTCTGGCTCAGGAGTCGCTGCGAGGGCTGCGGCGTACGGGCTTGTCGCGGTGGCTGTTACGGCATCCGTGGCCTGTTGTTGATACTCGTAGGCACTGATACCCTGTGGCAGGGAGATCTCGGCTTGGACTGGTACGAATTGATCGATCAATTTGGCGCAAACCAGTCCACCAAAGCCGAAGCCCATAATGGCGAGCCCGGTGGCCAAGCCGCGGCGATCGGGGAACCATTTGACCAGTGTGGCGATGGGGGAGATATAGCCTAAGCCGAGCCCGATGCCGCTGACAGCTCCGAAGCTTAAATAGAACAAGGGCAGGCTCTCGACTTGGCAGGCCAGTGCAGAGCCTAGCAGGCCGCCCGAAAAGAAGGCTGCGCTGAGCAGGCCGCCGAAGCGGGCCCCCTTGCGCTGGATGAAGCTTCCGAGGAAGGCGGCCGAGAGGCCTAGGAAGAAGATCGCCAGACTGAAGGCCAGTGAGGTGTTACTCGAGGACCAACCAAAGGTGTTTTCCAGAGGCATTTTCCATACGCTGTAGGCATAAATGGAGCCGATCGAAAGGTTGATGCTGCAGGCGGACGCTGCAATGAGCCAACGATTTTTTGTTTTCATGAGATATTCGCATCGACCCCTGCGCAATGGCGCTGCTCTAGATCGCAACGACTCCATGCCGCGCAAATATCGCGCGTGCGCTGTCGACTGCTTCCGGAGTAGGCGTCGGTGTGTTTGCTAGTTTATAGGGCAGCCCAGAGAGTTTGTATTTCTCTTCGCCCATTTTGTGGAAGGGGAGGATTTCGACCCGTTCGACGTTGCCGAGTTGGCTGACGAATTGGGCCAGCCCATCGATGTTTTTCTCGTTGTCGGTGAGGCCGGGCACCAGCACGAAGCGAATCCAGACTTTGTTGCCGCGGGCATCCAGACGTTGTGCAAATTTGAGAGTTTGGTCTACACAGACTCCGGTCACGACTTTGTGAGTCATTGGACTGAAGCTTTTGATGTCGAGTAGCACTAGGTCGGTCTTGTCGAGCAGTGCATCGCTGGCTTTGTGGCCGACAAAACCTGAGGTGTCTAAGGTGGTGTGAATGCCGGCTTCTTTGGCGAGGGTAAACATGGCTTCGACGAAGTCGGGCTGCATCAAAGGCTCCCCGCCTGATAGTGTAAGCCCCCCCTTGCGGATGAAGGATTTGTACTTCAGCACATCGGCAAAGGCCTCCTCCGCGGTGTGAGTCTCGCCGGCTGGTTTGCCTTGGCTATCCGGATTGTGGCAATATTGGCAGCGCAGCGGGCAACCATGCAAGAAGAGCACATAGCGCAGACCGGGACCGTCGACTGTCCCGCAGGTCTCGACGGAGTGAATGTAGCCCTCGGTTGTGGGCGAAGCAGCCAGTGTGGCAGGACGTTCAAAGGCGCAAGTGGTCGCGCTGGTGACAGTGCTGGTGGCAGTGCTGGTGGTAGGTTTTAAGGTAGTGGTCATTTTTTCAGAGGTCAGAGACCAGAGATCAGAAGCCAGGATGCGTTTCATTCGCGGTCTCCTGACTTCTGTCTCCTGTCTTCTGATTTATATACTATCGTGGAAGGTTCTAGTGATGACGTCCATCTGCTGCTCTTTGGTCAGCTTGATGAAGTTTACGGCGTAGCCTGAGACGCGGACGGTGAGTTGTGGGTATTTTTCCGGATGCTCCATCGCATCGAGCAAAGTCTCCTTTTCGAAGACGTTGACATTGATGTGGTGCCCAGCCGCTTCGAAGTAGCCATCCAGAATGTTCCCTAGGTTGGCCACTTGTTCGGGTGCTGTTTTGCCCAGTGCCTTAGGCACGATGGAGAAGGTGTAGGAGATGCCGTCCTGCGAGTGTTCGTAGGGGAGCTTGGCCACCGAAGCCATCGAGGCGACTGCGCCCTTGCGATCACGACCGTGCATGGGGTTGGCCCCCGGTGCGAAAGGCTCGCCGGCCTTGCGGCCGTCGGGAGTGCTGCCTGTCTTGGTGCCGTAAACCACGTTGGAGGTGATAGTGAGCACCGATTGGGTGGGCACGGAATTGCGGTAAGTGGGCTGTTGCCGCACTTTATCCATGAAGCGCTCGACCAGATCGTTGGCAAAGGCATCCACACGATCGTCGTTGTTGCCGAAGGCCGGATACTCTCCGATCACTTTGTAGTCCACGGCGAGGCCTTCTTGATTGCGGATGACTTTGACCTTGGCGTGCTTCACTGCAGAGAGTGAATCGGCTGCGACTGAGAGGCCGGCAATGCCGCAGGCCATGGTGCGCAGGATCACGGGGTCGTGAAGGGCCATCATGATGTTTTCTGCTGAGTATTTATCATGCATGTAGTGGATGATATTCAGCGCTTTGACATAGGTGGCGGCCAGCCAGTCCATGGTCTTGTCGAAGCGTGCCATCAGGTCGTCAAACTCTAGATAGTCGCCGGTGAAAGGATCACTCTCGGGGGCGATTTGCTGACCACTTTTCTCGTCTTTGCCGCCATTGATGGCGTAGAGCATCGCTTTGGCCAGATTGGCACGAGCGCCGAAGAACTGCATTTGCTTGCCGATTCGCATCGCGGAGACACAGCAAGCGATGCCGTAGTCGTCGCCCCAGTACTGGCGCATCAGATCGTCGTTTTCATACTGAATCGAGCTGGTCTCGATCGATACCTTGGCGCAGAAATCCTTGAAGCCCTGTGGTAAATTTTGCGACCACAGCACGGTGAGATTTGGCTCGGGGGCGGGCCCGAGGTTGTAGAGGGTTTGTAGCACGCGGAAGCTGGACTTGGTCACCAGCGTGCGGCCGTCTTCGCCCATGCCGCCGATGCTTTCGGTCACCCATGTGGGGTCGCCGGAGAAGAGCTCGTCGTAGTCGGTGGTGCGAATGAAGCGCACGATCCGCATCTTCATAACCAAGTGGTCGATGATCTCTTGAGCCTGCTCCTCGTTTAAAGTACCTTCAGCGAAGTCGCGTTCGAAGTAGATGTCGAAGAAGGTGGCTGTGCGGCCAAAGGACATTGCGGCACCGTTTTGGTCCTTCACCGCCCCGAGGTAGCCGAAGTAGGTCCATTGCACGGCTTGTTGCCCGTTTTGGGCGGGCAGGGAAATGTCGATGCCATAGGCGGCTGCCATGGTCTTGAGATCTTTGAGCGCTTTGATCTGATCCTGAGTCTCTTCACGTTCGCGTACCCAGTCTTCGCTGAAGCTTTCGTTTTGGGTGTCTTTGAGCAGGCGTAGCTTATCGGCAATTAAGCGGTCTACGCCATAGAGCGCGACGCGGCGATAGTCGCCGATGATCCGTCCGCGGCCATAGCCATCGGGGAGACCGGTAACGATGCCGGCGGAGCGTGCCTTACGGATGTCGTCGGTGTAGCAGGCGAACACTCCGTCGTTGTGTGTTTTGCGGTGCTTGGCAAAAATGTCCGCAGTCTCGGGGTCCATTTCGCGGCCGTGTGCCTGCAGCGCTTTCTGGGCGATCCGCACACCGCCATAAGGCAGCATGGCACGTTTGAGCGGCTTGTCGGTCTGCACGCCCACGATGGTTTCCAGGTCCTGGTTGATATAGCCGGCGCCATGGGAGGCGACCGTGCCGACTATCTTTGTGTCGGCATCCAATACACCACCTGCGGCGCGCTCCTCTTCGAGTAGCAGCTTGAGCTCGTTCCAAAGTTGCGTGGTTTTTGCGGTCGGCTCTTTCAGAAACGAATAGTCGCCCTGGTAGGGCGTATAGTTCTGCTGAATGAAGTCGCGAACGTCGATCTGGTCTTGCCAGACTCCGTTACGAAAATTGCGCCATGCGGACGCTGCGTTATCCTCTGTGTGGGCGGGGGATGTTGTAGTTTGCATATCTGTATTAGATTAAAGAAGTGTGAGCTAATTTTATTAGTATCTGTGATTAGTAAAATTTATACAGAAGGAGTATGTAAACAGGTTGTCTAATCGAGTATAAAGTGTGCTAATCCTTTTTTAATAAGCCTATCTTATGGTTCCGGTTAGTGATGTCGGGGAGAATGGAGCGCGAGAGATTGTAACGAAGCGTTACGCCAACGCCACGGGCAGTCATCTCAAAATCGCTTTGGAGCCTGTTTGATCCTTGAAAGAGTCGTCAGAAGACAGATGTCAGAGGCCCAGTCTGAATATCAATAAGTCACAAAAAAACGCTCACGGTTTCCCGTGAGCGTTTGGTCTAAATAATATGCCCTATGGGCTTAAGACTTGGCTGCTTTGGCGGCTTTGCGGCGCTTGTTTTCGTCGAGCTCGCGTTTGCGCATGCGTAGGAAGTTCGGCGTCGCTTCGACCAGTTCGTCGGGCGCGATGTATTCGATCGCGCGCTCGAGGGAGAACTTAACGGGAGGCGCGAGCTGGATGCCCTTGTCGGAGCCGCTGGCACGCATGTTGTCGAGTTGCTTCGCTTTGGCAGGGTTGACGGGCATGTCTTCGACACGTGGATTCTCGCCGACGATCATGCCGCCGTAGACTTCCTCGCCGGGACCGACGAAGAGTTTGCCGCGGTTTTGAATCATATCCAGCGCGTAGGGCATGCTCTTGCCTTGTTCCATGCTCACTAGTGTGCCCGTGAGGCGTGTCACGATTTCACCACAGTGCGGGCGATATTCCAGGAAGGAGTGGCTCATCACGCCATGGCCGGAGGTCATGGTGACGAGGTCACTTTCGAAACCGATCAGGCCGCGCGTTGGCACTTCGGCCTCCACGGTGACACCGGAATTGTGGTGCTCCATATTGGTGACCTTGCCCTTGCGCTTTGCGAGGTTTTCCATGACGCCACCAAGCTGTTCTTCCGGCACTTCCACCCAGACCTGTTCAAAAGGCTCGCAGCGTTTGCCGTCGATTTCCTTATACAGCACAGTGGGGCGAGATACGAGCAGCTCGAAACCTTCGCGGCGCATGGTTTCCACCAAGACGGCGATCTGCATGGAGCCGCGGGCATTGACCAGGAAGCGTGTGCCATCGTCGGTATCTTCGATGCTGATGGAGATGTTGGATTGAGTCTCGCGGATGAGGCGTTCGCGGATCTGGCGGGAGGTGACCTTCTTGCCATCTTTGCCAGCGAGGGGGCCGTTGTTGACGGAGAACTCCATTTGCACGGTGGCAGGATCGATCTCGACGAAAGGCATTGCCTCGGCGTCTTGTTGCGCAGCGAGTGTGTCGCCAATGTCGACATCGTCGAAGCCGGCCAGGCCGACAATGTCTCCAGCCACCGCGTCGGTGACGTCGTCGGTGTTACCCGCGCCGGAGAAGCTCTTCATCTTGGTCACTTTAACGCGTTCGCGTTTGCCGCTTTTACGTAGAGCGAAAATAGTTTGGCCTACTTTGACGTTACCGGAGAGTACACGGCCGATCGCCATGCGACCGACGTAGTCGTCCCAGTCAATGTTGGACACCAGCATGCGGAAATCACCTTCTTCGATGGTGGGGGCTGGGATGCGCTCTACAATGGTCTCGAAGAGATCGAGCATGTTTTCGCGTGGGCCATCGACTTCGCGGTCGGCGAAGCCCATCTTAGCCGAAGCATACAGGAAGGGGGCGTTGAATTGATCTTCGTCCGCATCCAGGTCGAGGAAGAGTTCGAGCACTTTGTCATGCACCCAGTCCGGGCGTGAGGACTCGCGATCGACTTTGTTGATCACACAAATGGTCTTCAGGCCTTGGTCGAGAGCTTTGCGCAGCACCCAGCGAGTTTGCGCTTGGGGGCCGCCAACGGCATCGGTCAGTAGCAATACGCCGTCGACCATTTTCATCACACGCTCCACCTCGGCACCGAAATCGGCGTGACCTGGGGTGTCGACGATGTTAATCGTGTACACCTCTCCGTCCTTGGGATTGGTCCATTTTACAGCGAGATTCTTCGCTTTAATGGTAATGCCTTTTTCACGCTCCAAGTCCATGGAGTCCATCGCGCGCTCTTGCACTTGTTGGTTTTCACGGTAGGTTCCGCTTTGTTGCAGTAGGCAGTCCACCAATGTGGTCTTGCCGTGGTCAACGTGGGCGATGATGGCGATGTTTCGGATGTTTTTTGCGTTCATTTACTTAAGGATGTCTTTGTCGTAATCCGTCTCTCAATCCCTCTCTGATGTATCCCAGAGGTGGGACTACTTGAAGAGTTGGATTACGATTAAGATCACCTAGAAAGAGAAAACCCGCCGAGAAATTTACGGCGGGGTGGTAGTTGAAGGGCGGCATAGATGTCAGCCCGAGGCACGAAGTCAATGGAAATAGACGAGGGGAGTGTGGCGACTGCGCCAGTGGGCGCTGTCTCGCATAATTCATTTCCCGCTGTAGCTTGTCGTGTCTTTTACGATTCCACTGGGGCTTGGTGAGCCCATTTGTGGGGCGATCGCGCTTATTTGAGCTTGTCGTTTACGATGGCTCTGGATTGGTGCTAGCGCAAAGGAAGCACTCCGGTTTCCGTTACGGTCGTCGCCGGCATCCATTTAGAAGTGGTGCCGAGTTTTGCGCGTAGTTCATAGGGGAGTTCCTTACTGGTCACTTCCATGAGTCGAGCTGCGAGTCGGACACTGTTGACTAGGCTTGCTGCTGAGCTGACAGAAATCACGGTATCGCTATAGCCCTCGATTGCTGGAATGTTGTTGGCGGTGCCGTTGATCACATCGATGCCGTCGAGGCTCAATTCGTAATAGAGACCTTTGAGGTGAATGGTTTGAGCATTGGGGTTCACAATGCGCAATTGCAGGGTGAACTGTAGCGCCGCGGTATCTGTGTCGCTCTTGGTAATGCCGACCACATCCACCTTCGGAGGCTCATAGTCGGAGGAGACGCTGGCGCAGCCAGTAAAGAGTAATAAGAATGGTAGCAAAAAGAGCGGTAAAGATTTCATGTGTGTATAGAAGTGTTCTCACTCTTCTTCGCGAGCTTATTGCAACGATCGTCTATGTGTGAAGTTGCCTTCCTTGCGATGGGAAACGAGGCGACGAAAAATAACTCGATTACGTTCAAACTTTTCGCGAAGTGGTATTAGGTCAAGAGGCCGATCAGCACTTTAGCGATCAGGATCATCACGATCAGGGCCACCGGATAGGCGGACACGTAGCTGACCACTGGCACTTGCGAGTCGGTCTTGGCAGTGATGGCTCCCAGCGCAGGGGTGGAAGTCATGCCGCCGCAGATGCCGCCGAGTGCTTGCAAGGCATCGAGTTTGAAGAGCTTACGTGCCAGCGGCCAAGCGACCATGAGCGGCACAATGCTGACTGCGATACCCAGGGCGAAGAGCATGGGCCCATATTCTTGCACGGTAGCGGCCAAGGAGCCACCGCCACGCACGCCGGCATTGGCGAGGAAAAATACCAGTCCCAGCTCTTGCAGCAACAGGCGGGTGGGGCGGGGAATGTGACCGACGATGCGGCCAACACGGCCGAAGTGTCCCAGTAATAAGGCGACAAAGAGCGGGCCGCCAGCGAGCCCCAATGTGATGGGGGTGCTACCGGGTAGGCCGATCGGGATCAAGCCGACGATGATGCCCAGTGTCAGACCCGCTGAGAGTGAGAGCAGGTCGGTGGTGTCGATGGCGTTACTGCGGTGGCCGACTGCTTTGGCAAAGGCTTTTAAATCATCGGTGCGACCAACTGAAGTCAGCTGATCGTTAAGTTCAATGACAGTTGAAGAGTTAGGCACGAAGGTGAGCCCGAGGCGAGTGATCCGTGTGATCACGATGCCATAGTTTTTGAGTGGGGCGATGGCCCGTAGGTTTTTGCCCGCCATTTTGCGCTCGGTGACAAGTAGTTGCTGACGCTCATTTTCCACGTCTTTTAAGACATTGCGATGGCTGCGATGGCCGATGTAATCGATGGCTATTGCGATTTCTTTACTCCGTCCCACGAGTAGGAGCAGGAGTCCTTCACTAAAAGCATCGTCGTAGCTTAAAGGTACCAACTGTCCGTCCTTATAGATCCGTGAAACTTGGCAAGCGTTGAGATTAGCCACGCCAGAATCGGCGATCTGCTTGCCAATTAAGTTTTGATTGGTGCATTCGACGAGCACGTTCTCCACACGGTCTTCTGCGGCGTCGCCGGCATCGTGTTCAGCAGCAATCTTATCTAAGTCGTGCTTTAAGATGCGGGGGAGCACCTGCACAAACAGTACCACGCCGATTACACCGAAAGGATAGGCGATACCATAGCCAATACTGACTCCCGAGGCGGCTTCTTTCAGGCCCTCAGTGGCGGCGGCCAGCGCCGGTGTACTGGTGAGCGCACCGGCAAAGATACCCGCGGCCAAATCGGCCGGCAGATCCAACAGCTTGGCGCCTGCCCAGGTGACAAGTCCGCCCAGAGCGACGATGACGAGTGCGAGCTTAGCTAAAGTGGCCCCCTCACGTGCCACCGAAGCAAAGAAGCGGCCCCCTGCGCCGATGCCCACGCAGTAGACAAACAGCACCAGCCCCAGCGTGCCAATGCCACCAGGAATGCTATAGCCTAAGTGCCCCGCCAGTAATGCGGAAAACAACACGCCCGAACTTCCGAGGTTGATCCCTTTGATGGTGATGTTACCAAAGAGTAGGCCCACCGCGATGACCGCGAAGAGCGTGACCAGTGGTTGGTCGAGTAAGAGCTGGTTGAGTGCCTCTAAATTCATATTACTTATACTTATGCTATTTTGATTTCAAATAAGCAAGAGTAATGTTATGGGCAATGTTAAATAGTCGCAATGGAAAATTATACCTATTCTCATAATTAATGCGCATGTAGTGGTCTCAAGTAGCGTTTACTGAAGCGCGAATCCACCCATTACCAAATAGGCGTATGACACGGCCCGGGT
>NZ_JARXIC010000029.1 GCF_031127905.1 Thalassobacterium sedimentorum | reverse complement strand
TCATCGATCAAAATTTAAGGTCTCGAAATCCAGAAAAAGCAAAGGAAAACCGAAGAAGAAAACGGTCGATAAAGCCGCTTAAGTCCGTGCCATTCGGGTCAGAGGATACTTTGCTTCGTCTTCCCATAGTGAGCATACCAACTGGTGTAGGCTCTTTTCCAGTATTGGTCCTCCATTGCTGAAGTGGTTGAGTTGGAGTTGAAATAGAGGCAGTATCTTCACGGCATGCTGAACATTTAGAAGCGTATTCAAGCTGCGGGTCTCGTACCTCGAGTTGATAAGAGTGCTTTCCGTGATGCGTTTCTGATGGATTTTACAAATAGCATACCATGCGGCGTGAAGGCTTAAATATAGATACTTGTTATTGGGTATTCTTGAAATTGACGCTACGAGCCAATTATCCATCTCAGTTAAACGCGGCGGCCCATCTTTCTCATTCGCCCAGTTTCTTAGTAAGTCTTTGTTGAAAACCTTCTCATCTGGCGTTTCTGAAAATGCCTCATTGATCGTTGGAAGGCCCATCGCATGCACTAGGAAGTGGAAGACTTCGCCGAAGGTAGGGAAGGGGGTATTAATGATGTTTGATGGTTTTGTGCTCATTGGGATAATTTAGAAAAGTTCAGGTTATTGTAAGATGAGTGCGTATAACAATCATAAAAACGATAGCCGTTTTCGGTTGTCAGAAAAATTGCCCGCCAATGTAAGCCCAGTGGCACTGAGATGATTTCACTGTTCCGACGTAACTGTTTGCCCCTGAAACGACGATGGTTGGCACCATTTTGCTCTAAGTCCTGTATCATCTTGTTGAGCCGTTTACGGTGGGCGCGTGGCAGTTGAACGTTTTTCACTTTGCCCCCCTTTCTGCATTGAGTCCGGTCGCGAAGTCATAATCGCCGTCGCGCTGTTTGAAGCGTTCCATAGAGAAATTGACATCGGAAAAGGCTTCCTCAATGCCTACATCTAGAATGGGACGGCTGTAGTTGTATGTGCCTTCTAAGGTGTCAAAGAAGCGGCCATCGGGTGAGATCATCGCGTAGGTGCCTCGGATGTCCGACTGCGTCTCGGGGATAACGGTGACGCCCTGGGAGCTTAAGGAAGCGTGACGGGATACAAATGCGTCAAATCGCTCCTGTGTGACGACCCATTGATTAAAGCAGCTGCCGTTCTCCTCTTCGACCCGCGAGGCTTGTAAGACCTTCCAACGAGTCGGACGGGCTTGTTCGATGAAGTCATTGAAGTCTTCGTCTGCGTTCTTCTGGTTAACGACTGTGTTGATCTTCACTCGGATACCGAAACTCTTAGCTAGTTTGATTTTACGGAGATACTCGCCTTTGGTTTGAGGCATTCCACGAAACGCACGACCAATCTTAAGGTTCGTTGCGTCGTCGGTTGAATCGATACTGATAGTTAACCAGTCGAGAATAGGGCCCAACTGGCGTATCGCATCATCACTCAGTAGCGAAGCATTGGTGACAAGTGAAGTCACCAGTCCTAAAGAACGTGCATATGCAATCGCTTCATAGATTCCTTTGAATAGGAGCGGTTCGCCCCCCACGAAGGTAACTTTTCGGCATTTACATCCTATTGGCTTAGGTGCTCTTGCTATTTGTCGTAAAATTTCCAGTATTACCTCAAGGTTGAGGAACTTTTGTTTGATTCCCGGAAATCCTGCGTAACAGAACCCACAAGCGTAATTGCAGAGTAGGGTGAGATGCAGGTTGATAGTATGCGCGAGGCGTTGTTTTTTTGTGTTTTTTATTGTGTCCATAATTAAGAGCACAACGTTTGGGGGCATAATATCCATTGGGGTAGATTCTCTTTTTCTGAATCTTGCAACTTCTTGATTCACAGATGGGTTTGACTTCTAATTTTAGTTTAAAAGTGCTTTTCGTTGGAGATGCAGAACTCAAATGATGGCAGTAGTCTTAATTTATTCACCCCCGAGGAACTAATGAAAGAATTGGGAGTCTCGCGCCGGACGCTCCGCCGCTACGAGTTGGCTGGGATGATTCCCGCGATACACTTGTCAAAGAGATGTATTCGTTTTCGCCGTTGTGATGTTGAGAGTATGCTTGATCGCTTTACGTATTCTCGGAGGCATTCATCTGTTCTCTAAAAAAACGGATTCTCAGAAAAATTCTCATAATTTTTTTCTAATCTGAATTTCAAGGGTGGGGGGGTGTTTCTGTAATGATGCCAGCAAATTGAAAGACTGGGAGTTGTTTTACTATAATAAGGCGATTTTCTCGCCCTTTAGGGGCCTTTTATAGGGTGTAGGGGGTAGGGAGGCACATGGTGGGCTTGAGCAGACCAGTCGGCATCCTATAGAAAGTTATGATGAAAAAAGACCTACACGCGAAACCATCGACATTCTACGCACATTTGCGGGGCCTGCGCTTGCGACCGGGCTACTGGAGCGGGGTGAACTCGAAGCAGCGCTTCATTTGCTCGAAGATCTGATACGAGAGCCGAAGCAAGATCGACTGATTACGTTTACCGCCGCAGCGAAGCAACTGGGGGTGTCTACTAAAACGGTCTCTCGAATGCTCGAATCTGACGAATTGAGGGGAAAGCGCTTACGTCGTCATTACCCTCAGAGCATGCGGATCTTCCAATCCAGCGTAAATGAAGTGTTGAGTCCGGTCGCTTGAGCGTCGTCTCAAATTCATTTGTTTGAGGGGAAATGGCTTCAAAATCGTTGAGTTAACTTTGAGTTACGTGATCTCGATTCACGGAAACACACGAAAACTATCGGATTAAGCTAACTAACGTAGCATCGCGCTAGATAGGCATGAAAAAGCCCCTTAGAGTGATCTAAGGAGCTTTTAAATTGGGTGCAGGGCTAGGATTGTTTGGTCGATCACTTCGTTCCTCCTGTGTCGTCGCCTGCGCTCCTCGGTAGAACCTAGGTTCAACTCCTCGATTGCACCGGACATTAAAAAGGCCGACTCGCTTCGCGAATCGACCTTTCAAATGGGTGCAGGGCTAGGATTTGAACCTAGGACCTTCAGGTTATGAGCCTGATGTGCCATAAGTCAGAAATGACTTTATTTAAGGGTCTTATGGGATTTTCAGTATATTTTATTGACTGACATGGGTCAAAACTTAGTCTTTGGGTACGTTAGAAAGCAATTCTGATCGTCATTGTTTCAGATTGCTTCATGAGCCTGAATTTTAGCTGTCACAAGGAAACGTTCAAGTTTCAACTGGCTAGAAGTGAATAGGTTATAAAGGCGGTGAACTGATACCGCAACCGGGACGGTCGCTTATAGCTGCGACCGTCGTTTATTCACCTCAAATCAAGGCTATTCTATGGCATTACAAATGAATTCTGATTCCAAGTGGTTCTACGGGCGCATCATGGTCAACGGGGCCAGAAAAAACGTTCGCTTGGGTATTGAAATTAAAGGCAAACGCCCATCCTCCCTACGAGAAAAAGGAGACGCGTTGTTTGAAAGATCAAGAGGGCAGGCCCAAGAAAAACTTCGGCAGCTGCAAAACGAGGCGAGTCAGAAGAAGGCTACGGTTGAGATACTGCAAACGATCCATGAAGCTCGAACGGGTGACCGAGCGGGATCTATTCCGCTAAGGGCGACCAAGACGAAAATGGGCATGTGTGCCGCTTGGAAGAGCATTCCAAGAAAACGGAAACATTCGGATCGATACGTCAAGCAGGTTGAGTCCACTTTTGAGCGCTTCATTGTATTCCTTGAGGAGAACTACTCGAAAAAGAAGGTCTGTGAGATGGCCGATGTTCGTAAGCAAATGGCTGGAGATTTCATGCAGGCAGAGGCCGAACGCGGCGTCTCCGCAAAGACGTTCAATAACACGTTGATTCTACTGCGATCCACCTTCAAGGCGCTAGCGGATGATGCCGCTATCTTCAAAAATCCCTTTGGTGCGATTCCGACTAAAGAAGAAGATACCGTTTTCCGTAAGCCCTATGAGATTGATGAACTCTCAAATATTGTTGAGATCGTCAGTCGGAAGGAACACGCCTTCATTCGGCCTGTAATTATTGCCGGAATTTGTACCGCGATGCGCAGGGGGGACTGCTGCCTGTTGGCTCCAAGCTCGGTTGATTTCGAACAAAAGTTCATCAAGGTGAAGACTGGCAAAACTGGGAAAATTGCGCAAATCCCTCTTTTTCCTCTGCTGGAGGATGAGTTGAAAAATCATCCGTTCAAGGCGGGAAGCAAGTATTTGTTTCCCGAGCAGGCAGAGATGTATTTAAAAAATCCGGATGGAATTACATGGCGGGTTAAGCAGGTTTTAAAGGCCGCTGGATACTACGATGCGGTGAAAGGCGAAAATGCCGGAAAGACTCCGGGAGCAATTCACGTCGCAGATACTCACGCTAAAAGAAAGATCGGTTTGAGGAATGCTTCGATTCGTGATTTTCACTCGTTTCGAGTCAGTTGGGTCACTCTCGCGTTAACCTCTGGAGTTGACTTGGAACTCGTGCGAATGGTGACCGGACACAAGACGGTTGATATCGTCCTGAAGCACTATTTCCAGCCGGGGCGTGATTACTTCAGGAAAAACCTGGAATCAAAAATGCCCGGCTTGTTGATGAATAATGCAAATTCGAGCACTGAGCAAGGCGACGAGCGAGGGGCAATTCTTCGCCTGATCGAGCTGTCGCAACGGCTGGAAGGCAAAAGAAATTCGGAGCTTAAGAAACAGCTCCTTGATGGTTTGAGGTCTTTGCTTGATCGGCATTCAGCTAAAGAGAACGGTCAAGCTGCCAAGCTCTTAACTCAACCCTAAGCTTCAGGCGGCACTGTTCATTCCTCGCGCCTTTGGCTTATACTGCGAACGCTGTTGGGAAAGATTCACCAAATCGCCGTAACTATAGCGAAATACTCCATCAAAAATTTCAATCGGTTTTATCGCGCCGGTATTGACGAGCCTCCAAAAGGTAACGCGACTAACTCCCAGTTTCTTGGCTGCGTCGTTCATTTTTAGCAGCAGTGGTTCATTGGTGCTGTGATTTTGGTTGCAGCTTGGCCCAGGGAGGTTGCCTGCCAATGCCATCATGATAAATTCGACGATTTGAGGATCAACTTGATCGTCGTTGTTAATCGCTAGTTCGATGATGGATTTGGTGGCTTCTTTCATGGCGTTTCCGTTACGCCGACAAGGTAACAGGAAGCCATCAGGCTTAATAGGGAATGCTCATGCACGCGTTCTTCCCAATTCCTTTGGGTGCAAACCCATCAGCAAGGAGGGAGATTGCAGCGATTTGCAAAACTGATGCTGTATGCTTTGAAATGTCCTTCGATGAATATCTCGAAATCAATCCACACCTTCGCCGCTGAAGGGCATGTCCTGTCGTAATCGTGGATGGCGTGTTCTTCTGCCTCTGGGGGCGGGGAGGGCGCGAGCACGTTACGGATTTCTTTCCAAGTGCCGTCGGTCTCGTCCGGAATCTCGATCCATTTGCCGGGAAGTTGTCCAGCGCCGCCACAGTCACTTACGCCTCTGCCGGACGGACTATAAATCATGAACTTGTTTAAATTATCGCCCTTGATTGTGCAATCAAGCTATGACCAATTATTGTAAACAACATGAGGGACGATAAACTTGACATGTTTATCGTCCGAAGTCTAGTTTACGTTGATGCCAGAACCTCTCCTCCGCGATCTCAGGAATTACCTTGAGAAAGTTTCGGGTGCCAAACCGGCCCTCCAGAAAATGGATGTCCCGCATCTGCCCCTTTTCATGCGCGACCGCTACAGCTTTTTTTCCATCGAGCTGTTCGGTCGCCTATGGCAGCTGATCCTCGAAAACGCTCCACAGGCTCCCGGGTCTGCTGGTGAGTATGAGGCCCAAGCGAAAAAACTGACACCGCATCTGGGGGGCAGCCCGGTCTTTGTCTTACCATCGCTGCCTTCGAGCACCCGTGATCGCCTCGTGCAGCGCGGTGTGCCCTTTATCGTTCCGGGCAATCAGGCATTTCTTCCCTCCGCACTGGTCGATTTACGCGAGCACTTTCCCCGTTCGACGCAGGGGGCCAAGGCAAGTCTCAGCCCGACCGCTCAGTTGGCGGTCCTCTATCATTTACAGTGCGAGTCCCTGGAGGGCGTTCCTCTCCGCGTCATTGCCGAAAAGCTCCAGTGCTCCGCGATGATGCTGAGCAAAGTGAAGAATGAACTCCTAGAGTCGGGCATCTGCTCAATCAAGCGCGCCGGGCGGGCGCTCTTGCTTGAATTTCCACGGAGTAAGGCCTCCACTTGGGACATGGTGAAAGATAAAATGACCTCGCCGGTCAAAGCGACGCATTGGGTCCGGCACTCGACGGGGGAGCTGCCCGCCTTACTCTCCGGGTTCAGTGCCTTAAGTCGTCATTCGATGTTAGCGGAGGATCCACTCCCTACCTATGCCCTCGGATCGGATCGGTTCGATTCCTTGGTCGAGCAAGGCGTGCTGACACTTCTTCCCGACGCCGACACTGCCGACGCCTGCATTGAACTCTGGTCGTATGATCCCAGATTGCTCAGCGACGCAGAGACGGTTGATCCGCTCTCCCTCTACCTCGCGATGCGCTCGACAGAAGACGAACGTGTCGAGCAAGCATTGGAACAGTTGCTGGAGGGGATTGCATGGTAAGGGGGCTCGACATCTTTCGAGAGCGCTTTCGTGAATTTAAGGAAGGCTTCGTTCTCATCGGCGGTGCGGCCTGCGACGATTGGTTCAGCAGGCAGGCCCTTGATTTTCGAGCCACGAGAGATCTCGACATTGTCCTTTTGATCCATGCCCTCGATCAGCGCTTTGTCGCCGCCTTTCGTGCCTTTATCGAAGAGGGCGGCTACGAGGTTCGGCAGCGTTCCGATGAAACACCCATCCTCTACCGCTTTGCCAAGCCCAGTGACGCACGCTTCCCCGCGATGCTGGAGCTTTTCAGTCGCAATCCGGAGGTCTTCGAGCTGGCCGACGGGCAGACCATCATTCCCGTGGGATCGACCCTGCACGAGCGCAGTCTCTCCGCCATTCTTTTGGATGACGCCTATACAACCCTCGTTGAAAACGAACACGTCGATAGCGACGGACTCCATTTCGCCAGTGTCGCCGCACTCATCCCACTCAAGGCGCGGGCATGGCTGGATCTTTCCGAACGACGGGACCGTGGCGAAAAGATCGATTCGAAAGACATCGACAAACATCGCTCAGACATCTTCCGCCTTGCCGCCACACTGCCTGACATCGCTGGTCCCGAGTTGCCGACAACGGTGCGCGAGGATCTGGAGCGGTTTCTGGCGGCTTTTCCAGAGTCCTCACCGGAGTGGCCCCGCATTCTAAGTGCGCTCAAAGTAATCTTTGGAGGCGGACTGCGTCCCGAGCGTTTACTCGCAGCAGTGAGAACCTATTTCCAAATCCCCAACAACTCCTGACGCAGCTCCCATCACCGGAGAACTGATTTTCCCAAACATGCGCCGCCCACACCTTCATTCTCATATTCCTTGCATCCTTTGGGGAGTGGGCTGCCTTGATTGAAAGCCTGAATTTCCTGCCAAGCGGCGAGCGAAGCTAGAGAGTGCCCGGAGCGGACGATGATTCGTCCTGTCAAGGTGGAGATGGGGCTGTCCCGAATTGCCGGAATAGAGGTCGGGCGACGAAAAGGTTCCGGCAATTAAGCCCCATACGACCTTGACAGGTTTAAGCGCAGGGATGGCAGAATTTCTCCCGCGCTGCGGGAAATCAGGCTTTTCGTTCTTCTTCGTTATTGCCGATACCTTGGGGCTCTTGCTTTCATTGCTCCCGGCAGCTTACATCGTTTATGCGATGCAGACTGAGTTTAACCAGTTTGCATCGAAAGTTAGATAGTGTCGTGCCTCAGGTTTAACATCCACATTAGGGTTCCCAGTTGATTGTTCCGTCCTGATAATGACCTGATGCGTTCCTTATAAGCTCATAGTCGTAAATCCCATATTCATAGCGTTTTACTATCTTCAAAACTGAATTCCCAGATAACTCTAATTTGCTCCGCGCAGCATCGACATTTAAAGCTAAATTCATCGCATGGCTTGAAGCGACACTTGGATAAACTAAACCGTCAATATCCGGCAATTTTTCCAAGAGTTGTCGCCCAAGCGCTCGTGTATATAGGTAGCCCTCAGCACTAGCATTCTTTTTAGCAAGAATTTCAGACAGTATTGCGTCGATCAATATGAACCCGATCCCTTTTTTATGAGGTATTCCAGACAGAATTCTATTAATCAATGCTCCTGCTTCGTCCGAGATCGAAGATTTACCTGAGCGATGCACTTTATAGTATTCACCCACGAGACCACATCTTATCTCCTCTTTTATTTTAAACCCAGCAATATGAACATAGCAACCTTCACTAGCTTTAATTTCCTCAAAAACAGCATGTTTGTTGAATGAGCCGTAAAAAACGGATTCGCCGCAATTATTAATCCTGCCAGGTTTAGTTATCATTGATGGTGGAGGTGCCTCCAATTCTTTGACATTTTGGTAGCCAGATGATTCAGAGCATATACGTGCCCTCCATATTGGTTCGCTAAAGTTGAAACGATAGTTGAGAAGCTGGTAGTGCTTTAACAGCTGTCCAAATTTCCAATTAATCGACTCAGAATCTTTATCAGATAATAGGTCGAGGCGGAAGCGTTCCAACCAGTCCGGGTCTAATATTTGGATGATATTCTTCGCCATACTCAGACTTCATTAGTTAGATTGTCGTAGCTGGAATTCAGCAATAATTGCAGGGCGTGAAGCAAGTAGGTTTTCTGGGTGACTGTTAGCCCAAAGTTCAATCCGTAGCCCCGAGTCTGATTGGTTGTGCTTTTCGGCATAGTCAACTGCATCGCTGGTAAAACGGCCAGACGTTGCTATTACGTGACAATCTACGCGTGGAGGTTCCCATAGCGTCATCTGACCTTTGGCGGCGGTTAAGTCTGGTAGTGACACACTTTTAGACAACCAGTGCTTGCATTGGATTATAAGTCGATGTCGCAACGTACCACCAAGTTGATCTTGCGTAACACGAGAAACCGAAAGGTCTCGTCCTCGATCAGGAGCATTGGTTCCAGTCAGCCATTGAGGGTTTTCGTAGCCTGGAGTGCGTGAAATTAAGGTAAAGATTAGGCGTTCAAAACTTTCAGGTGACAGTGTCTCCCATGCTAGACCACTCACTACTTCACCATGGGGGTTCGAACTCACCAATTCCCCTAAATCGCCGACATCTACTGGTAGCGCTTCATCGTTTCCATAGAGCGAGGCCTCAATCCCTTGTTTCACCGCAGGCCAGTCATGCTTAATAATATCAAAGAGGTCGCAAACTAATCCGAAATGAAGATGGCGGTTAAGATCACTCCATCCTTTAGGGCGTTTGATCGAATCTCCCAGGAGTGTATTTATAAGTGCAACAGATGAAGCTAAGTCCAGCCATTCTGGGTTATTTAAGGACTGGTCTGTAGGTTGGAAGCCCGTAGGATACAATTTCCCTAGTGACAATATTAGGTTATCAACATGCTCCATTGTCTCAATGAGTTTGGCGCGCACCAAGGCTCTACGCTTCTTACTGAAACGATATCTGTAATCTTGGATATGCTTACCTTGCGCATATATCGCATCTTCAACCGCAACTTTGCATGAAAATTCGTCTAGTTCTGCAGCATCTAGCCTCATCTGACCAATTGCATTCAGGTCATATAAATCAATGGGCATACTCCAACCGTCGATTTTGGGTAGCGCTTTTGCAATATCGGTAAAAGTGCGGCATCGGTCATCATATGCGTTTTCGCTCGAATCAACAAATGCAATGCCTTTTGGGATCAAATCAGATATTTCGTTCCAGAGGACACCTAACTTATCGAGATTGGATTGAACTGCATCAAATGTTTGCAGGGCTTTTGTTAATGAAGGCATGAGTAGAGCGTAGTAGTTGAGTGGTTTCTTTGCGGACGGTACATATTTGTTTAGTTAACCGATAGGATAAAATGCATTCGATTGTGAAATGAAAGTATGATTACCACATCCTCACCGCCCGTACCGCTTCCATATGCCCCTCGGACGCTTCATTGAGCAGGGTGAAGAAATCCAGTCCCGTAGCCGCCTCGATCTCGTCCACTGAGACTAAGTAGGAATTCAGTCTTGCCGCGCTACCCGCAGTCTGAGGCATCACCCGCGCCAGTAAGCGGGTGGCACCATCCATCTCGTCGATCACGACCTTGAAGAAGGCTGTGGGTACCGTCACCCCAGATTCCAGCTCTGCGACCGGTTCTTCGTCAATCGGCCCGGTAATCACCCATAGCTCCTGTCCCTCTCGGAGGTAGTCATTGGCGATCAGCTGTTCGACCTCCTTCCAAGGACCTCGATTCAGATCCGGGGTCTGTGGTACGATGTTGGACATCAAGAAAGTCTCAATCTGGGCGGCTTCACTGAATGTCATGCCAATAGCGTAGTTGGGTGCCATGTGGCCACGATTAAAGCCAGAATTCGTGTAGTCATGGCGCTCGACCCTAGCGCGAGTTTCAGATCCGCCTCGAAGCCGTCAGGGCGCTCAGCTGTACGTCCTGCGCTGCTGTATTTCAGGCGGTAGGCGACCCATGCCGGGTTCATCCGTTCCTCGTCATAGCCGACCAAGTAGCCCTTATTCTCTACGATCTTAAGTAGACGGGCAAGAAAGATGCCTAGCAAGAGACGCCCGGGCTGCAGATGGGGTTTTTATTCAAACCGATTTAACCGAAGGTTGCCGTTTGCTAACTTCAACAACTTTAATAACTTTAATTATTGACGTAGTATTGTGCGCGGAGCATCAATGCTTGCATGCAAAGTTTATCAACTGTCATTCGCGAGCTCATGGAGCATCGCGAGCTGACGGGGAGCCAATTGGCCGAGGATATCGGTCTGAGTGCGGCTTCCGTCAGTCGGATTGTGACCGGGCAGTCTAGGCCTCGCCAAGTGACCCTCTCACGCCTGATGAAGCGACTTTGCACCTCCAAGGAGGAGGAGCAGATGCTGATCGCGGCCTACGAGTCGAAGGATGCGGAAGGGCTTCCGCTTGCCCCGCTCATTTCGGAGGCAGCAAATGCGCAAGCGGAGGAGGAGCGCGTCGAGCGTTTTTTGGAGGTAAAAACTCAGTCGATCCTCTTCAAGCGATCTGTTGCCCGTGAACTTGAACTGGCAAAACATAGCTACTTTGCGGATTTCTGCCGTGGCTCCGCATCCACCGACTTTCTGGTAAACATTGGTAGCCGGAAGATCGCCTTGGAGTGCAAAAGTAATGTGCACCGCGACATATCAAAAACCGTGATCACTGCCAAAATCCTTCGAACCAAACTCGGCTGCTCTGAGGTCTTGTGTGTCGTCCCTTTTGGACGTGAGGAAATAGAGGAGGAGTCGATCGACATTCGTTTCGTTAACCTTTCTGAACTAAATGAGACCCTACAAAGTATTACTTATGCGAAGGATGAAGGGAGTGGAAGATGATCCGATTTGTTGAGGTAAAGCAATGAATACAGTTAGAATCAATTTCAACAACTGCTATGGTATACGTTCCCTAGAGCACGAATTCGATTTCAGTCTGGGAAACGGTCAGCGTGGAAAACCTAGAGCTTATGCGCTCTATGCTCCAAATGGGTCGATGAAAACCTCCTTTGCGAAAACGTTTGAAGATCTTTCTGCAGGAAGGTCGCCACGAGAGGAACGCTTCGACAGAGAAACTAAGTGTGAAGTTGAAGTAGATGGGCAACCTATCGACTCTGAAAATATTTACGTTCTCCACTCAGTAATCGAGATTAAGAGAGACCGGCCAGCGGTTACGAATATCCTCGTCAATCCGGAACACAAAGCCCGTTACGATGAAATCCTCGTAGATCTGGATAAGCTAAAAACAAAACTGGTTAATTCGCTGCAGAAAAAATCGAAGCTGAAGAAAGATGATATCGAAACTAGTATCACCCAGGATTGGGATAACTCAAACTTTGCAGACTGTGTCCGACTTGCGAAGGAAAGCGCAGATACAGAGGATTACACGCAATTCGTTTATGCTGTAATATTTGAACCAAAGGCACTGGAGATTCTGAAAAGTCCTGAGTTCTTGAGCAATGCTCAGCAATTCAACCAACGCTATCAGGAGTTATTTGATAAGGTGGGGACGATTTACCGTAAAGGAGTTTTTAATCCAACAAAAGCGGAAGCCTCATTTAGCACTCTCGACAAGCAAGGTTTCTTTAAAAGCGGTCATCGAGTTCACCTATCCGGAGAGCAAGAATCTTTAGACCAAGAGAGCTTAAATTCGAAAATTGAGCAAATACATGAGGAGATTGACGCAGACCAAGTGCTCAAAGATATCCGCAAAAAGCTGTCAAAAAATGCTCAAACTCAAGCGCTTACTGATCTGTTCGAGAGTCTGTCCCCCTCATTGACAGAAGTATTTTTGGAAAAGACTAAACCTCAGAACCAGAATCAGCTGCGCAAAGAATTATGGGCATTCTATATCCGTGACAACGCAGATGCTGACAGCTATCTCGAATCATATAATGCCAGTAAAGAGGAAATGGCCGCAATCGAGCAGACTGCTGCTCAGTTCGTGCCGCAATGGGCTAAAGCAATTGATTTATTTAATAGTCGTTTCATCGATATGCCTTTCAGGCTGGCGGTTGAGAATCAAACAGCAGTCGTTCTTGGTAAAGAACAAGCTCGATTACAATTCATCTTTGAAGACGGGGAAGACCGTGTTGTCTGGAGCCGTTCTGAGCTAAGGACTTTAAGCCAAGGTGAAAGCCGCGCTTTGTATCTGTTATATTTCATTTTTGATGTCGAAGAGCGTATTCTAAACCAACAGAGAACTCTTTTTGTAATTGACGACGCGGCGGACTCTTTCGACTACAAAAACAAACATGCGATCATCCAGTGTCTCAAAGACCTAAGCAAGCATGACTTTTTCGCGCAAGTAATTCTCACGCATAACTTCGACTTCTTTCGCTCAATTCAGAATAGCTATGTCGCATACAATCGATGTTTGATGGCAAACAAATGTAGCGACTCAATTGAATTGGTTCAGGCAGATGGCATTAAGAATATCTTTGTAAAAAAATGGAAAGAAGAGATCCCGGATGACGAACGAATTCTTTGCGCATCAGTACCCTTCGTTCGGAATCTTATCGAATATACTAGGGGAGATGGTGACTCAGACTATTTAAAGCTGACATCTCTCCTGCATTGGAAGAGCGATACAGATGCCATTAAAGTAGTTGATTTTTTGGATATTTATAACCGATTTTTTGGAACGTCCCATAGTAGCAGTAGGGGGGATGCTGTTTTTATCGATCTGCTTTTTCAAAATGCAGACGATATTAAAAACCGGGAGACAAATACAGGTCTATGCCTTGAAGATAAGGTATTAATGTCGATAGCCGTGCGACTTAAGGCGGAAATTTATTTAATAGCCAAATTAAGAAGTTTGAGAGGTGAGCCCAATTATTGGTGCCTATCAGATAACCAGTTCGGACAGTTAATGAAGGAATTGCAAACCGCAGATCCAAACACGCCAGAGTTACAAACGCTCGATAAAGTGAGCGTAACTGTTAGTTCAAATATTCACCTGAATTCCTTCATGTACGAGCCGATTCTTGACCTCACAATAGATCACTTAACTAATTTATACCACGAGGTTTGTAACCTATAGCTAATCAAACGAAAGAGATGTTAGGGTACAAAGTATAATCATGGCAAATCACTCGCGTCAGTTCTTACACCTCTTCCAGAAGCGGTACCGTGACCCAGTGGAGGTGTTTTTCAGGAACCGAGACCGAGAGCTAACGACAACAGAGGTTTTTGAGAGCTTTGATCAAGACACAGTCCGAGAACTTCTCCGCCTGAACGTGCTATTGGAAGAGGATTCGGGTTTCCGCCTGGATGAACGTGTCGAAGGCTTTTTGGAACAAATGCTTGAAGCGGGTGATGCCGCTCCCGTGGAGTGGTTGGAGACGGATCTCAAGGAGTTTGATCGATGGGAAGGATTCTACCACCAGACAAATGATCTTTCACAGCAGAATCGCTGTATTGCGAAGCTGGTGAGGATTCTTAAGCAGCTCCGAAATCGCCTTTTGCGTCAAAACAACGAGTTGCAGCGAGCAGCGGATTACGACTACCGAACAGAATCCAACTATGAAGTGAAGGAGGCCAAGCTGCAGTGGCGACTGGAGGAGACCGAGGCCTTACGCACGGTCCTCGGAGAGGTGGACATAAGGATGAAGCAGGCCACCGTATTTCAGATCAACCGTGATACTGCTTTGCTCCAAGCCCGGAGCCAGATGATTGAGGCGATCCTTTCCGTTGGCCAAAAAGTAATCCAAAGTCTTCAACAGATTGCTGAGTATCTCAACCGGGTTCGCAGGGATTATGCTCGGGTTCGTAAGCTAATCCAATTGCAGGACCTGATTGATCGATACGAATTGGATACGCAGAGCAATGTAGCTGAGGTCGCTGAAACCTTGGAGGGACCTTTGGTTACATCATTCAACTTCCACACGGTGCTTGCCCCGAATCTGCTTGATGAGAACCCGGCTATGTTGGCACGCGTTTTAGCAAAACAAGGCATCGCGGACGCAGGGGAGAACGCTCGTCGCGTAGTTCTTCCTCGGATGGAAGCACCTGCCGAGCCGGAAATACTGATCGATGCAGAGGAGCTGATTGAAGACTTTTCCAACCAAGAACGGGACCTCTTTGCATACCTTGCCAATGTCAAACTGGACGGCGAGCATCTAGAGATAGAACGGCGTATTTCTCTGTTTTGCGAGATTCTCACTACAACCGACCTGCTCAATCGTTGCAAAGTCAACGATGGGAGAAGCCGACGGATTGACGAATGGGAATATCTTGAAGTGTTACCTTTACCCAGCCACTAATGAACGACTGTCAGCCACCGCCAGATATCATCAAACAGCTTTTTCAACGGCTCAGCCGAGGAAGCAACCTCATTCTTTCGGAGAATGGGCCGGGCGGTGATCGCGAACTTTATCGTTCATTGCAGGAAAGTCAGTATGTGCAGGCTTGCCGGGATTATTTCCAGAAGATTGGTCTGCGCTTAGTTGAAGGCGACAACTGTTTCTATTTCGTGCCTGATGAGGAGATATCCATAACTCAGGAGGAGAAACTTAGGCGCATTGTAGAACAGGTGACTCTTCTGAACTTCCTGACCCAACATATAGAAGGCTTTGGGGAAGGCGTCGTTTTTTCAGCAATTGATCTAGCCAGTCGATGCCAAAACGACCCGCGCAGCGCTAAGGTCTTTCAACAGAATGCCTGTAAGGGCGAAACTGTATTCGAGCGGGTCGAAAGCCTCTTGGGCAAACTGTCTGGTCGAGGCTTCCTTGAGGACCAGCAATCGGATCGGCGGGAATTCCGGGTTCTATCAGCAGTTCACTACCTGATGGATTTCGCGGATCGTATCGTTATCAGGAATGAAGAGGAGGGAACTGAATCATGAATACGTTGAAGCGGGTTATTCTAATCAACTCCGGAGGCTACTCGGAATTGGAGGTGCCTTGCGACGGCCATGTCCAGATTGTCGGGATGAACGGGCATGGTAAGACGACCTTGCTCCGGGCAATTCTTTTTTTCTACGTCGGCAACAATGAGAATGCGAGCTTTGGGATTCACACTACCCAGAGCGATTTTGCATCCCATTACCTCGGTGATTCACCGTCTTATCTGATCTACGAGGTTCAGCGCTCAGGCGGTGCCCATCCTTTTCATATTGCAGTATCACGTCCGTCCTCCCGAGTCCAGTTTCTGTTTGTTGATGATGCCTATGATGAAAGCATCTATATTGATCCGACCCGTGTGGTGCGGTCTTTAGAAACGGTGCGTGGCGAACTGGACTCCCGACTGATTGCGCACGATACACAGTCCAGCTACGAAGGTTTTCGCCACACCATTTATGGCGTGCGCAAAAGCCCCTACACTGTTTTTCGATCCAACCCACGAGCCAGCCAGCAGGTCGACCTTTTACCTCGTATCATATCCGGCATTTTCACTGTAAATCGCATGGATGCGAGCCGATTGAAACGCGCCCTTTGCTGTGGTTTGATCGAGTCGCCTCAGTCGTTACGAATCGATTTGAGGCAATTGCGCAACAACCTTAGCGATTTCCAGAGAATTAACCGTGCAGTCAGCACTTATCTCAATAATCAAAGAATCGCAGAATCGATTTTGGATCTAGCGGATCAATACGAAGAGTTCTCCGAGCAATTGGAACGCCTGGTTCGAGACTTTGTAGCACGGTCTAAGGCGGTTCCTGATAAAGAGACCGAGCACCAAGGCTTGAAAGCTGAGGCCGAGGCTAATCTTACTGCACTTAAGGACGAGTATCAGAAGAAAGAGCGTGAAGTTCAGGAAAAGCTTGACGACCTGAAAGACCAAATCAGTAAGCTGGAAGTGAATATCGAGCGTGGAGAAAAGCGTGAGCAGGAGTACCGGGAAAAGCGGATTGAGGAGAAGGCAGCTGCGATCGACACAATTCCGGTGCTTCGGCAGAAGTTAGCAGAAGCTGATGCTCACTATAAGGCACTTACCGGAAAATACGAGGATGAATCAAAACGCCGCGATGAACTATTGAGTAGTCTGAAGCAGGCAAAGGACGAAGCTTTATTTCGATTAGAAAAGCAGAAGTCCCAACACCAGAATGAGCGCCACAGAGAATTGGAGAGCTTGCGTCAGAAGCTGAACCAAATACGTCGGCTAATCGAGGAGGAGGAGGAGGAGAAATTAAATGCACTGACGCCCTTGCGCAAGAAGTTGAATGCGAAAGCGGATAATGTTGCGGGATCGTGGAAGCTTTTTCATGCAAAGAAAGAGCCAGACTCTCTTCGGCGTAAGCGCGAGGAGCATGGGCATCTGAAATCGGACCTGGCAACATGGGAAAGCCGGCTCGAAAGTATTTCGTCCGAAGCGAAGGTCGCGCAGGCTCGGCATGAAACCGCATCGAAAACACTGGAGCACGAGCGCGAAAAATTGGATGAAACCCTTGCACGAGAAAAGAAAACGTTAGACGAGGAGCGCCAGAGTATCCGTGCCGATCTTGACAGCATGGAAAAGTCGATTGCAGGACTCATTCGCCGGGATAAGCCACAATGGCTCCCTACTGCTAGTCGAACCCTTGCAAGGAGTTTCATATTTCGCGATGCGGCTTCACTCGAAGCTGGTATCGACGCCGGTGCAGAATCACTTCTGCTAGGTCTCAAGTTGAACGAGGAGGAACTTGAAAAGCTGGAAGCCGTTGAGGTGGATCCCTCCACATTAGAATGTCGGCTTGCTGAAAATCAAAGCATCCGAGACGACTTTGCAAAACGGGCAGAGGAGTTGCGTGCAGAAATAGACGTGAAGCGTGATGCGCTGGAAAAACAACGTCGTCAACAGGTAGAAGGCTGGGATGCTGAGAAGCATGATTTAGAGAAACGAATTCGCAATGGCACGAATGCAAAAATTGATCTGTCGAACACCATCACAAATCTAGAGAATCGTTGTGAGAGTGATCGAAAGGATGAGGAGACGCGTATCAGGGAACGGGAAAATATGCTCGAAACGCAGCGCCGGGAACTTGATCAGAACGAAAGTGGTATTCGCAGCGAGTCGAAGCTAAGGAGGGAAAAGGCGCAAGACGATGAGGAAAAGGAAAGGAACAGGTTCAATGAGCAGGTTGGAAAGCGATTAGGCGAAGTTGCTAAACAGATTGAAGACCAGGGAAGGCATTACAAGGTTCAGTCCGAAGTCATTGAAACAGAATTCTTGAAGCAACTTGGAGAAAAAGGTGCCAACCCTGAAGTTATCAATGAAGCGGATACGGCAAAGAATTTAGCTGCTAAGGCGCTTAATGAGGTCGAGGATTATCGCTTAGTTGTCGAACAATACCAACAACACAAGCGTGAGGACATTGATCCACTTCCCAGTTGGCGAAATCGACGATTGGAGTTGGGCGAGTCTATTGAAACCATTGAGAAAGAGCGGCGGATCCAATTCGGAAACTTTTCTAAGGAGGAGAAGACCTGCAGTGAACTTATCAATAAGCTGACCGAGGACTTGAATGCAATTAGCCGCGACAAAAATGAGATTGAGAGCTTTCGCAAAGATCCCATTGCAATCGAATATCTCGGACTGTTTGCCGACAAATCGCTGGAACCAGCTGCTGATTATTTGCCTGGCTCACTACGGGAGCTGGTACAAACAGCGAGTGGCATTCACAACCAACTTCATGGCATAAACAAAAATGGTGACAGTTTAGCTCGTAAGTTTTTGAACAAATTTGAATTTCGACCGGGAGAGGAGAACGATCTGGGCTTTACTCCAATCCCTGATGGCTTCATGTGGAACATTTTCGTGGTAGACCAGTTGCGCTCATTTGTCAGGCTAAACAAAATTCAACGCTTCCGAACGCTCCAGACCAAGCAGTTTGACAGCATTATCTCGCAGATTGTCCGTGAAGTTTCGCGGATTGAGGATGCGCTTCGGCAGGTCAAAGCGACTGCGCGTAGGGTCCAGGAGGATTTGGCTCAAGACAAGTTCATCGATGTTCTGGATGCGATAGAACTGCGGGTCCAAGACGAACCATCTGAGCTATGGAACCAACTCAAAAAGATAGAGCGCTTCCAGAACATAAGCTTTGGCACGGAAATCGACCTTTTTCAGCAGCAAGCTGACGACTCTTTGGTGAAGGAAGCGATCCGGACCTTCGAGGCGCTCGTGAAGAAATTGGAAAAGGAACGGCGCGATGCGCTTGAGCTGGAGGATAGTTTCGAGTTTGCGATTAGAGTAATCGAGAATGGTCACGACCATGGGTTTCGTGCTTCGCTCGACCATATCGGTTCAACAGGGACGGACTATCTCGTGAAGATGCTCATTTATCTCTCGCTCATCGACTTGATACGCGGGCAGGCTCTTGCGGGAGAGGATCAGGCTTATCTGCACTGCATCTTAGACGAGACCGGCGTATTGGCACCGAAATACGTCAAGGAAGCCATTCGTTACGCTGAAAGGAAGCGCATTTTCCTTATCACAGCCGGTCACAGCGCTACTTCAAAGGGCTTCCGCTATTGGTTCCGCGTTCGGAAACGAGGACAGTATTTCGGTGGAGAGCAAATTATCAGCAAACGCCCGATATGCGAATAACTCCGATCCAGGCATCCAAGCTACTGAATCTCCAGCGAGGCGCATCTCTGGCGCGCTCGGAGATAAATAAGGTCCTTCGTGACGACTTGTTAAACAGAGGGGCAATCCGATTACAGAAATCGGGGGCAGGCTATAGGATAGTCGCCGATCCAGAAAAGCTAGAATCAGTTCTAGCAAACCACTATTCAATTCGAGATTTGAACTCTTTTGTTTCGCTTCGAGATGGACCTGAGCGCTCACGGGCAGAGGTCACACAAGCCACGGGAAATTCCAAAACATTACCTGTAGCGCCGATGAAAGGGTTATATCTGAGCGTTCTTGGCGATGCAGAGATATTCATCGACGGAATATCTGCGACACCTCAACCAGGAACGGCTCTGTTTGTTCCGGCGAATCGACTTGGTGGCCTTTCTATTAGTCCGTTGCGTATCCTTGGTATCGAGAATGTTGAGGCATTTCTTAATGCAGGGCGACTACGTCTGCCACTTCCTCCTAGGGCAGTAACTGTCCTTCGATGGAACTGGGCGAACGAATGGCGTGCATGGGTCGGGGATCACCGTCCAGAATTTCTCTATGCAGGTGACTATGATTGGGCGGGAGTCTCAATTTTTGAGCATGAAGTATTGCCTATCTCTTCAGAAGCAAAGTTTCTAGTACCTGACAATCTTCACGAAAGGCTCCAGACCGGAAATGCTGCTCTGTTCCAATCACAAGAAGATAAGTATCAAAGATATCAGCCTGTTAGTACACACGGTGCTATTATATATGATGCCGTGCGTGAATGTCGCCATGCGCTGGAGCAAGAATCCTTGATTGAGCTATGATTAGGAAGCTTTTCGCGCTAGATTTATACATCAAACAATGCCACCACTCAGCTTAGTTGAATATGCGTTAGAAAGGAGTATCGAGCCTCTGGCATTTGAAGATCTTTGCGTAGATCTGCTTATACGGAATGGTTACCGAGAGATTGTTCCTGCCGGGGGGAGGCGCGACCATGGCCGGGACGCCGAGTGTCGTGTCTGGGTTAAGGACAGGGTTGAAATACATACTGCGTTTCAATTTAGCCTAGAAAAGAAATGGGAGAACAAGCTTTTGCGAGATATCCCAACTATCATCCATCACAGCTCGGCTGTTCGTTCAGTTGTTTTTGTGACGAGCCAGTCGGTTACGAATGAGAAGCAGGATAAACTTCGTGAGCAGTTGCGTATAGGTAAGGGTATTGAACTCGTTATCTATGATCGGGGTTGGTTGTTAATCCAGCTGGAATGCTACTATCCCGACTTGGTCGAGAAGTATTTCAATTTTTCTCCGGACAAAACGGTATCATCTGTAGAAAGCCAGGTCGAGCTCCGTGGCCTCAGCGCGGGGAATGCGGGTGAGCTGTTTCGTAATCATTCTCCAGAATCTGTTCGGGCTAGTTTTATAGCTAGAACTCAAAAGCAGCCGGATGATTTTGGAGCTTGGAAAGGGCTTGCGCACATTGAAAACCATTTAAGAAATTATGCCGCAGCTCTCTCGGCTTGTGTCAGAGCTGAGAGGCTCATGCCAGATGATATCAACGTGAAGTTGTTGAAGGCCACAATCTGGGCAGAAAAAGGAATCCTAGAGCAATCCAAACCACTTTTGATAAAGGCGCTTGAAGTATACGAATGGGGCGCGAACAGGCTTGGACGTTCAGTTGATTTTTATAATCTCGCTAATGTTCAAAGTGACCTCGGTGAAATAGAGGCAGCTGAAGAGAACTATCGCAAGGCGCTAGCTCTAGATCCAAATTCTGCCAAGACTTGGAAAAATCTGGGCAGTGTTCTTTTCAAAAGAAAGAAGCATGAAGAAGAACTTCATTGTTATGAACAGGCACTTAAGCTTGATGGAAAGCTAGTCGAGGCCTACCTATGCAAGGCAAACACCTTGTGCGTTGTATTTGGTAAGGCTGAGGAAGCCGTTCGCTTATTCAGGATAGCATATGAGATCGAACCAAACCTGAACGATCAATGGGCGCATACTCCGTATTGGTATGCCACCGCCTTGGCAGATTCAGGGGAGATTAAAGAAGCTTTGGTGCAGATAGATAGTGCACTAAATTTCCACCCGGATAGCCCATATATGCTTAACTTGAAGGCCGCTCTTCTTTCAAACCTTTGGGATGAGAACCCGAGTCAGTATTTAGATCAGGCTTTAGAGTTCTTCAGGTTTAGAGTTTCGTCAATTCACCCGGACTATCCAGGACTCTCGATCTTGCTTAGTATTCTGGTTCAGCGCGGAGTGCCAGAAGAGGGCTGGCGATTCATTGAAATAAACCTTGGCTTTAAGCCAGACGCGTTGCGCAAGTATGCTGATCGTGCTGGGCTATCCATTGTGCAGATGGCTGACGGCTTTGCAATGGCACCACAATATGAAGAGTTTCGAGATAGTTCTATACTAAAGGATCACCTTGTGCGCATGTTTCATTATGGTCTCAACTCAAGTAATGTCTTAGAGCCTCTATTGAATCACCTACTAATGGTACCTCACCGTCTCATGCATGATGGAATTCGCGATGCTGTTGCCGCCGGTTCAAAGAAAGAGATGTGTTCAGTTTTTCGTGATACTCTTGGGCAAGTTTCTGATATTGTGCTAGCTTTAGGTAGCCTCTGGTTATCTGAAACCAAACCTGATGAGAAGTCTGAGCAAACCCGTCTGTTGTCTCTAGGAGTTGTTTATCTTGCAGAAAATATTATCACCGAAACCGCCAGATTATATGGCTATTACCTTGGCCAGTTTGGTTTTCCTCGGGGACAGGAGCCAGATGGTGGCGATATAATACCTGATGACTTTAACTCTGAAGTTGGAGTTCGTTTCCTGGATTGCGTCTACAAAGAGTGGAATCTTGGAGGCGAGGAAGACAGCTAAAAAAATTTAGAATGTAGCCAGTTGCTGGTATTCTCACCATACGATAACTTACTCACGTAAAACCTTCACTAATATGCCAAAGCTTCAAATAATTAATGAACATCAATTGGACGATTGGGTTTCCAAGAATGACAGGGAAGCCCAGACGCTAATCGTCGAACTGATCAGCAAGCTAGTCTCGGTATCTTGCCCCACCGCAACGCATCAAAGTTTCCCGTTGCATGTCAATCAGCCAGGTTCAGACGGGGAGGTTATGACCGAATTTGGATATAAAGGTTTCGTTCCAGACGGTCGAAGCTTTTGGGAAATTGGAACAGGGGAGAAGGCGGGAAACAAGGCAACCAAGGACTATCGGGAACTCACCGCCGTCATCCCTGAGGATGTCCGAAAGGAGTCTTCATTCATTTTCGTTACGCCAAGATCCAGCGCCCACGATTGGCAGAACACATGGAAGGAAGAAGGAGTCTCTAAATGGACAAAAACACGTGAAGACCAAAACGAGTGGAGTGTAGTAAAAGTCATCAATGGCGCACTCCTCACTGATTGGCTTTCTTATTTTCCGGCATTGGGGCAATGGTTTGCCTGCCGTATCTTGGGACTTCGCTCTGGGTTTGAGACAGGGTAATCTAGATGGGAGGTGCTTCGTTCTTACGGGGAGCCACCTTCCTTGTGCCACGAGTTGTTCACCTCGGGAAGACAGGAAACTTTTCAGAAACTGACAGCAATACTAATCGAACAGGAGTCGTCTAGGCTCCGAATTGACACAAGATACCCAGATCACGTTGCAGACTTTATCGCGGCTTACCTACAGACGCTGGACGAAGAAATACAGCCAAAATTTCTCCCACGCGTCCTGATATTTTCGAGTGAGGAAGGCTGGCGCGAGGCTTGTAATCTACAAGAACGCCACATCCTTGTTGCTGATTTCGATATCGATTCGAAACGTGGTTCACAGTTACTCCAGCTCGCCACTTCTTCGGGCCATGCAGTGATTTATTCCGGGTTCCCAGGCGGACCGCCGCATGGAAATTCATGTGAGCTGTACCCCCCGCGAGTTCATGACATGAAGGAAGCCTTGGTGAAGTCGGGATACACTGAAGAACGCGCGAGGGGACTCACCAATAAATCAGGGCGTGATTTGAACCTCTTACTTCGACTGATTCAGGGGCTCTCTGAGAGACCTGATTGGGCGACACAATCAGAAGCAGCAGACTTGGCAATCGCTCAAATGTTGGCGCAGTGGAAGGATGAAAATCCCGGTGATCAGCAGGCAATCGAAGAATTATCGGGAAACGGATATGGGGAGTGGATCGTTCGGATTCGCCAAGCAGCCAGCGCCAAGGCCGCTCCCCTTGAGTTTGCAATTGGGCGCTGGAAGTTTACATCCCGCTATGAGTCATGGCTCTACCTCGGTGGCCTGATTGGCGCAGAGGTTATTGAGCGTTTCAAGACGCTGGCCATCAAAGTGCTCTCAGAGCCCGACCCACGCCTTCAGCTTAGAAAAAATCAGCGATATGCAGCAAGTATATATGGAAAGGAGCGCGCTTACTCGTCATGCTTGCGCGAGGGCATTGCTGAGACGCTCGCGCTTCTCGGTTCACATTGTCATTCGCTCTCAGCCTGCCGAAGCGGCCTCGGTCAAGAGGTAGCGTCACTTGTCGTGCGCGAACTGCTCGCCGAAGCCGACTCGCAACGCTGGGCCAGCTTGAACGATGTCCTTCCGCTATTGGCTGAAGCTGCACCGGATGAATTCCTACGAGCCGTGGGTGGTGCGAGCGAGAAGCCCGATGAACCCTTCTCCGGGGTCTTTTCCGAAGAAGGAGACATGTTCCATGGCGGTAGCTTCATGACCGGTCTTCTCTGGGCTCTGGAATCTCTGGCTTGGAACGATGATTATCTGATTCGCGTGTGCGATATTCTCGCAAATCTGGCAGCGGTTGATCCCGGAGGAAACTACTCCAATCGCCCGGACAACTCATTGAGGGGTATCCTCCTTCCATGGTTCCCGCAAACGGTCGCGAGCACAGATCGCCGTCATGCCGCTGTGCGTTCCACCGTCCGTGAATATCCTGAAGTCGGCTGGAAGCTGATTCTGAAGCTGCTACCTGTAAACCACTCTATCGGCCATCCGACGCACCGACCTAAATGGCGTGATTACATTCCTGAAGACTGGAAAGACGGTGTGACCAATGGCCAGCGCTGGGAGGATGAGGGGTTTTATGCCGAACTAGCGCTGGATGTAGCTGGGCGTGACTCTGAAAAGCTAGCAGAATTGTTGCCATTCTATTTTCACATCCATCCCAGGCTCAGTAATTTTATGGAGAATTACCGGAATCGCCTGCTGTCGGGTGATGTTCTAAATCTGCCCGAAGAAAAGCGACTCGCGCTCTGGACCGAGATTTCGAACAAAACCTCAAATCACCGCAAGTATGCGGATAGTGACGCGTGGAAAGTGCCTGATGAGATGCTTCAACAGCTTGAGGAGGTAGCTGACCGCTTGAAACCGCAAGAGCCAGAGGTGCGGCACCGTCGTTTATTCTCTGGTCAAGATATGAATCTCTATGATGATACAGGTGATTGGGAGGAACAGCGTCAGCGGCTGCTTGAGAAACGTATTGAGGCATTAAAGGAGATTAAACAGCTTGGAGGAACGGCGGTGCTGAGAAGATTCTGGCAAGCCGTAGACTCACCAAATGAGGTCGGCAATGCCTGTGGCGCGGACGAAACTTTGGCCGATGATGCGGAATATCTGCCGGTGCTTTTAGAATCGAAGACGGACGCTGATTATCGCTTTGCTGTTGCCTACATATGGCGTCGTTTTCATAGCAAGCATTGGGAATGGATTGATGGCATGGATCGCTCTCAATGGTCTGTGACTGCCCAGGCAGAGTTTTTTGCGCAACTACCCTCCGTGCAGGAAATATGGCAGCGAGCCGAATCTGAACTAGGCACGAATAAGGTAGAATATTGGAAGCGCGCTCGTGTCCATCCAGACCGCAATCGTTTGGAAGGCTTCGAGCACGCTATTACACAGCTTATTGGGAACGGACGTTCCGATATGGCGATACAGTGTTTCTGGTTAGGTGATCTTTGGACCGGTGTCTATTTGGAGTTAGCCCTGCTAGCACTGGAAAAATTCGATCCAGAGGAAAACCGCATTGATGCACATGCGATTCAAAAGATTTTCAAGCACCTGCAGGAGGTCGAGTCTATAGATGAAAAGCGTTTGGCGACGCTAGAATGGAATTACCTTCCACTTCTTGATAAACATAGCGGAGGAGCGCGTCCGATGACTCTGTACCGTCGCTTGGCAGAACAGCCGGAATTCTTCTGCGAGGTCATTCGTGCGGTCTATCGACCTAGGCACGAGGTTGAAAGAGACGATGAAACCGAGGGGATAGAAGACCAGCCTGAGGTCGACGAAAGTAAGGCCTCAATGGCGCGGAATGCTTATACACTGCTGATGGACTGGAACTATCCGCCCGGTACGGAGCGTGGAGGCGTGTTCAGCGGTGATAAACTTAAGGCATGGCTGGCCTCGGTTAAAGAGGCATGCGTGGCATCCGGGCATTGGGAGGCTGCATCGCACCAGATCGGTGAGGTGCTTTATTATGCACCCAAAGACGGAGACGAGCTTTGGATCGACTCTGTCTGCGATCCGCTTGATTCCAAAGACGACACGGAGTTTCGCCGGGGCTTGCGCATTCGTATCTTCAACTCCAGGGGTGTCCATGGCTTTAGCGGGGGAAAAGATGAAATCAAGCTCGCCGAGAAATGGGAGAGGATCGCCTCACAGGCCGAAGCTAAAGGCTACGGGCGGCTCGGTGCTACCCTTCGCGAACTAGGCAAGACCTATCGTGAGGATGCCAAGCGCTCTATCACTGAACATCGTCACGCATTTGATTGAGGTTAAGATCGTCGTTGCCGATGACGTACACGCCTTGGTCGCCCACCACCATGATGCCGGGGGGATTCCGTTCTGGTGTGCCCCATGCCTCGCCGGTGTAAGGTTCAACATGACCGCTTCCGACCGCATCAATGACAGCGGCCAGTTTCTTTAGATCGAAGTATAGTTTCATAATAATTCCTTTCGTTGTGTGCAGACACGAAAGAGCCCCCGCATCGCTTGGATGGCAGGGGCTCTTTCGGCTACGTTGTGCTTCAGTTCTGGGTGCAGTAGGCATCAAGGACACCATGCAAGCGCATGCTGCGTTCGGGTAGCAAGTCCACGCGCCCCTTGAAAATTTCGGTCCAACAGTTGTGAAGGGGGCAAAACGGGTCGAGGGGGCAAAACGGGTCGAGGGGGCAAATCGGGTCGGGTCGTTATGTTTGCAGTCCCCGCGAGGACCTCGGATAGTACTGGGCGGGACTTCCGGGGAATCGGACTGAGTGCAAGTGACCCTGTTGCCTTCGGGGCGGTTCCTCTGGCAAGATCACTCCATGCTACCTCCGGAACCCATTCGACTGGCTCATGGCAGGCGAGTTCCGAAGCTTTCGCGCTGGCGTGGACTCGGTGCTGGGCATCGGGAGCCGGACGGGCGAGGCGGGCGAACAGACGCTCACCGAAACAGAGTTTCGAGGTACGTGGCCTTGGTTCTCAGAATCGGAGTTTCGGATCGGGGCCGCCGTAGCCTTTATGAGCGAGCCTCATGCCAATTGCGCTGTTTTTGAAATCGGCAAACTCTTCAACAAACCCACGACTGATCAAATTTACTCTAAAGTGAAGCCTGAGTAGAGTGGGGGACTGGCCGTGTTGTTTTTCTCTCCAAAGCTGATTTGATCACTTTGGCCACGAATTTCTCGTTGACCACTTTTTGAATCGCCTTCTCTTCGGCTTTTTTGATTTCGGCATCCAGCAATGGCATTGCGGCATCGACCACGGCTTTCAATAAGGCGGGCGGCAGTTTTTCCAGTTCGTAACCGCGTCCCACATGCTTCAATCGTGCTGTAATCTTGTTTTTCATGGGCTCAAGTTTACCGGTGCGCTGCTCCCTCAAATAGGGGAATTCAGGTCTCTCAAGCTCCTCTATTTTAGCCTGATGACCTTTGGTATCTTTGTTGCATCACATCAACCCAAGGAAATGAAATGAGCAGCAAGGAAGATCAAACAGAACTGGAAATGGAGAGCCACCTCCAAGCCAAAACCAACCGGCCGAGTTATTTGGCTTATCAAGTGACCCAGCTGGAGAATCGCGAAAGCAAGTCATGGACGAAAATCGGAGTCGGTTTTCTCCACCGCGATGGTGGCGGATTGAACATCCTATTGGATTGTCTGCCCAAAAACGGGCGTATCACCCTGCGGGCACGGCCTTACCGCGAAGAAGGCGAGTAGTCAGTCCGCGCGAAGGTCGTTCATATAAGCGGGAAAGCCGGCAGCGGGTTTCCCGCTTTTTTGTTTATTAGGGTTTGATCCGCGCACCTCGCTTGATGGTCGATCTCTGCTCTACGATAGATGCAGTCACTTCCAAGTGTGGCACTTTGTCGGCTACGGCTTTGGTGAATTCGGGATTCTTTTGAACCCAATTCAATACGGGAGCCCCGACCTTTTGCCCGGTTTTGAGCTTTTGCTTCAAGTGCTTTTTCTCGATGGAATCTGTAAGTCGTCTGTTCATATTGAGCCTCTTCAGGGGTTGAGTTCCGCGTCTTTCTCCATGTCGAGGTAGGTTTGTAAAAGGTGCTCGTCCTGGTCGGGCGGGGTCTTACCCGACACTTGCAAGACCTGCCTTTCAAGATTGGCGACGATTTCGTGCGCTTCGACTCCCGAGAGGTAGAAGATGACTAATTGCTCCGCGCTTGGTGCGACTCCATCGTACTTGCGTCGAAGAAAGGTATTCGAGCGTTCAAAGGTCGCCTGTATCTCGGGAGGCAAAAGCAAGGGAGGCATTTCTGTTTTTGGCGTTTCCATAATCGATGGATGAAAAGCGGTTGACCGGGCTTAACTGCCCGCCCGGCCAACCTTGTTAGTTACATTTTCAGGGCAGTCTTAGTCGCTTCTTTGCGTCCGAGGTTCAAGCGCGCTTGCTGCTTCTTGTCGTCAGGCACGTTGGCAATCTTGTTCTCAATGGACTGAGCAATCTCAGGGTTCTCTTTGAGAAACGCATTAATTGCCTCGTTTTCTTTGACCTTCTGCGTGGTATTCGCGTCGTACTTGATTGCGTCTCGTAACACAGAGCGGCGAATCAACTGATCTTTGGTTTCCGTCTTCAAGTAAGCGATCCGCTCGGGATGCTGCTTGATGTAGTGATCGATTTTAGCATCAATCTCAGGATTCCGCTTCGGACCTTTTGATTTTACCGCTTCGGACTTTTGGCTAACTCTTTTTGATAATGACATAGGATTTTCCTATTATAACCGCGCGATTTCTTTACCTGCCCGCGAGGCCGCTATTTGTTCAGCTGATGGCAGGTTTGGCAGTATGCCAAAGTCTGAGGTTCGTGTATGCATGATTACTTATCCTCAATTTTTGATACGCGGCGTGAAAGCGATTGAATCGCCTCCTCTTTTTCCGCCAACTGGGAGAGTAGGGCATCGTTCTGCTCGACCAGTGCTGCGATCAGGTTGTTTGCCTGAATGATCTTGTTTTCGAGCTCCGCTGAGAGCGGTGCCGTCTGCTTGGCCGGGTCAGCGACAGCAATGACTGGGCCTAAAGGCACCGCCGTAGGAGCGCTCGGCGAAAGGTTCCATTTCGCGGTGCGCTCCACTCGTGCAATACGGTGGCTGTCATGGCGAATGCCCGAATCCTGTGGGTCGACGTAAGGGCCGAGATGGTAGGCGTGGATCGCCTCGGGCGTGCGAATCTTCGCCATGTTGTAGGGATTCAACTCCGTCCCTGAAACCTGAATCGGTGTTGATGGGGGCGGGGGTGTTGATGCTGCTTCATCCTTGGTCTTACAGCCAGTCAAGGCCGCTGCGGTCAGGCAAAGCAGAGCAATGGCGAAGCGTTCGTTTCGTTTATCCTTCATTATTGGGGTCTTGGTTGTTCCAGATGTTCAAATTGCTGATGTTTCCGCGTGAGCCTTCCTGAACGTCGATGGTCTGGGTGACGTAGACGTAAAACTGTTTGCCTGTGGGAACGCGGATATAAAATCCATCCTGTTCGATGGCATCACGGATTTGCTGAGCGTACTCTTCGAGTATCGCGGTTGTCCCGTCCAGTGCGGCATTGCCTGCGGTGCTTTTAGCCAGCTGGACGGTGGAGCCCGTTTCGGTGATATACTCATCGTAATCTTTGATGCCTTGGGTGGCGGCGGCTAGAAAGGTGGCAGCGAAGAGCTTTATCTCGTTCCAGTTGTCGCTCTTGATCAAATAGCCTTTCAGTCCAGCGGAACCGTCGCGCAGTCCCCATAATCCGGTGTTGAAGTCGATTTCCCGATCCAATGCGATTCCCTCAAGCGTCAGCTCGGTTCCGTTCAAATAATCCTGTGTGCGCCATACGAAATTCCAGGTGCCGGAGGCGTCGATGCGATCGCGGGTGCGCCCTTCGCTGGCTTTGCCGTGCACTTCGGCCCCTGCGGGAATGATTACCTTTCCAGCATGAACGACGTCTTCGGTCACAAGGCCGATGATCGGTGTATTGATTGAGTTGCTTTCGACCGTGATGGTGAGTTCGCAGGGAACAAGGCGACCGAAAGGTGCATAGTTTGAGGAGAGATTATTTCCCTTGGATTCTTGAGAGGAAAACAGATTGAGCGGTAGGGCACCCTGCGTCTTCTTCTGTTTTTGGCGTGCCAGAAGTGGGCGCGACAGAATGGGTTCCGGAGTCTTTTCGGTCTGCTCAGGAGCTACGGGGGCGGCTTTGGCCGAGGCGATTTCTTTGGGCAACTTGAATCGCGGGATGTCGCGTTCGTAGACCTCTGGCTTATAGTCGTAAGCCTCGTCGGCCTGAGTGAAGTCGGAACTGCCCGCTTGAGCTAATGAGTTCAATACGATGGATGCGCCAATGAATACGACCAGTGCTAGCATGATCAGGGCGTTGCCGAGGGGAGATTTGATAAATGCAAACATGCTTCGGTTCTGTTTATGGAATGACTAGTTTCGCCGGATCGCTGACTTTCGAGACGATAACCTGGAACTGGTTTTTGATACTCAAATCTGCACGTTCGCCGTTGGGCTTTCCTGTAATCGCGATGTAGGCAACACTTCCCGAGTCTGGCGGAATAATGCCGGAGGCATCGGCTATCGACGGAAAGTAAAGATTTTGCCCGATACGGATGGCCACGCTCTGCGGTTGGTAGTAAATCGGATCCTTCGATGTGCTGTGCAGGTTAATTTTGAATACGAGCGTATCATACTTGTTGAAGCGAAAAATCTCGTCCACGGAGGCCGTGAAATCCTTGTATTCCGTCACCATATTGTCAGGCATCCGGTGTTCGACCCCGTCAAGCTTCCCGGGATAAGCCTCGTTGATCAGGTAATGGCTCTTCGAACGGTCCAGTAAGGAGAGCAAAGCTGTCGGACTTATTTTATGAATTTCATGCCCCCATCTGGGGCGACTTGAACCGTAGCTTGTCTCTGCATCCGCACCGAGGAGCCGCACTGTTCGGTATGGAATCGAGTCTTCTTTGTGATAGAAGTTGAAGACGTAGGTTTGCCCGTTGTGCACGACATTGACGGCGGCTTGAGCCTTTGGCAGTACGGCACGAACCGAGAAATAATAGTGTCCGTCAACATAGCTCAATAGCACCGGAGCTTTGTTGCTTGGATTGTTGCTGATGTTGGCCCCGTCAATCGATACTAGAGGACCGGGAAACGTGACCGTGGTCGGCGTGTTGCCAATTGGTATATTGTAGACCGTATTGGCATCCAAGGCGTATTCCTTGATGACTTCGGTATTATATCGGTCTTCGTTTGCCGACAGTAGCTGTGTCGCAATCAGTAGAAGAACTATGCAGAGGTGTGTGCGTCGTATCATGATCCGCTAGAGTAAAATGCTTTCTTCAAATGAAGTAACCGCCAAGGGGAAGCGTTTGTTGTCGAGCATGTTCGGGTTCCGGTGCAGAACCAGAGTGAGTGTGAATTGAGGGTCTTCGACGAAGGTCTTGCCCTCGAATGACCCAGTTCGGATGAGCTGACCTTGGACTTGAGCAAACACCTGTTCGCCCCGAGTCTGGAGTATCTTGATTTCGAAGACCTCCACCTTTTGATGGATGTTCTTCTCCCTGAACTCATGTGCGGCCTCCGAATAGAGCGCGCGTGCCTTCCGCAAAGGCTCGTCCAGATACATTTTGTCTAGTAGCTCGGGCATATCGAACCCGTTTGGGTTCTGGGACAGCAGGGCATGGGTTGACCAGAGGGCCAACTGCTCGTGTAACTGAGTCGCTTTTTCAAAATCCAACGTAGGTGCAATCGAATAGGTGCCCGCGCCATCGAGTATGATCACCCGTTCGCGGGTCCGGTAAGCGTTGATGATAAAGAAGGGCTGGACGACGACGATGCCCAGCAAAGCGATGCAGAGGAGAAACCACATCCGGGCCGCCCATGCGTTGTCGGTAAACAGTTTCAGCGGATGAAACTTGTTTTGAGCCATGCGGCCCTTTGACGGTGATTGGAGGTTGTTTGGCTCGGGGATCGAGCGATCCAATGTGTCTGTCTGTTGGGAACTCATATTGTGATCACTGCTTGAGGTGCGGTGTTGAGGGCAAATATCCGTGCGGCATGTTGATCGCCCGTAGGATCGTTCGGTGCGTTATCGGCTAGCAGGGGATTGCCGAAGTCTTGGGGGGCGGGTAATGCTTTCGCTGAGTTACCTGCAATTGCGCAAGTAGGGGAGCTGGACGTAGGATGACGATAGTAGCTTACGGCACCTGTGGTTCCGTCGTTTCCGTAAGCGGCGACCGGTTCATTGACCTGATAGCCTCCTCCGCCTCCGATGCCTTCGTATCCTCCGGTCGGAGCGGGGCCTTCAGAGCTTCCTCCGCCACTTGGTGCGGGTGCACTGCCAGCACCACCTCGTTGGCCTCCGAGTATACCCATGCTGCCTCCCATATAAGTCGCAAAAGCGGCAGCTCCCGTTGCGGCATTCGTCGCACCTTCGAGGATCGCTCCACTGGAAAAAAGAAGGAACATGATCGTCGGCGTAGCCAGCGTGCCGACGATGAGAATCAGAGCCGCGACCAGCCCCATAATCATCGATCCGAAACTCATCATGTAGAGCGCAGATCCTGTGTTGTTACCGGTGAAAGTTGATGACGTGGCGAAGTCGTTGATGAAGCTGATTGCGGCCAGATTCGTGATGGCAAATCCAATCGGCCATGCCATGACGGCCAGAATGTTGGAAATCAATTTGACCCCGATATTGCTGAGTGAAGGGAAAATGAACAGTGCCAGCCCGATCGGCAAAAAGAGGAAACCAAGCCAGGTCAGTGCATATTGCAGAATGAGAAACGGAATCTGAAACAATGCCGCGAGGGTGATGAAGAACTTTGTGGTTCCGAAGACCAAAGCGAGATAGACGGAGTTCACGATGCGATCCACTCCCCAGCCTTCGGCTTCGGGGTCTTCCTCTATCGCTTCCAGCAGTGCATCAGATACCTCAAAAGGCTCGCTGCCGAAATTAGCATTGATGGTTTCAGCGGCATGGTAGAACCCTTCATCCAGCTTTTCGAACCAGAAGGATATGGTTGCGATCAGAGCGACTATAAAGAAGCAGGTAAACACCGGTTTGATCATCGAAACCATATCGGCGTTGCTTTCCGATACTCGCATCAATCGGACGATCAAACCAGTTAGAAGAATAAAGTAGGCCACAAACATCAAAGCCCCTTGAAGGTCGATGACTGTGCTCTGGAAGTTCTCCAGAAATATGGGGCCCAACAGATTCATTTTAGCTTATTGCTGTTTTTGCAGGCTGTTGAGGTAATCACTTGTTTTCTCGGACGCTTGGGCCCGGTCTACCGCTTCCACGACGACGTTGATGCCATCGTACTTTTCCATCTGCTCACGGATATACTGTTTGCGCAGCTTCTGTAGCTCTCGGACGCGTTCTCCCGTTCCGTCACGAAGCTCTCCGAAGGCTTTACGCTGTTCCGGTGTCATGCTTTTGTGTTCCCGTATATATTTGCTGCGCTGACTTTTGTATTCGGCAGACAGCGTTTCGATTTCCTCGATGTAGGGATCTTCGATCACAACATCCTTTTTGCCCTCGACCGTGATTCGAAGGGTGCGTGCGGGTTCGCCGTTCTGCTGGATCGTGATTTCAGCTTCTTTGGAATCATCGGAGCAAGCCACGAGGGCGAGTGAGGCGATAACGAAAATTGTGCAAAGTATTTTCATAGTCAGAGGTGGGTTCAGTTGTTGGATTCGTTGTTTGAGGTGATGTCTTTTAGATAGCCCCGCAAAGAGCGGTAGGCGTTGTTCTGGTCTGTGAGCTGCGCCTTGACCGACACGGCTTGAGATTTCTCGCTTTGGTTTTCGTTGAGGTTCTTTAAAGCCGTATACTGCTGATGTTGCTTCTCCCGCTCCGAAATCAGTAACGCGATTTGTCCGTTCTGTGCATTGATGATGGCCGACAGCTTTTGGATCTCGGCATCCGTTTCGGCGGCTTCCAACTCAACCAAGGTCAGCGCCTGGTTTTCCTGCAGCTCGGCTAGACGGGCATCGATCACTTCGCTTGACTCCACGTAATTGGTGTATTGCTGATCGACGACGGCATATTTTTTAAGCGCGGCATCATCAACGGAAACGCTTTCGCCTGTGACCGTTGTTGCCTCCACTTTCTTGAACAACCCGTTGTGGGTTTCCTCTAGACTGTCCGAGCCGTCGGCTTCGCTGATGATTGTCTCCCAAGGCATGCCGTAGCTCAGGTCTTTTAAAAAGTCTTCGACAGAAAGGATCTCCAGCGAGGGCAGATCGACTAGTTCTGGATCGCCGATCCAATCTTTAATCGTGGTCTGGACGTCCAGTTGTTCTGTTATTCTTTGGTAGTTCCGATTCCACTCGCTGAGTGTTTCGGCATGCTGAGCGGCATCCTGAACTTTGGCGATTATGGTCTGCGCTGTATGCGCCGGGTCGTTCACGATCCATTGTGCTTGAGCGGAAAGCACAAAGAACAGAAGGAGCGTTGTTATTTTGAATGGCATCATGATTATCTCGCTTTCAAGTAGATGATACGGGCGTTGCGGATTTCCCCGTTGATTTCCTGTTCGGGTATTTTGATCGGGACGAAGCTTTCTGGCTCCGTTTCTGAGGCGTAGCTGTCTTCTTTCTGCCGATTCTGGGTGATCCAGTATTGTTGTTTCACGCTTTGGTTGAGGGCGGCTTCATAGCCCTCGCGATAGGCTTTTTGCTCGTTTTCTTCAGCTAGGGCATTGGCTCCCATCGCGGTCAGTGCTCCAAGAGCCGCACCTCCGGTAGTCCATGCGGCATTGCCGTCCGACGCTTCGTGCGCGACCACCGCGCCGAGCGCACTGCCGCCGATGACGGTCGCATTTTTGCCAGCTTTACTGCTGGCACAGCCGGATAGTAAGACGGCAATCAATAGCGTCGATGCAGGCAAAAGGGCTTTTCTGCCCGGGAACTTGGACTGAGGGTAAGCGATGGGTTTCATTCTAAAACAGTTTCTTTCTCCGACTGGGGCGCTTGGCCGTCCGCATTCTTGTGATAAGTCGTTGCTTGGATGTTCAGAGCCGTCCCACAGAGCGGCGGATGTGCGCCGGGCGCGTAGTAGCAGACGCTTGAAAACTTGTGCCCTTTGGATTGTTGCTCAACGAGGGGGTAATCCATGATCGCCTCCTGTACAGACGGCGGAAGTCCGGTGTCCTTGGCGATTTCATGGATGTCAGCCCGGTCCAGTTGGCGCATGAGCAAGTGTTGCTTTGAGTTGCCCATCACGACGGAACGGATTCGAGAGCTTTTAAAGCGCTCGTATTGCTGGACGATCGAACAGGTCCAGCAGGAAAATTTGCGGAGCTGCGCATAAGCTTCCGATACGGTCTTCTCTCCGCCGGGGACGTCTAGGAAGCGGGAGACTTCTTCAAAAATGATCCGCTTGCGGAGGTGCCGGGGCAGCGAGATGATATGCTGGCGGGCGAACGAAGTAATTAGGAGGCCTGCCGCGGTTCGTAGCTCGACCGCTTCATCGCCCAACTGCCCCAACTCGAAATGTGCGATCTTGTCTCTGAGGTTGATATTGGTCGTGCCGTCAAAAAGTTTCCCGTAGCTCCCCGTTGCCGTCCACGCCGACATCAGTGTCGCCAATTCGTCGATTTCCGCTTTGGGGTGATAGGAGCTGCGACCGAAACGCATCAGCTCGATCAACTGTGAGTGGATCGGATAGTCCTGTGGTTCAAAGTAAGCGAAGACCGTGTCTTTGACATAGTCGCTGGTGTCTGGGTTCTTCGCGAACTCGACGATAGTTTCTGAACCGATGGAATCGAAGAATTCCAGTGCTTCTTCATTTTCGGATTTGAGCAGCTCTTTGAAAATGCTGAATGCTTCGACAAAACTGGTCTTGGTTCTGATTTTCTTCTGCTTCCACAGATAGGTCGCACAAGCCATTTTGCGCACCTCGGGTATGCGACTCCGGTTTTTCCTGACCCAGCTTTCAAACTGGTCGCGGTAGAGTAGGTCGATGTAGTGACCGATCTGCGCTTGCCGGACTTGTTGCCTTTCCTGTGAATCAGGAACGCCGATCATGCGTGAAACCAAGGTCACGCCGGATGAGACTTGCAAGCGGGTTAGGGGCATCCCGGCCGTGTCGAGGTAGTTGATGACAAGATCGCTGTCGGGCTCGATGATGATGGGCGTCCCCCCGAGGTTGTTGGTGAAGCGTTCGTAAGAAAGACCTTCTTCGATGATGACCGAGTAGGCGAACTTGTGTGCGGTCTGGGACAGGAGGTCTTCCATGAAGACCGATTTTCCCGCGCCGCTGATTCCGAAAAGAACCGTGTGCTGCGGGGTTTCGTCCAAAAAGGTGCTGATGCCGACGAGGTTATTCTGGTTGCCGTCGTAGATGGCTTCCGCTTCGTTGAGATATCCGGTGAAGGTGGCAGAGAACGGCAGTAAATCAGCCAGATAGCCATCCTCGGCATACTCATCGCGGTGGGTGTAACTGGAACCCGTCCAGCCCGGCCATGAACTGAAGAAGAGTTTCTTACTCGATGCAAAAAGCGTGTTCTGGTATACCTCCGCGCCGTTCATCTGGCTGACGGCTTGTTTCAGTTCTGCGGTTTTGGCTCGCAACGTGTCTAGGTCTTTCGACCACGTCCGGATAATGTAGGTGACGCTGTAAGGATGCGTGTATCCTTGTGCGAGCGCATCAATCGTCTTTTCCTTCTTCTGGATTGCGGTGGCGTCGGATTGACGGCCTTTGTGGCGGTGCTCGTTCTTCAGCCGGTCGGCCTGCTTCTCCTCCTTGCGGATGACTTTCTTCACGTCCAGCGGTTTGATATTTACCGTAATCTGGTAGTCTAGCGAGGGCAGGCTCGTCAGGTTGTGGATGATGCCGGGGTAGGTCTCGCTCGGCCAACGCATGACGGTAAAGATACTGTGGTAGTAGCCGTCGAATTCCAGGGCAGCTTTGTCCGCCGGACGTAGATCACAGTGCAGGCAGTTTTCCTGTATACTGTAACGCCCATCGAAACTGCGCTCATAATCGAAGTCGAAGGTTTCCGTTAAAGACGGATTTAGAAACTTTTTGAAGTAGGTGTAGTGCGCCAGATCGTCCATCGGGAGGATGGTCGTATCCGCGCCCAGCACACTTCTGATCTGGTTATACAGTTCGCCAAAATGAGTCTTCAAGCTGTCGAGCTGAGCCTCATAGAATTTATGCAATCCCGACTTGGTTTTCACGTTGCCGGAGTATTTTTCCATCCGAGATGAAACGAAAACAACCAAGTGTTCTCGCCTCAGTTTGCGCGCAAGCATTCTCGACCAATAGCGGGAGAACCGCTCGTTGCGTATGGCCTTGGTATAATCGTCCGTGCAATGATCGCGGGTGTCCTCGTAATACTTTGTCAGTGGGTGCCGGTAGTCATTGTTGCAGGTCCATTGTACCTGCATGGATTCATATGGCCCCAGCGAATTTATCAGGTGGCGTATTTTTCGCTTGTACTCGTTCTTAATACCGATGCTGCCTCCCCGGAGATCGGGCGTTTCGATCACGAACCCTTTCGACGCGGTGCAACCTTTTTCAAGCGAGCCGAATATAAGCATTCCATCGGCAAACCAACCATTGGGGGCGTGACTAGACATGGTCCTCTTTCTGCAAACGGGGGTTGATCGGCTGATTGGCTTTGACCAACGAGAATCCCTGTGAGGAGACGTTATCGAACCAATCGCGGTCGTAACCTCTAGGCCTGTTGTGCCGGAGAGTGATCACATACAGCGTCGGGAAAACTAAGAACGGCAAGGCCGCCAATGCCGATACCAGCAAGCCCAGCTTCAAGGCGCTGAAGCAGATGGTTGCGACCGCTAATGCGGCGACCACGCCGATGATCGGATAAAGGAACAAGTTTCCCGAGAGTCCGAATGCCTGGCCCTTCGAGTCCGTCGCCGCATTCGTTCGCGTTCGCTCCAATTGTTCCATCTTCAAAGGGATTGGCTGATCGTGCTCAGGTGAAGAATCGAGAGCTTAGAATGTTGGCGTGATGACCGCGTCTCCGATGCCAGCTAAGACGAAAAATGCGGACATGATCAGTCCCGCTGCGGCAATGATAATGCCACCAAATATTGACGAGTATCCCTCGGAGTCACCGTCCGCGATTTTTCGGGCACCGCGCCATATTAAAAATATTCCGTAGACGAAACCGAAGAAAAAGATGACTCCCAAGGCGAGGGAGAACATCTCTTTCAAATCGGAAAGATTTGCTTGAGCGATGACGATAGGTGCGGTGATGGTATTCATTTTTTAATTGGGAAATCAGGTCTTATGTAATTCCAGTTTTTTTATTTAGCATAAGAATGCTTGATGTTTTGCATCGAAAATATCAGATTTAATTCGAGTCAATAACGCAGTTATGCAATGTGACTATAATGTGTATTGATTAGTATTTATACCTCATTTTGAGCCTGCATATATAACTTACTTTTAGAATGAAAATGGATACATCGAAAATAAATCATGTGTTGGGACTACGGCGGAACCTACTCTCTCGAATCAAAGGACAAGATCATGCCATCGACAGGACTTGTTCGGTATTGGAGCGTGGTGCGTTCAATCTGCCATCTACAGAAAGGCCTTTGGGATCTTTCCTTTTCGTGGGGCCGACAGGCGTGGGAAAAACGGAGCTGACCAAGTGTTTTACGAGTTATCTTTTTGACGGCGATAATCGGCTCATCCGCTTGGATATGTCGGAATATCAGAATAAGACGCAACTGGAAGTGCTCCTTGGAGACGGCAGTAACTCACAGGGGCAGTTAGGGCGTTTTTTCGATCTGAACCGGGATGAGCACGGTGAATTGAAAGGCGGCACGATCCTGCTCGATGAAATCGAGAAAGCACATCCCGATATTCTACTGATATTGCTACAGGTATTGGAAGATGGGCGACTGACCTTGCGCGATGGAACGCTGCTGAATCTGTCCAAGTTCTTTATTGTGATGACTTCAAATATTGGTGCATCCGAAGCCATGGAGATGAGAAAATCCTCGGCGGAGACGGTCGAGCGTGTCGTCTTTTCGCTCGTTAAAGAGAAGCTGAGACCGGAATTGGTCGGGCGGATCACAGAGCAGATTGTGTTCAATCGTCTGGAGTACGACGTGCAGGTTGAAATCGCCCAACTGCTTTTGGATCGTGAAATCAAGCGTCTGATGGCGAAGTTCGAGACGACGATTGCCTATGACAAAGGCGTCTTGGAACTGATTCTGGTTGAGGGCTTCGATGCCCGATTTGGTGCGCGCCCCATGCGCCGATGCATCGAACGTCTGGTCGGCGATGCCATCGTCGAGCAGATATTTAGAGAGAATAAACCGGAAGGGATTTTAACGGTGAATAGCGATGCCGGTACCTTGCATTTGCAGGAAGCCGCCGTGGTCTGAATGCCGCCCGGTCGGCGAATGTAAACCGGGCGGCACTTCGCTCAAACTAATCCCGCTTCACTGAAAGAATAGAAGCCTATCCCCTGTGGGTCTGACTTTTGATCACCGCAGATTATGTGATCAAGGAGCCTAATGTTCATCAATGATCCGCATTCGCGAAGCTGACGTGTTATGTTTATGTCCGCCCGTGAAGGTGCGGGATCTCCGCTAGGGTGGTTGTGGGCGACGGCGATACCTGTCGCGTTCGCGAGAATTGCGATTCTGAATATTTCTGCCGGATTGACTAGCGCACTTGTGGCGGTGCCCAATGAAGCCATTGCCCGCATGATCGGATGATTTTTTTGATTTAGGCAGATGACCCAGAAACTTTCTTGCATCGGATATTTATCGAAAGCTCCCGCCATATATTGGTGGATTTTGGCCGGGAAGTTCAAAGGTGCCGTAACACCTTCACTGACCAGTGAATACTGAAGTTGAGCTTCATAGATTTTCATTTGCGAACCTTTCAATTTGAAAGGTTTCCCGCCCCTCAAACCGATGAGGGTTTTAACAGGAAACCGTTCGCGGTTCCCAGTCATGTGAGGTCAAGGTGGAGGCGTAGCACTACCTTGAGCCGCATGATACGATTAGAAAAAACGGAGACAGTTCCTTTGCCCCCCTCGCGCAATGCGGAGAAAGTTTACCGTCGAGGTCGAATGGTTCTCAGGCTTGGAACAGGCATTCCAAATGGATGGAACTGCCATCGGCGGACTCGCCATAGCTTCGGGTTCTAAGTGCCCGCAAATCGGGTAATCCAGACCTCGGGTCTTTCCCTATTAGGTCGGTCATCACTGCGCTAATATTGCCTTATTCCATAAGGGGTAAGGCGTCCCCCTAGTAATGAAACGCCCAATGCGTTTCAGAACAGAAAATGAAAACGGGGAATCCCGCGAAAGTGATGCTCAGTCCGAAGGCACAGTATAACCTCAAGAATGCGAAACAGTATTTCCGTGATCACCTCCAAGTAGGTGACTACTACGCGCAGGAGCATGTGGTTCAGGGCGAATGGTTCGGTCAAGGTGCCGAAAGACTGGAGCTCCAAGGTGTCGTGAAAGAGAAGGATTTTATCGCCCTATGCGAAGGCAATCATCCTGGGACGGGTGAACGTTTGACGCTGCGAAAAAACACCACCCGCACGACCGATGGTAAAGAAACCGCCAACCGCCGTATCTTCTACGACTTTACCATCAGCCCGCCCAAAAGCGTCTCGATTGTCGGACTTTATGGAAACGAGCGAATCGTGAAAATCCACGATGAAGCGGTGCGGAAATCGATGCGAGAAATGGAACAATTCGCGCTCACCCGTGTACGCAAAATGGGGCGCTCCGACGACCGCGAAACCGGGAATGTGATTGGCGCATCGTTCCGTCATGAAACCAGCCGGGCGCTCGATCCGCATTTGCACACCCATTGCATTCTGATGAACGCTACCTTCGATCCGGTCGAGAAACGGTGGAAGGCCTTGCAGAATTTTGAGATGCTGAAGGCACAAAAATTCATCGAAAATCTTTACTATCACGAACTGGCGAAAGGGCTCAAAAAAATCGGCTATTCGATTGAGAACAACGCGCGTGATTTTGAAATCCAAGGGATTACCTCCGGACTGATCGGGAAGTTTTCCAAGCGTCATCAGCAAATCGATGACGCTGTGAAGGCGCATATTCTAGACGGAAAATCCGTCCGAAATGTGAAGGAATTCCGGGCGCAAATCGCGCACGAAAAACGAGACCGGAAAATCAAGGAATCCACGGCGGATAAACTGCGCTCCCATTGGGGCGAACAGATGACCGATGCAGAACGCGCGTCTTTGGCGACAAAAAACGCATCGAATCCGGGGGCGCGAAAGAGGCCGGATTTACGGGCAATTGTGGATTGGGCTGACGAGCACCTGTTCGAGCGCAAGTCGGTGGTTGAGGACTATCAGCTCAAGGCGGCTGCTCTGGCGCGTGGCCGGGGCGAAGATTTCATTCTTGAAAAACTGAACTTCGAAATCGAAAAGCGTCAGTACCTGAAAGACGAGCGAGGACACAAGATCACCTCACGTGCCACTCTGGGGCGCGAACTGAAAATTGTTCAGATGGCTCAAAATGGCAAAGGCAAGTATGTGCCTTTCTGTGAAAATTAGGTACTGGCGGCGCATGGGGTAACTTCACCGAGAACCGGGACTACCAATATGATCCCGAAAACAGGCGTCTCAGTTCAGAAAGTTACTACAGCGATCCCATGGTGGGCGTCTCCACCGAAGAGGACATCGACTATACCTTCGATGGCGACAATCTCGGCGTTCGAATCAAGGCGCAGATTCAAAGCGGCAATACACCATGGCAGGTCGACAATCCCGCCACGACCGGCCTCGATGCCTTTTTCCGCATCGCCGAAGAGTCGAGCGACAGCGGCCTGAGGGGCGTGATGATCGGGGGCACGACAACCGGCCCTGCGGAGTATTCGCTCTTGGTCGATGGCGAGCCTACAGGTTCCTTCCGTCCCGACCCTGAATATGGCAGCGGTAACTGGAGCTACCCGCTCCAGCTGACCTCCGGTGAAAGCCATACCGTCGAAGCCCGGGCGAAGCACCTGCACCCAGACAGTAACCACGAGGTTTCGTCTTCCTCCACGTTCACGATCAATCCGCAGACAGATGAGGTTTACACCCAATACGATTCCAGTGGAAGAACGCTGAGCCGTTCATGGGCTTGGGATTCCGGTGCCTATCAAGTTGTGCAAACGTTTCAGTGGGATGCGTCGGGCCAGCTTAAGGAAATCACCCAAACCGACAGCCGCGCTCAACCTGAATTGCCTGATTTGGTCTGGACTGCCGTCTACGATGGACTCGGGCGCCGAGTTCGCACCACTACGGATTATTCAGGAAATAGCTTAATTGGCCCAGTGACCGTTGATTGCAGCTATGATCCGCAAGTCGAGTTCCTGGAAGTCGCGATCTCAGTTGATGGCAAGAAGACTTGGAAGGTCTATGGAGCTGACTTGGACGCGAACTATGGTTCATTCCAAGGCGTAGGAGGCCTCAAGGTTCTGATCGAGGACGATACGGGAGAAGTAACGCCTCTTCTCCATGACAGCTATGGCCATGTTCTAGGCTACATGGATTCTCAGAACACGATTGTGACGGGAGATGACGCCTATGTCTGGAACCAACTGCAAATGAGCGGCTATGGCCCTCATTCCGGATACCAGCAGCCAACCGTAGAAGCGGATGTGGCGTATCGTGATGCTCTTGGTTGGCAGGGGCGTCGTTCCGACCCGACAGGATTCTATGGAATGGGTGCGAGATTGTATGATTCACGCAGTGGTCGATTCCTCAGTCCCGATCCGCTCGGGCATACCGCCTCGATGGATCTCTACTCTTACGCTGGTGGAGATCCTCTTAATTTTCTTGATCCTTCTGGGCGAGGGGCAATACGAGGTAATCCTGCGACATCAGTAAACCCACTTGGCCCAATTCGATACGATGACCTTGTTGCTGCTCAGGATCGTTTGAATCTTATGCGTGATCTGGAAATCGCGTCGGGGCTTGCTAATTTCGTGAATGAAAGCAGTCCTTTTAGGAGGTTCGGTAGCTTCAGGTGGGAAACGAGTGTAGATCAACAGTTATCTCAGGTGAATTCTGCGATCCGCTACTTAGAGCGAGGAGTTGCGGGCTTGAATTTTGGATATTGGGGAGCAGAGCTTGTATCGGATGAAAGTTATGATCGTGCAAGTGTTCAGGATTTTGATTTAGCGAATAGTTCTGATTTAGGGCACTTAGAATCCGGCAATATGCTGTTGGGAGCACGTAATTCGGCAGGACTTGAAGCTGCTTTAATGCCCTTTGAGGTGCTTACGGTGGCTAAGATATTGAAGCCAGTTCGCGGAACATCTGTAGCAGGTAATCTTTCTGTCGATGCCACTACACAACTTCGTTTGACTGCTGCTGCGGGTGATCGGAGACTATTATCTGGTGCTGCTTCACATGGCGGAAGTCTGCCTACTATTCAACCGGGGCAACGTTGGTTACGGGGAAGCCAAGGGAATGCTGCAAGAGTTCCGAATCAAATTGCGGAGAGACTTGCGGGTAGGGAATTTAGCAACTTTAACCAATTACGCGAGGCGTTTTGGAGAGAAGTGGCCGCAGATCCCGTGCTTAGTCAGCAATTTAGTTCCGCAAATTTGGCTAGGATGCAAAGGGGGAGGGCGCCGTTTGCTATTACTGAGCAACAAGTGGGTGGTCGAGCTGTCTATGAATTAGATCACTTGCAAGAGATTCAGAATGCTGGTAACGTCTACGACTTAGACAACATAATTATACGAACGCCACTTAATCACATAAAAGGGAAATAAAATGAATGCAGATCAAGAATCAAAGTTCAGGGCACTTATCGATGAACTGATGGGAATTCCCGATGAGGACCGTGAGCAAGAAATTGTTTTAGAAATAAACTCGCTATCTCCTGACCCAAACTGGAGTGATTATATATACCAATCCGATGAGTATATGAAGGAAGGTGATGTGCTCGACTTAGACCGTATTGTTGCAAAGATAAAGGAGCATAAAGTTATTCGACTTTAGTATCTTTGGTGGCTATATATTGTAGCCACAACTCTGGAAATTGCAGAAGAACCTGTTTGGGTAAGTGTGGATTTTTAGTAGCTAGGTTTTTGTCAAAAAAAATGAGGAAAAATGATCTAATTTCATTTGGATGTCTGGTCGCGGTTAGTCTCGCTTCATCTCTTACCACTGGTGTGTTCCTTTATTGCAAGCTGTTTCCTTTTGATGGCGATCCAGTAGTTTCTGGTAGTGAGCAAGGCGCTGCCTTATGCGCACTCGAAATGTGTCTGATTCTGTTTTCTACTATTTTGGTCACAGCGACTGGTTACTACCGAATATTTGATATGAAGAAAGAAATAGAGCGGACAAAGCAGTTGTTGGACTGGAGAATGCACCTCCTGCATTTGGTCACGTTCGGAATT
>NZ_JARXIC010000028.1 GCF_031127905.1 Thalassobacterium sedimentorum | reverse complement strand
GTTACGGATAATCTCATCACCTTTACGGCAACGTATGATGCGAATGGGGCGATTCGTCTAAGTGAACTTGGCAGTTCGATTGTATTTGAGGTGACATCCATTCCAGAGCCTGCGACTTCTGCTCTACTTTTCGGTATAGTTGGGATGGCGTTTTTAGGGCTAGGTCGTCGTCGGTAGTCGGCTTAAGGTCACTGATCAAAACTTACGTTTTTTATTCAAATGATCACTAGAAATAGAATTAAACAATTCGCGGCAGGTGTGACTGTATTGCTTTGCGCATGCACTTTTAGTTTGCATGGGGTGCCAGAGGTGGGATCGGATGCAGAGTTCGATCGAAAAACAGATTGGACTTTTACTCCCGATGCAGCACTGCCGAATGTGTTGATTCTGGGGGATTCCATTTCGATCGGTTATACGCGTCAGGTGCGTGAGTTATTGCAAGGTAAAGCCAACGTCTATCGTCCGATGAGTGACGACGGTACCCACCCGCGAAACTGCTTTGGTACTGACGTTGGATTGAAGATCTGTCAACCAATGTTGCAGGCACATCAATGGGACGTGATTCACTTTAATTGGGGCTTGCATGATCTCAAGCATGTGAAACAGGCACACACAAATCAGAAGTCGAACGACCCTAAGGACCCTCAGCAGTCGACACCTCAGGAATACGACCAGAATTTGCGGGAAATTGTCCGTGAACTTCGTAAGAGTGATGCACGGTTGATTTTTGCAACGACGACTCCCGTGGTACCAGGGACGCTCAATCCGCTGCGCACGCCAGAGGCGCCGGTTGAATACAATGCCATCGCGGTGAAAATTATGGCAGAAAATCAGATTCGTGTGAATGATCTGCATGCCTATTGCCTGCCGAATCTAGCGGAGTGGCAGAAGCCAATGAATGTGCATTTTAAACCGAAGGGTTCGCAGGCGATTGCCGAACGGGTGGCTGCGGTTATCTCAGAAGAATTGGCGAACAAAGGACGTAGCTTGTAGGCGTTCGATGGAAGGCTCCCTGACCTGCGGACGAGACGATTCGTCCAGTCTAGATCGCGCTGGAACGCGAATGTCTTTGCGTATCATTAGCTCTGCCTAATGTGTAACTATGAATAAATTGGAATTATTAACGATTGCGCTTGCTGCGCTAATTGCGCAGCCACTAAGCGCATTGACGGAGTCATTGCCGCCACTAAAGGATGGCCAGTCGCCGCAGACCGTCGAGGCCGCGTGGGCGGGCTACGACCCGCGGCTGGAACCTCTTGAAACGCAGCTTATCAAGGAGTGGGAGGAGCAAGGCATTATCATTCGAGCGGTTCGCTATCGTATTGGGGTCTTTAAGGGACAGAAGTCCTGGATGGCGGCGCTGTATAGCTTTCCCAAAGGCGCACGGAATCTGCCGGGCATTGTCCAGGTGCATGGAGGCGGTGGTTTTGCCACCATACGCGAGTGTATTGACAATGGGAAGCGGGGATATGCCACCCTTTCTTTGAGTTGGCGGGGGGATGCAAAATATTTGAAGATGCATGACCTGCCAGCCGCGGCGCAAACGGATTGGGGCGCGGTCGAAGGGCGCCAGGTTGCTGGTACCCGGCATGTTAAGTCTGAAAGTGAGAAGCACTACGATCCTGTGGACTCGGCCCGCAACAACGGTTACTTTTTACGGACCCTTGCCGCTCGGCGCGCGCTGACCTTTTTAGAGCAGCAACCGGAAGTTGATGGTAGCCGCTTAGGCGTCAATGGATTTTCTATGGGCGGTGTGATTACTTATATGACTGCGGCTATGGATGATCGGGTGAAAGCTGCATCGCCTTGGTGGGCACCACCTCTGCTATTGGACGGTAGTCTGCTGGGGCGAACCGCTAAGACGAATGCTTATGCGAAACTTATTAAGTGTCCGCTTATGATCATGGCACCTTCCAACGATTTTCACGGTATGGTTGAGGATGTTGCCTGGATGGTTGATCATATTCCCAGCCAGGATGTGCATATTGCCCGCTCGGTGCATCTTAATCATAAGAATGACGCGAGTTCCATGGCCGCACGGGAACTGTGGTTCGACGCCAAGTTGAAGGGGGATTCTGCCTTTCCCAAACAACCGGAGTTCGTTGTCAAACTCGATGCGAGTAATCGCCACCCCAAGGTCTACGTTCGTCCGGACGATTCTATGCCGATCTCACATGTGGATATTTTTTACACACGTGATGGGAAGTATTCTGAAAATGCGACTAATCGGACGCGCTATTGGCAATACGCGAAGCCAACACGAGAAGGCCAAATCTATCAGGCAAGTCTCGACCTTTTTGACATCAATGAACCGCTTTGGGTCTTTGCCAATGTTTACTATGAGTTGAAACCGTCTGAGGATAGAGCTCCTGTTACTCAGTCATCCGATACGTTTACGGTGACGACTCGCTTGGCTATGTTTTCAAGCGAGGACCTAGCGCAAGCAGGAATCAAAATGGAATCTGAAACTTCATTCTTAATTGAACCCTTCGGAGCAGATTGGGAGAAAGAGTGGCTTATTTCCGATTATCGATGGGATTCCTATAAATTAAATAATGCGCGTATTCCGATGCCTGAATTTGGCAAACTGATGCTTGAAGTTCAGAGTGACGAAGCCAACCAGTTGACAGTCGAAATTGGAGGCTATCGTGGTGTTTTTAATATATCGGGAGGAGCCGATAACCAGCAGATTGAAATCTATCCTTTCGATCTGCAGGAAAAGAAAACCAAAGCTAAACTGCTGAATTGGTCCGCACTGAACCGCCCCATGATCCGACTCTCTACCAGTCGAAGTCAGTCGAAGCCTGAGTTTCTGAAATTAGCCTGGGAGCCTATTACAGAAGCAGCATTTTTGAGCAAGCGGCCTTTTCAATTGGGTGAGGTGAGGAAAACAGACGGCAGCGTCGTGCTCACTTTTGGCTTGGCGGATCAGATCGATGGTCGTTTCGACTCGGAGTGGAAGTCGGTGGAGCTCGACGACTCGATTAAAGGTGTGGATGTTACCAATGGCCTGCAGGTGCACTCTCCCAGTCAGCTCAGCTATTTCCTAAATGGCAAGTTCTCCACATTTTCAGCCACGCTCATACCCTGTTATCAGGCCTCGGTTACTTTTGAGATACATACCGATGGCAAGAAGGTATATGAATCTACTTACTTCAAAGGAAACACTCCACCCGAAGCGATTGAAGTCGATGTATCCGGGGCGCAGATGCTCAAGCTGATTGTCACCGAAGGCGGTAATGGCTGGGGCGGCGACTGGGTTCTGTGGGGGAAGGCCTCGCTGCGATGAGTTCATCAATGCCGTTTGGCAATTAACGTTTTAAGTCGATAAGGGCGTTTCCTCGCGTAATTGCGCGATGTGCAGAGGCCTTGTTTTTTGGTAATATCTTTTTTGAGGCGCTATTCATCAATAGCGCACTCTATACCCCTGCCTAGCATTTATAGTTTTATAATGAATAACTAACCCCAACAGAGAATAAATAATGAAGAAAATATTCTGTGCCCTAAGCGCTTTCATTGCCGTTTCTGGAGTCGTCCATGCGGAAGTGCTGGCAGACTTTAGCTTTACCGGAGATTCCGCGGCTTCCAGTGATAGCTCGATTTACAGTTCGCTTACGGCATTTAATGTCGGTGTTGGTTCAATTAGCGGTGAGCTCGTCTCTGCCACGGGCGCTGATGTGACTCAAAGTGGGGATGTCGATCCCGCTGGGACGGGAGCTCGCTACCAGAGTTTTACCCTGACCGTAACGGGCTTGGGGGCGGGGGAAACGCTGGATCTGACGTCACTGACTTATGATTATACTGTGATTCAGCCTCTCAATTTTGCCGTGGGCCTCTATTCGAGTGTCGATGGTTTCGCCAGTGCCGCCGCACAGCTGGATGGCGTGGATACTGACTTAGACTATTCAACCCCACAAGCATTTAACCAGACAGTTACCCTCTCTGCAGGAGACTTCTCGGGTTTGGAAAATGCGGATACGGTAGAATTCCGGTTTTATCTCGCGGATGGTTCGAGCTCTACGAGTCGCTATCACCAACTGGATAATATCGTTTTGAATGGCACGGTGAATGCGATTCCTGAACCGTCGATGCTGGGGCTAGTTGGGGTTGTTGGCTTGGCTGCTTTTTCGATCCGTAACAGGAAGTAAGAGCAATTCGAAGTCAGAGCTTCAATATTAGTATGATACGGATTCGTGTAGGCTTGTGATTCTCATAAGTTGGGGATCAAACAAGGCAAGCATCGAGCTGATTCGGTGGGAGTGATCACAGGGGTAGAATCGATGACATCTCCTGTAAATGCGCGATGTTCAATGCGGCTGCTTTCGACTATCTTCTTTATCGCTATTTTCTACGATGAATAAAATTGCAACGTTTACCCTATATTGCATCCCTTGGCTGTTTTTTTCGACTGCAAGTGCGGTCGATATCTATGTTAGTCCAAACGGGGCGGATACCCATAGCGGGCGCCTCGGGCAACCCTTGGCAACCATGGCTGCTGCTCAAATAAAGGTGCGCGAGTTTGCGGGTAATGAGGCGGTTAATGTGCATGTGGACGATGGCATTTATTATTTACGGGAAACACTTGTTTTTACGCCTGCTGATTCAGGGACTGCAAAGTATCCAGTGCACTATAAAGCCCAGAACGAGGGGCAAGCCATATTGAGCGGTGGTTTGGAATTGCAATTAGACTGGTCGCCATACCGCGACGGTATATTTAAAGCCAAAGTCCCCGCTGGGATGAAGATCGATCAATTGTTTATCGATGGAATCAATCAGCGGATGGCGCGTTTCCCGAATTATGATCCCTTAAAGAAAACGGAGCCATATCAGGGATATGCAAAAGACGCTTTTTCGAAAGAACGTGCTGCGAACTGGGCAGACCCCGCAGGTGGCTATATTCACGCCATGCACCGGGCTCGCTGGGGCGGCTATCATTTCCTCATTACGGGTAAAGATACCAGTGGTGAGCTGACTTACGAGGGCGGGTGGCAGAATAATCGTAAATCAAAAATGCATGAAGCGTATCGCATGGTGGAAAACATCTTTGAAGAATTGGACGCCGAAGGAGAGTGGTTTCATAATGCGAAGACAAATCTGCTTTACTACAAGCCTGTCAGTGGCACTGATTTGAAAACTGCGAAAGTGGAAGTCGTGCGCTTGCGCCATTTGCTTGAGTTTCGGGGGACCGAAGCCGATCCGGTCAGACATATCAGCGTGCAAGGCTTCGTGGTGCGCCATGCGGCGCGCACTTTTATGGATACCAAAGAGCCACTCTTGCGCTCGGATTGGGCGATTTATCGTGGGGGCGCTTATATGCTGACCGGCACAGAGCATATTCAAATATTGGATACCGAATTTGATCAGGTCGGTGGCAATGCGGTTTTCGTTAATAACTATAATCGTCACGTCCTGATTAAAGGCTGTCACATTCACGATACGGGCGCGAGTGGGGTCTGTTTTGTGGGGGACCCTGATGCGGTTTATAATCCCTTGTTTGAATATGGTCAGAAGAACGATTTAGCGACGATCAATCGAACACCGGGACCCAAGACAAATAACTATCCAGCACAATCGGTGGTGGAAGATTGCCTGATCCATGGCATCGGTCGCACGGAACGGCAACCCGCTGGAATTATGATGGATATGGCGTCGGAAATCACCATTCGAGATTGTTCGATCTATGATACGGCACGTGCTGGCATCAACATCGGTGACGGCGCCTGGGGAGGCCATATTATTGAGCGATGTGATGTCTTTGATACCGTATTGGAGACGCACGACCATGGATCCTTTAATTCCTGGGGGCGTGATCGTTACTGGCGCTCAGATCATAAGACCGCATCGCAGGCAGCGGTGGATGCGGATCCCACTCTACCGTTTTTGGATGCTTGGAAAACGACGATTATACGAAACAGCCGTTGGCGCTGTGAGCATGGTTGGGACATCGATTTGGATGATGGATCGAGCAATTATGATATCTATAATAACCTCATGCTAAGTGGTGGTTTGAAGTTGCGTGAAGGCTTTCGCCGGCGCGCATGGAATAATATCATTATTAACAACGGCCTCAGCTCGCATGTATGGTTTGCCAATAGTCAGGACGCAGTCACACGCAATATTATGGCCAAAGCGAATGGCCCTTACCTGCGTATGGTCGTTCCTGTAGATGGTTTAGTGGATTATAATTTCTACTACGCTGCCAATCAGGATACTTTGGCGGGTAATTATGAGAAATATGGTTGGGATGCACATTCGATGGTCGGAGACCCACTGTTTGTGGATCCGGAGCAGGGGAATTATTCTGTCAAACCAGAGTCACCCGCTTTCGAGGTCGGCTTTAAGAATTTTCCGATGGATCAATTCGGGGTCAAGAAGCCTCCGTTGAAAGCCATTGCCCAGACGCCTTTCATGGGGATGCACTCAGGCGATACAGTCGTTAAAATTAACATGGCAGACCCTCTGGCCAGGAAGGCTGCTGCGAAAGCACGGACCTGGTTAGGGGCGACCCTACATGGCTTGCAGGGGCAAGAGTTCTCCGCGTATGGAGTCACTCAGGAGGAGGGAGGGATTGCCTTGGCAGCCGTGCCGAATGACTCGGCTGCAGCGGATGCGGGCTTGCAGCTGGGTGACTTGGTTCAGGCGATCAATGGGATTGCTGTATCCAATACCGATCAATTCTTTCAGGCCTTGTCTGGTATTCAAGCGCCTTTGCTTCAGTTAAAAGTCGTGCGTGACCAGCAAACTATTGAGCTCGAAGTGTTACGGCCTTCGCCCGGGCCTGCTGCTGTTCCAGCTGATGGAGGCGCAGGCTGAGTGGGGATCCCGCCGATCTTTATTCAATAAATTACCCATTTAAAGAAAGTCATGAAACTGCAATTTATATTATCAATCGCAGTGACAATTCTGCTGTCAGCGAGTTCGCTGCGTGCCCAATTGTCAGTCGATTATGAGGCTTTCTTAGGGCAGCACGATATGATTTGGGATCGATTACCGACTCGTTGGGAAGTGGCTCCATACACGGGCAACGGCAATGTGGGTTTTTTGTTTTACCAAGCGAAGCGCGAAGCGAAGAATGTGATCTCGATCTATACCGGTCGGCATGACTACTATGATCATCGTGAGGCGCATGAGGGGAATGAGTTGTTGTGGATCTATCGCAGTCGGTTGCCGCTCGGTCATTTCAAGCTCAGATCGCAGGGTAACATTACCGCAGTGGACTTACGCTTGGATTTATGGAATGCGGAACTGACTGGTAGCATCGAAACGACCCAGGGCTCCTATGCAGTGAGAGCTTTGTCGCATGCCTTGCAAGATGTGATCTACTTTGAAACGGATGCCGCGAATGAGTCGATTCAGGTGAGCTGGCACCCGGACGTGCCGAAGGCTCCTGTGCGTGAGACTTTGGATAATGGCGGCGGCCCGAAGGGCTGGGATAAAATGCGCAATGCGCCCTATGTGCTCCCGCCTGAACCGATCCTCAGCGAAGAGGGCGGACAGCAGTTCTGTTTTCAGCCGCTTTATCAGAATCGTGGTGAAACGACGACCGGTTGGGAGATACAAGGTGATCCGTTTGGCAAACAAGCGTTGCTGGCCAGTGTTCATCACAGTTTTCCCGAAGCGAATTCCAAACAGATGGTTAAAGAGAATCTACAAGCAGGGAAAGCACTGCTGGCAGATGGCAGCTTTTTCAGCACTCACCGCGAATGGTGGCACGAGTATTATCCGCAGAGCTTTTTAACGATTAATGATCCGGAAAAGGAGGCCTTTTACTGGATACAAATGTATAAATTTGCCTCCGCGACACGAGGTAATGGACCGGTGATGGATTTGATGGGCCCTTGGTATCATAGAACATTTTGGCCGATGGTTTGGGGCGATCTTAATGTGCAACTTCAGTATTGGACGCACCTCACGGCCAACCGATTGGATGTGGGTGCTTCATTGGTCAATTGGTTCGACAAGCATGAGGCGCAGCTTTTTAAGAACGTGCCCGATCATTGGGAAGACAGCGCTGGTTTAGCGACCCTGTTTCCGCAGGATTTGGTGGCGGCTCAAGGAGCCAGCGTGCCGGATATGCTTTGCTGGATTATGCACAACTATTGGTTGCACTGCGAGTTTGCGGGCGATCGCGATCGACTGCGCGATGGCCTCTTCCCTAAGTTGCGCGGCGTCGGTAATAGCTATCTGAATTATTTAAAGGAGAACCCTGTCGAAGCCGATGATGGGAAGATCCATATTAAACGGAGTTGGTCGCCCGAATATCCCGGTGGACGGGGGCAGGATATTAATTTCACGATTGGCCTGATGAATTGGTGTTTTCAGACGCTAATCGATATAAACGATGCGTATCAACTCGATGATCCGCTCGTGGAAGAATGGCAGAACATCGTAGACAATCTGGTCGGATTCCAGATAGACGAAAATGGTCTTCGTATTAGTAAAGACGTGCCCTTTGATAAGCCGCACCGTCATTATTCACACCTGCTACCGTTCTATCCACTGGCGGTTTTAAAACCAGATAATGCTGAAGGCAAAACGCTGCTACGCACCACGCTGGATCATTGGTTGGATGTCACTTTTACTCGGGAAAATAAAGATAGTGCCATGCCAGTGACCGGTTATACCGCCACGGGCGCGGCTTCCATGTATGCTTGGCTGGGCGATGAAGATCAGGCTTACCATTACCTTGATTTTTTCATTCAGCACGATCGGGTCTCGCCCACGACGATGTATGCCGAGGGGAACCCCGTGATTGAAAGCCCATTGTCATTTGCCACGAGTATTCACGACATGCTCTTGCAGAGCTGGGGTGGGGTGCTGCGCGTGTTCCCGGCTACACCCAAGTTATGGGACGATGTCGCTTTTAATGATCTGCGGGGGCAGGGCGCCTTTCTCGTGAGTGCAAAGCAAGAAAATGGCGTGACGCAATTCGTCAGAGTGAAAAGTTTGATTGGTTCATCTTGTGACGTGCAGGTCGATATTCCGAAGCCTATCATCACGGTGAATGGGCGCGAACTCCAGCTTCAGACGAGTGGAGACGGCCTCTATAAGCTGCCCCTCAGAAAAGGTGAGACCGCGCTCATTACGGCAACAGCTCTCAGTCAAACTGATTTGACGATTGAGGCGATTCCAGTCGCCTCGGAGAGTTTAAACTTATTTGGGCTCAACGAGAAAACCACACGCTTGCCCGGGCATCAGCATTATTATAAAGAGCCGAACGTGACGCCCCGAGAGCCTTCAAAGGTGCTATCGAAGCGGGTGCCCTTGCCAGCAGGGCGGTATGTTCGCATTGAGCTACCTGGAGCAGAGCGGACGCTCTCGCTGGCTGAAGTTGAAGTTTTCGAAGAAGGCAAGAATATAGCTCTTAATAAAGCTGTCTCACAGTCCACTACGGTATATGGCGGAATTGCCGAGCGTGCGGTCGATGGTAATACCAATGGCGACTACAATGCTCAATCAGTCACGCATACTAAAACCGATGACGCAAACCCATGGTGGGAAGTCGATCTTGGCCGGCAGGTGGATATAGAATCAATCCGAGTCTATAATCGAGAAGGTAATGCAGACCGGCTGGAAGGGTTTACGATTCGAATATTTGATGAGAACCGTAAACGTGTTTATTCTCAAGCCGGCTGTGCTGCTCGAGCACTTACAGTTTTTTAACTGTCTAAATAGAATTTTAATAGGCGGCAGTCAGGTATTTTTTTTACTGATTGTAATCATATTATAGCGAATTTAAGCGATAGTATGATTAGAGTATTAGCCGATAAAAGTGGATATTTTATGCACTATCCGAAACTATAGCCCAATGCTTTAATGGCGATATGACTAGAGAGGGCACTGTAACCAGTGGAACGACCACCGGCAGTTTGGCTGACGTGTCGAGTGAATGCGCGATGTTCAATTGAGCCGGGTTCAGTTAATATCTACACTTATCCCATTATTCATGAGTGTAGATAATTACCCCCTAAAAACTACTGGCGACAACTCTGCACAAAGCAGTTTGATGACTGCAATCAGCCGCCGAAAATTTATTCAAGCGGGTGGACTCAGCTCCGCTCTCCTGTTGATTGGTCGTTTGCCTGTAATGGCAGGGCCTTTTACTGCGAAAGACTTTGAACAACTGATACCAGCCGATAAAAAACTGAGCGCTAATTGGATTGCTGCGCTCACCAAGCGCGGGGCCGCTGAGGTTTTTTCGGGCGAGGAATTGAAATATATTGGTATGCCGATTGGTGGTATCGGTTGTGGTCAATTGTATCTGGCGGGGGATGGGAGGCTCTGGCACTGGGATATTTTTAAATCCAACTACAAGCGCGAAAAGCATGAGATGAAGATGAGTGCCATGACGATGGGAGGGCACTACCCGCACCCAGTGGCTGTGGGGGAGGAATACACACATCAAAATGGTGAACAAGTGGCGCAAGGTTTCGCGATCCGGGTGCAGTCGGGCGATCAATCATTCGTGCGTTCACTGGATGGTAAAGGATTCCCCGGAGTGACTTTTCGGGGGGAGTATCCTGTGGGGCGCGTGACTTACCGGGATCCGGATTTTCCTGCGGAAGTGCAGCTCGAAGCCTTCAGTCCCTTTATTCCTTTAAATACTAAAGACTCCGCGCTGCCGGCTACAACCATGCGCTACACCGTAACGAATACTTCGGATGCAAAGTTGAAGGTGGATCTGGGGGGCTATTTGCAAAATGCCATCTGCCCATACACTGTAGAGGCTGCATTCGGTCAGCGCAGGAACCAATTGCAACAGAGCCCACTGCGCACTTCCGTATTAAGCACTGTAGAAGGTTCGCAAGCCATAACCAAAGAGCATGGCTACGGCTCAAGCGCATTCACCATTTTGTCAGACGCGAAGGTTCGGGTGAGCGCTGCGCCGTCGATCGGCAACCCGCAGGATGCGAAGCAATTATTCACCGAACTCGATCAAGTCGATACGGCTGCAGTGACTCGACCATTGGATGAATTGCTGGTTGGCGGTATGATGGCATCGATGGAGCTCGCTCCCGGTGAGAGCCGAGTCATCACCTGTCTGGTCACTTGGTATTTTCCTTACCATCAAAAGCGGGAAGGGCACGTCGGGCAATCGTTCGGCAATCGACATTACCTGCCTTGGTTTGAGTCTGCTGGCGAAGTGGCAGAGTATATTGCCGGGAAAAGTGAAGAACTGATCGATGGCACTTTGCTTTGGAATCGAACCTGGTATGACAGTTCACTGCCTTATTGGTTGCTCGATCGCAGCATGATTGCACTGGATTGTTTAGCCACACAAACGTTTCACTGGTTTGATGACGGGCGTCCCTGGGCATGGGAAGGTGTGGATTGCTGTGAGGGCACCTGCACACATGTGTTTCACTACGCTCAAGCAATGGGGCGCATTTTCCCGGAATTGGAGCGCAGTCTACGGGAAAAGACAGATTACGGGCAGGCCTTTATCGAAGAAACAGGCGGCATCGGCTATCGAGGCTATTCCAGGCAGAAGGTTGCGGAAGATGGTCAGGCGGGCACGATCCTACGCGTCTATCGCGAGCACCAGATGTCCGCTGATGATGCCTTCTTGAAGCGCTTGTGGCCGCGTGTGAAGCAGTCGATTGAATACCTGATGACGAAAGATCCGGACGAGGACGGTATCATGACTGGTGCACAGCAAAATACACTCGATGCGGCGTGGACCGGTAAATTTGCGTGGATGAGTAGTATGTATCTGGGGGCTTTAGCTGCCGGGGAGGCAATGGCGAGTGAAGTCGGTGACGATGCTTTCGCGAATAAATGCCGCAAGATTCTGGACCAAGGTTACCAAAATATTGTGAGCGAATTGTTTGATGGTGAATACTTCATCCACAAGCCGGGGCCGCCTGTCGGCAAAGGGTTTAATACGAATATCGGTTGTCATATCGATCAAGTGCTGGGCCAGTCCTGGATGCATCAGGTGGGATTGGGACGTGTGATTCCGAAGAAAGAAACGGTTTCTGCGCTCGAAAGTATTTGGAAATACAACTTTGCCCCTGATGCGGGTGGCTATGCGCTCAAACATCGGGAAATTGAAGAAGCTTTTCGCTGGTATGCGATGGAAGGCGAAGCGGGCCTCCTGATGACGACATGGCCAAAAGGAGGTGCGAAAGACGCCATCCCCGGCGATACGCTGCGTAGTGTGGAGAATCCCGAAATGTGGACAGGCCCCGGGGGCTATTTCAACGAGTGTATGAACGGCTTTGAATATCAAGTTGCTTGGCACATGGTGGCCGAAGCCGCTCCCGATAGTTCGTTGCTGGAAAAAGGTCTCGCGATCATGAAGGCGGTCCACGATCGCTATGGTGCAGCGAAGCGCAATCCGTATAATGAGATCGAATGTGGCGACCACTATGCACGCTCAATGGCATCCTATGGTATCTTTCTCACGGTATGCGGTTTTACCTACCATGGGCCGAAGGGAGCCATCGGTTTTGATCCAAAGATCCACCCGGACAATTTTAAGGCTCCATTTACTGCCGCTGAAGGTTGGGGGACGTATAGTCAGCAGCTTAGTGCCGACACGATGCATGCGCAACTCAAGCTGAACTGGGGCAGCCTTTCGATGAAAACACTGCAATTGGCGCCACGGGAGCTGACACCTCAGAAGGTTGAAGTCAGTTATCGGGGGGAAGCAATCGCGGCCGTTTTAAAACAGCCCAACGGCCAGTGTTTCATCGAATTGGAACAGCCAATCACTCTCGCAACCGACACAGTGTTGGATGTGAAACTTAGCTAGCGGATTCGCCGTTTTATTGATGTTTGGATCGTTCAAAGGAGCCAAGTAAGATTAAGGAAAGGGACAGATATGAATGGGTTACAAAAAATACTGGCAGGATCTCTTGGAGTCGCTTCGCTTCTCAGCGTGGGTTGCCATACTGTTTCAACGACGGATCCAGGCGCTTTTTCGGATGATGTATCATTTATGAAGCAACACACGCCAATCATTCTTCTTCAAGACGGTGATGCTTCGGTGGCGGTCGCGCCAGATTATCAAGGGCGCGTGATGACCAGCACCTATGATCGCAAGGCTGGCCCGAGTTTCGGTTGGATCAACCGTCCGGTAATTGAAAAAGGGATTCGCTCTGAAGAGGAAATTGAGGGGCAGTTGGAAGCGCACATTTATATCTTCGGTGGTGAAGAGCGTTTCTGGCTTGGGCCGGAAGGCGGGCAATACGCATTGTATTTTAAGCCAGGCGCTGAGTTTGAATTTTCTGATTGGAAGACGCCTGCGGTCATTGATTCGGAGCCGTTCAAAGTCGTTAAGAAGTCAGCCACCAGTGCCAGTTTCCAAAAAGAGACTGAATTGATGAATTACAGTGGCACCGTATTTAATATGTTAATTGAGCGCAGTGTGACTTTACTCGGGGACGATGAAATTGCCGAACTACTTGAAGTCGATCTACCTGAAGGTCTGCGCGTAGTTGGCTATGAGACCGACAACCGAATCACCAATATCGGGACTCAGGCTTGGGTGCCTGAGTCCGGGTTGCCGTCGATTTGGATACTTGGCATGTATAATCCTTCGCCGGAAACGACAGTTGTGATTCCTTTTAAAGAAGGGGATGCACAAGTGCTCGGCCCTAAAGTGAACGATAGCTACTTTGGTGCGGTTCCAGAAGACTATTTACATGTAGAAGAGCAAAAGCTCTTTTTTAAAGGAGATGGCACTCGTCGTGGTAAGATCGGTATTAGTCCGCAACGTTCCAAGGGGATTGCGGGGAGTTATGATGCCGCAGGGCAGGTGTTGAATGTTGTCACCTACAATGTGCAGGATGCGCCCCACGGTTTCGTCAATTCCATGTGGGAGTTACAACAAGAGCCTTATGCCGGTGATGTGATCAATGCTTATAACGACGGCTCACCCGCAGCAGGCGTCGCGCCGCTTGGGCCGTTTTATGAGTTGGAAACCTCCTCTCCTGCCGCTGCTCTTCGGCCTGGAGAGACCATGCGCCATGTGCAACGCACCTTCCACATTCAAGGTGCAGAAGTTACGCTGGACCCTTTGTCTCGCGATCTATTCGGGGTCAGCCTGGATGGCATTCAGGCGGTCTTTTAGTTTTGGGGTTCTTTGAAGAATAAGCGACTGATGATATTTAGCGTTTAGTCCTTAATATTTGGATACAGCGGTAATGGTGGTAGCTCGCTTTTTCCCGCTTATCTCGCGTATATGCTCGATTGTGCGATTGTTATTGTAGGTGTAAACTGAGCTTACCCTATCCGTTCCATATGTGGATATGGAATTTTATACCTCATTAGAATATGCTCAATCGTATCTCCAAAATACTAGCTGGAACTGCTCTCTTTTCAATATCTTTACTTTCGATTGGACAAGCTGAGGTCTCTTATCGACGTGGCATGACGCTACTCACACCTGCAGACCAGTGGCGGGAGGCTTTACCCTCGGGAAATGGAACCGTGGGCGCGTTGGTTTATGGGTCGGTGAATGCTGAGCGAGTGCTCTTTAACCATAACGAGCTCTGGTATGGAGGAAAGATCGACGAAGTGCCTGATATGTCGGCAGAGCTGCCTGTGGTGCGTCAGCTGATGTTGGATGGCGAATACCTTGAAGCGAACGATTATTATCGGAAGAAGCTGGGAGAGAAGGGCTTTTCTGCCAGAAACGCGATGTATCATCCGGCATTTGATGTGTTGCTCACCACCGATACGCAGCAGATTTTCAAAGACTATTCACGGACAGTGGATTTTGAGACGGGCGAGGTTGTTGTTAATTGGCGTGATGGGGCTACGGAATATGCACGCAGCTTGTTTGTTTCTATTCCAGATGGGATATCGGTCATGCAGATTCGTGCCAATCAAGCAGGCTCAGTGAGTGGGGATGTGACTTTGGATATTCACGACCTCAAGGATGCAATTCAGCAGAATGGGGATTATTTCGATCCGGGTTTTAAATACAAGACAGTTGCGGAGGATGGCTTTGTTGAATTTATGGCAGATGGCTCCGATGGGGGTGAATTTGGTGGAGTGCTGCGTGCGGTTGCATTTAAGGATGGCAAGGCGAAGGCTGTGCTTAATGTGACTGAGGAGACACACTTGCACTTTAACAATGTAGATGAGGTGGTTTTATTAATTGCCATCTATGCAAATGAAGCGAGTGAGACTGCGGTTCCGCGTTTGAAAGATCAACTGGCTAACTTGAAGCCTAATTACGCGGCCCTATTTGAGCGTCATGCGGAAATGCATCGAGCTAAATTCAATTCGATCGGTATTGATATCAACACTACTGAGGATCGTTCTACTTCAAACGAACACTTGCTCCTGGATGCCTATTCAGGCAATGCGGCCTCGACAGAGCTTTTGGAAAAACTCTTTGATTACGGGCGCTATCTGTTGATTTCCAGTAGCACCGCGGGTGGTTATCCTCCCGGATTGCAAGGTATTTGGAATGGTGATTACCGCGCGCCTTGGAGCGGCTTGTATGGTATTAACGAAAATTTGCAGATGAACTATTGGCAAGCTTTGCCGGGAAATCTGCAGGAGTCGATGATGGCCTTTTATGATTATTTCGATGCGCATTTGGATGAGTTTCGCTATAATGCTAAACAATTATGGGGCACTGAGGGTATTTACATTCCTCCTTTTATGTCTCCGGAGTCCGGTGTGATGCGGATGACGGCCCCGCACGTGGTGCACTGGACTGATGCGGCCGGGTGGTTAGCATCCTTCTACTACGATTATTATCTCTTCACTGGAGATGCCAAATTTCTGGAAGAGCGTGCGATTCCTTTCATGAAGGAAGTCGCCTTATTCTATGAAGACTATGCGGTCCTAGGGGAGGATGGAACCTATGTGTTTTTCCCTTCTCAATCTCCGGAGAATCAACCCGCAGATATGATGATCGAGGATCCGAAAACCGGGCGTGTGACCAAGATTAAGGTGCAGATGAATTCCACGATCGCGGTGGCAATTTGCAAAGAAGTGCTGACTAATCTGATCCGCTCGTGCGAAATATTAAATGTCGAAGCGGAGGGGGTGGCTCGCTGGAAGAAAATGCTAGCTCTGATGCCCGAATATCAGATCAACGAAGACGGGGCGCTGCGTGAGTGGATGCATCCGGATTTTACAGACAATTATGAGCACCGCCATCAATCTCATATCTATCCGGTCTTTCCAGGTAATGAGGTGACAGAAGAATCGGATCCTGAGATCTACGAGGCCGCACGCGTGGCGATTGAAAAACGTCTGGTGATTGGTCTTCAGTCTCAAACCGGTTGGTCCTTGGCCCACATGGCCAATGTTTATGCGCGCCTGGGTGATGGCGATAAAGCACTTGAAGCATTGGATATCTTAACCCGCAGTTGCCTGGGGAAGAATTTCTTCACTTACCACAACGACTGGCGCAGTATGGGAGTGACTTTGCCGTTCAAATGGGGGCAGTCAGCACCTTTTCAAATGGATGCTAATTTTGGTATTACAGCCGCGATTACCGAAATGCTTTGTGGCTCGACTGTCGATATGCTCCGTATTTTACCCGCATTGCCAACAAAATGGGAGGCAGGTCAATTTAAGGATATGCAGACCCGGGTGGGGGTGACTACCTCGGCGCAGTGGGATCTGTCGAAGAAGGAGATCCGTTTGCAACTCACCGCCGGACGCGCCACTGGGTTTACGCTGAAATTGCCCAGCGCGATTCAGTCGATTGAGAGTGATCAAGTGGATCGGGTGCAATCGTCTGAATTGGGTGATCAATATCGAGTGCTGAATTTGGATGAAAATCAAAGTGTAAGGATGACCATTCACCTCCGATAGAGAGTTTGTAATTTATCAGAACTTATTTATCTAGAGCACGATACCCCGTTGTTATATACTTTTAAAAGTGAAGATCGTCAGGACGCTATAACTGACTGTCTTCATTTGTTTTAGACTTATTACTATATTTATGAAAAAAATCCCCGTTCTTATATCCCTGATTGCGAGTTTGGTTTCGACCAGCGTCTCATACTCGCATGCCGAAACTTCCGAGCTTGTCGCGAGTCAACCGAATATTTTGTTTATTTTTGCCGATGACTGGGGTTGGGAAGATCTAAGTTGCCATGGGCACCCTTATGTAAAAACGCCAAATATTGATCGCCTTGCAGCGGAGGGGACTGACTTCCATCGTTTCACAGTCGCGAGTGGTGTGTGTTCTCCAAGTCGCACGGCGGTGATGACCGGACACTTTCCTGCTCGATATAATGTCGATGGTCACTTTGCCTGGGTGAAGGATAATGCGCGAAGAGGCATGCCGGACTGGGTGGACCCTGCGGCACCGATGCTTCCCCGCATGCTGCAATCCGCGGGCTATCGAACGGCTCACTTCGGCAAGTGGCATATTTCCAACAATATGATCCCTGATTCGCCTCCAGCTTCAGAATATGGTTATGATGAATACGGCACTTTTAACGCATCGGGCGAACAAATGCCCTATGATCACGATGCTAGACGGGCGATCGCATTTATGGAAAAGGCCAAAGCAGAAGAGCGCCCATTTTTCATTAACTTATGGATTCATGAGCCGCACACACCGTTCCACGTCATTCCAAAATACCGTCAAATGTTTCCCGAGCTTGAGGACGATGGCGACAGTATCTATGCCGCTACGCTTGCGTATGCTGATGAGCGTATCGGCGAGGTGTTGGATGCTTTGGATGCGCTGGATCTAGCGGACGACACACTGGTGATCTTTAGTTCGGATAATGGACCCGCACGGGCACGTGAGGGGCAGGAATTAACGATGAGCTATGATTCTGCAACTGGAGTTGGCTTCGGTATCGCTGCGGCCAAAGGACTGACAGGAGGGCGAAAGGGCTATAAGGCTGCTTTGTATCAAGGTGGGATCAATGTTCCTTTTCTTGCACGTTGGCCCGGGAAGATCCCTGAAGGGGCGGTTGATGATCAGTCGATGATTTCTGCGGTTGATTTGTTACCAACATTTTGTAGTATTGCAGGTGCTGACTTAGTCGAAGGATATGAGCCGGATGGCATCAACCAAGTTGCGGCCTTATTGGGAGAATCCACAACGGGGCGGGAAAAAGATTTGTTTTGGAAATCTGAAACTCGCCGCACTAAGCCGGAAGCATCCTCTCATTGGGCGAATTATGTCGTTGTTTCAGACCATTGGAAGTTCCTGACAAATGGTGATCCCTCCAATATGGAGCTCTATGATATTGTTACGGATCCTTTAGAATCTAAAAACCTAGCGGAGGCACATCCGGAGACTGTTTTTAAGCTACAGCAAAAACTTACGGATTGGCTGGCAACATTGCCACCAGAGCCTACTGGAGATGTTTTTTCAAAGCTGCGTGAGACCTTAAAATAGAAGTGGAGCAATGAGTGCTCAAGATTCCCTCATTACTTAGGGATTTAGCCCAGATTTTAACTATTATACTTTTAAATTTGAGTTCAATATAGATCGTCGCGAGAACGCGCGATATACAAACATTTGGATTCTGCTAGACTAATTGAGGCTAAAGTTTAGCTTCTTCTACTCCCTACTACCTGATCCCCCATAGCGCGAAAATGTATTTAAAGATAGTTAATTTGCGTGAAGTGTCACACAGAAATAATGGTTTTGCGTTGGTGATTGCTTTGAGTTTGATGGCTTTTGTCCTCCTGTTATTGTTGTCCATAACGACACTAGTACAGGTTGAGCAACAAAGTTCTGTCATTTCAAGTGAGCGAGTTAAAGCGGAGCAATCGGCGCTTCTTGCTATGCGAGTTGCTCTCGGTGAGTTGCAGGAAGCAGCTGGTGGCGATCAGCGTATTACCGCGACCGCTTCGATTCTTTCTTCCATAGGTAGTGCCGGAGTGGAAGCTGTTGATGGTAATCGCCGTTGGCTTGGTGTTTGGAATAATTCGACGACTGATCACATGAATCCAACTGCCTCTCATGGTGCGCAGAGTGGTTCAAATGATGACGGATTTATCGAATGGCTCGTTTCGGGAAACAGTGATGGAGTGAGTGATCAAGTCGGATATCCGAGCGCCGTATTGGATACCAACGAGAGTATCATTCTCTTCGATTCGGATGATATCGGCGATGATGTTCGCGTTCCCTTGGTCGAAACTTTGGATGAGGATACTGCGTATGCTTTTTGGATAGAAGATGAGGGAGTTAAAGCTTCTGTGAAGCCTTTGCCGCAAGCATCTAATACAGTGCTGAATGACGATGCTTATGCAAATCCATTGGTTCATGGTTTAAACTATGGTATTGACTACGGTCGTATGGGAGGAGGGATGGAATCGGCAATTACATACCCCATCTCGTCAACTTCTAATGACGATCTAATCCGCGCCATGCAGAAGGTTCAAAGTGATGACGAACTAGGGTTGACCGCATCCGAGGACAATACTTGGGTGAATGCAAATCGCCACGAATTCACGATTTATTCCCACAGCCTGATGACTGATGTCCGCAATGGGGGCTTCAAACAAGACTTGTCGTTGGCATTTGAAATGGATGGTGCGCTGCAAGGTCCCAACGGGCTGAGCTATTTCAATAATTCAGATTTTGTCGGTGATAGTGGAAATCGGGAAGTGGAAAATACACTCACTGGTGCGATCAGCCAGGCGCCGGGACATGATTTTTATAGTCGCTATGTGTATGCGCATTTTCCGTATGGCACAGCTTCTACGGTCAATAAAGCGCGTGGTCCGACTTGGCATTTATTGCGGGATTACTATAATTTATATAAGCGTTTAGATCAGAGTTCAGGCAATCTCACCCTGAATGCGCAGCCTTTCTATCCCAATAATCCAGAGGTGCAGAGTGCAAGCAATGCATATGATTTTCTCGAAGGGAGATTTGCAAAGGGGGGCGATCCGTTTGTTCAGGAGTTTACAGATTCTGGGGGCCGCTATTTGTATCATTTGAGCCGTGGAAATTATACGCCCGTGATGTTGGGGTATCGTTTAATTTTTTCGGTGGCGTCCTATGAGTATGACTCTGTCGCCGATACTGCTAAGATCGCTTTCGCTTTCGACCCAGTCTATTATCTCTGGAATCCCTATGATAAGAGCATTCGGTTCGAGAACTATAAAGTTGAATATAATGAGGAAATTCCAGTCACCATCGAGTTCGAGGTGACTGATAATAATGGGACACGAGCCATCGACGAGGTGCTACTTACGGATTATTTAATCGAAAACGGTTGGGATGGCTCATCGGATAAATTGTATTCATTTTTGATGGATCCAGCTGGTGATGTTGTGCTCGCGCCTGGCGAAGTACGCTTGTTCTCTGCTTCTGGCACAAACGGAGATTGCTACCCCGGCGTGACTAATATTACCGCGACGAGTGGCAATATTTTAAGGCTACACCCCGAAGCAGGAGAGATTCTAGTGGATGGAGTGAGCGCTGCGACTATCAAAGTCAACTTAGGGATCACTACAAAGACGGCAGGGACTGATGCTCAGAACGGACGTTTCAGGTCGACTTCTTATCTTGTTGATGACGACGACCTCGCGAATGCACGCACTGGCACCCAACGTTCAACTCACTTGAAAACTCAATTTGTCTCTATTCAGACAAACTCGGCGGCCTCTGCAGGAGAGCAAGTCGATGTGGTTGAGCTTACATTTGATGGGGCCAGTTTATCATCCAGAAAATCTTGGTTAGGCTATTTGGATTATTTGATGAAGCCAACGAATACGACTGCCGAGCCCACGGAGATTATGGCGGCTTTCAATCCACTGTCAGTCAGTTCAATCGGTGACATCCGTGTCTTTCCACAGCGGAATCGTTACTTACATCTAATTTCCGAGCCCTCTCTGAATGTCATGTTACCTGAGTCATTTGGCGATTCTGGCTTTTGGGGCTATGAGTATAGTTCTGCTGGAAGTAATTATATCCCGGCATTTTCGTTGCCTTCGGAACCGATGACCTCTTTAGCCCAATTAAGAAATGGTATGTTGACACCCTACATTTTCGAGAATCCGCGTGCTGTAGGGAACTCTTATGCAAATCCTCGTTTACGACAGGATGAATTGTATGGGGACATGCCTGGACCTCAGACTGCTGAGCGCTATGATTCGACATGGTTGCTGAACGATGCGCTGTGGGATAAATACTATTTCTCGGGGATCGCTCCAGCCTACAGTTATAGTTCAGGGGCTTATGCTGCCAGTGAGAACCTGGAAGCCGCATTGACTCGTTTTTTTGAACAGGATCCAGATCGCTATGGAAATGCTAACTTGATTCCAAATATAGCAACAGATTCGACACCTAATAGCATAGCGAATCAGTTGACTACGGGGGACGGTTATAAAGAGATCGGAGCATCAATGCTTATGCAGGGTGGTTTTAATGTGAATTCCACATCAGTGGCTGCATGGGCAGCTGTATTAGGCGGGAACCGGGATATGACCATCGATTATTTCGCAGCTGATAGTTTGTCTGAAATATCGGATACGGCTACGGGCATACCCTTTCTTAAATCGCAACGTCCTAATGGTGACTCTGGTGATGCGTGGGCTGGATTTTCCAGAGTGAATCCGAATTTGATTTGGAATGATCAAGGCACCCCTAACGACGAATCCGATGATACTGGCTTAGCGGCTGAAATCGTGAAGCAGGTGCGATTGCGTGGGCCATTCATGAGTTTAAGTGATTTTGTCAATCGCCGACTGGATACTGATCAAACGGGCCGTATGGGGGCACTACAAGCAGCCATCAAAGCAACTGGTTTAAATTCTGATATAGAGAATAATGAGGGCGTGCCCGCAGACTATTCTACCTATTATGAAAATTCAGATGCTGGCACCGGTTTTACTTCGGGCGGCATCAACGGATTTATTGAGCAAGCCGATATTCTACAAGCGATTGGACCTAAACTGGTTGCTCGATCGGATACATTTCGAATTCGTGCATATGGGGAAAGTCGAACGCTGAATGGAGATGTCGCGAGTCAGGCTACTTGTGAGGTTGTTGTGCAGCGTTTGCCGGAGTATGTGGACGAAGCAAATGATGCCTTTACTTTGCCCGAAGATTTAAGCGCATCGAATAATTTGTTTGGTCGTCGTTTCAAAATTGTCAGTTTCAAGTGGCTCTAAAATAAACCTAGTAATGTTGATTCGATATATACTCCTCTTTTTCTCCATAAGCATAGCTTTGAATCTGGAAGTTTCAGCTCAGGATGGTACGAATCAGGTGCGTGTTGTTTTCACTTGTTACGACTGGGCCAAGCGTGGTGTAGAGGAGGTATACTATCGGAATGGCGATCAATACGAGCTTATTGAAATGCGTAATTTAAGTCGCACCAAGCCTTATGTTTATTCGGGACCCAAACGCTTTCAGCTATTTAAGAAAGTAGTCAGCCTTGAGCCCGGAGTTTCCGAGGAGGTGCAGTATCAAGTTTGTGGTGAAACAGTAATCCAGCAAAATGGTGGGCGTGTCTTGGTGGTTATCTCACCCGAACCTGATAATTCGAGCGTGTTTGATTATCGAATTTATACATTGGAGGACTCGTTAGATGAGTTTCCTCGGAATTCATTTCGACTCGTGAGCTTTGCCAATGAAACTTTGTATTTTCAAATTGAAGATAAAAAACCGCAGAAGATTGAGCCAGGTCAGCGTTTAACCATTAAGCCGGATCTAGATAAAGCAGGCTTTGTTTCGGTGGTTTTTCGAGATGCCGCAGGGGATTTACTCTACAGCAAAAAATGGTATAGCGAGCCCGAGGTGCGCGACCTAGTTTTTCTGAGGAATTACGATGGTCGACGCGGTAAGGGGCGCTTAGGTGTTCGTATTATTACTGAGGTCGTGAAAGACCTGAGGACACCTCTAGCAGAGTAAGTGAGTTGAGTCTGGAAGTGCTGCAATGAAAGCAGTTTAGGCTATTGAAATAGGCCGAGTTTGTGGGCGACGTTAACTGCTGCAGGGCCGTTGTTTACATGCAGTTTCTCGTAGATATGTCGGATGTGGGTGTCCACTGTTCGGTAGGAAATGCCGAGTTTATCTGAAATTTCTTTCTTAACGTAACCTTCTGCCAATAACTCAAGCACTTCGCGCTCGCGTGAAGTAAGTATGGTGTTCACGTCATCGTCGGGGGCGTGTTCCCTTATTTGCTTTAACAGGTAAGACGCGACCTTTGGGTCAAGTGATGAGCCCCCTGCGATGACTTCACGAATGGCATCAATAATCTGATCAACGGTGGAAGACTTGAGCAAATAACCTGAAGCACCTTTCGCGATCGCTGTTAAGACATCTGTTTCTTTGTTGGATTGACTCAAAATAATGATCGGAGTTTGCGGTGCAATTTTCTTCAAAGCTGGGAGTGCTTCGATGCCTGTCATACCGGTTAAGTTTAGATCTAGTAAGATGAGTGTGGGCGCTTTGTCTGCGGGTTCATTTTCTAATACTCTGAGTGCAAATTCAGCAGAGCTGCATTGACGTCCGATTTCCATATCTGACTCACCGGATAATGAGAATTCCAATACAGAACGGAATTCCTGGTTATCTTCGATTAACATGATTTGATGTTTTGTGGTCATAGGAATAGTCGGTTTCTTTTAAGTTTTATTTTGAGCCGGATGTGAGTTCCATGAGGTTGCACTGGTTTGGTTTGAATGGAAGCTCGCATTAAGCGTGCTCGGCGTAGTAAGGATTTTGGAGGCGCATTCATGCCGCAGCCGTTGTCTATAACCGAGAGCTTTACGATCTGTGGGTCGGCCGCAATACGAATATATACTTTGGTGGCCTGCGCATGTCGATTAATATTCGTTAGACTTTCTTTAAAGAACAGATAAAGATCGATTCGAGCGCGACGGGGGAGGGCTTCAAGTTCTGCTTCACCATAGAGTCTTAAGCTGACTTCATGGTCCCCTAAGAGACGTTGAGTATCTTGCTTGATTTCAAGTACGATGTCCTTGCAAATATTTTGTGCTTCTAGCATGTTGGTGCAGTGACGTGCGGCCTCTCCGGTGCGTTCCGTTAAGGCGCGAATGCGACGGACCGCTTCGACGAGGCGTTCGGGGACGTTTATAGAACGTTCAGCAACATCGCCTAACATTCCAATTGCGTGAAGGTTGGCGCCCAATTCATCATGTAGATTTGCCGCAATACGCTCGCGAATGTGAACCTCCTTCCTATAACTAAGCATTTTATAGTAGGGAATGGTAAAAACAATAACGAGTGCCATGAAGATCGCTGCTATGATTGCCCACCTGAGAAAAGACTTTTGCTGTGTGTAGCGCCTCTGTAGTTCAATTCGTAGTTTCCCGAGCAGTATCGTGAGTTCGTGCCGACGTGACAATTGTTCTAACCATTGTTTCTGTGGCAGAATATGGCCATAGATATTCATGCCGTCGACGAGTGCGCTTAGAGTGGAGTCACTTGTCTCACTTTTGTAGTTTGTACTGATGGGTTTATTTCGTGCAATGTTGAGCCCTTGTTGAAGCACTTCAATTTCGGCGAAACTTACACGTGAGCCCTTGTGGTTTTCTCTATGATAATATGGCGTTAAAGCGGTGACACGAATGTAGCGTGCGTGTGATGGCTTGCTAAAGTTCCAACTGAGCACTGGTCCCATTTCGAAAATAGAGTTCAGTTTTACATTTAAGACAATTTCGGCATCTGTGAAATCCTCGTTGTTGGCGGTTTCGACAATGAAATGTGGTGGGAGGCCAAATTCACCCGCGTGTGCAGTCGGGACCGTGTCTGCTTGATCGGTTGCATGGAGTCGGATACCTGTTATTTCAGTGGTTTCCAACAGGTCGATGGTGAGAGCCGGGCGATCGCCTACATCGATATCACTGACATAAGCGCGGCTGTGCTCTTCTTCGGTTGAGTTGATTAAATACGGTAAGATGCCGTCGACAAGCGTCCCTGCATTGCGCGTCGCACTCTCATAAACTGGAGACGATGCAGACACGGGTTTACGTAGCGCGCGGTCTTCGTTGCCCTCGAAGACCATGATTTCAGATAGCTGAAAGATATACATGCCATCGAGGGCGCGCTGTGTGAGGTGATTGGTTTCCACTCTCACCCATGAGGCGGGTTTAGAATCCACTGGGATTTGCATTGGCGTGATCCCAGTGAAGGGAGCTTCGTCTGCATTGTAGGTGAAGATGACCTTACCCTCTGGATGGGCTGCATTACCGATTAGAATACGAAATTTCTGAGGAAAGGCATCATTGACAAATCCGAAGCGCGTATCGCGCCACAAGGTGGGTATAATAAATATCGTATCTATTATGTAGCTGCCTTCTAGATCGATTTGTACCCACTCATAATGGTTTCCGTCGTCTGCATAAGCTTTGGATCGGTACCCGACCGCACCCACGCCACTATTGAGGCTGGGATGGGCCAGTCCGTTCAATTCGGCTTCAGTTTGTTGCTTTAGTGCCTCCAGTTCATGCAACCAGAGTTCCGTGAACGGTTGTGAGGACTCTGCACTACTTGCTTGTATGAATACAAGCAAAAGGATGCATGTGCAGATGGCTTTTATTGGGTGTAAGTTCTTCAAGCAGGAACCGATGTTGGTCGTGGATCGCTAGGGGCGGAGATACAATTACTACTATAGATCCAGTGTGTAGTGGGTCTGTTTACATTGAAGCGCATGCCTGCGACTTGCAAGCTCTTCTCTGTTTATCGCGAGCCGTCGGGAAAATAAATACCAGGTTTTATCGAGCGAATGCGCGATTGTTGGGGGTAGGGTAATGGGGTAGTATCACTCTTTGGAATTATGCAATACCCCCGTAAGAATCCCCAATGGTTTTGTCTTTTTATTTTTTCGCTATGTGCTGCCCTGTGCGCAGATTTATACGCAGCGGAGGGACGGGCTGCACTTGGAGGGAGTGAGCGGCCCAAGCCGAATATCGTGCACATCTTGACTGATGATTTTGGTTGGCAGGATCCTGTCTGCATGGATGTGGATGGTGAGACTCCTTTTGAGACGCCTAATTTAGATAAGTTGGCCCAGCGGGGGCGTAGATTTATGCAGGCGTATTCGCCATCGCCGACTTGTGCCCCTTCGCGGGCGGCCTATATCTCGGGTCAATATCCAGCCCATACGGGGATTTATCATGTGATGGGGGGCAAGTTGCCGCGGGCGTATTCACCCAATTTTACCTATATAAATCCATTCTATCGTTATCGCTTACCGCTGACGGAAATGACGATTCCCAAAGAGCTGAAACGGGCGGGTTATACGACGGGCCATGTCGGGAAATGGCATTTGGGCGGGCGTAGTAACGGGTATCCGTTTCCTGGCGACTATGGGTTTGATCTTGGCTATGTCGATGATTTGGGGAAGGGGGGCACTTACTATCCGGATCCGGATATTTGGGGCCCAAGGAATCAACTGCGTAACCAGCACAACGGTTTGGCGAAAACGATGAAGCCTGACCGTATCACAGGCTGGGCGACTGAAGACCCCGATGATCCCTTTCAATTAGGTGACGATGGGCGGCCTTTTGACAAGACGCTCGATGTCGCGCTCAAGTGGCTCGAGAAGCATCACGCAGAGCCATTTTTCCTGAATTACTGCACCTATTACGTGCATGGCCCGATCCAAACCCGGGACCGCAAGCGTCTGGAGTATTATTGCAAAAAAATGGGCCTGGATTTTCCGACGGATCCGGGAACGATTAATGTGGGGCTGGGCGGCAAAACAGATCCGTATTATGCCACGATGGTGGATGAGCTCGACTGGATGATTGGCGAGGTCATCAGCTATTTGGAAGATACGGAGGATCCCCGTAACCCCGGACACAAGCTCATTGATAATACCTATATCATCGTGAGTTCGGACAATGGGGGACTCGTGCGCCGCGCGGGGGGCACTGTCACTGATAATTTCCCGCTGCGTGAAGGAAAACAGGACATACATGAAGGGGGCGTGCGCATTCCATTCATTGTCAGTGGTCCTAATGTTCCCGAAGGCTCTGTTTGCGACACTCCGATTTCTTTAATCGATTTATATCCAACTTTTGTTGATCTGGTTGGATTGCCTGAGTCGGATAATCCAAAACTGGATGGATGTAATATTCGCCCATTATTTGAAGGCACAGACTCAGTGGCTCGTTTTGCGGATGGCACCGCACGTGAGAGCATTTATTTCTATTTTCCGATCGAATTGTCCTCCGGCGCTGCAATGCGCAAGGGACCATGGAAGGTGTATCGTAATCTTGGGCCGGGGAATAATAAAGACCCCATGGTTTCGCTCTATCGGCTGTATCATGAGGATGGCTCAATGGCGGATGTGGGGGAAGCGAATAACCTGGCCGATGCCATGCCGGAATTGACTCAAGAATTATTGAGTGAACTGGATGCCTTTCTGGATGCGGCTGGGGTGAGCTACCCTTATAAAAATCCGACGATTGAGAGCCACGAACATCAGGACAATATCCCCGAAGTTCTCGCGCGCGGTGAAGACCGCGACCGTATCTGGGTCGAAGTTGAAACAGGCAAGGATACATCGAGCATCGTGGATGCTAAGCTGCTTTACACGGTGAACGGCGGCGAGTTTGAGCTTTCACGCGGACGCCGTGAAATGTGGTTTGAAGCACCCGCTGAGATTACTGGCGGTCGTATTGAGGGGCGGGTGCCGCCGGGCACCTCCCATGCGGTTTTTTGCATGACCGACAGCGAGGGCTTTCTAGTGATGTCTGAGACACTGCCGTCCTATCGGGAGGTGTCGTCCAGTCATGCCGATTCATCGTATCTCAAGCATGCCTATCCCTTCCGGCCAGGTCTTTATGCCTTGATCCAGTTGGGGCATGAAGCCTCGGCGGCGCTTAAACAGCTGCAAAAGCCTGCTCCGGATTTGTCCGAGGCCTTGGCTCAAGCAGAAGCATTGTATGCGGCAGGCGAGGGCACAGATGAACAATACTATGCCAGCATTCGTGGACTCAGAAAAGCCATCCGTGATCGGCACGGCGTCATTCCACAGGCGGATAACTATTACCTAAACCTCTTCCGCCAAAGCGGAGCCTTTTAATCATTTGAGAATTATATCATGAAATGGATTCACTTTTTTATGTGCGTGCTGGTCACCACGAGCCTGACTGCTAAATCGATGGATGGTCTGACCATCAACGGTGATACTCCGTGGGTGGTCACGGCGGCCGATTTCGAAAATCCTGCAATTCAAGAAGCCATCCGTGATGCGGAGCGCGATTGGTATAAGGTGTTTGGCTATCCGCCGGTCATTTTTAAGAATAACACACGCAGTAGTTGGACGGGGCCGGTCGTCATTTTCGGTTCCGTGGAACATACCAGCTCGCTGGTGGATGCTCAAGTTCCCGCGGGAGCGGAGCAACACGTGTTGCGCTTGGCTCAGGTGAAGAACAACCCGGGAATCGCTGCGATCGGTGGCGACACACGTGGCACGATCTTTGCCATCTATACCTTTTGCGAAGAGGTGCTCGGTATCGACCCCATGTATGTCTTTACCGATAGCATTCCTGAAAAACGCACTGAGGTGAGCTTTACTTCGGCGGATGAATATATTTCGAAGAAACCGACTTTTGAGAACCGTGGTTGGTTCATCAACGATGAAGAATTGCACGACGGTATGCACCGCGATCCGCTCGGCGGCAACGTGATCTCCATGGAGTGGATGGATAAAATTATCGAAACCTTGCTCCGCACCAAGGGAAACATGCTGATCCCTGAGTCGTCTTCGTATTCGGATGCCACGGTCTATGATCTTTGCAAACGCCGCGACGTCATTATCACCTTTCACCATATATCTCCCTTGGGATTGAACATGATGGATTGGCCGAAGGGCCTGCCGTTTTCCTATGTCACCCACAAGGATATCCTGGAAGATGCCTGGCGGAAATCGGCGCAAGCGCTGGCTGATAAGAAAGTGGCATGGATCGTCGGCTTTCGCGGCGAATCGGATGGGGCCTTCTGGCACAGCGATCCTGCTGCGCCAAAAGATGATCAGGGCCGCGCGGATGTGATTGCAGCTGCCATGCAGAAGCAGACGGAGATCGTGCGCGAGTTTGATCCCGATGCTACCATTGTGGCTGCGCTGTGGAATGAGCTGGGACGCTTTTACAATGATGGGATCCTGCAAATACCTGACGGTGTCTGCAAGATGTTCGCCGATGATGGTCGTGGGTATATGCGCGACAAGGGCGATGGCTCCGATTTATCGCCAGGTGACGGGCTTTATTATCATGTCATGATGATGATGAATACGCAGAACCGCACCACGGAGGCCGTGCCGCCAGCCCGTATTTATAATGAATTGCGTCGTTATGTGGAGCGTGGTGCCACTAAGTATGCGATCATCAATGTGAGCGGTATTCGCCCCGCAGCGATGTCTGTGCAGGCGATCAATGATTTCCTCTGGGATGCAGAGCCTTATTTGAGTCAACCTGCCGATAAAGCGATGCAAGCATACTTGCAGCAATGGTATGCGAAGCAGTTTTCACCTGAGTTGGCAGCCGATTTAGCAGCCTTGCGCCTGCACTACTATGACATTCCTTACCTGCGTGAGAATATGCCTGATCCAACCCGTTGGAGAGGCGCCCGGGGGGAGCATTTGCTTCAATACCTGACTCAGGAAGTGCTGAAGAAATACAGCAACGCCATCGAGAAGGGCGAAGACATTCGCAATGTGTCGGGCTTTGCGAATCAAATGAAGCAGACCAAAGGCCCCCTCACCGAGACCGCTGAATTCTTTCCCGCGCTCTGGCGTGAAACCAAGGCGCTGGAGTCGCGCATTCCTGTCGACCGCCGGAATTTTTACCAGGCGCACTTCACTTATCAGGTCGCGGTGCACATGTATGGCAGCCGTATGCTGGATCAAGTCGTTCAGGGCGTGGATGCATACCTCGTCGATCAGAACCCTCAAGTGTTTGCCAATAATCTAAAGCTCGCACTGGCCGAACTGGAAAAGATCCTGAGCGAAGCGCATAAGGCGGAATATGGGATTTGGGACACGATGTTCATGCATGTGCGCCTGATGGATATGTGGCGCACCCGTCTGATGTTGAAGGAGACGATTGCACGCATAGAAGGCAGCCCTTACACCTCGAAGTATCGCGGCATTATGAACGGTTCATTCTGGGGCTCGGCTCAAGACTATATGAACAATGCCGAAGGCGTATATCCTTATTTCTATAAACATACTGGCCGTGGACTCGATGTGTTAGAGAATGGCAGCTACCCCGAATAAGTCTCCCCGACTATGAATAAAACTCTATCGACCCTGATCGCAGGCATCTTCATCGGTGCTTTATTGGCCACGAGTGGCTTTGCGCTCTTTCTACGTGCTCAAAAGAGCGGTGGGGGAGTTGCGTCACAAACTGTGCTCAAGCTAGGGCACGGGCTTGATACGGCACATCCAGTGCATCAATCATTGGTCTTTATGAAGGAGCGATTGGAGGAGCTTTCCAGTGGTTCAGTCACGATCGATATCTATCCGAGTGCAGTTCTGGGAGCTGAAGTGCAGAGCATAGAACAACTTCAGAATGGCTCGCTTGCCATGACTTGTCAGTCCGTCGCGGCACTGGAAAACTTCATCCCGTCGATGGCTGCATTCAGCCTGCCTTATGTCTTTCGCGATTCCGAGCATTACTGGCAAGTGCTGAACGGTGAAATCGGGCATGAGCTGATGGAAAAGGGCGAGGCCAAATATCTACGCGGACTCTGCTATTATGATGCCGGCAGTCGTAATTTTTACACCAAGGATAAGCCCATCCGCACACCGGATGACTTAACCGGAATGAAGATCCGGGTCATGAACAGTGCCACCGCCATTGATATGGTCAAAGCACTGGGAGGCTCGCCGACACCGATTGCATGGGGTGAGCTCTACTCCGCGCTGGCTCAAGGCACCGTCGATGGTGCGGAGAACAACGTCCCAAGTTTCTACTCCAACAAGCACTATGAAGTGTGTAAGCATTTCTCACTCGATGGGCATACCCGTATTCCCGACATGTTGCTGATGAGTTCAAAGGTCTGGAAGCAACTTTCGCCGCAGGTGCAAGGATGGGTGCAGCAGGTGGCGCAAGAGTCCTCGGACTATCAACGCGAACTTTGGAATCAGAAAACCAAGCTGGCGATGGAGCAGGCGGCTGCTGAAGGCGTGCATATTTACGAAGTCGATACCGCACTCTTCCAGGCAAAAGTGCAGCCGATGCTCAACGCAGTCGAGCACCCGGATGTGCGCATACTACTTCAACAAATTTCCCAAGTGAACTAATGCGACAAGCTCTATTAAAATTTAAGCAGTGGATGACTACAGCGCTCAACGGGCTGCTGATCCTGGCTGTTGCGCTACTGGTCCTGGACGTCGTCTGGGGGGTGTTTACACGCTACGTGATGGGCGAGCAGGCCAACTGGACAGAGGAGCTGGCTCGATTCCTTTTGGTTTGGGTGTCCCTGCTGGGCGGTGCGGTGGCCTTCGGGCAGAAGAGTCACCTCGGGGTGGATTACTTCGTGGAAAAGTTACATCCTGAAATACGAAAATTGATGGCGGTGGTCGCGCATTTATTGGTGCTGTTTTTTGCGGTCTCGATCTTTTTGATCGGTGGCTGGCAGGTTGTCTCCGACGCCTTGATTTTGGAGCAAACCACTCCGGCCTTAGGCATCAAAATGGGCCATGTCTATCTGGCATTGCCGATCGCGGGGGTGTTTATGAGCTTGTTCACGCTAGAGAATATTATCGAAGTTCTGTGGGCGCCTACGGCTGATCGGAACCAGGTAAGTGCTGAAGGAGGGGCTGAGTAATGGGCACAACTGCATTGATCTTAATTGCGATCTTCCTGCTACTCTTGGCCATGAACGTGCCAATCGCTGTGTCGATTGCACTGGCGACCTTTGTGGCGATTCTCGCCGAGGGCGCCGATCCGACCATTGTGGTGGCCGCTAATATGGTGAACGGCGTGAATAGCTTCGCGCTATTGGCGATCCCTTTTTTCATTCTTTCGGGGCACCTGATGGGGCGCGGCGGCATGGCGCGGCGACTGATTGATTTTGCCGCCACCTTGGTTGGCTTTTTGCCCGGTGGCTTAGCTTACGTCAATACGCTCACCTGCATGCTCTTTGGCTCTATTTCGGGTTCGGCCGCGGCTGCGGTCTCATCGGTCGGCGGCTTCATGATTCCCGAGATGAATCGCAAGGGTTACAACCGCGAGTTTAATGTATCCGTCACCACCACAGCCGCGACGACCGGGCTGCTGATTCCGCCGAGTAACATCATGATTGTTTACTCAGTCGCCGCGGGCTCAGTGTCGATTGCGGCCATGTTCATGGCGGGGATTCTACCGGGAATTATTTCAGGCCTTTTCATCATGCTCGTCTGTGGTGCATTTGCTTACACTAAAAAGTATCCACGTGAGCCGCGTTCAACGATCCGGCAGATGTTGATCGGTTTTAAGCGCGCCTTTCTCAGTCTCTTTCTGATTGTTGTGGTGATCGGTGGCATTCTCGCGGGCATCTTTACCGCGACGGAAGCTGCCGCGATCGCTGTCGTGTATGCCTTCCTTTTGACGGTGCTCTACTACCGCGAAATCAAGCTCAGAGAACTTCCGGAGCTGCTGCTACAGACAGGTATCACCACCGCGGTCGTCATGTTATTGATTGGGGCCAGTTCCGGGATGAGCTGGATTATGACTATGGCGAACATCCCGCAGACTGTGAGTGCGGTTCTGCTCGGGCTCTCGGATAATCCAATCTTAATTTTGCTGACCATAAATCTGCTACTGCTCTGCGTGGGCACTTTTATGGATATGACGCCGGCGGTGCTGATCTTTACTCCGATCTTTCTGCCAGTCGTCTCGGCGCTTGGTATGCATGAGGTGCATTTCGGTATCATGATGATTGCCAACCTCTGTATTGGACTGTGCACGCCGCCAGTCGGCACCTGCCTCTTTATCGGCTGCGGAGTGGGGCAGACCACGATTGCAAAAGTCACTAAAACCATGCTGCCGTTTTTTGCTTCAATGATTGTCGCGCTCTTAGTCATCACCTATGTGCCCGCAGTTTCCTTGTGGCTGCCAGTAGAGACCAAGCAATTAAAAGCAACCGATGTTGAGAATGCTCACTTTATGAATGCGCCTCAGGATACCGAGGAATTAACGAGCCAACCTTAACTTATTTATAATTCATAATAATGATGATATTGCCCCAATCACTTCGCCGTAGAGTCTACCTTTTTCTATTGGTTGGCTTTGCGATGATCGGCCTCAGCTCGACGGCTAGTGCCCAGGGCTACAGCAAGCCGAAGATGGCGGGCGAGCTGCGAAATCTACCCGAGCGGGAAGCAGAATTTATGGATTGGGGGCTCGGGCTCTTTGTGCACTGGGCGCATGACTCGCAGTTGGGCTCGGTGATTAGTCACCACATGGACATGGCCTCCGATAAGCATCTGGAGCGCGTGATTCACGAACTGCCCCAGACCTTTAACCCGAAACGCTATGATCCGGACGAGTGGATGCAGCTCGCCAAGCTCGCCGGGGTGAAATACATGGTGCTCACAACGAAGCACCACAGCGGTTTTTGCCTGTGGGACTCGGCGGTCACAGACTTTGATATTGCAAATACGCCGTATCAAAAGGACATCGTGAAAGCCTATGTCGATGCCTGTCGCCGCTACGGAATCAAGGTCGGTTTTTACTATTCTCCCGAAGATTTTGCATGGAATTATCGGGAGGGCTATCCTGCTCGCGGTGGGAAGATGCCCAGTGAGAAACGCAAAGAGCTGATCGAATTCACCAAAGTTCAAATTAAAGAACTACTCACCAACTATGGCCCTATGGATGCCTTGTTCCTTGACGGCGGGCATAAGGCAGAGCTTGCGGAGTATTGTCACGAACTGGATCCGAACGTGCTCGTCACGCGTGGGGAAATGGTGACTCCGGAGCAACGACTGCCCAAGGATCCGATCCCCGGACCATGGGAAACCTGCTTCACGCTGGGCAATCAATGGCAGTATAAACCGACCAATGACAATTTAAAGTCGGGCAGCACACTGATTAACATGCTGGTCGAAACGCGGGCCAAAGGCGGTAATCTGTTGATTAATGTGGGGCCCAAACCAGACGGAACGATTCCGATTGAGCAAGAGGAGCGTTTTCGTGAGCTAGCTCTGTGGATGTTCGTGAACGATGAAGCGATTCATAACGTTCGTCCGTGTGTGGTCGCTGGTAGCAAGGATGGGTATTATACGCAATCTAAGGACGGAAAATACACCTACGCGATCATCACTCAATTTACGGAAGCACAACCCGATCCCAACAATCGGATTTGGCCACGTTCGACACGTAAGCAATTTGTGCTGCCTGATTTGATCGCCAATGCAGAGACCAAGGTCACTATTCTCGGTCAGGATCATCGCCAAGAGCGCTACAGCGACAGGATCGATCTGACGATTCGCTTCGAGAACAGCGCGGAGGGCCTCAGTATGGACGTGCCACGGCAGCAACGCCTGTATAACTGGCGGAACTGGCCAAACGCGATTGTCCTACGTTTTGAGAATGTCGACTTTATACAGGATGTATCCAGCTCCGCACCTTAGAGCTGCTTCAGCAGGCATGTATGCACCAAGAAATATCATAAGGACCCAGAGGAATTGATGAAGATTCCACTTATTCGAACTAGAATAACTGTATCATTAAAACGGTGAAACAATTCTATATTGCAGTTCTATTGCTTTGCTTCGGTACGATAGCTCAAGCGGCACCCCGGCCGAACATCGTTTACATTCTTGCCGATGATCTTGGTTACGGTGACGTGCAGTGTATGAACCCGGAGCGAAGTCAGATTCCGACACCGCACATGGATCAATTGGCGGCAGACGGTATGATCTTTACCGATGTGCATAGCAGTTCTTCAGTGTGCACGCCCACGCGTTACGGTATTTTGACTGGGCGTTACAATTGGCGCACCCGCTTGCAGAAGCATGTGTTGTATGGTTTTAGCGCACCCTTGCTTGCGGATGATCGCTTGACCGTTGCGGAATTATTGAAAGCACAGGGCTATCATACAGCTGCCATCGGGAAGTGGCAGCTCGGGCTTGGAATTCCAACGACCAATCTATATAATTCCCATCCGGAAATTGCCAACCGTTTGCTTCAACAACTAGAGTCTGATGTTGTCCGCGGTCGTAGCACGGCAGGAGTTGATTTGAACAACGATGTGGATATAGTGCTTTGGAAAGAAAAGGCCTTAGCCCAAATGAACAACCTATGAAGAAAATTATACAAATCCTATTCATCGCTCTGCTATCGGTCAGTGCCGCTAATGCGCAGAAGCATCTTTTTATCCTGTCAGGGCAGTCCAATATGGCGCGGCTTGATCCTGCGATTTCATTCACTCCGATGGTGGAGGCTGCTTTGGGCAAAGATAATGTCATTGTAGTGAAGCACGCTCAGGGTGGACTGCCGATTCGCCGGTGGTATAAAAATTGGAAGCCAGCGCAAGGGGATGAACCGAAAGCTACGGGGGATCTTTACGACCAGTTAATGACGATGGTCGAAGAGGCGACGGAGGGGCAGGAGCTTGCCAGCATCACCTTCGTCTGGATGCAAGGGGAGCGCGATGCCCGCGAGCAACACGGGTCTGTCTATGCCGCGAGTTTGCAGGGCTTGCTTGAGCAATTGTCTGGGGACTTAGGTCGTGACGATATCAATGTCGTGATCGGTCGTCTCAGCGATTTTGACCTGAAAGGTGAGAAATATCCGGATTGGATGCTGGTGCGCGATGCGCAAGCTGCTGTCGTTAAAGCGAACCCACGTGCGGCTTTGGTTGATACGGATAGTTTGAACGATGGACTGAACGCACGAGGTGAAGTTGTCGTGAATGACCTGCATTACTCCGTTGAAGGCTATGAAACCTTAGGGACAGAGTTTGCCAATAAATCGATTGAATTGATTGAAACGAACTCGCCAGATTCAGCCAGCAAGGCCGATACCGTTGAGGATCCTATTGTCGGCACTCATGAAGTGCTTCGTCTCTGGCCAGACGATTCGGGCGACCATTCGGCGATTCAACCCCGCTTGGATATTACACGACGCGGCAAAATTCGCTACGAGAATGTCAAAGATGCCAATCTGGTCGTGTATCTCGCGGAGAGTCATGCGCCCACGCCGGCGGTGGTGTATAGCCCTGGGGGGGGCTATAAACACCTGACACCGCGGCCAGAGATTATTGAATGGTTAAACGCCCAGGGAATCTCGGTGTTTATGCTGCGTTACACTGTCCCTGACGATCGCGAGACGGCCTTTAAAGATGTGCAGCGTGCGATGCGATTAGTGCGCCACAATGCAAAGCGTTGGAACGTGGATCCGGATCAACTGGGTGTGGTGGGTTCTTCTGCGGGCGGTCACTTGGTGGCTCGTTTGAGTCAGCACTATGCTACACCTGCGTATGCTGCTGTGGATGCCGCCGATCGCGAAAGTTGTGAACCTCAGTTCGTCGTGATCTTTTCCGGAGCCTATTTCTACAAAGGTCAAGGGGCACAGCAGGAGTCTGTATTGGCCGAAGAGTTTCCAATGACGGCCGATATCGCGCCGACTTTTCTCGTTTATGCCAAGGATGACCATAGCTTTTATCCCGGTGGGATTGCCTATGAGCAAGGGCTGAAGGCCGCAGGTATTTCCACTTACCTCATCGTTTCAGAAACAGGCGGACATGGGTTGAAGGATGTCAATTGGATGCCGGAGTGTCGCGTGTGGTTGGAAGGCCTCGGGCTGAGTCTAAAATAGTATACTGGAGTGCAAGACTGACAGGGGTGTTAGATCTCTAAATTTTAGTTAGCCTGATAGGGTAGTTCTTTATGCAGATGAGCGAAAACCTCGTTCATGCGCAATTATCAGCATTTATCGAGCAAACGCGCGATGGTGGTCAACGGCTGTCGGTGTTAGTATGATGGGATACTCTGCTTACCCTCTCTTCACCGATACTGTTGTTTGTTTTGGATACAGTTGGATACCTCGATGACAAAAATACTAATTAAACTGCTCGCGTTGGCTGCTATTCTTGGGACGACGGCGAACGATGCCCTTGCTTTGCAAGTGTATAGTCGTGGGCCCTTGCTCAATGACCCACAGCGCGAAGAAGCTTTCATGGACTGGGGGCTGGGTATGTTTGTGCATTGGTCATTGGATTCGCAATTGGGCTCGGTGATCAGCCATTCGATGGTGGGGGCTTCGGATGATTATGTGAATCGCTATGTCAATGAGCTGCCGAAGACCTTTAATCCGAGGAACTACGATCCGGATGCATGGATGGAAATCGCCAAGCTTGCGGGGGTGAAATACATGGTTTTCACGACGAAGCATCACAATGGCTTTTGCATGTGGGATACCAAGACCACTGATTTTAATATTATGAATACCCCATATGCTCAGGATATTGTCCGGGCCTATGTGGACGCTTGCCGCCGCCACGGTATCAAAGTCGGGTTCTATTTTTCACCGGAGGATTTTATTTTCCAGTATAATAATGGATTGGATATTCGTCGTTCGGCGGGCCGTATGAGCGATGGGCTGACAGAGTTGGGCGATTATAACAAGCAGCAGTTGGATGAGTTATTTACGAACTACGGTGACATTGATGTGGTGTTCTTCGACGGAAGAGGGATGGAAGCACTCACGCAGTATATCCATCAGTTGCAACCGGAGTGTTTGGTGACTCGTGGTGAGATGGAGACGCCAGAGCAAAAGCTGCCTAAAGAGCCACTGCCCGGGCCATGGGAATCATGCTTTACCTTAGGCAATCAATGGCAGTTTAAACCAACCAACGAGAATTATAAATCTGGTGGGCAACTGATCAATATGTTGATCGAAACGCGTGCCAAGGGGGGCAATTTATTGATCAACGTCGGACCGGATCCCCTGGGGGTGATTCCCTTTGAGCAGGATCGGCGGTTTCGGGAGTTGGCGCTTTGGATGTTTATCAATGGTGAATCGATTCATAATGTTCGTCCCTGTGAGATAATTGGCGACGACGGTATTTATTATACACAGTCAAAGGACGGGAGCTCGGTTTACGCTTTTATGACTCAATTTTCAAATGAGAAAAATCGGTGGAAATACGGCGAACGTAAGCATATCCTATTGAAAGATTTGAGAGCGACCTCGACGACGGAAATATCCGTTTTGGGGCAGAATAGCCAGTTCCTGGAGTATCAGCCGAATGCAGCACCGCAGTCTACTTTCCAGCAAACCGAAAACGGTTTGGAGGTCTCAGTCATGCGTGCGCAGCGGATCTATAATAATCGCTCTTGGCCGAACACGGTGGTCGTAAAACTGAACAACGTAGAATTTAAATAAACAAAATATCATGATGAAAAAACTAATAGTATCATTGTTGCTACTGGCAGCCGGGCTTGCGACTGGTTGCGCTACCAGAACAACGTCGATTTATAATGTGAAGGACTACGGAGCCATCGGTGATGGTGTCGCGTTAAACACGAAGGCCTTGCAAGCCACGATCGATGCCTGTGCCGACGCTGGAGGAGGTGTTGTGCTCGTTCCCGCCGGACAATACGTAACTGGAACGATTAAATTAAAGAGTAATATCGAGCTGCGCCTAGAGCCCGAGGCCGAGCTGCTTGGTAGTTTATCGCTTGATGATTATGCCCGCGATATTCAGGGCGCGATTGAAGCCCCTGCATTTGATGAATGCCTCGTCTATGCTGAAAATGCTAATAATATTCGTATCACTGGTGGTGGCACTATTAACGGCCGTGGTCACAGAGAAAATTTCCCGGTCGGTGAACGCACTGCCTATCATGATCGTCCTATGTTGATTCGTTTTGTCGATTGCGTCGGGGTGCATTTTGAGGATGTGACATTTAAAAATGCGGCCTCATGGTGCACTCACTTGGTCGATTGCGACAACATCGTCGCACGTAATGTCACGATCGATAGCGTCGTTAATCGTAATAACGACGGCTTCGACTTGGATGGTTGTAAGAATGTTCTCATTGAAGACTGCGACATTCGCACCGGAGATGATAGTATTTGCCCAAAGAGCACGACAACACGAGTCGTTGAAAATGTAGTCGTTCGCAACACCCGTGCCATCAGTCATACTTCTGCTTTCAAACTCGGCACTTCATCGCGTGGTGGCTTTAAGAATATCCTGGTGACCGATTGTGATTTCTCCGGAACTCGCATGGGAGCCATAAAACTACTCGCTGTAGATGGTGGATTCATTGAAGATGTTAGAATTTCCAACATCGTAATGGATGATGTGGAAGGGCCTATCTTCATTCGACTGGCGAACCGTGGGCGCACCTATGAAAAGCCAACCGAACAGATTCAGGCTAAAGATGTGGAGCCGGAAGGCGCACCTGTCGGCTACATTAAGGGGATCCATATCAGCGATATCAAGGCGACCGTGAGTGGTGACAAATTGGATCGTCAGGGAATGATGATTTCCGGAATTCCCGGTCACATGATTGAGGATGTGTTATTGGAAAATATCGAGATCAGCTATCCCGGTGGTGGCACTGCCGAGCAGGCTCAAGTTGAAGTGGCTGAGGACATTGCCCGCTATCCGGAGCAGTTTTTCTTTGGAGTGTTGCCATCCTGGGGCCTCTACATCCGACACGCCAAGAACGTCGAATTTAAGAACGTCAATATGAGCACCCGCGCTCTGGATGCGCGTCCAAAGTTTGTTCAGGTCAATGTCGAAAACTTCGTGAGCGACGAACTGTAAGTCAGATTAATCCCTCCATTGCTGCCCCGATTGTGAAAACATTATACTTCATTGTTTATGTGCTAGTTGCTGGCTTCTCTGCTTCGTCGGCGGCCGTATATAACGTCAAGGATTTCGGGGCAGTGGGGGATGGTATCGCGATGGAAACAGAGGCACTGCAAGCTGCGATCGATGCTTGCAGTGCTGCTGGCGGCGGCACGGTTTGGTTGCCACCCGGCGACTACCAGACGGGGACGCTTCACCTGAAAAGTGACATCGTCTTGTCATTGGACTATGGGGCTTCCATTCTGGGAAGTCAGGACCTGGCGGATTACCCGGTCGGCAATCTACGCGAAGCCCGGGAGGGCGGGCCTCACTGTTTGTTATATGCAGAAGACGCTTCTAATATAACGATCGAGGGGCTTGGCGTCATTGATGGCCGCGGAACACACCTGGCTTTTCCACGGGCAAAGGACGGGAGCCTGAAAAATGGACGCCTGCCACGTCCCCGCCTGATGCGGTTCGAGAATTGTAAGCATTTGAAGTTTTCTGGTGTCACCTATAAGAATCCCGCTTTCTGGGGCTTGCACTTGGTGGATTGTAAAGAGGTGCATTTCAATGGTGTGACGCTGCGGATGCGGAACAACAATTATAATAACGACGGTCTGGATCTCGATGGTTGTGAAAATGTGCTGATCGAAAATTCTGACATAATCGCCGGTGATGACGCCATCTGTTTGAAGAGTAGTTTAAACCCATGCCGCAATATTACGATTCGCAACTGTTCGGTTTCCAGCAATACGGCAGCTTTGAAATTTGGCACCTCTTCGCGTGGCGGATTTATCGACGTGGATGTGAGCAATTGTTATTTTTACGATAGCCCGATGGGCGCGATCAAATTGCAAGTGGTGGATGGCGGTATTCTGGAAAATGTAGATATCTCGCGGATAGTGATGAAGAACGTTGGCAATCCGATCTTTCTCCGGCTGGGGAATCGTGGACGGGATTTTACCAAGGATAACAACAGCGATCGAGGGCAGGGCGCCGATGTCGAACCGGAAGGTGTGCCGGTGGGACAATTTAGAAATGTTCGGATTCGCGATGTGTATGCAGAGGTCACGATCGAGGATCGCGCCAAAGCCATCGCAGCTCCCTATAAGAACCTGAAGTTGAATCGGACGCCTGGCATTACGGACGAAGAAAAGTCCAAAGCCGGGCCGATTATGATTACCGGTATTCCCGGGCACTTGATTGAAAATGTGCACTTGGAAAATATCGAAATTTCATACCCCGGTCACGGTAGCGAACAGGATGCGCAGCGTGTAGTGGCTGAAGATATTGCGCGCTATCCGGAGCAATTCTTCTTTGGCGTGCTGCCCGCTTGGGGGGCCTACATCCGTCACGCTAAAAATGTAGAATTTAAGAATGTGACAATGACGACCCGTTCGCCCGATGCACGGGAGAAAATCGTGATGGTCGATGTCGAAGGAGTCCAACTGCACTAAGCCAGTCGGGTTTTGAATTATGTTAGTTCAGATCGATTGAATGTATGAAATATACAAAACATATACTTGTTTTACTGCTGGCGGGCGTGGGCAGCTTGATGGCAGATCCGCAGCGGCGTTCCAATCCGATCGTGAGTCATATGTTTACGGCGGATCCATCTGCCCATGTTTGGGAAGATGGGCGACTTTACGTGTATCCTTCCACTGATACATCATCGCCGGCGGGCTATGCGACGATGGACGGGTATCATGTGTTTTCCACGGATGATTTGATTACATGGGTGGATCATGGCGAAATTCTTCATTCGGATGATGTCCCGTGGGGACGCGAGCGGGGCGGCTATATGTGGGCTCCTGACTGTGCGTATAAAGATGGCACCTATTATTTCTACTTTCCGCATCCCAGCGGCAATGATCATCGTAAAACCTGGAAGATCGGGGTCGCCACCAGTCAAAACCCAGCTTCAGGCTTTGAGGTGCAGGGTTATATCGAAGGGCTGACTCCGCAGATTGATCCATGTGTATTCATCGATGATGACGGACAGGCCTACCTCTACCATGGCGGCCCGGCTCCTGTCTACGCTGGTAAGCTCAAGGATAATATGATGGAAATTGAAGGGGCGATGGTTGCGCAGGAAGGACTGCACGACTTACGCGAAGGTCCCTATGTCTTTAAGCGGAATGCGATTTATTATTTAATCTACCCGGACAATTCGAGCGGTGGACATCGAATGAATTATGCCATGAGTGAGCACCCTTTGGGCCCTTGGGAGAGTAAAGGCGTCCTGTTGGATGAAACCAGTGTATTAACGACTCACGGTTCTTGCGTAGAATACAAAGGTCAGTGGTATTTGTTTTACCACAGTGGGGCTCTGTCGGGCGGAATCGAACATAACCGGTCTATTTGTTTCGATCCGATTTTCTTTAACGAGGATGGGACCATCCGGAAGGTGGAACAATCGCGAGGTGTTCCGTTGCCTACCTTTCATCGGGATATCCATTTCAACCGGATGCTGGGGATGCTTGATCTTGGCGCTTATACCACGGCAGATTTAGCTAAACAGGGGATCGAGAATGATGCGATTTCATCACTTGAAGTCGCTCCCGGCACCGTGGTGGAGTGTTTTGAAGAAGACAATTTCTTAGGTAATGTCTGGCGCTTTGAAAACGACTGTATCGATTTGAGTGTTCTTGGCTGCGACAATGCTATTTCCTCTATAAAAGTCACACGCAGCGGCCCATCAGATAATTTGGTCATCAATGGCTCTTTTGAACAAGGCGTGGAACAGACCATATCCTGGTGGCAAGGACGGCATATTAGTCATTTAAATCGCAGCTTAGAGGATCCTGCTGACGGTTATTATGCGCTGTGGTATCAGGCTGATAAAGCGATGCGACCGCTTACACAAAGTATCGCTCTGGAGCCTCATAAACGCTACCATTTGAGTGCTTGGATGAAACTAAGCCCAGATTCAGAGGGGCAAGTGATCGTAGATGCTCTGGAGCCTTTTAATGAGAACTGTAAGCTGGCCTTGAGCGCCGACGCGCAGGGCGGCGAATGGGTTCAGCTAAGCACCGATTTTAATAGCGGGGAGAATCGAAAAATCACTCTGCAAATCAGTACATCAAAAGACTTCAGCGGCAGGTGTTTTTGGGACCAGCTGGTCCTTGCTGAAGAGTGATCAATCCACGTGTAATTTTAAAATAATATAAACCAGCGCCGGGCTTGTAGCTCTGCTTAAGCGCATTGTTGATTGAGGACATTGCGAGTCAGGAAAAATCTATGCTAAAAAAGACAATAACTTTAGGCCTAATTATATTGGCAACGATCACTTCGGTGAGTGCCGCTTCATCTGGACGTGGCATGAGCATGATCAAGCCGGCTGAACAATGGCGTGAGGCGCTGCCCTCAGGCAATGGGATGATTGGTGCCTTGGTTTATGGATCCGTGCATCAGGAGCGTGTTTTGTTTAATCACAATAAGCTGTGGTATCAGGGGCGCGTGGGCGAATTACCCGATGTCTCGGCCGAGCTGCCAGTGGTCAGACAGTTACTGCTGGAGGGGAAATATCGCGAAGCGAATGAGCACTACCGCAGTCAGCTGAAGGATGTGGGCTTCAATCTGACAAATGCGCGTTACCATCCGGCCTTTGACATGGATCTCATCACGGAGACCAATCAGATGTTTGAAGAATATCTGCGCACTGTAGACTTTGAGACCGGTGAAGTGGAGGTGACATGGCGGGATGGTGACACCCGCTTCTCTCGGAAACTGTTTGTATCGATTCCCGATGATGTTTCGGTGATGTCGATTACCGCGGATCAAGCGGGTGCTGTGGATGGGAGCGTGACGCTGAATATCCATGATCTAAAAGATGCGATTGATCAGCAGGGCAAAGATTTTGATCCGGGCTTTACTTACCAGACGCAGGTGTCGGGTGAATTTGTCGAATTTCGTGCAGATGGCTCCGACGGCGGTGAGTTTGGTGGGGTTTTGCGTGTATTGACGCGAGAGGGAAGCACGGAAGTTGATGGTCAAAAGATCCGCTTCGTCGGCGCGGATGAGGTCATTTTGATTGTTGCACTCTTTGCTAATGAGCCCGCGAGCGCTGCAGTGCCACGTTTAAAAAGACAGTTGTCGGCCCTTGAGGGGGATTACGATACCTTGTTTGCGCGTCATGCGCCCTTACACCGTGAGAAGTTTGATGTGATGGAGGTCAACCTGAACCCAGCGGGGCCACAGGACACTCCGAATGAACACCTGCTGCTGGATGCGTATCAGAATCCGGCATCGCCTGAGTTGGTTCAGAAACTCTTCGACTATGGGCGCTATTTGTTGATTTCCAGCAGCCGATCGGGCGGGTATCCTGCCAACCTGCAAGGCATTTGGAACGGGGACTACCGGCCACCATGGAGTGCTTTTCTCGGAAATAATGAGAACCTGCAGATGGCGTATTGGCAGGCTTTACCGGGTAATTTGAAGGAATCGATGATGGGCTTTTTTGATTACTTTGATGCGCACCTGGATGAGTTTCGCCACAATGCACAGCAGCTTTACGGCTGTCGGGGAATTTTTATTCCACCGTTCATGTCGCCGGAGTCAGGGGTGTTACGGCATACTGGTCCGCATGTGATTTATTGGACGGATGCTGCGGGTTGGTTGGCATCGTTTTATTATGATTATTATCTCTTCACAGGGGATGAGCAGTTCCTCCGAGAGCGTGCGATTCCGTTTATGAAGGAGGTCGCCTTGTTCTATGAGGATTACATCGTCAAAGATGAGCAGGGTAAAAACATGTTTCTGCCGGCACAGTCTCCTGAGAATCAGCCTGCAGATAAAATGATCGAAGATCCGAAAACCGGGCACGTTTATAAGATCAAGGTGCAGATCAATTCCACCATCGCGGTCGCGGTTGCCAAGGAAGTCTTCCACAACCTGGTCGAAGCATGTGAACATCTGAATGTGGAAGCGGCCGGTGTGCAGCGTTGGAAAGAAATGCTCGCAGATATGCCGGAGTATCAAGTGAACGAGGATGGTGCCATCCGTGAATGGATGCATCCTGATTTCGATGATAATTATGAGCACCGGCATCAGTCGCACATCTACCCCTTATTCCCGGGCACTGAAGTGACTGAAGAGACCAATCCGGAAATTTACGAAGCTTGCCGTGTGGCGATTGAGAAGCGCCTGGTGATTGGACTCCAGTCTCAGACCGGTTGGTCGCTAGCTCACATGGCCAATGTCTATGCCCGCTTGGGCGATGGAGCGGGTGCTTTGGAAGCGCTCAATATTCTGGCGCGCAGTTGCCTGGGCCAAAACTTGTTTACCTATCATAATGACTGGCGCAAGATGGGCGTGACGCTCGATCATAAGTATGGACGCTCTGCGCCCTTTCAGATGGATGCCAACTTTGGGATACCAGCGGCGGTAATGGAGATGCTGTGCGGTTCGACTTCTGATATGTTGCGTATTTTTCCAGCCGTGCCTGAAGAGTGGGGCGAGGGCTCCTTTCGCGATATGTTGACACGCTCAGGTGTGCGCACATCCGCCAATTGGAATCTGCAGGATCAGACGATTGAACTAGAGTTGAACGCGGTGCGTGATGCGCTCTTCGATCTGAAATTCCCCGCGGAGCTCGCGGAGTTAAACTCCAGCCAACCCGAGGCCGTGTCCGAGTCCAAATATGGCAGTCGCTATCGCACGGTGAAGTTGGCTCAGGGAGATAGTCTGAAGTTAAGGGTTCAACTCAAATAATTGGCTAGCGATGCGTTTAATCATTCAGAAAATATTTGTCGTAGCCGCTTTGTTCAGCGCCTTTAGTCTGCAGGCCGCAGAGCGTCCCAATATTGTGCTGATCATGGCCGATGATGTCGCCTATGATAACAATTTTGGGGCCTATGGTGCGCGCGAGTCATGGACGCCTCGGCTGGATCAACTGGCGGACGAAGGCATTACCTTTGAGCATGCGTATTCGACTCCCAAATGCACGCCCAGCCGTGTGAAGATTATGACTGGGCGCAGTGGTATTCGTAATTACGAAGCATTTGGAGTCCTACCGTCGACAGAAACTACCTTTGCGCACATGCTGCAGCGAGCCGGGTATACCACTCATGCTGCGGGGAAGTGGCAACTTGACGGCAAGGGTGGCACGCCGACCAGCGAGGCTGGCTTTGATTCGTGGATATTGTGGAATACGCAATTTGGTCATGGCTCCCGCTATTGGAAACCTAATTTTGATGTGAATGGGGAGCATGTCACCTTTGCTGATAATGACTACGGTCCCGATCTGTGTGTCGAATCCATTTTAGATTTCGTAGATCAGAATAAGGACGGCCCGTTCTTTGTGTATTATCCGATGCTGCTGGTTCACGGTCCGTTTAAGCCCACACCTGATAGCGTCAATCGCGAGAATACGAACCAGCAGGAGAATTTTAAAGATATGATCCAATACATGGATAAGTGTGTTGGGCGAGTGGTCGATGGGCTGAAGCAAGCGGGAGTGGCCGACAATACGATCGTGCTTTTCTGCACCGACAATGGCACCAATCGAGTGCTTCAGTATGAATCATTCGGGGAAACCGTGTCTGGTAAGAAAGGCGTGCCTCATGATCGTGGCACACACTCTCCATTGATTGTTTGGAACCCGAAACATATCGCGGCTGGCGCACGGTCTAGCGATATGATCGATTTTTCCGATGTCCTGCCCACGCTCGCCGAAATCGCTGGCGCGGATCTGCCCGAAGCTCAGCTGGATGGGCGCAGCTTTTGGCCGCAGTGCATCGGGGAAGCTGGCGCGCCCCGTGACTGGATCTTTCAATATTATTGGCCAAAGTCCTGGAGCTGGATTCCTGATGAACTCGGCAATGAAGAACTCATCTGGGTGCAGAATCAGTATTATAAGCTATATGGAAACGGACTCTTTTATGACATCGTTAAAGATCGCGAAGAACTCAGTCCGATTTCATTGAATCAACTCTCGGCTGCACAACAGCAAACTTACGAAGCGCTCAAGAAAGCCATCGCTTCCATGCCGGAGACCAATGCTGCGTATCAGAGAAAGATAACGAAAGTTCAAGCGGAACTCGCGAATTAGAGCCTATTGTATTTCGTTAAATATACAGGTGGGATCATCGCATCTCGCGCAAATGCGCGATAGCTGAATTATGTGCTATTGAGTATATTACGAGGTGGTCAATTGGAAATTTATTCACGCTAACCTTCCTTTCTTCAAACCAAAACCCCATTATGAAAAAAGAAATCCTATTCATTGCATCCTACACACTATTCAGTGCTTCAATTGTGACTGCGGCTGATATTGCACATGGCTCTTCTCTACGTCTTTCAGACGAGCAAAACTTAGCTGGATCTGTGATTATTGATCTCACCGCTGGCAGTGCCAGCGCTAGTGGCACCTATGTGAATAGCTCCACTGTGGGTCCAATTACGCTGGGAGATGGAACGGTGTCGGAATATAAGTTTTTTAATGGAGATGGTGTGACGACGACTGCTTCTGGCTCTGCGAATGTGTATGCCTCTGCTGGATCCTCGATTTCTACACCGACTTTTCCTGCCAATACAGTATCTTCATCTACCCTTGCTCAGGTTGATTTAACGCTACCCGATGGTACCACAAATTTCGCCACAAATACTGGTATTCGTGCGTCAGATCTTTCTGGAACTATTAATACCGCTGGATACAATTCTGGGACTATTTATTTCATTTTCGCGACTGCGTCTGATTATGCACAGGTTCAGCTCGGTGATTCAAATCAGGAGGTAGTTGGTGGTTTTCTTGGAGCGGAAGACACGGGAGACGCTTTTGATACTACAGGCACTTCCTATGATTTTTCTGGGACATCGCTTGGAGTGAGCGGGACGGCAATCACCTCGTTTACTTTTGATAATGTTGCTGATAGTTTTGCGGATGCGACGTTCGACTTTCGCTTTATCAACACCGATTTAGATGGTTCTCGTGCACGAGCATTTGGTATTATTCTTGATGGGGTCGCGATTCCGGAGTCTTCCAGCTATTCACTTATTGTAAGTGCATTTGCTCTCGGTGCTGTATTACTGCGTCGCCGTAAATAGTTATTAGCAAAAGTCTTATTTACCTGTCAGGGCGCTGGGTTTCCCCGGCGCCCTTTTTCATTCTGAACGTATTGTCATTATAAATCTAAAATGAAAAGAATCGTGATACTTTGCTTGGGGCTTTTTTTGATGACTTGCTCCGTTAATTCGAAAGATCGCTTGGTTAAGCATGATGAGGAGCTAAGTTTAATCGAGACAAGGCAAACTGATTTTGAGGCGCAGCGCACTAAAGTGGCTGCCCTCGCTGATTTATCCAGCGCTCCAGAGATGTTTCGAGCTGAGGGCTTTGATTCGACGGACCAATTAGCCGCAATATATTATGACGCCTTGGATTGGAAGGGAAAGCCCACTAAGGTGTTTGCATGGATTGGTATGCCTCAGAATGTGACCGAAGATGTGCCTGCGATGGTATTAGTGCATGGAGGTGGTGGCACTGCCTTTAAGGACTGGGTCAAAGAGTGGACAAGGCGGGGCTATGCTGCGATCAGTATTGCAGTTGAAGGGCAGACGGACCAACGTCGCGATAAGCGATGGGAACGACACGAATGGGCTGGGCCAGAGAGAAATGGCATTTATCGTGACTCAGATGAGCCCTTGGAAGACCAATGGATGTATCATGCCGTGGCGGATACGATTTTAGCGAGTTCATTGATTCGTTCAGTGAAAGGTGTTGACCCCGAACGTGTTGGGTTGATGGGGATTTCCTGGGGTGGGGTGATTACTAGCACGGTGATTGGTATCGACAATCGTTTTGTCTTTGCCATCCCGAGCTATGGTTGCGGTGACTTGGCGGAAGCTGCGAATCAGTATGGTCGGGCCTTGAGTGAAAACGAAACGTATCATGAGGTTTGGGATCCGATGTTGCGCATGCACAAAGTTGCTATGCCGACACTATGGCTATCTTGGCCGGAGGACCAACATTTCCCCATGAATCATTTTGCTGCGTGTTATGGCAGGGTCTCTGGTGAGCACATGGTGGCGCTTGTGCCTGAGATGGGGCATGGTCATCGGGCGCCGCAAAGGCGACCGGAGGGCTATGCCTTTGCGGAGAGTTTACTTGATGGAGTGGGGCCGTGGTGTGTGGAAAAAGAGGTATCCTTGCAGGCAGATCTCGTGAAGGTGAGCTTTAGCTCTACGAAAACACTGGAGAGTGCAGTATTGGTTTCGACTACCGATACGGGGGTTACCGGGCAGCGTACGTGGGTAGAATCGGGTGCTACGATTTCGAAGACAGATACGAAGTGGACAGTGACTGCTACTTTGCCGAAGGGAAGCACTGCGTGGTTTATTAATGTAAAGAGTAATGATCTGGTCGCCAGTTCGAATTATCAGCAAATTAAATAATTCTGAACTCGGTAGTCCGCGCGTAAATACGCGATAGCAAATGTTTCTTCATACGTGTTATGATGCTCTGATTATTACATTTAGTGTATAATGCTTTGTTCTAAGATTCTCTCTACTCTATTACTATGAAACATACCTATATCCCCATTGTACTACTTTCTTGTGTGTCCCTGAGCCATGCGGAAGTTGTGACTTTTAATCCTAATTTTGATCTCAGTTCAGACACGAATACGAGTGGCACTACCGCTTATAACCCAAATGGGACTAGTCTGGATTCAGGGATCGTTGATGACGGTTCCAGCTCCGTTGATGCGGTCACTTATTCGTTTTCAGACGCGACTACTGGCATTAATTTTTCATATGTTGTCACATATACCGCTACGGATGGCTTTCTTAACCCGGAACCTAATTCTGGTGGTTTTGGCGTAGGTTATGTTCCCGCAGGAGAAGACGCTTCGGAAACAGGATGGTTGGATACGCAGAAATTTGATGCGGATCAGTTCGAAGGATTGACCCTAGCCATTTCTAATTTGAATGTCGATTTTACGAACTACATTTCCGGCAGTATTGCCGGTGTGACGGATCCTACGTTGAATGCTGCGACAGTAGGTTTTTCGACACTGACATTGTCGAGTGTGGCCGCCAATGACACACAGCTTACAATCACCGATGGGACGAATACATACTTCGGCCAACCAACTACAACTGGTGGTTATAGCTTTAGTGATTTGGGGTTAAGTGTCACCGCGTCGAGCTTTACAATAAATGTAGGTGATGTCGTTTCCGAGACTGTGACAGCGGGCACTGATGACCGTGTTCGTTTGCATTCTTTGACGCATAATATTGCACTTGATGTCGTACAGATTCCGGAGCCCTCGTGCTTTGCTCTTTTCGGTGGGTTGGGAGTTTTGCTTGTAGGACTAACTAAACGTCGCCGTTAGTCAGTCTTCGACGGGAATAGTTTTCATAGCAACAAAGAGCGCTGGGATTTTCCAGCGCTCTATTTTTTTATAATGATCAGGAATTCTCTATTGGTATTTAGCATGCTGCTTGTTGTTTTTTCGGGGCGAGTATGCGGCAAAGAGCCAGGATTGAAAAGCAACGAAACACTCGTATTTTTTGGTGATTCGATCACGCGCTTTGGGGCAGATTCAGGTGGGTATGTTAGCTTGGTTTCAGATGCCGTGGCTGCAGTTTTTCCTCAAAAAAATATTCAAGTAATTGGTGCCGGGATTGGAGGTAATAAAGTGCCGGATTTGCTCGCGCGTGTGGATCGCGATGTCCTGAGTCAAGCGCCGACCGCAGTCATGATCTTCATTGGGATCAATGATGTGTGGCATTGGACGAAGCCACATCCTGTGACCGGGGCGAAGCGCGAAGGAACGACGCCTGAGCTTTATGAAGCGGGGCTTCGTGAGTTGGTAAACAAAATCCAATCGGCCCAGGCGCGGGTGATACTGTGCACACCCACTGTCATCGGTGAGATAGTGGATCCTGACAGTCCGGATTTTCAACGCCTGGATGCATATGCTGCCATCGTTCGCATGGTGGCGCGGGATACTGGGGCACAGTTGCTTGATTTGAGGCAGGTGTTTGTTGAATATCTTTCGAAGTATAACCGTGAGCAATTGAAGCAAGGAGTTTTAACCCGAGACGGCGTTCATCTGAACACTATAGGGAATCAGCTAGTTGCCCAGCAGGTGTGTGACTTACTGGGGATATCTTACTCGGTTTCTTCGGAATCGCTGGTCTCGGGCTCTGTGCAATCGATGGATCTTTATTTGTTGATAGGACAGTCGAATATGGCGGGGCGTGCGCCGATCCCGCAAGAGGTACAAGAGGCTCTAGATCAGGTGTTTTTGTTGAATGAGCAAGCCGAATGGAGTCCTGCAAGGCATCCGTTCAACAGTTACTCCACGATTCGAAAAGATTTGAACATGCAAAAACTGGGCCCCGCTTACTCTTTTGCTCAACAAATGCGATCTATTAACCCAGGCGTTCCGCTTGGTTTGATCGTTAATGCCAGGGGCGGTTCCAGTATTCGATCTTGGGGGCGGGGAGGGCATTATTATACTTCGACAGTGAATCGGGTGAAAGTCGCACAGCAAACTGGGATTCTTAGAGGAATACTTTGGCATCAAGGCGAGACGGACTATCAGGATGAGGATTATCTGCTTAAATTGACACAATTGATTGCCGATTTACGAATGGATTTAGGAGATCCCAAATTGCCTTTCATTGTCGGGCAGATTAACGGTATACCACTAATAAATAACCAGCTAGCTGCGCTTCCGTATGCTGTGCCGATGACCGCATGTGTCTCGTCGGAGGGCTTGATCGCTCAAGATCGATGGCACTTTAATACGGAAAGTCAGTTCGAACTTGGACTGCGTTATGCTGAAGCGTTATTGGGATTAAGTGCCCAAGGGGGCTCGAATTGATTTTCAGACGGAATGCAGCGGGAGTGAGCGGTTTCTTCGTCTATTTTTGGTCGATTCTGTGTCTTTTGTCACAGCTGATACTGATATTTTAAGTGGCCGCGTGGTGTGATTCTTTGAGCTGATTCTAGAGGTTTGGTTTCCTTCTGTAGCGATGAATTCACCGTTTCTCGCGAAGATACGTGATGTCATAATTTTTATGAATCGTGTATAATTCAGGCATCCAGTTGAGATTCTGCATCTCAAATTAGTAATACAATCACTCTACCCTTAGCATGAAACCTCAAATAAAAATAATCATTCCTCTTGTGGCTTCAATTCTCCTCCCCGTATTAGCGCAGGCAGAAATGAATGTCAATTTTGGTCGTTCTGACTCAGCTTCAGGTCAGGGCCCAACAGGAGCTGACGTGACTTACCTCGATTTTTTCTCTGATCACGAATCGCCGACGACCGGGAATCTTCAAACCTTTAATGGCATTAGTTTCTTCGAAGGTGGTCTCGGAGGCACCTACAATGTCGGTGTCGAGATTACCTGGCCGGATGCGAATGATAATGGTGGTGCCGCTGATCCTGATGATACGAAACAAGCATACGGTCGTACAGATTCTAATCTGAATGATTTTTATAATGACAACATCGGTATGGACATTCGTCCCGAAAATGGCGGAATCGGTGCGGGGAGCAGAATGACGCTGACTCTAACTGGCTTGGAAGCGAATCAAGAGTTCGTGCTCACGTCCTATCATGTCGATGGGGGGGATAATTCTTTCCTGTTTACGACAGATGCTTCTGGCTCCACTATTTTTACTCAGGGTAAAACCAGCACAGTTGATGCTGGAATGGCAAATGTTGGTGATTTTCAGTTTGATTTTTCGTTGACCTCAGATGCCACGGGTATGGCACAGATCACTTATACAGCCGTGAATAGTACGTTTTTGGCGATGAATGGCTTCGATCTTGTCGCGATTCCTGAGCCTTCATCCTTTGCTCTTATTTCCGGTGCTTTGGGTTTAGTGTCTGTTATGGTTCGTCGCCGTAGGTCCTGTGTTTAGATTTTTTATTTAGGGGGAAGGTTTAGGCGTAGTGCTTTCAGCACTACGCCTTTCTGTTTTCTACGTATCTATTGTTTTCTGGTGTCTCAGGTAAGATGGCTTTGGGGACACGTTTTAGCGCAGAATCTCGCTTAAACGCGCGATAGATCTTTTTCGTATTTCGTATATGATTCAACCTTAAGCGACTTTTTTAATTACCCCTGTATTTGTATGAATCATTACCATTCTCTTCCGAGACGAGAATTCCTTGCTTTAGCCGCCACAGCAATTGGTGGTACACTCGTGGGCTATGGCAGTCAAATCACTGCGCCACCTCGTATTGTCTCTTTAAAGGACGCGCACATTGGCACTCTGGAGATTGATCTACGGATCATGAATCAATACATGAAGCAGCCACGGGTTGTGCAGGATTTTTATACGGCCTGCCGCGTGGCGATGACTGGAAATTCACCCGAGCAAGCGGTGGCGCAGGTTTGTCGGCAATTCAACCGTCGGAAGATTGGTGGCCCGCTGCTCGGGGATCTAAGTGCTTCGAGTGTGGCGGTGTGGATGCACCTGCCGGAGCCTGATGTTGTCAAAGTGCTGCTGACAGCTGTCGATTCTGATACATCGACCACTTTCATCGCGAGTGAGGCCGCGAGGGTGCATTCTGTGCGTTGCGAGGGGCTTTCACCGGATACCGCTTACCGCTATCAAGTGATTGCTTCCGATGGTGTTCGCTTAGGGGAGGGGCGCTTTGTCACTGCGCCGACTGAGCGCTTGAAGCAGCCGTTTCGCATGGCTTTTGGCACCTGTTTCCATAAAGTTGGTATGTATCGGCCAGAGTTGATGCAACTCATCCAAGAGCGCGGAAATCGTGCCATGTGGATACTGGGAGACTCGGCTGTCGACGGGCGTAAGGATGATCTGCAGATGATCAATGTCGACTATCTCTTGCGCGATTTGTCCGCTCCGTGGCAACAGTTGTCGGCGAATGTCCCGATCACTGCGACTTGGGATGATCATGATTATTGGGGGAACGATACCTCTGGAGCGTTCAACAATCAGAAGAAGCCGATTGATGTCGCGGGTCTGCTTCAGTCCTGGAGAATGCAGTGGAACAATCCTCAACGGGATGTTGAGCGGGAAGGGATCTATTTTCAGACCAAGATCGGCCCTGTTCATTACATTGCTCTCGACACGCGTTCCTGCCGGGTCAATGCCCAACGTGGACAGTTGCATTCTTTTCTGGGGGAGACTCAAACACAATGGCTGAAGCAGCAACTGGCAGAGTCCACCTCTCCTTGCATTGTCATTAGTGGTGGCACGATGTGGAGTGATTATATTTCAGACGGCAAGGATAGTTGGGGCACTTGGGATATTGAAGGTCGTGAAGAAATCTTCCAATGGATCGATGCCAAATCAGATTCACTGGTGCTACTCTTATCAGGCGATCGTCACGGTGCGCGCGGGTTTGAGATTCCGCGGCCAAATGGTAAGAAGATTTACGAACTTGAAGTTGCGACCATGGGGGGAGTCCCCGGGCCGGGAGCCTTTGGTAAAAATACAGAGGATCAACTGTTTGGCTTGGAGAGCCGCTCCTGGGCCTTTGGCGAATTAACTTTTAGCCCGGACGGGCAGGGGCTGAAAACTGTATTTCGGCTCA
>NZ_JARXIC010000027.1 GCF_031127905.1 Thalassobacterium sedimentorum | reverse complement strand
ATATATCTTTTGTAACCTCGGTTCTCGGAACCGGGGCGATGTCAATCGCTCCCCGAAACAAAGTTTCGAGGCTACGCTAAGGCCAAGCTTATAGAGCATAGGTTCTCATCCAACATTGGCCGTTCCCTGAATTTGATGTGCTATCCTCGGTTTTGAACCGGGGCGCGTGAGCCGGCTGAGACTGTGCGACCGACTTAGACTTTAGTTTTCGTCGTCGCTAATGCCGAGTTTCTGCCGAATTTCTGGAAATTCATTTAATTCGGCCAAAAATTCGTCGACGTCGAAGTCGGCCACCATGAAGTCTTCGTACTCGAAGGTGGGCGTCTTTGTCTGCCCGCTCAAGACAACCATCGCATCCATGTCCTTGGCGTTCGCATTGACATCACGTACGTCTAGCTCGACACCTTGAGAGTTGAAGAAAGACAGGGCTTCACGGCACCAAGGGCAACCGGATTTGATGTAGAGGATAGGGAGGGTATTTTTGCTCATAATTTAGATAGAATAGTAGGCTATGTGGTACTTCTGACAACGCAAATTCGTCTATTGGAAACTTTATACGTAGTGGGCTTGCAGCGAGCCTTGAACTACTCTATAAGCGGCACTTCCGATTAATTCATGAGTTCTCAAGATGTACCCGCCAAGCCGATTTCTGCGGCTGATTCGATATCCGTCAAGGGTGCCCGCGAGCACAACCTGAAAGAGGTCAACGTCGATATCCCGCGTAACCAATTCGTAGTCATCACAGGTGTGAGCGGCTCCGGGAAGTCCTCGCTTGCGTTTGATACGATTTATGCCGAAGGCTATCGTAAATATATCGATAGTCTCTCGACCAAAGCAAGAATGGTGCTGGAGCAGATTCCGCGGCCCGATGTGGATTATATTCAGGGGCTCTCTCCGGTAATAGCGCTGGAGCAACGCACTGGCGGCGGTGGCAATCCACGCAGCACGGTGGCCACTGTGACTGAGATTGCTGATTTCGCCCGAGTGCTATGGGCGGTTTGCGGCACTCCATATTGTCCCAAGGACGGTGGCATTATTGAGCGGCGCTCGATGGATGATTGCCTCACACGTATCTATGCCGAAGCGGAGGGGAGTCGCCTGATGATTCTGGCTCCGTGGATGACGGCTAAACCCGCGATTTTACGTGAGGAACTGCCGCGTTTACAGCAGCGTGGCTTTCAGCGTGTGCGGCTCAACGGTGTCATTCGCCGCTTGGATGAAAATGATTTGATTGAATCCAGAGCCTCTTCAATTACGGTTGAAATTGTGGTGGATCGGATTGTGCTCAAGGCCGATCAACGCAGCCGTATCGCAGATTCACTGGACTTGGCCTTTAGCGAGGGGGAAGATCGTGCAATCGTCATGGTGCAGGAAGACCCAGGTTGGCGCGAAATTCCTCTGAGCAATCGTTTAGCCTGTGTAAATTGTGGAGATGTTTATGAGGGTATTTCTCCACGACACTTTTCTTGGAACCACGCTGAAGGGGCTTGCCCCGAGTGTGGAGGGCTTGGTGAGACCTTGCAGTTTCAGCCAGAACTAATTGTGCCGGATTCTAAGATTAGCGTTAAAAAAGGTGCGATCAAACCTTGGCGTCTGGGCTCCAAGCAAATGATCATTCGGCACAATGCGTTGCTGAAGCAACTGGCCGAGCAATTGCCCTTTGATCCCAATCTGCCGTGGGAGGAACTGGAGCCTGATATACGTCGGCAAATTATTCATGGAGCTGGCCAGCGACTGTTTAGTTTTAAGCTGAAGGGGGGGCATTCCAAGCCAGAGTCGATGCCCTTTGAGGGCGTCCTTGCCGATCTGGAGAATATACGGCTCAATACTAGCAGTGAGGGGCTGCGCGCTCGTTTGATGGCTTATCAAACCAGTAGTCAGTGCGCCGCCTGTGGCGGTCGTCGCCTGCGTCAATCCAGTTTAAATGTGCTGATTGAAGGTCGCTCGATTACCGATCTGCTGGCGATGTCACTACAAGAGGCGCAGCGCTTTGTGGAGGCCATACACACTCAAGCGAATTATGCGGCGGTGAGTGATGCGGTGCGTGGCCTGAGTTCCCGGCTTTCATTTTTGAATGAGGTGGGACTCAGCTATCTAACGCTTAATCGTCCATACGCTACGCTCAGCGGGGGCGAGGCGCAGCGCGTGCGTTTAGCCACCCAATTGGGCATGTCATTGGTGGGTGTGGTGTATCTCTTAGATGAACCGAGTATTGGTCTGCATCCATTGGATAATCGACGTTTGATACAAACACTCACCGCTTTACGGGAGCGGGGGAATTCAGTGGTGGTGGTCGAGCACGATGGGGAAACCATGCTTGCGGCTGACCATTTAATCGAATTGGGCCCGGGAGCCGGCATCGAAGGAGGGGAGCTGATTTATCAGGGCAGCCCCACCGACTCCTTTCAAGATACGCGTAGTCGCTCCGGCATGTTTTTGAGCGGAGCGCTGCGCGTTGAAAAAAATGCGCCGACGTTACGGCCTCGGTCGGATTGGCTCAAAATTGAGGGGGCTTGTGAAAACAATCTAAAGCAGGTCGACGTTAAATTTCCGGTGGGGCTCCTATCAGTCGTCTGCGGAATGTCTGGATCGGGCAAGAGTACATTGGTGAATGACATTCTCGCCAAGGCAGCTGCCTTTCAGTTGAATCGTGCGAAGACCATTCCTGGTAAGCATACGCAGATCACGGGCTTGGACCACTTTTTGTCTGTGATCCAAGTGGATCAATCACCGATCGGCCGCAGCCCGCGCTCCAACCCCGCGACTTTTACCAAGCTTTTCGATCAGTTACGTGATTTATTTGCCAAGTGCTCGCTGGCAAAAATACGTGGTTATAAGCGCAATCGCTTTTCCTTCAACGTGAGTGGCGGGCGCTGCGAGCGTTGTAAGGGCGATGGCATGATCAAACTTGATATGCAGTTTATGGCGGACGTTTACAGCGAGTGTCCCAGTTGCAATGGCCGTCGCTATAATCGAGAAACGCTTGATGTCCGGTTTAAGGGCTACAGCATCGCTGATGTCTTAGAGATGAGCGTGAGTGAAGCGCTTCAAATATTTGGAAAGCAGCCACGTATTGCTGAAAAGTTGCAAACTTTAGCGGATGTTGGTTTAGGTTATGTTCAATTGGGGCAGCCGGCAACAACACTCTCTGGCGGAGAGGCGCAGCGTATTAAGTTGTCCTTGGAGTTAAGCAAACGTCAGCAGGGCCAAACGCTTTACATTTTAGATGAGCCGACGACTGGATTGCATTGGATCGATGTGCAGCGTTTGATGGATTTGCTTTTCAAGCTGCGCGATGCAGGTAATACCATTCTCATTATCGAGCACGACCTCGACGTTATTCGTATGGCTGATTGGATCGTCGAGTTGGGCCCGGAAGGCGGCGAAGCTGGCGGCGAAATACTCTTTCAAGCCGAAGGCGATGCATTTTTTAAAGGTGATCGCACGCCGACGCAAAGCGTCATGAACCTGTCATAAAAATTAAGTGGAGCTGTTTTTGGTCGCTTTGCTTCACAGAACCGGGGAGATGGCTATCGCCCCCGAAACTGAGTTCGAGGCACCTTTCGGACTGTCTACGAGATCCTGTATTCTTAGAATTGGTCCGTGGCTTGAGCACATTGCCGTTATTGACGCCCGAATAATACCGCCTGCATGTGTTGTGCGATTCTTGGATTCTCGTAGAGCGCTTGCACCATACTGGTGTAGGTTTTGGCGAAAGTTTTATCACGCGCAAGGTCGCCAAAGACTGCTTTGACCTTAAGAAATGAGAGTGGTGTGCCGGGTGTGCCGGTGGCCGCTTTGTGTAACTCTGTCTTCATTTCGTCAATGATCTCAAGTGGTTCACCCTTTTGGTTGGTTCCTTTGTCACTGTAGTAGCACCAGGCTGCGATGACCAAGGTGGCATATTCAATGCTGCCACCACTTGCCAGATTTTCTTTGATGGTGGCGATTAGAAATTTGGGTAATTTGGAAGAACTTTCCAAGCAGATGCGTGCGAGGTTGTCTTTGATATTCGGATTGCCGAAACGCTCGATCAGACAGTCTTTGTAATTATCGAGGTCGATGCCTGCGACCGGGTCCAATACGGGGGTGGCTTCGAAATCCATGAAGCGTCTTAAATAGGTGGCAAAGAGTGTATCGGCGATACATCCGTCAATCGTGTGATGGCCGTGCAGCGAGCCAAGAAGTCCTAGTACTGAGTGGCCCGCATTTAACAGGCGAAGTTTCATGGTTTCATAAGGGCTGACATCGGGCACAAATTGTGCTCCGACACTTTCCCAATTCGGACGGCCGTTGCTGAAGTTGTCTTCGATCACCCATTGAATGAAAGGCTCGCAGGTGACGGGCCATTCATCTTTCAGACCCAGTTCAGTGTCGAGGTATTGGATATCTGCCGGGGTGGTGACTGGGGTGATGCGATCGACCATGGCATTGGGGAAGCGCACCTCGCTGGCAATCCATTCTGCTAGCTCGGCATCCTGTTGTCGAGCAAAGGCCAGTAGTACCTTACGTGCCATGTCGCCATTGTGTTGAATGTTGTCACAGGATTGAATGGTGAATGCGGGCAGCCCTGCCGCACGCCGTTGTTTTAACGCAGCGGTTAGAAAACCGAATGCGGTTTGTGGGTGATTGGGGTTGGCTAGATCATGCTTGACGCCAGGATTCTTAAAGTCGAATTCCCCTGTGGCGGGATTAAAATTGTAGCCGCCTTCAGTAATGGTGAGGGAAACGATTTTTGTACTGGCCTGAGCCATTCGATCGATCACCGGGAGTGGGTCGTCGCAGCCGAGCATGAAATCAATTATGGAGCCGATGATGCGATTTTCTATGCTGCCATCCGGATGTTTGACGATTAGGGTGTACAGATAATCTTGCTTGGCGAGGATATCGCCAATCTTGCGGTCGGCATCCCGCAGGCCAACGCCACAGATGCCCCATTCATTGGCATCTGTTTCATTCATTAAGCAGTCCGTATAGTAGGCCTGGTGCGAGCGATGAAATCCGCCGACGCCAATGTGAATGATGCCGGCTTTGACCTGGCTACGGTCGTAGGTGGGACAGGCTAGTTTATCAGCTAGTTGTGGTAAGTTTTTTTGCTTGAGTGCAATGGAGTCTTTCATGGATGGATGGGGTTGAGGATTTATTTTAGCAGTGCTTTCTTGCGGCGAAGGGCCCAATAGGCGGCTCCGAAGTAAATGATGGTGCAGATGAATGCGTAGCGATAAAAGAGTGCTCGATTGACATCGTAGGTGTCGATGTCGGGGCTGCGAAACATGGTGATCGCTGCGAGTGCCAGAGTGATGACTAGGCTGATGCGGGATGCGAAGTGTAGAATTTTTGTGAACTTGGACTGGTCCTGAATCGGGCTGGGTTCATTCGCTGCCTGAGAGCTCTGATAGGTTTTGATCGCTTTGTTTTGGGCTTGGTCGGCAGCGATTTCCTGCGGATATTTTTCGGCGGCTCCATACTTTTTGGCGAGGCAGGTGTAGAGGATAATGGTGAAGAGCCAGGTGGGGATAAATAGGTAGTAGAAGGACATGATATCCAGTGCATTGAGACCGAAACCAAAGATGAGGCCCGCGATCCAGGAGCTGACCGCTGGTGTACTGTGTGTCAGTTGACGATAGGTTAACCAGTAGCGTGTGAAGCCGATGCGTGGAAAGATGACGTGTTCGGTAAATACGACTGCGCCAACAGGGACCACGAGTAGCCCTGCATAGGTGAGTAGTGGTAGCATCTTAGTGAAAACGAATGGGAAACATGCCACGATGACTGTGACGATTCCCACAGCCAGAGTGGTTTTTTTACGGGAGTGTTTATGAAAGATTGCCTGTGCGGCCAGACCCGCACGATATAAATTGGCATTGGCGGTGGTCCAGCCGGCGACAATGACGATTACGAAGCCGGACATGCCGAGTGCATGATAGGCGACATCACCAGGATCCAGGGCTGCAATCGAGGATTTGACCATCACTGCCGTCCCCGCTCCCATGATGCCTGCGGATATCCACGCGATATAGTGTCCAAAGAGCATGCCGGAACTGGTGCAGAGTCCGTAAACTCTTTTCTTGGCGTAGCGTAGCAGTGCCATATCAATTAGACCAAAGTGGGTGATGGTATTGGCGGCCCAGGCGAATCCGATCACTTCCCATAGGCCGATGCCCGGTTCTCCGAATACGTTGACACCAGTCCAGATGGACTGGTCACCAATGGTGATGAAGTCGTTCCAGCCCTTTAGGGTGGTATAGCCGAGCACGGATTCAGTGAGGCTCGGCATCATGACTAGCGCGCCACTGGCAAACATCACGAATAGCCAAGGGCCGCATAGACCGGAGAATTCGGAAACTGCATTGAATCCGTACATCGCCACAAAGACCACGATGATGCCGACCGCCAAGACTATGGCGACGAAGGCAGCGCTATTGGGATACCAGTTTAGTTGAGCGGGTATATTGAATAAAAAACGTACCGCAGTGGAGGACACTGTGATCATCGCTGCCGAAATCACGGTGAATATGATGACATTGGCCCAGTTATACAGCTTAGTCATCGAATCGCCCGCGATTTTATGTAGATAGGTGTAGAGACTCAGACGCGTTTCGACCGCAATCGGTGTGGTGATTAGTGTCCAGCTCAGTATGGCTAGGATATTACCAATCAACAGGCCGATTAGAATATCCATCGTTTTTGCGCCCAGGGCCACAAAAGTGGCTCCAATAACAAACTCAGTGGCGGCAACGTGTTCACCGGCGTACAGGCCTAGAAAGTGTTTCCAGCCGTGGAGTTTATGCTCGGGAATGGGGAGTTGTTCTGCACTGACACGACTCAGTGCATCGACTTGGGGTTGCTGGCTCATTGGGGCTTATTTACTTAGGGTGAATTGTTGGGGAAGTATGGGGGTTGCGCCAGTTTGAGAGCAGACGAAGGAGGCGACTTGATTTGCAAAAATATTGATGCGATTTAATGGCCATTGATGTAGTAGACCCATGCAGATGGCGGCCGTAAATGAGTCACCTGCGCCCACAGAATCGATCATGTCGACCGGGTGGCATGGGGTTTCATGCATCGTTTCGGCTGTGAGCAGTTGACTGCCCTTGGAGCCGCGGGTGTAAACCAATAGGCGCAAGTCAAAACGTGCTTGTAATTGTTGGAGTTGTTCGATCTCAGGGCCGTTTAAATTAAAATAGCCAGCCAATATGTCGAGCTCCTCGTCGCTTAACTTCAGGATGTTGGCTATCTGCAGTGAGCGTTCGATGAGCTGCTTGGAGTGAAAGGATTGACGTAGGTTGACGTCGAAGATTTTGAGTGATTGCTCAGGCATTCCCTCAATAAAGGCTTGAATGGTTTCACGGCTGGCGGTGGAGCGTTGCGCTAAAGAGCCAAAGCTTACAGCATCCAAATTTTGCGCCAGCTGTTTGAGCTCGGCGGTCAGTGTTAAGTGGTCCCATGCGGCATCCATTACTATTTCATAGTTGGGTTTGCCTTCGGTGTCGAAGGTTACTTTTGCCTGTCCGGTCGGATATTTTTCATTGGTGATGAGGTAGTCTGTGGCCACGCCACTCTGGGCGAGTTCTGTGCGCATGCGCTGGCCCATTGCATCGTGGCCGATACAGCTGATTGGATAGGCTTGTGCGCCGATCTGACCGCAGTGCCATGCGAAGTTTGCCGGAGCTCCGCCAATACGAGCCCGATGGGGGAACACATCCCAGAGTAACTCTCCGATGCCAGCGACGATAAATTTTTTATTCATAGGGGAAATTTTTGAGGTGAGACGATGCGGTGGCAGCACCGCGTAGATGACTAGCCTGTTGGATTGCTTGTTGTTGTAAATAAAGTAAATTACATTTGACGCTATTTGTTATTACATTTTAATTACATTTTTATTATGAATGTTTCCAAGCCAAAGTATTTACAAGTGTATGATGCGATTAAGTATCAGATTAGGAATCAGACGTATCAGGTTGGGGAGTTATTGCCGGCGGAGGCTGAGCTTTGTGCCGTGTACAAGACGTCCCGACCGACGATTGCGAAGGCCTTGAACTTATTGAGCAACGAGAAGATTGTGCATCGCAAGGCCGGTTTTGGGACTCAGGTCTTGCCCCCGCAGATTTCGGCTTTAAAGGTCGGGCTGTTGATACCGCAGTTGACGCAAACCGAGATTTTTGAACCTATTTGTTCAAGTATTACAGAGTGTGCACATGAGTCTGGAATGCACATCGTGCGTCCGCCTGAATTGGGGCGGGCTGTGGATTTTCAAAAAATGGCTGAATCTTTGATGAATCAGTTCATCAGTATGAAAGTCGACGGCGTCTTTTTTACGCCGGTTGAGTATATTCAGAATCACGAAGATTTTAATTTGCGGATTATCGATCGTCTGGGGCGGGCGGGAATATCAGTGGTTTTATTGGATCGCGATGTATATCCATGGCCACGGCAGACTCCTTATGATCTGGTTGGGATTGATAACATTGAGGCGGGATTTATGGTTGCGGGGCATTTGATTGGCAACGGCTGTCGTCGCATCGGATTTGTTTCAGAGGCCAATCCTGCCATGACTGTGCAGTTACGGCAGATTGGTGTACGGGAAGCCTTGATACAAAATGGTTTTCGCGCACGGGATTTGGTGAATGTCAGCTTTGATGCCGCAGACCCGAAGGAGACGGTGGACGCCTTGCAGCAGGGAGATGTGGATGGAGTTGTTTGTGCGAACGATGCCACGGCGGCGCGTCTGCTGCGGGTATTGGTGGACCATGGCATTCGCATTCCCAGTCAGATGCAGGTATGTGGTTTTGACGATGTGAAATACGCCTCACTCTTAACGGTGCCGCTGACCAGTTATCAGCAGCCCTGCGGCGATATCGGGAAAGTGGCGGTGAACACCATGATTACGCGCATCCAGCACCCCGACCGGCCTGCACATCGGATCACTCTTAAGGGGCGTTTGATTCCTCGCAACTCGTCGCTTCATCCTGATCGGGTGGGGGCTGCTGTAGTGCTTTAGTATGCTTGAAGTCTGGAGTTTGGCGCTTGTTTGGCGCTTGTATGTGGGTGCATGTGCTAATTTGCGGTTAATGTAGTTGCCTTGAGTCTTGTTTATCTTGGCTTTCGCTTTCATTTTAGCCCTAGTGACAGACATGACTACCAATCTAAAAGGCCGTACCATTCTCCTTGGGATTACTGGTTCGATCGCAGCATTTAAAGCTGCAGATATCACCAGTCGCCTCACTGAGGCAGGCGCGGACGTATTTCCGATCATGACGGCGGGCGCGTGCAATTTTATTCAGCCGATGACATTGCAAACCCTCTCCCGTAATCCAGTTGCGGTGGATCTATGGGACGAAGGAGCTGGCTGGCAGCCCGGGCATATTGAGCTGGCGGATCGAGCTGATTTATTATTGGTCGCCCCGGCCACTGCCCATTGTATTGCGCAGTTTGCCCAGGGGTTGGCGCCTGATTTGTTGACTTCGATACACCTCGCCACACCAGCGCCTCTGATGATCGCGCCTGCGATGAATGGTAAAATGTTGGCGCATCCGGCGACCCAGGCCAATATCAATACCCTGCGTGAACGTGGCTGTCACTTTATCGAGCCTCAAAGCGGAATGTTGGCCTGTGGCTATGAGGGGCAGGGCAAGCTTGCATCTGTTGAAGTGATTATTAGATCTGTTACCAGCTTCTTTCAGCAGGGCTAGTTGTTCTACCAGATGGCGCACGAAGAGACCCCACCGGAAAGTGTTATTGCTGCTCAGAAACGTGAGCAGTTAAGAAATCGCGTACTGAAGACGGGAGAAAGTTTCGGGAATTATCGTGTGGTGAAATGTATGTGTGCCGGCTTATTGGCGCATTACTATCACATGCAGCATATTCGTGATCTGCACGATGTGACGGTCGGTATTTTTCATCATCGCACCGAAGGGAATGAGAAATTTTTCAAGCGCTTAGAGGTCTTGCAGCAGCGGATCGCGACCTTTGATCATGAGGTGATCCCCAAGGTGCGGGATTGTACTAAGATCGATGACCGTTACTGTGTTTTTTTAGATCCGGTGCAGGGGCAGACGCTGAGTCAATATTTTGAGGCGAATGGAACGCCGGGGCGCCAAGGCATCGGAGCGAAGGCCGTGATTCGGATCATCGCTCAAATGCTTGGAGCCTTGGGCTATGCACACTCTCAGGGAGTGGATCACCGCGATCTGGATTCTGATTTAATTTATATTCAGGAAGATGGCAGTGTGCGGTTTTTAGGGCTGGGGGTCAAAGAGGCGCTCGGGGTGGAGCTGTTTGAATCGATTGTGTCTGCATCGGTGTCGCCCTTGGTATCCAGTAAAACACTTGGTCGCTTAAACTCCTTCGATGTCATGAGTCCAGAGTATCGTTCGGGAGTTTCGGAAGATGCGCGTGTCGATGTCTATGCTGTGGGCTATATTGGGTATTGGCTTTTGACGGGCCGTAAACCTCAGATGGCGAAGTACGAACCACCCACTAAGATAGTTGATGATATTTCGCCCAACTGGAATGAGTTCTTTGAGAAGTGCTTTGAGCGTAATCAAAATCAGCGCTATCAATCCTGTAAGGTCGCTTTATTAGGACTGAAGGGGACTGATGATGAGCCACAGTCGGAGGGTGGGGGCTTTATTCAGCGTCAAATTGACCGTATCCCGGTGCCTCGAAAAATAGTTGAGCGTGGTGAGATGGCGACACGCATTTACCGGCTGTTTCTTATCGGTTTGGTCGGTGTGACCATGACGGCGATCTGTGCCTCATTCTTAAGCGTAAGCTATACCGGAGAGATTGATTATCATCGTGAAGTGGCGCAATTGGCAGCTGCAGGCGATCGTGTCGATTTGGAGCTGCAAGTGCAGCCGTCCGTTGCGAAAGTCGAGTTGATTGGCTATTCTCAACGATTTGTGATCACACAGGGGGCGGTGAATCTGAAGGTGCAGCCCGGTGATTATAAGTTACGTGTTTCGGCACCGCATCATGTTGATGAAATTGTGCGGGTTCGCATTGCCAAAGGCGATGGGCCGGCACAGCAGCTTGAAATCGAGCTCAAGCCTGCGTGGACTGATATTGCGATTCACACCGAGCCCGGCGCATCGATCTCAGTTGTGGACGAGCGGGATATGCAGGTTGAGTTAGGAATCGCCAATGAGAGTGGTACCTTTTCACTCAATAAGGGTATTTTTGCCGGCACGTATCAGGTGCTGGTGGAGAAACCGGGCTACCAGCGGAAGGTTTTGGAGAATCAGTCGATCGAGTTTGGTACCGTTTCGGAGATTGATGCCCCGCTGATCCCCTTGCCGGGCACAGTGCTGGTTGAGACTGAGCCCGCAGGAGCCACGATTACGATCAACGATATTGAGCTGGGCCAAACACCCCTGTCGCTAAGAGACGTGATTCCAGGTGATCAATATCTAGTGGTGGCTCGATTGGCTGGCTACCGTCCGTTGGGACGTCGGATCGAGGTGAAGCCCGGTGCCGAGCTACGACTTGATCTGGGGAAATTGGTCCCCTTGTCGGGAGCGCTTCACGTTTCGGTCCAGCTTGTTGGTGCGGGGGCACCGCCGCTGTCTGACTTGTATGCTGATTTGGAGGTCTTGGTCGATGAGCGCAGCTATGCCTGGGGTGATCCTGCGCTGGAGTCGGTGCCCGCCGGTGAGCGACGGGTTCAATTGCAGCATCCGCTCTACATTTCGCAAGAGTATACCGTGGGTATTGAAGATCGCGGCAGTTCTCAGGTAGAGGTGATCATGCATCCCCGGCCCGCGCGGGTGGCATTAGATATTCCTGGGCAACTGGAAGCAGAGGTGCGCATCGATGGTAATGTAGTGCCGCTGATCGCTGGTGGAATTCAGATTCCGGCCAACCAGGAAGTGGAGTTTGAGTTACGAATTCGGAATTACCTGACCATGCTGCGGGTCTTTGACTTGGGGCCCAATGAAAGTTTGGTCTGGGCTGTTGAACCGATGCCGATTCCTGGTCCGACGCCCGAGCACAGCTGGACGGTCCCCTATTTGGGTATTTCATTTGCTTGGGTGCCCGCGGGGCAATTTCAGATGGGGAGCCCGCTATTTGAGCATGCGCGTTTACCCAACGAAGGCCCACAAACCCCTGTCCGATTTACCGAAGGTTACTGGGCGGGTGTCTATGAAGTGACACAGGCGCAGTTTGCAGAGATCATGGGGCGCAATCCGTCGAAATTCCTCGGCGGGAGTCGCCCTGTGGAAAACGTGTCTTGGCAGGAGGCGCGGGATTTTTGTGATTTACTCACAGATTTTGAGCGCGATGCCGGGCGCTTGCCGGAGGGCTATGTGTATCGGTTGCCCAGTGAAGCGGAATGGGAGTATGCCGCTCGGGCAGGGAGCATCACACCATTTAGTTTTGGCGATGAGGCGGATGCATCGCTGGGGCATTTTCGAGGCGTCTATCCACGTGATCGTCAAGATGGGCTACGTGCTCCTACCGGATATGGCACATCCACTGTGGGGCGCTACCAAGCTAATGCTTTCGGCCTTTATGATGTACATGGCAATGTTCGAGAGTGGACGCTGGACCGTTACAATGGGCGTCTGGATGGTGATTCGCTGGTGAATCCCGAGCCTCGTCGAGAGGGCAAGCGCATTACCGTTCGTGGTGGCGGTTGGGAGGATTCAGCTGCGCGCGTACGGTCGTCGGTCCGCGACGAAGTGAGTCCGAATGTGACAAGTAATGCGCTGGGATTTCGCGTGGTGTTAGCGCCTGTTGTATCATTTTAAAGCTAAATATATCACTGCGTCGCGTCCGAAGTCTCAAATTAAATGTAGGGAACGTTCAATGTTGAATACTACTAATACCACTTCTAAGAATATATGATCTATAAGCTTGGCCTTTGCGTAGCCTCGAAACTAAGTTTCGGGGACGATCGGCATCGCCCCGGTTCAGAGAATCTATCTCTAAAAAAATGCGTGAGAGTCAGTAATCATTCTGCTCCCCAATCATTCTGCGGAATTGCGTGTTTTGCCAATTGAGGATGAACCAAAAAAAGCCCCGGCGAACCGGGGCTTTAAAAAGTTTGTTATAGAAAGTTTATAGCTGATTGCGAAGGCTTTAGGCCTTGGTTACCAAGCCTGCCTTGATCGCCTTGACGGAGACCCACATGCGCTTCACTTCGCCGCTAGGCAATTTGACGCGAATGCGCTGAACATTTGGACGGAATTTCCGACGTGTGTTCTTGACGAGCGATGTACCGATACCACCGCTTTTCTTGGTGAGACCTTTACGGATGATACGGCCTCCTTTTACGGGGCGTTTTCCTGTGATTGCGCAAATACGTGACATGAGAGTTCCTTCGTTGAAAAATTGAAAGGCTGGAAGGTAGGGGGGATTGGCAAGCTAGCAAGTGTTTTTTCGAGAAATTTTTGAGAGTGGATTTTAGGACTCAATTCCTTCTCAGCCCCCATAATACCTGGAAGCGCTGTCCCATGTTGGCGGGGTGAATCAATTCCATTAAGGTTTGGCGGTCGTGACTGAAGTGCCCGGCACTGTTTGAGACGATGCTCTCGGCGGCTCTTTGGGCTCGCTTGACCAGGAAGGATTCTTGACTTTCCAGCACCACGGATTGTAGCCCTGCGGACTGCATTTGTGCCTGTAGTGGGGTCCAATTTATGTCGCAGGTGATATCGCAGTGGCCCGGCGCTTCGAGTAGATTGTTGCCTTGGCTGTGCTGTCGATAGGTGCGTGCCGTCCCGGAAGGGTGGTCCTGGAGCAGTGAGGTCCAGGTGCGTCCGTAGTCGAATAAAAGCAATAGCCCCTGCCAGTCTTGGGCCAGTAGCTCGGCGAGTGCGGCCTCCGCATCCAGTGGCAAGTCGAGTTCGTAGCCATCTTCAATCTGGGCGGGAAGGGACTCGGCCACTGCTGCCACGGCTGGCGTCCATTGATCGAGTAAAACTTCGACTAATTGGCCGTCGCAGTTGAGCCCGACTCCACGTTCGCGCCAGCTGCCATCGCGGAAGATGAGGCGGTGGAAGGGGAGCGCGTCGAGCCATTCGTTGGCAAAAATGACGACCTGGCCGCTGGGCTGAATTGCTTCGCCTTGGCGGATGACTTGTTCTGTGGCAAAGGGGTGATTTTCTAGATGGCTGAGAAGTGAGGTGCCTGGTTCCGCTGCAATTTCGACGAAGTTGGTTGCTGCGGCCTGCTGGGGCGACAGCAGGTCGGCTGCCGCTGTGGTGACCAGTGTGGCGAACACGCGCCCCAGGCTTTCCGCGGTGTAAAAGTCACGCTTGGCACTGCGACCGACCCGTTCTTTCGCCTGTTGGTAGTAGCCACCGTGCGTACTATAGAGTGCGATCTCTATAAAGTCGCGATAACTGATGGGGGCAGTTTGGCAGCGCGTGCGTAGTTGTGCTTCAACGGTAGTGTGAGTCTCTTTCATGGGCAGCTGGCCTATGTAGGCTATTCTGGCCGATGAGGAAACCTCTAAACGCTGAATTTCTCACGCTGTGCTTAAATGCTTGAGGCGGCGCAGCAGGAGCATACTTAAAGTGCATGATTCTGGCGATAGAAAGTTCTTGTGATGAGTCGGCACTGGCTCGCTTTGATCCCACGCGTGGTATGGCGGGGGAGTGGGTGCATAGTCAGATTGACTTGCATAAGGAATACGGCGGCGTCGTTCCGGACCTCGCCAGCCGGGAGCACTTAAAGAATTTTTTTCCATTGCTGGAGGCAGCTGGCTTGAGTGCGGAGCCCGGTGAGCTGCGTCAGATCGCGGTCACGCATGGTCCGGGGCTGGCGGGGTGCCTGGCTCTGGGCATTGCGTTTGCACGTAGTCTCGGGCTGGCCTGGAACCTGCCCGTGGTGGGAGTCAATCATTTGCGCGGGCACGCTTATTCGCCCTTTATCGACTTACACCAACGTGCTCCAGAGGCTTATCCGCAGGCTTTTGCCGAGTTGTTGCCCCATCTTGGGCTGATTGTCTCTGGAGGCAATACCATCCTCTTTCAGATCGATACGTCTCAGGAACTGACTGTGTTGGCGGAAACGGTCGACGATGCGGCTGGCGAGGCCTTGGATAAGGGGGCTAAGTTGCTTGGTTTACCGTATCCCGGGGGACCGCAGGTCGAACGCATTGCCCAGAACGGCAATGCTAAGGTCTACGCCTTTCCCAAGGCAATTGCGCCGCGCAATGAACGGCGGTTTAGCTTTTCCGGACTCAAAACCAGTTTGCGCTATCGCTTGGAAAAAATGAGCGATGCCGAGCTCGAGGGAGCCTTGCCGGATATCTGCGCAGGCTATCAGGGGGCCGTTATCGATCAGTTGGTGGGGAAGACCAAACACCTGATTCAGGCTGGGGGATATCGCAGCCTCGGACTTTCTGGAGGAGTTTCCAATAATCAGGCACTGCGAGCGGCGATGCAAGGTCTAGCGCAGCGTCACCGCATGCCCTGTCTGATTGCGCAGCCTCAACATACCGGGGATAATGCCGCCATGATCGCTTTCGCCGCTTTTGCAGATCCTTCCGGTCTCGCTTCCGAGCCCTTTAGTATTCAGCCTGCCTTGCGTTTGGCAGTTTCATAGTTTTTCTGTTAATAACTATTTTGCTAATTTTAGCAACGTGCTGTTGCTAATTCCTGATTTCGCTACACAACTCTGTTGAATGTCCAAACCCTATGCTATATTTGGAGCCGGTCTGAGTGGTCAGGCGGCCCGTCGACTTGCGCACTCGCAAGGTATTGAGACTGTATTGATCGATGAGGCAGGTCAAGGAGATCGCAGTCATTTTGAGGCTGCCGATTTGGCAGACTTCGGGGCATTGATTTTTAGCCCTGGTTTTGCGCAGGATCATCCCTGGCGTGTGCTGGCTGCGGAGTCTGATGTCGCTTGTTGGAGTGAAATGGCCTTTGCGGCACGTTATTGGCAGGGGGCGATGATCGCCGTTACTGGCACCAATGGTAAGAGCACCCTGACAGCCTTGTTGGATACCGCTCTGCGGCTTGGGGGCTATGACAGTGTGGCTGCGGGAAATATTGGTTATCCGTTATCGGATGCGGCACTTTCGGCATCCAATCGTCCGGGGAGTTATGCGGTGTTGGAAATTAGCTCCTTTCAAGCCGAGTTAGTCGAGGGCATGCAGTTGGATGCCTTGGTTTGGACTAATTTTGCGGAAGATCATTTGGATCGTTACGCCAACATATCAGACTATTTTGATGCTAAGGCTAATCTCTTTGATTGTTTGAAGCCTGGCGCGGCCTGTGTCGTCGGTGCTCAGGTGGCGGATTGGATGGAGCGAATGCAGCGCCCATTCGAGGCTTCCACTATTGCGATTGAGGATGCCACGCTGGTCTTGCAGCTCGCTTCGGATTCAGTCTTTCACTGCTTTCCCAGTTCCGAGAATTTTTCTTTGGCAGCCGAACTTTGGTGGTGGTTGGAGATGCCCACCAGTCAGCTGATTGCTGCGGCCAACACCTTTAAGTTGGCCCCGCATCGTCTGAGCGTGGTGTGCGAGCGGGAGGGCGTGCGCTTTTGGGACGACTCCAAGGCGACTAACTTTCATGCCACACTCGCAGCCTTGGAGGCGGTGCCGAGTCCCATCGTCTGGATTGGGGGCGGACGTGCGAAGGGGGGCGATGTCGACGCTTTTTGCCAGGATGTGGCCCTCTCGGTGGAGGCGGCGGTGGTGTATGGAGAGGTGGCCGAGCGCCTGGCCGCGGGCCTGCAAGCTTCACTGGGCTCAGTGCATGTGCATTCCCGCTTTGAAGATGCGGTGGTCGCCGCGGCGGAGTTGGCTAGTCGCATTCCCCGTGCAAATGTAGTGTTGAGCCCCGGCTTCTCTAGTTTTGATCAATATACCTCCTACGCTGAGCGTGGAAAAAGCTTCATCGATACGGTTTTAAGTTTGAAGAGAGCCCGTAAGCCTAGCTAGTGTGCTCGATTACAGGCATTATCTCCAATTTATCATGAAAGTAACAAAAGTTTTCGGTTGTGTTCTAGGTCTTCATTTCGGTGTGATCGCAGTCTTGTTGGTTCAGCCCGGTTGCCGCACCAAGCAACCGCCCACGCAAACTTACACTCAGGGGGCGACACAGGTCGGCCGCTCTGAGACTCTGGTGGGCGCTCCCGAGCGGACGCTGGCCTATAGCCAGGGCCCCACTATTAAGACCTCTGTCGCTGGTGCTTCGCGCCTGTCTGAAGGTCTGATTGAGGCCAAGCGCATTGAATCCGGTGAGAGCGCCAGCTTGGATGCTGCGTTTAACGCTGGTTTCGATGGCGACGGTTATGCACCTGCAAATTCCGGAAATGAGTTTGGCGAGTTTGATGATATTGCGCCCATCGCGCCGCTCTCCACCGGTGGTCAAACAGTGCAGGTCGCTGGCGATTCCTTCGAGAGCTATACAGTCAAGAAGGGCGACAATCTTTGGACCATCGCTAAACGCTACAATGTTTCCTTGAATGAACTCTATGCTGCCAACGGTCTGAATAAGAATTCTGTTCTAAAAATTGGTCAGCAATTACAAATTCCTGTGGAAGGCGGCACTGCAACCGTCAATACCGTGAGTGCCGACAGCTACCAGCCTAGTTCGTTTAATCAGGGCAGCACAAATTACACTGTCAAACGTGGCGATTCGCTCTCTAAGATCGCCAGTCAGCACGGCACAACGGTGCGTGCAATTAAAGCGGCTAATGGCATGACATCGGATCTTATCCGTGTGGGGGACACCCTGGTGCTCCCGGTCGCTGGCAGTGGCTCTTCCAGCAGCGGTTCTTCCAGCAGCGGCTCTGCTGCGCGCACACCTGCGCCGACCAGCCCAGTCACTTCTGCCAACACTGTCAGCAGCTCCGGTACGCGCACGCACACGGTGAAGTCTGGCGAGTTCCCTGCCACCATCGCTCGTAAATATGGCATGACTGCCGGGGAGCTACTCGCACTGAATGGCATCACCGATCCTCGCAAATTACAAGTCGGCCAAGTGTTGCAGGTCAGTGGTTCTGGTTCTGCCGCCAATGTGGATTCGCGCACGGAGACGGTTGTCAGTCCTACAGCTGCGCCTGTCACACGCCAGCCAGCTACGCCAACGATCACTCCCAGCGCTTCCGCCAGTCCCGGCAACACCACGACTGGTCCAGTTGAAATCACTGTGATCGAAGCAGATCCGCTGGTTGAGGGCGAGGTTTCTGAAATCGAAGCGGATGAGATGTTCGACGGTGCGGTGGAGATTCCTGTCATTCGCCTCGAGGAGTAGTTCGCTTCTCGATATACTTTAAAGCTCAGAGACACGACTTTATTCATAATGAGCGCCCGTACGGCTTCGCCTAATTCTTCGTGGCGTATTCCGCCGACAGGGCTTTTCATCATTTTCATTGTCATTGGCCTGACTTTCTTGGGGCTCGTCATTCTCTTTAGTGCGTCGCAATCGATGCACGACGACCCGACGGTGCTTTTGCGAAAGCAGTTAATTTGGCTCGGCGTGGCGACGGTGGCCGGGACTCTTGCGATGTTGGTGAATCTTGAAGCCCTGCGAGCTTACGCCTATGTGTTGGCAGGAATCGCGATACTCTTTCTGGGGCTGGTGCTGATTCCCGGCATCGGGGTGGAGGTGAATGGGGCTCGACGCTGGATGGATTTTGGTTTCATGCGTTTACAAGTTTCCGAAATCGGCAAGCTGGGCCTGCTTTTTGCGATGGCGCACTACCTCACCAGTCACCGGCGGGATTTAGGGCATTTGTTAAAGGGCTACCTCTATCCCTGTGCATTACTGGGGGTGTTTTGCGGCCTCATCATATTGGAACCAGACTTTGGTACCGCTTTTTTGTGTGGGGCAGTTGGTGGTTGTATGCTCTTTTTGGCAGGTGTGCGCCTGCGCTATTTGATCCCCACTGCATTGGTGGCACTGACCGGGTTTTCGGTGGCGGTGTATCTCGATCCAGTGCGCTTGCAGCGCATCACTTCTTTTCTGGATGTGGAGGGGAATCGCAGCGACAGTGCCTATCAACTTTGGCAAGGGATTCTCGCTTTTGGGGCGGGGGGGGTGCACGGCGTGGGCTTGGGCGCCGGGCGACAGCAGATGTCCTTCCTGCCGGAAGCACACACTGATTTTATTTTTGCAATTGTAGGTGAAGAGCTGGGATTGGTCTTCACCGCGGGAGTGGTGGTGCTCTTTATGACGCTCTTTTTTATCGGTATACTGCAGCTAAAGCGGGCACCTAATCTTTATCAGTACTTACTCGTGATGGGGGCCTTGCTTTTCGTCACTTTTCAAGCACTGATTAATATCGGAGTTGTCACCGGCTGTCTGCCCACCAAGGGTATGTCGCTGCCATTTATTTCTTACGGCGGTTCCAATCTTGTTTTCATGTTTGTACTCACTGGTATTATTCTTAACGGCTTCCGTTCCTGGGAGCTACCCGCGTTGCGGAGGCAGCGTGAGCTATGAGTAAAATTATTATCGCATGTGGCGGCACGGGCGGGCATCTGGCACCTGGTATCGCCGTGGCGGAAGTGCTGCAAGAGCGCGGGCATCAGTGTACCTTGCTGATCAGTCATAAACAGGTGGATTCTGCCCTGGTCGAGAAATATAGTCATCTTGATTTTGTGAAGAGTCCCGGTCGCGCCTTTGCGGGAGGGCTCTTACAGCGTATCGCTTTTCTCGTTAGTCTGGGGCAAAGTTTCTTTGCATCACGGCGTATGCTGCGTGATCAACAGCCGGATCTAGTCTTACTCTTTGGTGGTTTTCTATCCTTGGGGCTGGGCTTAGCGGCGCAGATCAAGGGCATCCCGGTCGCTTTACACGAGGCGAATTGTGAGCCGGGCAAGGCGGTACGTGTGATTAAGCACCTTGCCACGCGCGTCTATTTACCGGATGGGGTGCGTCTGCGCGGTGTGCCGCCGGAGTGCATCCGCTATTTTGGTTATCCAGTGCGCAAGGAGATTAAGCACGCCCTCAAGGCCGATGCCTGGAAGCGCCTGGGGATTCAAGTGCCGAATAAATTATTGGTCATCGTAGGCGGTAGCCAAGGGGCTAATTCTTTGAATAATTGGGTGACCCAGAATTTCGCAGTCTTAGCCAAGGCAGGTATTTCGGTGTACTGTGTCACTGGACTGGGGAACAGCTCCGCGGGCACATTGCATGAAATCGGTAAGGGGGGCGTCGATATCACGGCTACATTGGTACCGTTTTCCGGCCAGATGGGCGATGTGATTTCAGCCGCGGACCTGGTGGTCTCGCGCGCTGGTGCTGGCTCGATCGCAGAGATCATTCGTTGTCGCGCTCCATCGATCCTGGTGCCATATCCCTTTGCTGCAGATGATCATCAGCAGGCGAATGCCCTGGCGCATGAGCAACATGGAGCAGGGGTTTTATTGCCGCAGAGTCGCTTGGATGAGCTCACCGCGGAGGTGATCGAACTGATGTTTAACGATTGGTTACTGGCAAAATTTAAGTCCAACCTGGAGCGACTGGATCGTTTTGAATCCAGTGAACGCATCGTCGACGACTTACTTGCGCTCTGCGATGCACAGCGTATTGCCAATGCCGAAAAGCTGGAGCCGGTGACGTGATCGACGCGACGCAGAACTATTTATTCATTGGTGCGGGCGGTATGGGCATGGCCCCGCTGGCTTGCTGGATGTCGCAGGCGGGGCACCGGGTATGCGGCTATGATGCACACTTGCAGGAACGAGTGCGGCATTGGCTGGTGTCCGCAGGAGTTCATTTGGAAGACTTTATCTTTCCCGAGCAGATTCAGCATTACAGCACTGTCGTCTATTCCAGTGCAGTCAGTCAGGCGCATCCCTTACTGGTCGCCGCTCGCGAGGCGGGGCTGCGCTGTGTGCGCCGCGGTGAGTTGCTGGCCGAGATCGCTGCTCACAAACGCTTTATCGCAGTGGTGGGAAGCCATGGGAAAACCACCACTTCGGGCATGATTGCACATGGTCTGCGCCGTTGTGGTATCGCGGCCGATTATATTTTGGGTGGTCTCTCTGCGGACCCCACGATGGCGCCCGCCCGTGCCTCCGACTGTGAATGGCTGGTGGCCGAAGTGGATGAGAGTGACGGCACTATCGATGGCTTTGCCCCTGCCGTGACGCTGGTGCTGAATGTGGACTGGGATCATGCTGACCGCTATGGAGATGCCGCCAAGCTGGATGCAGCTTTTGTCGGACTGCTCAACCGCACTCGAGATACGGTATGGCTGCCGCAGTCCCTGCACCTGCAATCGAGTGGAGGGGCCGCAGTACATTATTTTGACGGTGCGGCCGAGTGGATGCAATTGGACTCGCCCCCACGTGGCCGCTTTAATCAGAAAAATGGAGATGCCGCTGCAGCGGTGCTTTCGCTGTTTGGGCAAGCGCTGCAAGCCGATACACTGGCATCCTTTCCGGGCATGGCACGCCGTCAATCGCTGCTTTATCGTGATCAGCAGCTCAGTATTGTGGAAGACTACGCCCACCATCCCACAGAAGTGGACGCCTTGATCGAATGTCTCCGTGGCAACGAGCCGGAGCGGCGTCTGGTGGTGGTTTTTCAGCCACATCGATACTCGCGTACCCGGCAGTTTAAGCATGCCTTTGCCCAGTCACTGCAGGCGGCGGATGAGGTGTATCTACTGCCGGTCTACGCAGCCCATGAGTCCGTCTTGCCAGGCGGCGCCACCTCGGATCTGGCCGCAGCCTTTAGCCACGTTGCTCCAGTGCAGTTGGAGATGTCGCTGGCCGGTGTGCAAGATTTGGCTGCTGCTATCGGGACGGCCCCCACACAATTAGCCTTTGTCGGGGCTGGCGATATTGAGGAGTTTGCCGGGGCCTTTAGCAGTTGGATTGGCGCGCAGCGGACGCCGGCTTTGACGGCGAGCCCGACCGGGCAGTCTGTGAGCGGGGATGTGCCGTCCAGTCCGCCGTCCGCGGCTGGGTCGATCGCAGAGCGGGCGGTTGCTCGCGCACAGCCAAGGCGCTTGCTCGATCGAGCGGCAATGGATTATTTGCGGGCGCGCCTTTCACCTGATTGCCGACTCAAGTGCAATGAACCACTCGCCAACAAGACCACCATTCGTATTGGTGGAGCGGCCCGCTTGTATGCTGAGCCCGCCAACTTCAGCGATGTGCGCGTACTCTTACGCGCGGCAGAACTATTTCAGCTCGCAACCTTCTGCATCGGGCGTGGCTCCAATTTACTGGTCTCAGACCAGGGCTTCGACGGGCTAGTGATTCGTTTTTCGGCACCCGCTTGGCGACGTGTGGAGCCCTTGGGGCCAGATCGCATTTGGGCCGCGGCTGGCGGACGCTTAAAAGAGATTTGTGGCTTTGCCGCTAGACATGGCTTGGGTGGCTTTGAGTTCCTGGAAGGAATTCCCGGCGCAGTGGGGGGAGCCTTGCGTATGAATGCGGGCGCCATGGGGAGTTGGATGTTTGATGTGGTCGAGCGTGTGCAATTTATCGATGCGCAGGGACATTATCAGGATTGGCCACAGCAGGACTTTCACTTTGGCTATCGCAAGGTGGAGGAAATCAGTCGTGGGATCGCGCTCGGTGCGGTGCTGCGCAGTGTCGACTCCGATACTGAAACTGCCATCCGTGAGCGCATCGATAACTATTCTAGCTCGCGTAAGGAAAGTCAGCCGCGCGGTGCCAGTGCCGGCTGTATCTTTAAAAATCCAGAGGGGAATTACGCTGGTAAATTGATCGATGAGCTTGGTATCAAGGGGATGCGTGTGGGCGCCGCGGAGGTCTCCGATGTGCATGGCAATTTTATCGTCAACCACGGTGGGGCCACGGCCGCCGATGTCATTGAGCTGGTGCGTCGGGTGCGTCTTCAGGTGCAGACGGCGTCCGGTTATATTTTAGAACCCGAGGTCTTGCTAGTTGGGCAGTCTTGGGATGAAGTTCTGAGCGAATGATCCAATCTCCCAAAGTCATTGTCCTCTATGGAGGCGTCGGTTCTGAGCGCGAAGTTTCGTTGAAAAGTGGCGAAGCGGTTGCGCGTGCGCTGAGTGCTGGCTTTGCAGTGGAGGCCTGGGTGCTGGATGAGGCCTCCCTGCCGACTGCGCTGCGGGCCGAGCAACATATTGTATTTCCGGCCCTGCACGGCAGCTTTGGCGAAGACGGGCAGTTGCAAGCTTTACTCGAAGCCGCTGGCATTCATTATTGCGGCAGCGATGCCCGCAGCAGTCGGCTTTGCATGGATAAGGCGGCTACGAAGGCCATTGCCCGCGACTTACAAATCGCGGTGCCCGCTGCGATGACATTTGACGGCAGCGCGGCACCTTTGGCGGATACGGTGATTGAACGGCTGGGCGCTTCACTGGTGATTAAGCCCTCTGATCAAGGCAGCAGTGTCGGCCTGCATTTCACCGAGCACCGTTCTGCTTTAGGCGTGACGCTCGCAGGCATTCGCTCGGGCAACTGGTTAATCGAGCAGCGCATTCAAGGCCGCGAGCTCACGGTCGGCGTGTTGCAGGGGGCGGCCATGGGGATTGTCGAAATCGTCAGTCAGTCCGGCGTATACGATTATCAGGCCAAATACACGCCCGGGACGACGAGCTATCATTACCCCGCAGAGCTCCCACCCGCTGTGGAGGCACAGATTAAGGCGCAGGCGGAGCAACTCTTTGAGGCCTGCGATTGTCGTGACTTCGCGCGCATTGATTTTCTGCTGGCAGACACGTGCCCCTATTTTTTAGAAATCAACACCTTGCCCGGCTTGACCGCTACCAGTTTGTTGCCAAAGAGCGCCTCCTGTATCGGTTACGACTTTGAGCAATTGGCCGCAGCTTTGGTCGCCCCCGCATTTGAACGTTTTCGAGCAGGAGGTGAGCGATGATTGGAGGTAGCAAGCACAAGGGCAGTACCTCCGCGGGCGACGAGCAGAGCTGGCGCAGTCTGCCCGGTGGACAACGGCGCACCCGAATCAAGTCGCCGCAGGCGCGTAAGCGGCGTCAAACACAGTTGCTGAAATTATTTGTCGTCTTCTTCGTGTTTTTTTTCAGTATTGGACTCCTCATTTGGGGGATCGTCGCCCTGAAAAATCGCGAAGAGCCGATCCAGATCGCCACGCCCTCCAAGCCAGTGGAAAAGGTCTTGTTCGATACCAATGGTGTCTTGCCACCTTCTTGGTTGGGCACAGTGATCGAGTTGCGGCGTGATACCACCATGATGGAGATTGATATCCATCACATGAAGCAGCAACTCGAAGCGCACGGTCAGGTTAAATCCGCCTCCGTGCAGCGTTTGTTTCCCAATGCTTTAAAGATCGAGGTGCAGGAGCACGAGCCCGTCTTGCGTATGCGTGTGATGGGCCCCAAGGAGCGGCCCGAGCTTCGCATCGTCTCACGCGCCGGCACCATTTATAAAGGCGTGGGCTATCCCCGTGCCACGCTGAGTCAGCTGCCCTATGTTGTACCTTATCGTCATCCCGAAGGTGGCTTTAAACCCCTGCGGGGCATCGATCAGGTTGCGGACTTACTCGAAGTCACACGTCGCACCCAACCCAATTTTTACCGAACCTGGCAGCTTGTATCGCTCGAGCATTATTCCGGCGATCCGGATTTGCCGGGGCAAGTCATCGAGGTGCGCACCTCAATGGTGCCACGAATCATTTTTGGCTTCAACACCAGCTTCGAGCAGCAACTCGATCGCTTAGCTGTGATCTTAAATTACGTGCAAACCCGCGGCAACCCTGCTGTCAAACGCATCGATCTTTCCTTGCACGGCTCCGCCGCCGTCCAATTCGAGAGCGGCCGCATCAGCACTTTCTAGCAGTGCCGAAACACCATTGAACCGAACTTGATTGCATGCAGGGGCAGCGTGAGCGCTTCAGTGCTTCCAAGCTCCCCGGTTTTGAGAACCGGCCACTCAAAGTGAGAAATTATCGGAAGGTCCAATTTTGAATGAGAACCGAGGACTGCTAGTCGAGCAAAAGATCCATACTTAATTCTCCTATGGGGCTGCCCTTTCTGTAGTGCTGAGTGCTTATTTTGCGTTGCTCTCGGCTTTTGGGGCCGGGGGCTGTTTCGCTGTTACGTAGGCGCTGATTGAGTCTGAGCGGAATCGTGACCGGACCGCTCACCAGTTGCTCGCTGTCGAGGTCGATGCCGCCGCTTGCAATGAATTGCGGCTCATCCTCGGCGATCCGATCCGCGAGCTGATCCGTTCCGCTTTCCATCAGATCTTCGAGCACGGCATGCGATAACCATGCCGATCGCAACAGCTCGGAAGTGGATTCGATGCCAGTTGACAATAATTGACGCGCAAATTGGGTCCATTCGGAATGCTTTAATGGTCGCGTGACACTCACCTTCAGGCCTACTAAGCCGTCGACTTTTTCTTTGAAGATTCCTTTCTCATAAAAGGGGGCACGTGCCAAACTGCGGTGCCCCCGGTTGATTCGAAGCTCTTTCAGTGCCACCTTGCGGGCGATCCCATTACGCGGTAAAATGAGTTCAGTGAGTAGAATGCACTCTCCAGTTTGTTGTAAGGGGCTGTCGAAATGTAGAGTATTTAGACTAATTATCATAAGGTTTGATACCTATTGATAAATAATTATGCAAACGTGTTTTTATTCTGGGTTGTTCGACTGCTTTACCGGTTTAATCATTCAATACTATACAGATCGCATTGGGCACATTAATAATGCGTTTGCCTGAGTAGCTGAGCATTCCAGTTGCCGTATCGATTTCTAGGACAGTGACGGTATTTGAGTGGGCTCCGGCAGCGAGTAACCAACGTCCACTGGAGTCTAAATTGATACTGCGCGGCCAGGCTCCACGAATGGGTTCGATATCAATTACCGACAGCTGTCCGTCGTCTGGGGATACGCGAAAGCTGGTCACACTATCGTGCCCGCGATTCGCGGCATAGACATAGAGTCCATTGGGATGCACCAGGATCTCAGAGCCCGCATTGATCGCCTCTTGCGCCTGCAACTCAGGACTGAGGCTGGGGGTTGTCGACAGGCGTTCGCTTTGGCCAGTCCTGGCTTGATAATCGAAGGTTGAGACTGAAAGACTGAGCTCGTTTAATAAAAAAATAAATTGGCCGTCGACGGAGAATTTCATATGCCGTGGGCCAGCTCCAGCAGGTGCTTGCGCGTATCCGATCTTGTGGATTGAAACTGGTTGGAGTTGTACTTGATAAATGATGATTTGATCCAGCCCCAAGTCCGGCACGAAGGCGAAGCGTCCATCTGGGGCAAAGCCTGTCCAGTGGGGATGTGCTGATTGCTGTCGTTTGCCGGCAACTCCTGAACCGCCTTGGTGCTGAATTACTTGCTTGCAGGGCTCGAGAGTGCCGTCGGCATTGATCGGGAAGAGCGCCACCGTTCCGGCCCCGTACTGTGCGGTCAGTAACAGTCGACCGGACGGATGCACACTGATGTGCGCAGCAGCTCCGTCCGGAATCGCTTGTGATTGAAGTTCGGTTAAGGCGCCGTCAGGCGCGAGCGCGTAAGCGATTACCGACGCTTTTCCTTGTAATTGAGCCACTGCATAGAGGTGGCGACGATTCGGGTGGAAGGCTAGAAACTCGGGCGACTGCACCTGTGCAACTAAGCTTGCTGCGGTGAGGGTGCCGGTTTCCGTATTTAATTTCGAGTGGTAGATTCCCGCGGCTTCGCCGCCTCCAGTGCCAAAATACACATCCACGGTGTTCGCCGATAGAAACGTAGCGGTAAAGGTCAGTAGAAGCGTGAGACTGTATTTCATAGTTAGAGATAGGCTTGAGCTGAGAGCTTTATAAAGACACCAAATTAGAATAGGTAAAATCATTTAAATTTGAAGGTTCAATTTTGCAGAATGATGAGGGCGCAGAATGATTACTGACTCGGATGTATTTTTAGGGTAGCCTCGGTTCTTCGAACCGGGGAGCATATTACCACTTCTAAGAATATATGCTCTATAAGCTTGGCCTTAGCGTAGCCTCGAAACTTTGTTTCGGGGAGGGATTAACGTCGCCCCGGTTCCGAGAACCGAGGTTACATCGCCCCGGTTCCGAGAACCGAGGTTACATCGCCCCGGTTCCGAGAACCGAGGTTACATCGCCCCGGTTCCGAGAACCGAGGTTACAAAAGATATATCTATTAGGACCAAACTTTTTTCGAATTGGTATTACTGTTAATATTGAGGAGAGGTGACGGCTTGTCTTCGCGTTTTGACAATGTCGCGTGGTTGTAACTGTGTCCCCGTAAATTTACACGTGAACGTTTGTTTTTTGTGCGCAAGCGACTTTGGATCAATGTGGTAGGGACCTCCTGCCCTCAGTCAGGCAGCTCATAAATCATACTATAACCATACTACTGAACGGCTACGCATGCGCTACAAATCATTCATCTCTAATTCGAGCTTCGCTGCTTTTCCTACTGGGAAAGTGCGAATGGCTCGTATCTCGGGCGATAGGAAATTATCGCTCTCCAGCATTGGTCTGGCTACGCTTTCTCTGTCTCTTGGTACGCTCACTGCCTCGGCTGCTTCCTGGAGCTATGGCGTGTTAACTGATACTCAGGGGGCTGCCGCTTATCCGGATGTCTCCACGCGCTTGATGGCGCCGGTGGTGGATCAATTCGTGAATGTCCACGGTGTCGATATGATTATCAGTGTCGGCGATTTGACGGACACGGGCACAGTTGAAGAAAATGCGCTGTGGCTGAGTGTGGCACAGCCGATCTACGACGCGGGCATCCCGATGTATATCCAGCGTGGTAATCACGACATTAAAGCGGAATCCACCAGCGCGGTGACCGACCCATTGTTCGGGCCAGTGGATGTTAACGATAGCACCATCTGGGATGCGCAATTTCCTTTGCCGACGAATCCTTTGTTAGTCGAAGGCCCGGGCACCTGTTATTATTTCATGTTCAACAACATGTTTGTGGTGTCGATGGATCTATACGGTGTGGCTCCCAGCGAGTTGATCGGTTGGTTGCAGTCGGTCGCTTTGCCGGCAGCGGCCGCATCCGGGGCAGACCACCGTGTGCTGGTGCAGCACGCGCCTTATTTTGGAAAGGGGCGCGATGGCATCTTTCAAGGCGCCAGTGGCGATCCTGAATTCGAATTGCAGTTGCTCAAAGGAATGGCGCAAGCGGGCATCGATACGATCTTAGTGGGCCACGATCATCAATACAGTCGTAGTGTTGCACTGGATACAGATGGCGAAGTGCTGCTAAACCATATTTTGGTCGGCTCCAATAGTGAGAAATATTACAACTTCGAAATGCCGGAGGGCGATAATGAGGGGCAGGTCGTACAAATGAACGGTCGTGTCAGTTATTGCGTGGTTGAAGTCGATGGTCCACAAATTGTGTTTAACCATTACAGCAGCGAGGCCCCGGATCCTTACACCACCGATGCATGGGTTCCCAACTGGGTGCTGTCGGATCGGTTGGTGTATTCCACGGAAGGGGATCGTTTCTTTGTTGCACCAAATGCGGACTATGCCGGCCTGACCAGCACTTCGCCCAATGGAACTCAGGTCGAAATCGTATCCGGCACTAATGACGTTTTTGAAAGTCAAATGACTGTGCCAGACGCGGGCGTCACACCTGAGCTGGTGGAGTTCGGTGCGCTGGTTGATTTCAGTTGGTTGGATGGTGCATCGGATCCACAGGTGATTGGAGACATCCTCGTTTTAGATGGTCTGGCGAATACACCTGATGGTGAAGAAAGTGAACTCTACCGCTTGGAAATGACGTACTCGGAAACGCCAGGTATCGATGAGTCGACTTTGACATTGGCTGTTTACGATCCCGTATCCGGCACATGGATGGATGCGCGCCTGGCTAATATATATGATAGTCCCACCGCAGCGGCCGCACTTGCAAGTGCAGGCGTGGATACCACTCAAAACAAAGTCTGGGCCGAGTTGAATCACAATGCCGATGGCGCGCGCTTCGCGGTCGTCAGCAATGCCGCTTCGCTCAATAGCCCCGTTCGCATGACTCGTTTGGGCGCTTACGAATCGGGCATCTTCGATGGCTCGGCCACTGAGATCCCCGCCTATGATGCGGCGACTCAGCGTGTGTTCGTCACGAATGCCCACGATCATTCAGTCGATATCATCGATCTGTCCAATCCAGCCACTCCGGTTAAGCTCGGAAGCTTGAGTTTCGCCGATATCGATGGCCAGGCTTACAGTCCTAACAGCGTTGCAGTTAAGAACGGTATTGTGGCTGTGGCCCTGCAAGCGGACACCGTCTACGAAACTGGGATCGTTGCATTCTACGATGCAGCCGCGAGTTTGAGTGAAGGTGCGGTGGCTCCGGTCGCAACGGCTGCAGCCGGCTACCTGCCTGATATGCTGACTTTTACTCCTGATGGACTCAAGGTGCTGGTCGCTAACGAGGGGGAGGCATCCAGCGCGCTCGCTGGTGGCACTCCGGACTTCAACCCGGAAGGTTCCGTGACTATCATTCCACTTAGTGGTGCGGGTGCTTCGGTGACACCGGGCACGCCCGTTCAACTTGACTTCAGCGTATTCGAGCCAGGTGCTTCGCTGGCGCTGGGCGCAAGTCTGGCGGAGATCAAGGCTCCTGTGGATTTGAGCACGACTGCTAAGGTGCGCATTCACCCGAATGCCGCATCGGTCGCGCAAGACCTTGAGCCTGAATATATCGCAGTCGCACCTGATGGTGGCACCGCATACGTTGGCCTGCAGGAAAACAATGCGATCCTGTCCATCGACCTCGCGACAGATACCATTACGGGAATTTTCCCGCTGGGTGCGAAGAATCACTCACTGCTAGCCAATGCGCTGGATGCTGAGAAAAACGACGAGGAAGTGAACATCGTTCCTCAACCTTTCTTTGGTCTCTATATGCCCGACGCGATGTCGGCTTACACGGTGAATGGACAGACTTACATCGTGACCGCCAATGAAGGCGATGGTCGCGATCCAGAGTTGTTCGGTGATTACCCGGGCAGTGGCCTGGGCGATGAGGCGGATCTGCAAGATGCGATTCTCGATGAAACCGTCTTCCCGAATCGCGACATCCTCACGGATGGTTCGGGCCTGGGTGATGTCGGCACCTTCTCCTTTGGTGGCGACTTGGACAATGACGGCGACGTGGATCAGATCCAGCTTGCGGGTGCGCGTTCCTTCTCGATCTGGAATGCATCGACCGGGGAACTGGTCTTTGATTCCGGCGGTGACTTTGAGCGCATCACGGCTCAGTTCCTGCCTGATCATTTCAATGCCAGCAATGACGGCAACGATATCGATGATCGTTCGGACAATAAGGGCCCCGAGCCAGAAGCCGTTCAATTAGCTGAAATCGGCGGACGTCAGATCGCCTTTGTCGGACTTGAGCGTGTGGGGGGTGTGATGATCTACGACATCACAGACCCAACTTCGCCGCTCTTTATCGATTACGTCAACGACCGCGATTTCACAGTCGATGCGGAGCAGTCCAGCGACATCGGTCCCGAAGGCTTCGCCTTTGTGCCTGCAGCAGAAAGTCCAAATGGTAAAGCACTGCTACTGGTCGCAAGCGAAGTCAGCGGATCGCTCACCGCCTATCAAATTGAGTTGGAAACCGACAGCACTTGGAATCTCACACTCTTACACCACAACGATGGTGAGTCCAAGTTACCGGAATACTCCAGTTCCTTTCCGGATTACGGCAACGTGGCTCGAATGAAGACCGCAATCGATGCCCACCGTAGCTTCTACCAATCCGTCGATCACGGCGTGGTGGTGGTTTATGCCGGTGATAGCTTCCTCGCGGGTAAACAGTTTCAAGCCAGCGTTGATAGCGAGCCACAGGTTTATTACGACGCACTGGCTCTGAGTCATATCGGTTACGATGCGATTGCAATTGGTAATCACGAGTTCGACTTCGGTCCCGAAGTGCTGGCTGCCTTCATCGAAGATGCGCAAACCACCAACGCGGTGCCTTACTTGAGCGCTAATCTCGATTTCACGGGCGAGCCTGCCCTGCAAGCCTTGGTCAACGCTGGGGATATTGTGAAAAGTAAAACCATCACCGTCAGCACCGCTCAGGGTGATAAGGTCATCGGGCTCATCGGTGCCACCACCGTAAACCTTCCCTTCGTTAGTTCGCCCGGGGCAGTCGTCGCCTCCGAAGTGGCTGCCGCGGTCAATGCCGAGGCAGCCTCGCTCGCGAGTTCGACCGACGCCATCATCCTGATCTCGCACCTGCAGGGTGTGGCCGAAGACGAGGCACTCGCCTCGCTGCTCTCTGCCGATGTCAATGCGATCATCGCCGGCGGCGGTGACGAGATTCTGGGCTCGACCGCGCTCTTGTCACCACGAGCAGTTTACGGAGCCTCCGCTCCGGGCAATGCGGCCGACAGTGGTCTGGTGCCCAGTGACAGTTATAACGAAGTGGGCCTGAGCTATCCGACTTACGCCAATGGTATCCCGATTGCAACGACTGGTGGTAACTACGGCTACCTAGGGCGCCTCACGCTACGCTTCGATGCAGACAATAACTTCCTCGGCGTCGATCTAAGCTCTGGCCCCGCAGTGATTGTGGCCGACAGCGTCGATGCGGAAAATGGTTATGCACTCGATCCCACTATCGAAAGCGAAGTCATCGATAAAGTCGTCGCCTTCACCTATGCGATCGATAGTGAAATCATTGGCTCCACCGACAGTCTGATTGTTGGTGGCACAGATACAGACCTCATTCGCTCACAAGAGCAAAATGGGGGCAACCTGGTCGCCGACGCACTGCTGGCTGCAGCCCAAGAACGTGCTGCCAGTTTCGATGTCAACCTGCCACAGATTGCGATCGCCAATGGCGGTGGCATTCGCTCCGACATCGCCGTGGGCGCTATCAGCGTGGGCGATACCTTCGATGTTTCCCCCTTCGGAAATTTCGTCTCGGTGGTGGAAAATGTCACGACGGCGGACCTCAAGCTAGTGCTTGAAAATGCCCTCTCACGCACCATCGACAACGATCCCGGCACCGGGGTGGATCCGCTACGTGTCGGTGATGGCACCGGCCGTTTCCCACAACTTGCAGGTATGACGGTGACCTACGACATTACCCGTCAGCCATTGGTATTGGACGGCGAGAATGAAGTCATCACTCAGCAAGGGCAACGCGTCATCGAAGCTCGCCTCAACGATGGCACAGCACTCATCATCGCAGGCATTCCCGTTCCCGGCACCACAGTGGATCTAGTCCTACCGTCTTTTAATGCAGACGGAGGCGATCAGTATTTCCGCTACGGCTTCGGCGCAGCTTCCTACACCAGTCAGGATTACATCAAAACCACGCTCGGCATCACCGACCAGCAGGCCTTGCAAAACTATATTGCAAGCTTCGCAATGGCCAAAGTCGATAGTGACGCCCGCTATGATTCGATTCCCGACGGTCGTGTGCTGGCGGTTTCCGACCGTGACAACGACGGCCTATCGGACGCCGAAGAAGCGCTCATCGGAACCAATCCCGACATCGCGGATCAAAGCGGCCCCGTCGCGGAGACCTACACCCAAGCGGGCAAGGATGCAGTGACCAGCAATCCCAGCCAGTATGATCTGTTCACACAGAGCGAGTTCAACGCGAATTATACCTCCGGCGAACAAAGCGTGCTCAGCGATCCCAGTGCATATGGTTTATCCGATGTGCCCGTCGCAGGTTTACGGATTGACGGTCAAGTCATGCAGCTCAACTCCGGGAGCCAGAGTGCGACCTTCGAAGTGCAGGTGCAAAGCACCACCGATCTGAATCAGCCCTTCACCAACGCAGGTGATACGGCAACCGTCACGCTCGACTTCTCCGAAGGCAGTCAGTTCATCCGCGTACAAGCGGTCGAACAAGCGCCTTAGTTCAGTTCCAATTAGGCAGATTCAGCGCCATTCAAGCCCCCGCCACCGCGGGGGCTTTTTTTGGGTACCTCTGAATCAGTTCAGTGCTCCCTGATCATTCTGCAAAAGTGCGTCAGCGTCCGCTATCACGTATCCGGGCGGTTTATTCACATTAATTAACGGTTCACAAATGTGGCATTATAGACTGTGCTGTCGGGCATGCGTTACCCCAATATTCAAACAGGTGATTTATTGCTGTGTTCGGGCAGTGGTTGGTTCTCGAAAATGATCCAGGCGGCCACCCGGAGTCGCTGGAGTCATGTGGCGCTGGTGCTGCGCTTGGATGCCTTTGACCGGATCATGTTACTAGAAAGCGTGGAGCCGATCGGTGTGCGCACCGTTCCACTTAATCAATATCTGACTAACTACGATCAGCAGGGGCATGCCTATCCGGGACATATGCAGATTATGCGGCACCGCGATTTTGCGCGTCAGGTCGCGCCAGATGCTCTCGCGACCTTGGGCCGTTTTGCAGTCGATCGCTTCGGTTATCCCTACGATAGCCAGCAAATTGCTGAAATCGCGGCCCGAATCACCCTAAATCGCATGGCTCCTGAGATGCTCGACAGCCTGCCCAGCTGGCCCAGTGAGCATCAGGAGGCTTATATCTGTTCAGAATATGTGGCTGCCTGCTATCGCCAGGTGGGCCTGAGCGTCGAGGGCGAGCACTTCGGATTCGTCACCCCTGCCGACTTTGCCGAGCACCCAGCCATTGAATGGGTCCAAAACCTGCCCACTCGCTGAAGAAGTAGTCATAGCTGACTTCTTCGTTTTGTTCAAAAAAACTTGAACAAAACGAACTTTGCCCGCAGCCTAGCGCGGTCCATGTATGGACTCCCCTCTATTTTAGTATATTTCGTGGCTCGCTCCCCGGCGTGACCAATGGCGGTAGCGTGCTGCGGGGCAGGGGTGTTCGTTCGGTCCGTTTTATTTTTTTAGCGATCTTAAGCATGTTGTTTTTTTATTATTCATTTGGACAGTTAACTAAGGAGGGGGTATGAGTCCTATCATTATTGCATGCATAGGTGGTTTGAGGTCTGGTTCGACAATGCAGTTTGGGTATGTTCGAAAGGTTCTTGAAGCCTCGGGAAATTCCTACCGTAACATGAGTTATGTGGCCTGTGAGGATTGGAATCAAATTGTCGAGGCTGCTACAGAGCAGCACGACTATGTCATCTTTAAGTCACACGATGTTGAGATCTTGGAAAAATTAGTGGATCTGGATCGAGTTAAGCCGATTTACATTCAGCGAGATATACGTGATGTCTATTGTTCCATGAAAGAAAAATGGAACGTTAATGTGGATCATATTGAGTCGATTGTTGAACAAGATCGACAGAATTATCAAAGGCTTCGTGGGCGTTCAGAGATTCTTTTCCAAGTCTATGAGGAGTTTTGGGAATCTAAAGAACGAGGTATTGATGAGATTCAAAATTACTTAAACCTTCGGTTGGATGCCCAGGCCCTCAAGCAGGTAATACATGAGGAACATGCTCCTGATAATTTAGGTGCGCGGGTTTTTAGAGTTGCGAAGCAAATCTCTAGGAAAACGCAAAACCTACCCATTTTTAATTCTGATCGAATACAACCCTTGAAGCGGAAAGTATATGAATTTCTGATACGAAAGTCTGTTGATCCTGAAACTCAAATACACCCTGATCATTTTTCAAAGAGAAAAGGAGCTCCAGGTGCTTGGACTGAAATGCTTGATGATTCTGAGCGTGAGGCTTTTGAAGAAAATGGTGTCAGCTGTCATATCGAACTGTAAGTATACTGATTTATATGATAATGATTATTGTAGTTAGGGAATGCTACAGACTATTATTGTTCATCGGATAAATTGCTTTTTATGAGAAATCAGTTTGTAGATGGCTTGAAGGGGGTAGGCATTTTACTTGTTGTAGTTGGGCATGTTTTACAGGCAATATATGGATCTGCTGCGGATGCGTTAAATAACACAGTTTATGTGGCTATATATTCGTTTCATATGCCATTGTTCGCGCTGCTTAGTGGGTATTTTGCGAAGAAGAGTTTTGAGACTCATGAATATATGGAATTGATCTTTTCTCGCTCTTTTCGGCTTTTAATTCCATTTTTAGTTTGGGCAGTAATACTATATTTTCTGCATAAAATGCTCATAGGCGAATATTATAAGGTTGTACTTGCTCCGTTGGCTGCTATTAAAGCAATTATCTATCCAGTGCATGCATTGTGGTATTTATGGGTATTGTTATGTCTTCATGTATGTGCAGTTCTTTGGTCTTATTCGCGATGGATTTTTTTTGCTGTAGCTGTATTTATTTGTCTCATTAGTGCCGCTGGAGATATTGATCATTATTTTGGCCTGCGATATGTTCAATGGCTTTTCCCCTTTTTTATAATTGGGTATTGGTTTTCAATTATAAATTATAGATTCAGCCTTAGAACCATTGTGATCTCTTTTTTATCTTTAGGAGGACTTTGGGCGTTCCTTTTGCCGTTTTACACAGCTGATCATTTTATATATTCAACAGGATTGTTTTATCCTGATATCAGTATTCTCAATGAATTGTTATACAGATTTGGAATTGCGATACTCGGCTGCGCTTTTTTTTGTGCATTTTATCGAATAGTTTATTTGTACTGTCCAAGGGTAGGTTTTGTTTTTGGATTCTTGGGACGTATATCTTTGCGAATATATGCATTACATTTTTTTGCACTTGTGTTTATTCCTTTCATTTATACAGGCTCGGTGACATTAGTTAGTGTAACTATAATTACGGTAATTGTATTACTATTTTCGTTGTACCTAAGTGCCTGTATTCCGCAAGCGATGAGGCGAGTCTTGTTTGGTGAATAAGATTAGGTAAATCGATTTTAGCTGCTAATTTTTTTATGCTCTCTAGGACTCGACTTCGAAAAGGTGTTTCCAGGAAGAAGGCAACTTCGATTGGAATGATTACGACTTGGATCGATCAGTTTGTATTGATTGTTACAGGCATCGTTTTAGTTCCGATGTACCTGAAAGCATTTGGTGATCATATCTATGGAATATGGTTGGCTACTGGGGGTGTGATTGCATGGGTTGCAATGTTTAATGTCGCTACGGTTTCAGGACAACGCTCCGCTGCGGCCTGTGGAGCAAAAAAATTCATTCGTGCAATTACGTATTTTTGGAGTGGTCTAGCTGTTAATTTCATTCTTTCGTTGATCCTTTTGCTGACCGGTAAGTTAGTAATCTTAGCATTACTTGACATGTGGAAATTGAGCCATGTCGAGCTTGAATCATTGAGTCGCGCTTTGAACTATTGTCTATTTGCTATGATGGTGCAGATGTGGGTTAGTGCCTGTGCTCCTTTTTTGCAAGCTATGCAACGTCCAGAATACTTGCTTTACGCTCGGCCACTCATGGCAATCGTGCAATTAGGAATCTTATACTGGGGAATTCGTATGGGGTGTGGTGTCTGGATTATTCCATTAGCTTTACTATCGCGTAATATGATTTTGGCGATTTTTTCTGTTATACCTTCGATTTTAATATCATTCTCACTTTATCCGAAGGTGATTATTTCAAAAGTAGTTTTATTAGAAGTATTTAAGGTTACGCCACAAGTGATAACTGGTAATGCAATCAGCTCATCTGCCACAAAACTGTCACTATTTATTATAGCATTTTATATGTCGCCAGCATGGGTCGCGGCTTATGATATCACGTTACGACCAATACAGTTTATAAACACTGTTATTCATCGTATATCAGTAGTTTTAATTCCCAGTATGTCGCATTTAATTGGATCTGGGGATGTGGTAAAGGCACAACGTATAATGAGATTTGCTTTAATGGTCACAGTCGCGATTACCTTAGTCGCTTCTATTGGTTATGTTTCTTTTGCTGAATCTTTTATTCGTTTATGGGTTGGTAGTGCACGATATGCTGGGGATATTGTCGTATTTACTGGTGGAATTGGATTATTGTTTCTATGTATTTCTCAACAATTAGCAACATATGTTCATTCATCTAATGGAGTTGGTTATGCTGCAATTATCGGTGCCTGTGGTGCAGTCGTATCGTTGATGTGGACTTTTATTGTAGTGTTTTTAGGACTTCCCGATTTTGTTCCTTTAAGTATGGTTTTCGCATCAGCTCTTGTGGCTTGTCTGTCCATTACGTGGTTATTACGAGTGAAGGGGTTTCGAATTGTGAAGCTTGGACAATGGGGGATTCTTTGCGGTGTTGGTGCGATAGCTTTTATTATTTCCTTGTTGTTAGATTTGAATGGGCTTGCGACTGATTGGATGAAATTTAGCTTTGAAGTTCTCATCTTTTTATTTGTATCAGCCTTAATCATATTGCCATTGATCTGGAAGTTTAGGTTAAGCGTTAAATAGATAAAAAATTGTGGCTTATTCTCGTAAAAATAAATTATTATTCATTCACATCCCTAAGAATGCGGGGAAGTCGGTTGAAGTTGCTTTAGATCTCGTGCCTAAGGAATTGGTTTTGAGTCCTCGCTTTAGAAGTATTTTGAATCGATTTTCCAAATTACTATTGAAATTGACGAGTAATGAAATGCCCCGGGAGATTTTATTTGGCCCAATTGATTATACACTTTGTGCTCAGCATTTAACTTATGCGGAGATTGAGATGTTGAATCTGATTAGTAATGATCAGCTTGATGACCTCATTGTATTTTCAATTGTTCGAAATCCATATAGTCGAGCAATTTCTACATACCGTCATTTCTGTGGAAATCTTGATTTGTCTGAGTTTAAAGATTTCTGGAGCCGAAGATTTGAACTTATCAACGACCACAATAAACTAGCTCATCTTCGGACGCAAAAGAGTTTCTTGGTCAATCCTGACGGTAGGATCGCGGTTCCAAATCTATTACATTTTGAGACTCTTGAGAGTGATTTACGTGATTTTTGTCAGAGTTATTCGTTGAGTTTTGATTCGTTGCCTAAATTGGGGCAGGCACATCGTATTGATTATCGAGAATTCTATGATGATGAAGCTAAGAATCTGATATCTGTAATTTTCGAAGATGATTTCGAAGCATTTGACTACGATTTTGATTATGAATAGAAGTAAGATACTAAAATTTTATGTTTTCCTCGTAGGTTTTGGCTGGGCATTGGAAGTGGGGCTGATTGGACGATTTTCGTTGTCTGAGGTTTTGATGTATTTAGCCCTGCCAATACTTTTTTTTACAAATTCGAATTTTGTATGGAATAGCACTGCAGTAAAAAGTGCCTTATTACTTGGTGTTTTTTGTAGTGCCGTTATTGTTTCTGATTTAGTCAATACCAATTATTTAGCATTCTTCATGCGAGGGTTTGCTCGACCTATAGCTTTGGGATTAAACTCATTGTTTTTTGCTTTAATACTCGCGCGAAGTCAGCGGCTATTAATTCCATTTTTCGTTGGTATGTTACCCGGAGCTTGTGTTGGATATTTTCAAAGTAGCGATTTTGTTGAGTATGGTCTTCGGGGAGGGTATGTGTATTTTAGTGCTAAAGTGCAGCCTATCTTATTTGCGTTAAGTATATTGCTTGGGATTTTTGCCTATAGAATTAATCGGTTGCTTTCCGTTTTTATATTTTTAGCGGCAGCGATTGTAGTCGCTGTCTATGGATCTCGAAGCGGTTCATTTGCTTACTTTATGACTTCATTTACCTTGTTATATACATGGATTGTTAAGGGACAGAAACGATCTAAGCTAGAGTTGAGTTTCTCTTTTATGCTTAAAACTGCTTCGGTTATTATTATTGCTTTTTCATGTGTGTATTGGGCATATTTATATGCTGCACCGCGTGGATATATGGGTGTGTTGCAGCAATCTAAGTTTTATGATCAATCAGAGACTCGGTTTGGGGTGACGCCATTAGGTTTGGTGGCTGCTGGTCGTACTGAAGTTGTCGCAGGCGTTTTGGCTGGTTTGGATAATCCAATCTGGGGGCTTGGATCTTGGCCTACGATCGGTGACTATGTTATAGAAGCGATGGATATCGCGGGTGAGCCTGTTTCGGATGAGATGTACATGTCTGTTTTTCAGCGTGCTGGTGGACACTCCATTATTGTTGGCACTTGGTTTAACAATGGGTTGTTCGCAGTATTATATTGGTTATTTCTAGTCTTTTTAATGTTGAGAGTGCTTTTGTTATTTATTCGTCGAGACAACATCCTGACACCAGCGGTTATTCTTATTTTCTATGAGTTAAGTTGGGCATTATTGTTCTCTCCATTAAACCTTAAAGGCCGCCTATGGGTTGGGATATTTACCGGTTTAGCAATATGCCTGACTGACAAACGAGGTCCCTTGGTTCCAGAGTCTGATTTCGCGATGCTATCACCGTTTTCCAAATTATATAAACGTCGTACGTTTTGGAGATGACGTTGTTCTGCATCGTTTTTTAGTTCGATTGACTTACATCACCTGAATAGATCGAATCTATATCGACGCCAATATTCGGGCGATCTTATGGCCGATTAGAATCGGCGTCATAAACTGTTCAGATTTAGTCTAAAAATAGTAAACTAGTGAGCGCTGCCTTTTATTGCCATTAAGGCTAACTATTATATATGAAACCAAAAGTTGTGATTTCTACCGGGGTCGGCCGCCTTCACTTTGTGGAGACAGTGGAAAGTTTGCCGGCGGGGCAAGTTGATTGCTCAGTTATTTCTGGTTGGGTGCCATCTAAGAGTATGATGGTCATTTTAGGTTGGCTACCGATTTATGGGTCGAATCGGAGCTTAGCCGATCGCTTAAAGCCACGTCTTCGTTTTTTGAAAACCGGAGCGCGAGTACATAGTTTATTCTTACCAGAGTTTGAGAGATTATATAGAAAACTACTTTCTAAAATTATTGCTACGGATGATCTTGATACCGCGACGAAGGTTTGGGAATTATTTGGGAAGCAAAGCATTCCATTTCTAACAGGTGATATTTTTCATACTCGTAGTGGAGCCGGGCAGGGGGGAGCCATTGCAGCGGCTAAAGCTAAGGGAATGAAGGTTATTGTGGATCAAAGTTTGGCGCATCCAGTTGAAATGGAGCGTAATCTAAAGGACCTGTATCATGCGCACGGCATACATTTTGAGTTGGGACCAGATAAAACTTTTTGGCAACTTGTTTTAAAAGACTGTGAAGAGGCTGACATTCTGTTGGTTAATTCAGATTATGTTAAGCAAAACTTCGTCGATTTAGGATATGATCCAGAGAAGATCAGAGTGTCGTATCTTGGAGTGCGTCAGGATTTTAAGGGGTTGAAGCAGGATTATGCTTTAGCCGAAGATGGCGTGCTGAGGCTTCTCTTTACGGGGGGATTTGGTTTGCGCAAGGGAGCCAACGTTATCATTGATGCTGTGCAAGAATTGGAGCAACGCGGCATTCAGTGTCGTGTTGAAGTTGCAGGCAACGGTATTCAAGGGCAGGCTTTGCTTGAGGCCTATCCAGATAGTATTAAGCAACGTTTCACTTTTCATGGTTTTATACCACAAGATGACTTAAAAGCGCTGCTTCAGCGCGCTGATATGTATGTTTTTCCGAGTTATGCGGAGGGATGTGCTAAGAGTGCCGCTGAAGCGATGGCTGCGGGATTACCTGTGATTTGTACTAAAGAGACTGGAATTCCTAGTTCTGAGGTTGAAACACATTGTGTAGTAGAACGCGGTAGTGTGAGTGCACTGGTGGATTCAATTGTGGATCTAGCTAAGAATGAGTCGCGACGTCGGGAAATTGGATTAGCCGGGGCTGTCTTGGTTGCAGAGCGCATGACTTGGTCTAATTATGGACAAGAGTTGGTTGAATTATATCAGGAACTCACAGATTAACTCAGTGGTAGCCTAAACAGGGCAGGGACTTTTTAGTGAAGATTTGTTTTATTACATTCGGAAATATAACTGATTGCGCGACATTGAAGCGTGCCACAGGGATGGCCGAACCTTTGATTGCGCGTGGGCATCGTGTATATATTGTGATTGAAGACACCGCTGATAATCGTGCACGACTGTTGCTTGAGTGTCCGAATGCAATCCCTTTATTTTGCGAGCGACTTGATCGTCGGGCGGATCGCATACAGCGTCGTGATTTAGCATCCTCGGTAGATCCTGATGTTGTCTGGATTTGCGGTTTGGGCATTCGGAATTGGGTTAAGTTCCGCCATGGAAGGCATCGGCCCATCTGCATGATGGATCATGTGGAGCTTTTTTCAGGAATTAAACGGCAAGGGGGCTTACGAGCTCTGTGGGATGCTGCAGTGGAGTGGGGGGCCTTATTATCTTTTGATGCGCACATTTGTGCCAGTCGCTATCTGGATAAACTGTTTGCTCGGCGACTTGATCTTTTACTGCAAAAGAAGCCGACTTTCTATTTCCCCTATGCTTATGGTGAACAGATGGGAACGGTTGATTCTGGCTTATTGAGTCAGCTTTCACAACGTTATTCAGGTAAGAAGGTTTTGCTCTATATGGGGAGCTTCTATGAGAATTATGGATGTTTTGATATGTTGGATGCGGTGCGTCAGCTTGCCTTGATTCGAGATGACTTCATTTTTCTGATGATGGGGGGAGGGCCTCTGAAAACGGAGTGCCAAGGACTCGTCGAACAAATCGATTTGAAGGGGCGCGCTGAAGTATTAGGTTATATTCCCGAAGAAGAACTATCGACTTGGTTCTCCTTGGCTAATGGCTTTATTTGTCCTTTGCGTGATACGGTACAGGATTGGGCTCGATGCCCGAGCAAACTCTATATGTATTTACCCTTTGGTAAGCCAATCGTGACATCTCCGATCGGTGAAGCTAAAGATTTATTAAAGGAAGACGGTTTCTTCTATCCGCCTGGAGATATTGATCAGTTGTCTCAAGCGATGGGAAAGGTTTTGGATTTGGAGAATTGGGAGCCTCGTTCGGATGCGAGTTTACATAATTGGAATCAACGGGCAGACGAGTGGTTGACTTGGGTGGAAACGACTTATCCACATTTGAAGCGTTCAGTATGCGTACAGACATAGCAGTTGCATGGAACGGCTTGCCCGCTTACGCCGCTCGTTTAATTCGAGCTGCACAGGATGATGTTGGTTCTTTCCCTGTCCTTGGAACGCGACCTACAGTCCCAATAGAAGGTATGGAGGCGATTTTGGGGCAATCCATTCATTGGCTGGATGCAGATAGTTCTCCTACATGGAAAAGCCTCGGATTGCCTGTGCCTAAAATTTATTTCCAGACCGGTTGGGGGCACTCTCCACTGAATGCATTGGGTGCTGAAGTTCGGAATGCGGGCGGTCAAGTTATTGGAATGGTCGACAGTTTTTGGAATGGTAGTCTCAGGCAAATCGGCGCCTTGCTACTCTTTCGTTTGAAATATAGAAAATGGTATAGTGCATTGATGGTTCCTGGTCGACGTTCGCGTCGATTTTGTCGTGCGCTCGGCATGCCTGTTTCACGTATTTATACTGGAATGTATGGAGCCGACTCAGAGCTCTTTAACTGTCAACAACCTTTATCTCAACGTACTAAGCGTTTTCTTTTTGTAGGGCAATTGATCGACCGGAAAGGAGTTTTGGAATTGGCGGAAGCTTATTCTGCTCTCGGGGGGCTTTCCTCTGGATGGACACTGACTATAGTAGGTGAGGGGCCGCTGAGGGCTAAGTTAGAACAATTTGGTGATATCGACCTTCGCTCTTTTACACAGCCAGATTCAGTTGCTGAGTTACTGTCGGATACACGATGCCTAGTGCTACCAAGTAAATTTGAAAGGTGGGGGCTGGTCGTGCACGAAGCGGCACTTGCTGGGTGTCAGTTGATATTAACGGAAGCCGTTGGATCTTGGCCTGACTTATTACGATCCGGAGAGAATGGTTATCTTTGTCACAGCGGTAGTTTGAGTGAGTTAAAAGGAGCCTTAACGTATATGATGAATCGTAAAGACTGTGCTGGTCAGCAAGCTACTGCTGTGTCGAAGCAATTGGCCTCTCAGTTTGGGCCTAGAGTTTGGTCTACTACTATGCAGGATATCCTGACTGCTGAATCATGAAGGAAATTGTATATGGAAATTTGTGAACATAAGATCGCTGTGGCTTGGAATGGTTTGCCCGCATATGGGGCGCATTTGGTAAAAGCTGCACGTATCCGTTTAGGATATGACTTTCCTGTGGTTGGAACTCGTCCGGATGTGCCAATAGAAGGTATGGAGCACATCTTGGGAGGCGGGCTTTACTGGGTGGAAGAGAATTGTCGTCATTCTTGGGCGGAACTTGGATTAGAGGTTCCGCGATTATTTGTGCATACCGGTTGGCGCTACCCACATTTTGTTTCGCTTGCTGATGAAGTGCGAGCGGCTGGAGGTAAGGTTGTTGGCATGTTTGACAACAGCTGGAAGGGGAATGTTAGGCAATGGGTGGGAGCGGTATATTTTCGTCTCTTTTTACGGCATAAGTTTTCGGCTGCCTGGGTTCCGGGCCTATCTGGTAGAAAATTGGCACGTAGGATAGGTGTTCATTCGCAGCGAATACATGAAGGTTTATATGGTGCGAATCCGAATGTTTTCCAGTGTAAGGTTCCGATTTGTGAACGACCTAAAAAGATACTGTTCGTTGGTCGATTGATTGATCGTAAAGGGATTGTGGAGCTGCTGTCTGCTTTTGAAGTACTTCGTACAGAACATCCAGATTGGCAGCTTGAAGTAATCGGGAATGGTCCTCATGCGGAGCTGTTGCAAGGACGCGAAGGAGTTAACGTTAAGCCGTTTTGTCAGCCCGATAGAATTGCCATTGCGATGAATGAGGCTCGGGTACTCGCCCTTCCCAGTCACGAAGAACATTGGGGATTGGTGGTGCATGAGGCGGCTCTTTGCGGCTGTGCTTTGCTGCTTACCCAGGCAGTTGGCGCTGGAGCTGATTTAGTGAGATCTCAAAATGGAATCTGTGTGGCGAAAACCTCAGTTGAACAACTTAAGCAGGGGTTAGAGCATGTGTACGCATGGGCGCCTGAGCAGTGGACGCAAGCTTCAGAGCTTAGTGTTGATTTAGCGCAGGATTTTGGACCGGTTCGATGGGCTGATGAGATGTCTGAGTTCGTCAGAAAGTTTTTAAAAGTGGAATAAAAAGGGATTTTTATAGTTATGAAGATTGCAGTTACATCTGTGATGGGGGACCCTAGGAATCCCGCTACATGGTCGAACGCTCCAGCTCATTTAATCTATGAGCTGGAAGCATTAGGTGTTACAGTTGTAGCGCTGGACAGCTCACCTTTAACGAAAGCGCAGAAAGTTTACTTTGCCTTAAGAACATATCTGCGAGGATACCCAGTTCGAGAAGCCGCTCGTTTTAGTGACCTTCGTTCCTTTCGTGGTCAAAGAGTCGCCAAGTGCGCACGGGAATCTGGGGTAGATCATATTTTATGCACGAGCACAATGGATGCTCCCAGCGAATCGAATTTACCCTATTCTCTATGGATTGATAATACTTGGGATCTTTATTGCTCCAGTGCGTCTGCACCGCGTTGGAGTGGTTCAGCTATTAAGCAAGTCGAACGCTTGGAAAGAACTGCTCTGACTAGAGCTGAGCAAGTGCTGACATTTTCTGAGCATGTTAAGCGTAATGTGATCGAGCATTATGGAGTCAGCCCAGCAAATGTACATGTTGTGGGGTGTGGTTCTGGACCTTTGCCAGCCTTTACTGGAGAAAAAGAATTTACGACAGGTCATATGCTCTTTGTTGCTAAGCATTTATTTGTTAAGAAAGGTGGTGAATTAGCACTTGAGGCTTTTAAGCTGGTGCAGGAGAAGCGTCCTGAAACACGTTTTGTAATTGTGGGGGATGATGCATTGGTGCAGCGAGTTACTGGCATCGATGGAGTTACAGCCTATGGATATTTGAGTCGGGAAAAACTAAACCAGCTTTTTTATGATGCAGCAATTTTAGTGCAACCGATGGCCTCGGATCCGTGGGGGCAAGTCTATTTGGAAGCGATGAAAGCTCGTGCTGTGGTGGTGAGCCTGAATGTGGCTGCTGTCCCAGAGATTACCGATGAGGCACGCCTTGGGGTATTGGCTGAGGAAGTGTCACCTGAAGCAATTGCTGAGGCAATACTGTCTATTTATGCTCGTCGACAGGAAGATCTGGATGCGATGACTCGATCTGCACAAGCACGTGTTCTTGATTTATATGAATGGCCGATTGTGGCACGACGCATTTATGATGCTCTTAGTTCGTCTGTTGAAGATAGATGATATACTCCTGTCGTAGTTTTTATGAATGATTGCATACAAGTAGGAAGTGACCTATTAACTAATAAGGGAGGTATATATCAGGCGTGTAAGGATTATTATTCTGCCCTCGATGGTCGTATTCTTTCAATTACAGATCCTCAGCAAAGTTTGGATGGAAAAGATGCCTCGGTTGCTTATTTTATGACTGGTAAGAATCCTATGAGTCGTTTGAGCGGTTATATGCCGCATCAGGAACGAACACGTTTTTATCAGTGCTTGGCTGAAGGGCATTCTGCTTTATTTTTGCACGGTTGTTATCGTTTATCTGCTCATTATGTAATGACTGCATCGAAGCAAAAAGGAACTCCTTATGTGTTTGTTCCTCATGGTGGTTTGGACCCATGGGTTTTTACTTATCGTCGTGCAGTCAAGCTCATGTGGATGCGTATGTATGGGCTTCGGATCTTACGTAATGCGGATACTGTCTTGGCGATGACGCGCAATGAAATGGCGAAAATTCAGCGTTTTGTCGGTGTCTTGCCTAACCAGCGAGTGATCTATCTCCCTCTGGATATTAATGGCTGTAAGTATACCAAGGACCGTGCTGTAGTTCGAGCTGAGCGGGGTATTCCACTCGATGCCTGTGTATTGTGTTATCTTGGACGTCTACATCATATGAAGCGACCTCAGGAAACTATCGAGGCTGTGTTGGCTGCATCAAATAATATACATTTGGTCGTTGCCGGTCCTGATGATTCGGTGACTGCTGAATCGTTAAAGCAGTATGTGGATAAACACGATGCTCGTGATCGAATTCATGTGACTGGGCCTATTTATGGTGATGAAAAATATAATCTTCTGTCTGCCTGTGATGCATATATTAGTTTATCGCACCGTGAGAATTTTAATTATACAGCCGCTGAGGCCATGGCGATGAGCCTTCCAGTTATTCTTTCGCCGGGGAATGATTTACAAGGGGAGATTCTCGACGCTAATTGTGGCTGGATGTTGGATTCCTTAGATGCATCGACTGTGAAAGAATCTCTGCTGGCATTTGAACAGACGAGTCCTGATGACTTACTCCGCAAAGGTAGCAACGGTAAGCAATGGGTGCTAGACCATCTTACCTTTGAGCATTTTCAATCTCAACTACAGGAACTCGTTGGCTCACTTTGATTAAGAGGACGGCACTTGCCACATGAAAGTCTGGTTGGTAAATATTTTTGACGCTATGGCGGGCCATGGCGGGCAGTGCGGGCGTATGGTGAGTATTGCCCATGCATTTGCTGACGCGGACTGTGCGGTCACTTGGTGGACATCTGATTGGGATCACGGGCGAAAGTGTCGGCGTGAGGCGTCCGAATTTTCGGGGCATCCCTGGCAGACTCAGGTGCTGCCGTCCTTGTCTTATCAAAAAAATATCAGCCTACGTCGCTTCTACAGTCATGCCCGGTTTGCTCGGGATTGGAAGCGTAAGGTGCGGGCGGAGCTGGCATCAGGATCGCTTGCAGTGCCGGACTTGGTGGTGGTGAATCTGCCACCGCCCTCGTTGGCGGCTGCTGTGGCTGAGATGAAGGCTGAGCTGGGCTTCACTTTGATTTGCGACGTGCGGGATGCCTGGCCGGAGAATTTTTCGCAAATTTTGCCCTTTTCGCCGGAGTGGAACCGGCGTGTGGGCGGCTGCTTATTTCGGCCACTGGCTGCAGCGGCGCGGCGTGCCTATGCTGCAGCGGATGGATTGAGTGCTGTATCGCAGGATTATTTGGATGTGGTGTCCAGCTACCGCGCGCATGAGGGAAGGGTGTTTTATATCGGTTGCCCGCCTGAGCGTTTGCTTGAGTTGCCGATTGCGATGGATACCAGATGCGCGGAGGGCACCTTGAAATTGGTCTATATCGGTAGTCTTTCCGCGAGTTATGATTTAGCCACATTGATTGAGGCTCTGCGAGAAGAAGTTCTGCGCTCCTTGCCGATTGAACTTCATTTCGCCGGCTATGGTGCACTGGCAGGGCAATTGCAGGCATGGGCACAGGATGCTGGGCTTACGGAGCAAGTGCATTTTCATGGGATGTTGGACTGGGGCGCTCTGCGCGCTTTGTTGAACCAGTGTCATTTGGCGATCAATGCCGTGCAGCCAGAATCACGGATTGCGATGCCCAATAAGGTCGGGGATTATTTCGCTGCGGCGCTGCCAGTATTGCACACCTCGGCGCAGGGTGAGCTCGCACAGCTTCTGTCTACACATGACATGGGGGCCAGTTATCAGGCCGGACAGAGTGCTTCGCTGGCGCATGTGATTTTAGGATATGCCAAGGATCGTCCTCGCTTGTTGCGTCAATCAGTGAACGCGCGGGCTTTCGCTGAAGCGCAGCTGGATCGACGCGAGATTTATCCTAAATTCGTGAAGTGGGCGCTGGAGCGAGGGGAAGCTAGAAGTTTGAAGGGCGCAGTCTGAAACTTCTGCAGTGCTGCCTCTCAGGTTTCAGCTTTCAAGTTTCAGCCCTCCCTTTCGCTCCGTAACTTTGCGCTTGGTGCCGGGGGGACTTTCGCTTTGTCTGCGAGGATGCTTTTTTCGGTGATCACGGTTTCCTATAATAGTGTGGCGACGATCCGCTCGGCCGTGGACTCGGTGCTGGCGCAGACGGGCGTGGAGCTCGACTATATTGTGATCGACGGCGCGTCCCAGGATGGGACTGTCGACTTGCTGCGCGGCTATGGGCCGCGTATTCAGCAATTGGTCAGCGAACCCGACGGGGGGATTTATGATGCCATGAACAAAGGAGTGGCCCGCGCGCGTGGCGAAGTGGTGGGCATTCTGAACAGCGACGATTTTTATGCCGACTCCGAGGTGTTGTCGGCAGTGGCGGCGGCTTTTGAGGATCCGAGCGTGGATTGTGTGTATGGCGATCTAGACTACGTGGATGCGGTGCAGACGGATCAGGTGGTGCGGGCTTGGCGCTCGCAAGCGTATCAGGCGGGTGCCTTTGGCCGTGGTTGGCACCCTGCGCATCCGAGCTTTTTTGTGCGGCGTGCGGTTTATGAGCGCTTGGGTGACTTCGACACCCAGTTGCCGATCGCAGCCGATTATGAATTTATGCTGCGTGTGCTGGAGCGAGCGCAATTGAAGTCCGTGCATATACCGCAGGTATTGGTCAAGATGCGCACAGGTGGGGCCAGCAATGCCTCACTCAAGAATATTGCGCAGGCGAACCTCCAGTGCTGGAAAGCCTGGCGACAGAACGGACTCGGACTTTCACCCTTACCCGTCATTCGCAAGCCGTTCTCTAAGCTGAAGCAGTTGAGGACGGAGGGATGAGGGGGGGGGGATGAATGATGAATGATGGATGATGGCGGAGGGATGAGGGCGGAGCGCTGATGGCGAATGGATGATGGCGGAGGGTTGACTCTGTCGCCCTGTCCGACGCCGTTGGCGTGGACGTCGCACGAATGAATGACTGGTTCGGGAAAACCTGGAAAAGGAAATCCTATCAGACGTATTTTTTAACCGCTTATCACCGCTTATGGACCGCTTATCCAAACATACGCAGAAAAAAACAAATGAACACGAATCATCAGCGTATAATAAGCGGTCTCCAGCTTCGCTGGAAATGTAGAGTATTAGTGCGGTTGAGCGCTCTAAGCCCATGTGTTGTTTACCAGTTTGCTTGTCTCTGCGGTAAGGGATCGACAGTCCATGCCATACGTCGACAGAGGCGATTTAGCATATCCGCTTTTATGGATCCATGCTTTGGGGAGCTCCAGAGGTTGATTAACTCGTCTGGATCTTCTTTTAAATCATATAATTCGCCGTTATCTAGGGAATGCCAGGCTACTATTTTATAGCGTTCGCTGCGAAGCATTGTGGCGTGGGCTGGGGGGGCCTTATGCCCATTCATGGCATTATAGTATTCACAATATATATCGTCACGCCAAGTTGAAGTTGCTTCTGCTTTTTGCTGGAGCAAGGGCAGCAGTGAAGAGCCTTGCATGCCTGGCTCTGGATGGAGTCCCGCGGCTTCAATTAAGGTAGGTGCTAAGTCGACGAGTTCGACCAGCGAGATACAGTTTTGTCCGTTGATAGCGCCGGCAGGCCAACTCATGATGAGTGGCACGTGTACGGATGGTTCATAGAAAAAGGGGCCCTTCAAGTAAGCGCCATGATCGCCGAGGAGTTCGCCATGGTCTGACATGTAAATAACGATGGTATTTTCCCATTGTTCAGTGCGCTTGAGTGCCTCTAGCATGCGACCAACTTGTGCATCGATAAGGTCGCACATTGCCCAATATGCGGCACGTACAAGACGGTGGTCACGTTCGGTCATTGTGCTATAGTTAAAGCCACTTTTCCCTGCGTAGGCACCTTGGTGATCAATGCTTAACCAAGGTGATTTTGAAGTTAATTCACTTTCTTGGTAGTTGGGCAAAGGGATTTCATCGAGGCGGTCTAGGTAGCGTTGTAAATATGCTTCCGGTGGATCGAATGGATGGTGGGGGTCGAATATGTTTACGGAAAACAGCCATGGTTGGCTGCTATGCTGTTGGGCTTCTATGAACTCAATGGTTTTGTCTGCACACCAAGTTGTTTGATGTAATGCGGCGGGCATGCCTTGGTTGACATGGGGGCAGTCCTTGCGTTGGGGGGTGTGATATGAGTGCCCTTTTTCGGCTAGCCATTGGCTGTACTCGTTGGCCTTCCAGTCTGGTGCCGGATGATGGGACCAGTGGAAGTTATGATAACCATCATCGATGCGTGGCTCGTGTTGGAAATGCTTCCAGTGGCAGGCTGAAATGTGAAGTTTACCTGCTAGTCCGCAATGATATCCCGCATCTGCGAGAACTTTGGTGACTAAACGTTCTTCAGCGGGAATCGATTGACCGTTCTGGCGACAACGTGTCGTACGAGGATAACGCCCTGTTAGAAAGCTTGCACGACTGGGGGTGCAAACCGGGTTTTGGCAATAGGCGTGTTCAAAGAGAACACCATCGCTGGCTAAAGCATCCAATACAGGGGTTTGTACGAAACGATTGGAGTAGCAACCCAGGGTATCGAAACGTTGTTGGTCACTGCAAATCCAGAGTATGTTAGGTTGAGGCATTGGCTGTATACTGGGCTTATAGAATGTTTCTGGAAGTTATCAGCGTTCTGATGCTTTTGAGCTTGCTTGGCTGACTGAGGGGGGCGCTGAACGATTTAATTTTATATCGCAAAATTAGATGGTGGTGGAGCGCTTGATTCACGCACGGTTATATGGCAAGGCATACGTACACCAAAACTTGGTGAAGTATCACCGGCGAAGCGTTCTTTAATGACTTTAATTGTCGAACGCCCCCAATCATCGACTGAGAGGCCTACGTCGGTGATTGAAGGCACGCTCCACTGGTTTTCAATTTTGCAACCAAATGTGCCAAGGCTACATTGAGTGGGAATGCTGATGCCATATTCGTGAAAAGCTCGTAGAGCCGTGAGGCCCCCATTTTCACTGGCTGTAAGTAAGGCGGTAAAGGGGAGCTTGGTGTGGTGTGTGGCTAGGAATTTTTTGAGGCCGATATAGGCTTTTTCTGCGCTTAGCTCTCCTTGTTTGGCGTGACAGTCAATTGTAATCGGTGGTGGTAATTTGAGCGTTTGGAGCACCTCATTCAAAATTTCTTTTCGTTGTAGGATTTCAAATAATGGGGGTTCATTGACTAGGAACCCAAACTGAGAATGTCCAAGTTGCTTGAAGTGCTTTACCAGGCTTAGAAATATCTGCCGATCATTTCCTGTTACAAAATCGGTGTCGTACTCTCCAGGTTCGCGTCCGAGAAAGACAACAGGTACGCCCTGTTGTAGGATTTGATCCAGGAAGCCCATTTCATTGACGACGACATCTTGGTTGACTACATGAGCGCAAGCGCGTGGTTCATTGATGATCGTTTCTATTCCGAAGTCATGTCTGCGCGTCGATAAATACCAACCTTCCGCTTGCACTGCTTTATGCAGAGATACTTCTTTGGCATCATTGTTTCTAGATGGACTTCGACTACGATGGTAAACGATGTAGCGCATCGAGCGTTGGTCACTGACGTATATGCCACTACCTTGACGTCGCACGACTAGGTTTTCGTCCTCGAGTTGCTTAATCGCCAGAATGACGGTTTGCATACTTAAGGAATAGCGCTTCATGAGTGCTCGCACCGAGGGGAGGCGAGTCCCGCTTGCAGCCGTATTAATTTTTGTTTTTAAGCATTCAGCGAGTTCCGTATATTTATAGCTGCCATTCTTTTTCGCTTTCATTGGAGGGCATAAAAAATGGCTCGTGGGTAGAGGATTGGGCATGTATAACACTGTTGGTTAGACATGGTGTGGTGCAATATTTTGTTACGACTCATGCGTTGATTGAAAGCAGGTATATCGGCTGTCAGGTTTGCATTTGCTTAGACTCTGAAGGATTCAAGGTGCATCGTTTTGTGTGAGGCTTTTGACTTCTTCAAGGTATTGATTCGGATCAATCTGAGGCTCGGCGACGATTTAAGCCCAGTATTAAAAGCGCGGATAAGCCGAGCAAGATTGTTGCTTGTGCTGGCTCGGGTATTAATGCGACTTGAATGTTATCGACGGAGAATCCGAGACTTGAACCGTCTGGGGTGGCGAGGGCGCCAAAGTGTAAGAACGCACCATCATTTGTACTGTTGGCGCGATAGCCTAAGGCGTCGCTGGTATAGTTATTTGTGCCATCACTGATATTGACATTCCAGGCTTTGTTTTCGGGGTCGGAATGCACCATAAAGGTATACGCAGTTCCTTGATCGGCCGATACTTCAGTATTGATGGCCTCGGTGACACCGCCTGATCCGTTACCATTGATGATCCACCATGTCGTGCTAGATGCATCATTGTACCTCGCCTGAATAGCCCAAGTATTATTTAAGTCGGTGCCCGATGCGGCGCCCCCAACTCGATTGAATATAAAATAGCGTTGAGTTGTATCGGTCAGCGCAATATCCATACGAAAATCGAATTGATACTGAATTGGCGCGGCGGTGTTGATGGAGCTGGTGCTGAATTCCCGTGATATAGTACCTTGGCCTGTGCCACCGACTCCTGTATAGTTAAGATTTACATTCAGGTAGTTGCCGCCGGAGTTGAGCGGATCCGTATCCTCTACGGTATTGGTGAAACTAGTGAGACCATTGCCAGTTAGGTCTTGCCACGGGGCCGCCCAGCCGTCACCGGCCATGCCAGTGTATGCATCGACGGCTGAAGTTGTGTTCCCGTCGTCGAAGTCTGCTTGGATGGGCGCGGCTGAGAGTCGCTGGATCTGAAAGATACACGCTGAAATGAGTATGCAGTGAATTAGGGTGCGGGGTATTGTTGTGTTCATGCCGATGAATTTACATGGGTATATATTGCTCGCCAGCATATTGCTGCATAACCAGAACAAAGTGTTGTGAAACAGTTTGTTCTGTTTTGAAGGCATTTTGCCTGACTCACCATGGGATTTTGCTATTGAAGTAGATATGTCTTGTTTCCCTTCCCCCCGGCGAGCGTTCGCTTGCGTTCTCATTTTATTAATAAGCCTACCAACGTTTGTGCAATCTGAGGAAGAAGGTGCAATGTTAGTAGGCGTATGTGCTACTTTACGACGTTGGGACGATCCCGCGATTCCCGCAATGATTGCAAAGTCCGGTATTTCTTGGATTCGTAGTGATTACTATTGGAAGGCCTTCGAGCGAGAGAAGGGGATCTATCAGTTGCCAGATATATACTCCAAGTGGATTGATCGCGCGCACGCTGTAGGGCTGAATCAGGTGGCAATATTCAATGGTTCAAACGCTTTGTATGCGCCTGACATTTACGACCCGGATGCGTATGCTCAAGCGGCGGCGGCATTTGCAAAAGCTACCGCTGGCAAAGTGCAGGTGATTGAAATCATGAATGAGCCTGCAAACTTTGGTTTCACTAAGCATTACGGTGGTAGCTGGAATGGCTATGATGAGCGATTAGAGCAGCAACAAGATTGGGTCGAACAGTATCTGATTCTGCTTAATAAGGCTGCAAAAGCAATCAAGGAAGTGAATCCAAATGTGAAGGTCATCGGACTCGGCAGTGTCTCTCCGGTGAATATTAGGCAGATTAGGATGGGGGTGGCACCTGAAGTTGATGGTATCGTTGATCATCCTTATAGCTTTCGTTTCCCTGCGGAGGTCATTCCTTTTAATGACAGCCCTGAGATCCAACGACGCGACGGTATTGTGGTCGCTGATAAGGCTGGGTCTTTCGCTTCTCTAATTGATAACTACCGTCAGGTTAGTGATGAGTTTGATGGTCCGCCTGAGCTTTGGCTGACTGAATGGGGGTGGCCAACTTATCATGAAGCGGAACCTGGAAAGTTTATGTATCCACCTGTGACAGCCAGAACGCAGGCAAAATACACCGTGCGTCGCTTATATGAGTGCCTCGGGCTTGGCGTGGACGCGACGTTTATATACGCTTTCCGTGACAATCGTGAAAACCCATATCATGCTGAAAGCAATTTCGGATTGGTGCGACCTAATCTAGAACCTAAGCCAGTGCTTAAAGTTGTCGAACGTTTTATCGTAGACACAGAGGGATATCGTCCACTGTTAGAAGACGCAGCTGTTGCGGTCACTGTGTTTCCGAAAGCAAACCGACCAGATGAATATCCCATCGTATGGGATGGGGCCAAGCTTCAGGCCTTGGGGAAAGTGCTTGTTTATAAATTCAGCGTCTCAGATGGTAGCACGGCTATCGCACTTTGGTCGGCCACTCGCGCATCGGAAGAGCTTGCTCATATGATGGCTGATGTAGAAATCGAAATGCCTACTTCCGTTGAAACGATCACTGTTCAAGACTCCATGACCGGTGAGGAGCGCGCGCTTCGATTCGAGAAACACGGGGGTCGTATAATGCTATCTAATTTGAGTCTCCCTGATTACCCCATCATTCTTAACCTTCAAAGCCAATGAGTATGTTTTTTACCCCACGTCTCTTAAGCATGGCAGTGCTGTGGTTGTCCGTTTTTTGTATTTACTTGGATGCTGAAGAAGCGCCTGAGAGTTTTAATATATTTGCGTCTGATGCTCACTGGATATTTATATCAGGCGCAGAATTTCCGCCTGGAGGTCGCGGTCATTTTACGCTGAATCTCAATGCGGAGACCGCAGCTACGGGCGTTTTAAGCTTTGATTTTCGTCAAGGTGGGAAATATGTGGGTGCTGAAACGAAGGTCGCAATTCCTGCTGGTTATCAAGAATTGCGAATGCAGGTGAAAGCGGATCAACAGCTCACTTTAGGATTACGTCTGAAAGACAGTACGGATCAGGTTCATCAATGGCGTATGGTCTATTCGAATCATGGGGAGTGGCAACCGGTGCGCGTGCGCTTTCATCAAGCTGCGCCAATTCATTTCGGTGGAGCCAAGGACGGTGTGATCCATTATCCAATTCGACGAATGCAGTTACTAGTGAATCGTCGTGGAGTTACTGAGCCAGGGGAAGTTGCATTTACTGCCTTTGAAATCTTACCTTAAATATCAATGATGAATCGATCCACTAGCAGGGCATTTACCCTGATCGAATTATTAGCGACAGTGGCGATAACCGCGATATTGCTGTCTATTTTATTGTCTGCATTTGGGACGGTTCGGTCTAAGGTTGAGATTGTAAAAAGCGTCTCTAATTTACGTCAAGTTGGGATGTCTATTCTGACTTATGCCGGTGAGCACAACAATACACTTCCGAATCTGACGGAGGCAGGTAAATCTAATGTCGTGTCCAAGGACTTGATGGATCCTTACCTTGATTACGATAATGAAGCCTGGTTCTGTCCGATTATGGAACAAGTGGAGGTGAATGCTACAGATGCGGTTCGAGGCCGTTATAAATACTCATGGCGGCTCACTAATTTTAATGATGGGTGGAGAGATCATGTTGACGCGATTAGCCTGTTAAATGTGGTTAATCCTTCTGAAGCCATGGTTGCTGCAAACCTCAGTGCTGGTATGAGGGGTGGCTATTGGGATGGGCATGCACATGTGCTGTTTGCCGATGGTAGCGTTAGGCGTGTTGAGGATTCAAGCTACCTCGGTGGAGCTTTAAGTGCGAGTGAGGGCGTCAGTCGTCAATACCTACAACTTCAGCAGGGAAAGCTGCGAGGCTACGATTTTTAATACTATGATGGAGCACCTCTCTACAACACCTACATTAATTAGCGATTGGCAGCAGAACCGCTACTTAACTTACCCTCATTGTAATGGCTTTAGCAGGGATGGAGAATCAATTCTACTAGGACAATTACGAGCGAATTGTGCTGGCATCTATCGGAGGCATTTGGTCTCTGGAGACATACAGCTTTTGGCCGAATTTGATTGCCCCGCGATTGGTTGGATTGCCTTTGATGTAGCTTTGGCTGCGGATGTTGTCGCAGTGATTGTTGACCAAAAATTATGGATTCTCGATGTATATGGCAGTCATCAACCTCGTTGTATTTATGAATTTGATATCGCGCCACTCGCTACATGGGATTTTCTGGAGAAAGGCCTTCAGCCGATTCCAAGTATCAGTAAGGATGGACAGAAAGTTATCGTAGGAGTGACACTGGAGTGGGGCACACGTGTGCTTTGTATCGATGTGACTACGGGAAGTGTCGAGCAGTATATTGAAAAACCTTTTTGGTTAACTCATGCACATTTTTGCCCTCACCAAGAAAGTTGGATTGGATTTTGCCATGAGGGCGCTGCTGAAAGTATTCATGATCGTGTTTGGGGCTGGCACGAATCACTTGCTCCAGAGGGGAGAGTCTTATTTAATCAGAAGGCAAAACAGAACGGGGAAAGTCTCTGTGTGGGGCACGAGCGTTGGTGTTTTCATGAAGCGACTGCATTAGTCGTCGCTTATGGCCGGGGAATTAGCCCATTTGGACCTTGTGGCCTATATCGTGTGGGGCCTGATGCTAAAGGCCAGGGAGAACTCATTCGTGAATCTGATCGCTACTGGCACTGTAATATATCTCGAGATGGACGTTGGGCTGTGGTGGATACTACAGGCCCATATGATGCTGATGGCACTGGTTGGGACAATTCAGAGAAAGTCTCTGATGTTTTGGCGATTGATATAGATACTGGAGCGGAGCGTTGGTTGGCCCGCAGTCGGCGCAGTCGTCAACAAACATCACACCCACATCCAACATTTAGCCCAGATGGCTCGACGGTTTTTTATAATCAGGCTTCGGACTGTGGGCGTTATTGTAGAGTGTTATCGGTTCCACTTAAGCTTTAATTATTGAAGTTCTTTTGGCGCGGACTGCGCAGGAATTTCTTTGATTTTAGAATAAGAGAGGGAATCGATGTCCGAAAACACGGAATCAAAAAAATAGCTTCCTATGTCAAGCCCTTGAGAATCGTAAAACCAGCGACCTTTGGCAAGGTCTTCAAGTGCTGACGAACGAATTTGAATTTTCATTCAAACTCAGCTCTCAATTTTACCTTTGCTTGTGAGTTGTTTAATTTGTTCGGCTGCGATCATACTTGTAATCAACGGAAGTTCATTGTCCGGACAATATTTCTTTTTGTCGAATGAGATGAAAGGGGGGATTGAAAAAGGAAATTTAGAACCGCAGATGCACGCGGATATACGCAGATAACAAAAATGAATCGGCGTTGATCTGCGGTTAGGAAATTGCACCGGTGTCTGTTATTATAGTTCGGTTTCTGCCTCTGCTGAGGCGCGGTAGATGCAGATTTCTTTGTCGCCATAGTAGGCGATTAAAATGGCGTCCTCGCTGGCGACGGACTCGAAGAGTTTGAGCATCATTTCTTGCTCTCCCGGCCAGGGATAGACGAAAAAGACGTCGATTTCGTCGAGCCCGATGTCCATTTCCTCATAACGGGCGGGCTCGGACTGATGGCCGAAGCTGTCGTCGGGCACGATATCGGTGCCGCCGATGTGTTCGTAACTGATATAACCTTCGGGGATGTAGCTGGTGTTGATGAATTCGGCACCGGTTTGGTGGGTGGCTGCTAAAGACTCGGCGATCTGGACCAGGCCTTCTTCCAGTTCGATGCCTGTGGCTTCGTAGCCGAGCTGGGCGGCGAGGCTGGTGGCCACGCCGAAGCCGCTGCCCCATTCGATAAAGCGGTCGCCGAGCGCGAGACCTTGGTCACGAACGTGTTTGAGCGCTGCGTAGACTTGAGCGGGCTCGCTGGCCACGTAGCGGGGGTAGCGCTTGTTCAGTTTTTGGGCCCAAAATACATGCCAGCGCTGATCGGCATCGTTGATCAATGTGGCAAAGGGCTCGGGCACTTCCGGGCTTTCGGGTTGGTAGTCGAGGAGTTGAGCTTGGTTTTTGATAATGTTTTTAGCGTGAGTGGGAGAAAGTGTTAGTGAGTGCTTAGAGAAGTTAATACCGACCTATTTTTAAATCACTATTTTTGACGTTTTTTAACCGCTTATTACCGCTAATAGACCGCTTATCTTGCAACGCTGCTGGATGAATCTGCGTGTGAGAGGTTTCTTTTTATAAGCGTGTCATAAGGGGTGATAAGCGGTTCCCGACGTAGTCGGCTCTGCGTTTGAGTGGGCTGGGCTGACTCTGATGTTTTTTTAACCGCTTATTACCGCTAATGGACCGCTTATCTTGCAACGCTGCTGGAGGGATCTGCGTGTGAGAGATTTTATTATAAGCGTGTGATAAGGGGTGATAAGCGGTTTCCGACGTAGTCGGCTCTACGTTTGAGTGGGCTGAGTCTGATGTTTTTTTAACCGCTTATTACCGCGAATGGACCGCT
>NZ_JARXIC010000026.1 GCF_031127905.1 Thalassobacterium sedimentorum | reverse complement strand
TTCGTGCTGTTGGACGCAATGTTTGTGTCGTTGGACGCGATGTTCGTGCTGTTGGACGCAATGTTTGTGTCGTTGGACGCGATGTTCGTGCTGTTAGACGCAATGTTTGTGTCGTTGGACGCGATGTTCGTGCTGTTAGACGCAATGTTTGTGTCGTTGGACGCGATGTTCGTGCTGTTGGACGCGATGTTTGTGCTGTTAGACGCGATGTTCGTGCTGTTGGACGCGATGTTTGTGCTGTTAGACGCGATGTTCGTGTCGTTGGACGCGATGTTCGTGCTGTTAGACGCGATGTTCGTGTTGTTAGACGCGATGTTCGTGTCGTTGGACGCGATGTTCGTGTCGTTGGACGCGATGTTCGTGTTGTTAGACGCGATGTTCGTGCTGTTAGACGCGATATTCGTGCTGTTGGAGACTAAACCATTCGCGTTATCAATGATATCTGAACGATTGGAAACGATATCCCCTCGATTAGAAACAATATCCACGCGATTAGATTGAATGTCAGATATATTTTCATTAATCGCTTGACCGTAAGTAATCAGAGTCGTGCTAACGTCTGATCTGACGCCATTGTATTCGACCCGGTCATTAAGCCCGTTAGTCCACAGAGTGCCAACCTGCGCCTGAGCCAGGCAAGGCAGCATGGAGAGAGCCGCGATACCCGCGGCCCACTTCGCTGGGTTTGTAATTTTCTTCTGAACTTTCATATTTGATAGTGTTATTGTAGTGTTGTAGTAGTTATTTATTCGATATACTATAGGCCATATACTTCAATATAGCCCATAGGCAATGCCCCATAGGGTCCTTTAGCCAACCTTACCCTAGAAATTAGTCAACCGAATAGTGTACCCAACAAGCAAAGAGATACACTAAAAAAGAGACTACACTCACGAACGTTGGTACACAGTTTAAGCAGGCCAACAAAAGGACTAAGTAAGCAACGCTCCGATAATCCAAACATGCCAGATAACAGACCTAACATAGTATAATAATCCTCGACTCACGAAAATTACACATAACCAACCAACACACAGTGATCATGAGCCCTACCTCCAATCTGCCACACAAAAAGCACGTTTTCCACGAAAAACAAGGTATTCCCCCCATAAGACAGAGACCAAACGCCCCCTAACGCCAATGATTACGTGCCCATTTTTAAAAACTGATCACACCACACCATTAACCACTAAAGTGCGCAGAACTCGAACAGTTCACGCCGCCCAATAAAGCCAAGTCGACAAAGCACCCTGACAGAGATCACAGATACCACCCCGCACTAACGAAAGAGCTCATCGATCATCCCTTGATAAGCGGCTTGTACAGCCCCATTATGAATCGAGTAACCGTCTAAGAACCGCTGGCCGGCCTCTTCCTGTTGAACGACATCTTCCGCTTCAATTGCAGCATTCAATTGAGCACGCCCCGCACGCACATCGCAACCCTCATAATAAAACCCGACCTCACGAAAAGCTGGCGAATTATGCACCAAAGGAACGTTCCGATAGACAGCCTCCATGTACAAATAATTTAACTGACAATCCACCTGGTGGCCAACAAGCACATCACGCTCCTTGAAGACATCAACAAACCGAGCTCGCCCACAAAAATATGCCTTATTCGACTGCGCTATCAAACTACTGAAGTTACGCACAATGTTATCCACAAAATATGGCCGCTCATTGAATTTTTGACCATTAAGGATATAAGCGGCCCCAAAAGTTTCAGGCGCCTCACGGTACTGCCGCTCAATAATAGCCATTGGAATCAATGCATTTTTCAGCACACTTAAATTTGGCTCCATGACGTATACATTCGGCTTCACCTTATACCCCAACTTAGGACCACCACGTACAAAATCTGGCTCCCATATAAAGGGGCAAGTCTGAACTGGCGCCTGATAAAGCGTCTCTAGATATGAAAAAGCCGCCTCAAAATGCGGGCTAGCCCAAACGCGGTCCGGGCAATTAACATGAATCGCTCCCTTCATACGTGCAACATCACCGCACATTTCCTCCATATCCATATACATGCTATGCCCATAGCGCACACTCACGATTTTCGTACCAAACTTCTGGCGTAATTGCTGCCGCTGGGCCTGACCAATGGTCACCCCAACTTCAAGTGCCAAATGAGTCGGCTGCTGCATCCCAAGCACCTCCCGATAATCGTAGGCCTTATAACCAAGACCACAAATTTCCAAACGACGCGCTGCCGCCGGCGAACTCACTAGAAAATAGGGGCGTTGCCCAATCCGCAAGAGCAAGTCATATAAAAACTTAGCATTTTGAGCAATTCCGCTCTGAAACATCACCTGCCCTAAGCTACTCTCGTTATTAAAGCTGATGGCAATATTAAGCGAAGACATGATAATAAAAAATAGTTAACGAATGACGCAATTGGGAATGTACACCCGAATACGAATAATGAATGAAGCACCGAGAACGGCTCCACAATGAGCACAAGTCAACCCCCCATTCTTTTCAATTACGACATGTAGACTCAGGCCAATGTTCAAGTCGAGTTATAGCAAGTAAGTGAAATACTAGAGCGAATAGCCCAAAATGACCCTAGATAACTCCTCATTTCTTACCCCATATATTTACCCTTGTGAGAGGAAGGGTTATACTACTTAAAAATCCGACTAATCTACCAGCTGAAGCCAATCTAGCAGGATTCACTATGCTTACATCATGAAAGGTTTAGACATTCACACACTCACTAAAAGCAACCTTTGGGCCGTCCTCATCTGCGCCGTTGCCGTCTTAGTTTATGCAAATACCTTTGGCCATGAATTCGTATTCGACGATGCTGCCGTCATCTCTGCCAACAAGCATGTCCAACAAGGAATCGCGGGGATCGATACGATCTTCACAACTGGCTCATGGTCCGGCTTCAACCCTGAGCGCAACCTTCGCATCTATCGCCCACTGCAATTAAGTCTACTCGCAGTACAGTATGAATTTTTTAAGCTGAACCCACTCGGTTACCACATTGTCCACGTATTGAGCTACGCAGTTCTCTGCTTACTGGTATATAAACTACTAAGCAAACTGCTAAAAAAACATCCAGGTGGCCCGAGCATCGCTCGCCTAGCCGCAATCCTATTCACCTTACACCCAGTCCACACAGAAGTCGCCGCAAACATCAAAGGCAACGGCGATCTAATGGCAATGTTGTTTGGCATATTGACGCTACTATGTGTGCGCGCATTCGGCGAAAGCAACCGCTGGTATCATCTAGTTGCAGCTACCCTCGCTTTCCTAATTGCCCTCTTTTTCAAAGAAACCGCCATCACCATTATTGGTGTAGCAGCACTGCTACTTCACTATTTTCACGGATGTAGCATTCGAAAGATTACACTGACCACAGCACCACTACTCATTCCAATCGGCCTCTACCTGACAGTACGCCACTTAGTCTTTGACGGTAATGCAAACTCATTAGTCGATACCACCACAAATATCTCCAACGTCACCTTACTCGCCGATGGATGGAGTCAGGAAATCGGCCTACGCATGTGGGCACTGGGAAAAAACCTACAGCTCCTGATTTTCCCCTACCCTCTATTGATGATGTATGTCTATGACAGCATCCCAATGGTAGAAGCTTATCAAATTGAGAGCCTACTCCCATTCGTTATTTATAGCGCAATTACCATTGGGTTCTTATGGAGCCTCCCCAAACGGACGCTGCTGGGCTTTGCAGCCGGCTGCTATCTCACAACCATCTTCTTATTCTCCAATATACTATTCTCAATTCCAAATATTGTCAGTGAACGATGGCTACTACTCCCCTCTCTTGCTTTCTGCCTCGCCGTTGCGATTCTTCTCATCGAAGTTCGCAAACACTACCCACGTAGCGCACACATTATAATCGCCCTACTTTGCTTCGGATACACAGGCTACACAATTCAACGTAATTTTGACTGGAAGTCAGATCTAATCCTGGCCACCAGCGACATGCGCACCTCTCCTCGCAATTACAATGCGCTCCGCTTAGCAGGTTCAGAACTCTACCGCCAAGCACGAAAAAGCGATCCAGTAGACATTGATCTACTCCAAGAAAGCGCGCTCGCGATGGAAGCCGTATTACGCATCACAGCCAACAACTACGTCACACGAAATACTCTAGCCACCGCCTATGAATTAATGGGCAAATACGAAATGGCGGCAATTCACTTCGACATGGCCGACAACTACGAATCCGAAATCAAGGACGCAGCAACCTACGCTCTCGTTAGAAATCTACTCTACGCCAGAAACTACGTTCGTGCACTCGAAATTGCCCAAGACTTAGAAAAAGACTACCCGGACAATGCAGGCCTACTCGCTCTAAAAGCCGAGATATTACTCGGGCTAGGGCGCAGCGAACAAGCCATGGAGCAACTACAAAAAAGCCTCGCCGCACAACCGAATTACTGGCGAGCCCTCAAGGGACTGGCCCAACACCACTTACAAGCCACTAAAGCAGCAGGCTCTCCGCCTGACATGCTGCAAGAGAGCGCACGCTTATTTGAAGACTGGTTAAGCGTCAGCAAGGACACCAAAGAAGCGACCGCATCTGGCTACAATGTACTCGGCCAGATCTACCGCTCACTCAAAGACCATAAAAATGCGGCCCGCGCCTTTGGCATGGCAACCCAATATCCTAGTTCGATCAAAGGCAAGGCACGTTTCTCCCAAGCAAAGCAGCTCAATCTCGCTGGCAATTACTCCGCCGCACTCCCCTGCTGGGAGCGCTTAGAAAACGATTACCCACAGCTCATTGAAGTAACCATCGGAAAAACAATCGCCCACGCCGGCATTCGCGACGATCTGGCAGCGCTCTCCATGCAAGCCGCTAAACTGCTCGAAAAAATCGTCTCCATAGAGCCCACTCTAGATGCTCAACAATGCAAAGACATCAATTCGATCGCAGTGATTTTAGAAAGTCTCCAACTCTATAATCTAGCGGCCGACTTATTTCTTCATGCGGCAGCACACCCTTCGCCGATACGCGGCAAAGCCGCTTTTTCGGCAGCAAAAAACCTACAAGCCGACAGCCGCTATGCCGAAGCTGTGACTCAGTGGGATCGAGTATTACGCGACTACCCTGAAGTAATTAAAGCCGAGCTGAGCAAGGCCGAATGCCTGCAAGCACTCGGGCGAACGACCGAAGCGCGCGACATCTATCGCGCCATCGTCCAACGTTACTCTGAAGCAAGCCTACCAATCAATCAACAGAACGATTACAATGAAGCACGCAGCCGACTAAAAGCACTGCTTCCATAAGCAATGCCCGCCTCATGAGACCATTCATCCGCATCTAACCCAAGCGTAAATCTAACGTTCTCCATAGAGATTGACTCTCTAACAAGCTCTCGCCATCACAGAGACCCCTCGTATATTCAATGAAAGACTTAGCGAAAAAACCTACCTATCTGCCAGCTACTATCATCGTCCTGCTCGCATTTTTGCTCTACGCCAACACCTTCACCCATGGTTTTGTATTCGATGACACAGCAGTATTAACCGGACACAGAGACGTGAAAAAAGGCCTCTCTGGCCTACCAGACATCTTCACCAAAGGCTCTTGGCAAGGTTACGAGCCCGACTCCGACATGCATATTTACCGCCCAATGCAGCTCACCGCATTAGCACTACAGCATCAAATCTTCGGGCTCAAAGCGAGTGCATACCATGTCGTACATGTCATCAGCTACGCCTTACTCTGCTTCTTGGTCTATCGCTTATTACTGAGTCTATTCGCCCCTTATGACTACGGTAACCGCCTCGCATTCATCGCGACCTTCTTATTTACAATTCACCCGGTGCACACCGAAGTGGTTGCCAACATCAAAGGTAATGGCGACCTGCTGGCCATGCTTTTTGGCATCCTTTCTTTACACTGCTTACACAAATATGCCCACAAAGAGAGCACACTGGGACAAGCCAGCTATCTCGCACTTGGAGCCTTCTGTTTTTTACTAGCCCTACTCACAAAAGAAACGATCGTTAGCTTCGTGGGTGCAGGTATCTTTATACTCTATTTCTTCTCAAAGCTCTCCATCAAACGCATCGTTCTATCTGTTGCCCCCATGCTTGCTATGGTCGGACTCTACCTACTGATCCGCTCATCCGTATTTGGTGAAAACCCCAACGAGCTTACCGATACATCAGTATACTCAAACGTCGTTTTACTAGCAGACACTACCAGTCAGCAGATAGGCACCCGACTCTATGCACTGGGCAAGAACCTTCAATTACTCACACTTCCGTACCCACTAGTCGTCATGTACGTCTACAATAGCGTGCCCATTGTCGAGGCTTGGGACATTCGCGCTATTTTTGCCCTCGCAGCTTACATTCTCTTAGGCATTGCATTGCTCTGCAATTTACAGCGCGGCAACATCTGGGGCTTTGCACTTGCGTTCTTTTTCACTACATTAGCCCTGTTCACAAACCTGATCTTCACAATTCCCAATATAGTCAGTGAACGTTGGTTACTCATCCCATCGCTCGGCGTCAGCATAGCTGTCGGTTATGCACTACTCAAACTGTATGCCCTAAGCCCCCGGACAACCATTGGACTGGCGAGCCTCATATTCATCGGATACGCCGGTTACACTATCGAACGCAATCGCGCATGGGAAAGCAACCTGACACTTGGTTTGACTGACGTACAAACTGCCCCGCGTAATATCATCGTCAATCGAATGGTTGCACTCTCGCAAATGGATGCAGCGCGAAAAGACAACATGAACCCTGAAAAACTACGCAGCGTCATCGCAGCTTATCAGCGTATGCTAATCGATGCTCCGAATGATGCATCCATGTACTTCAAACTCGCGCAAACCTACGAATTGATTGAAGACTATAGACTCGCGGCGGACACCTACGGAAAAGCCAGTAGTTACTACTCAGAGGTGCGTGCAGATGCCCAAAGAAACTATCTGAAAACCCTGATAATGTCACAACAATATCAACGGGCAGTGGATTTTGTGAAATCGACTCAACTCGAAGAACCGCGCTCGCTGGACAACTTACCCAACCTCACGCTAGCCCATGCAGCTACTGGCGACAACGAAGGCGCCCTCAATCAGTATCAAAACTTCTATGAAGTCTTGCAAACAATTCCAGGCAACAGCCAACCACCGGCCTATCTACAACTGAACGCACTGGGGTTACAGCTTGAAAAGGTGCAAGCACATACGCTGGCCGCGCAAGCATTTGGCGACGCAGCACGCAGCGCCTCCCCCATTCAAGGTAAGGCACTTTTCTCCGAAGCGAAGAACTTGAACCTAGCCGGCCAATACAGGACAGCCATTGCAAAATGGACACAACTCGCCACCGCCTATCCTACAGAAATGGAAGTCATTTCCCAAAGAGCCATCGCACTTGCAGGCGATGGACAGATCGAAGCCGCCCAACAAGACTTCGATCAATATGTGTCCATACTTTCGCAACAATCAGCTGCAAGCGATGTATTACTGAACAATCTGGGGATCGCGCTTGAAAATGCAAAGGCGTACACGATGGCCGCTCGTGCATTCGAATTAGCTGCTGCAGCCGCCAGCGCCGACTCACAAGTCAAAGCCCCCGCGCGCTTTTCAGAGGCCAAAAATCTTATTCTTGCAAAACACTATGAAGACGCACTCGCAAAATGGCAGGCACTGCGCGCAGACTTCCCGAGCCTCCCAATCGTCAGATTGGAAGAAGCCAAAGCCTTGGAGGCAACACAGCAGGAAGCACAAGCTCGAATCGCCTACCAGACAGTTCTTGACCTCATTGAGGAGCAAGACCGGCACTGGGAAGATGCCCCCTTGCGGCGACAAGCCGATCGCGCACTACTCAAGCTAGATACCGCAGCCGAGATTTTTTATCAGAAAACAATCGCAGAAATTCAGGAGCGACAACGCACACAACCTGAAACCGCCATCCATAATAATCTGAACCGACTCGGCATCCAACTCGAACAGCGCGGCGCCCACCGCTTGGCAGCGAAGGTCTTCACGCAACTCGCTACCCTCGACTCGCCGCTACGCGGTAAAGCACTTTTCGCCGAAGCCAAAAACCTTAACCTGGCAAAGGACTACGCGATTGCCGCACCCAAATGGCGGCGACTTAATGAACTCTATCCAAACATCGTCGACGTACTCATGGGCGCAGCCAAAGCACATGATGCCATCGGAAACACTAGCAGTGCTATGGCCTACTACCAGCAAGCGCTAAAATTAATCTCCCCCGAGCAGATGTCGGACACCTACGCCGAATACAAAAAAATAGCTGAAGCAAAACTTTCCAATCAACAGTAAGCACTCAAAATTTAACCTCATACGACACACAACCTATGGCCAACTACGACTCCGCATTCTTCGACTATGTAAACTCAGGTGCGCTCAAATCTGCCGAAGCTCTACTGCCGATCCTAAATGAACCGCTTCAACCCAAATCCATTTTGGATGCAGGTTGCGGACAGGGCGGATGGCTAACTGTATGGAAAAAACTAGGAGCCCATACAGTACTCGGTATCGACGGCGACTACGTCGTGCGCGAAGAACTACTAGTCGAACCAAGTGAATTCACACCTATCGATCTATCCAAGCCCTTCAATCTGGAGCGACGTTTTGACTTGGTCCAGAGTCTTGAAGTCGGCGAGCACCTCCCAACTCAATCCTCAGCCGACTTTATAGCATCGCTGGTCAAACACAGTGACTTTATACTATTCTCCGCGGCCGCTCGTGGCCAGGGAGGCGATAGCCACGTAAACGAACAGGATTACGACTTTTGGCGCAAGCTCTTCGCGTCGCACGATTATGTGGCCATCGACTACCTACGTCCGAAAATTATAGACAACCAGGACATTGAAGCGTGGTACCGCTACAACCCCTTCCTCTATGTCGCACGTAATCGAGTGACCGAACTACCACAAACCCTACAAGATTGCATCATCCCTGACGACCAAGCACTCAAGGATTTATCGCCCGCGCTCTATCAATTTCGCAAATCAATCGTCCGCCTCTTACCAGTTTCAATCGCAACTAAAATCGCGAAAATAAAAGAAGCGATTGTAGTCAAACTACGAGGTCAATAAGCTCAAGATGTCCCAAGAACCCAATTACACCTTCGCTGTCGATACTGCAGCCAACCAAAACTTTGAGCAGCTCAACCGTGAACAGCCCAAGCTCAGCCTAGTCATTCCTTGCTACAATGAGGAAGAGGTCTTACCTGAGACAATCAAACGCCTCTCCGAGTTAATGACTCAACTCTGCGAAAAAGGCAAAATAGCCCCCGACAGCGCGGTCGTGTTTGTGGATGACGGCAGCCGGGACCGCACCTGGCAACTGATCGTACAACAAGCCGACGCAGATGCACTCTTCCGAGGCCTCAAACTCTCCCGTAACCGCGGCCATCAACACGCCCTACTAGCAGGCTTACACACCGTCGATGGAGATGCGATCATTAGCATCGATGCAGACTTGCAAGACGACATCCGCGTCATCGAGGACATGGTCGATGCCTATCGCCAAGGCGACGATGTGGTGTATGGGGTGCGCAAAGAACGCACTACTGACAGTTTCTTCAAACGTGCCACCGCCGAGGGCTACTACAAACTACTTGCAATGATGGGCGTTGAACTGGTCTTTAACCATGGCGACTACCGCCTGCTCAGCCGCACTGCCTTAGAGGCTCTTAAAAAATATGACGAAGTGAATCTCTTTATTCGTGGAGTCATCCCAACTCTGGGCTTTCGCTCATCTGAAGTGGAGTATGCACGCGACGAGCGCTTCGCCGGCGAATCAAAATATCCGATTCATAAAATGCTATCCTTGGCGATCCAAGGAATCACCAGCTTCTCAGCCATCCCACTACGCATCATTGCCATGCTCGGGCTCACTGTATCCGGGATCAGCGTAGTGATGGTGATTTGGGCACTATTCACGCGTTTACTGAACCCAGAGGCAGTTCCAGGTTGGGCCTCCTCGGTAATCCCCATCTATTTCATCGGCGGGATTCAGCTGCTCAGTATCGGTGTGCTGGGCGAATACGTCAGTAAAATTTACATGGAAACGAAACGACGCCCGCGCTTCTTAATTGACCGAATCAAATAAGCTAAACTGCGCTCCAAAAAGAAAAGGTAGCTAGGGACAACTGGACCAGCCAGTCGCCCCTAGCAAATACTACTACGCCACTACTTACAAAAAAATTACAACTAAGTGCACATTTCGAGCGCTGTCGAGCATCCAATTATTTTTCTGCCTTTTTTAACGTAATGCACTGCTGAATACACCTTGGGAAAAAAATATAGGAGCGAGATCATGCCTCTGGATTCCCGTCGTAAGCCATCGGCAGCTTGACTTCGCAGCCAATGCATCCGAGCTTCTTGCCCCTATATCAAACAGCCATGGCCACCGCGACACTCAACTACGAACCTATGGTCTTCAATCCCAAGCTCGGGAATGAAGCCCCGCTCACTGCGATCCAAGAAGAAGTCCTTGCGCTCAAAAAGGAGCGCAACGCACTCATCCTCGCGCATAACTACCAAGTTGATGCCATTCAGCGCGTCGCTGATTATGTGGGCGACTCACTCGGTCTCGCCTACAAAGCCGAAGAGGCCGACACAGATTGTATCGTATTCTGCGGGGTGCACTTCATGGCGGAAACAGCCAAGATCGTCAACCCCAACAAGCCAGTGCTACTCCCGGAGATGGAGGCCGGCTGCTCGCTCTCCGACTCCTGCCCGGCTGAAAAGCTGGCCGCCTACAAGGCAGCCAACCCCAATGTTTACGTGGTCGCCTACATCAACTGCTCTGCAGGCGTGAAAGCACTCTCTGATGTGATTTGCACCAGTGGCAACGCCATGAAAATCGTCGAAAAGGTCCCCGCGGACCGCGACATTCTCTTCGTACCCGACCAAAACCTCGGCCAGTGGGTCAGCAAACAGACTGGCCGCGAGATGCAACTCTGGCCGGGCTCCTGCTATGCGCACGTGCTATTCACGCAACAAGCCATCGAACGCCTGAAATTAAAATTTCCCGACGCACTGGTGGTCGCACACCCGGAATGCGTCGAAACCGTACGCGATAATGCGGACGAAGTTTGCAGCACCGAAAAAATGATCGGCTTCTGCCGTGACTGCGATGCCGAGCAAATCATCGTCGTCACCGAGACTGGAATGATCCACCGCCTACAGCGCGAGATCCCCGAGAAAACTTTCATCGCTGGCCCGACCGACACCTGTGCCTGCAACGATTGCCGCTTCATGAAGATGAACACCATCGAGAAGCTACGCGACTGCCTACGCGACATGTCGCCTCAAATCGAAATGCCGGAAGATATCCGCCTCAAAGCCTACGCCCCCATCAAGCGCATGCTGGAGTGGAGCAAGTAGTGAACGCCGCACATCGACATTTACTTGTGAATACGGCTCAGAACTAAAACCGAAATATGATTCAAGATTCGACGTTGGACGTTCAACGTTCGAAGTTCGCTCGCGCCACCTATCGCAACGATCTGCTGCGCGCTCCGCTAATGGGCATCCTGGAAGCGGGGTGGACGACTTTCGCGCTCGTCATCGCCATCCGTTACTTCGATGCCAGCGAGACACATAAAGCTTTCATCGCCGGATCCGGGCCGATCGGCTTCTTACTCACTCCGCTCACGCTGTACATCGCAGCCAGCTTACGCGCCACTCCGAGTCGCGCGTGCGCAATCGTCTTTGGCACAGCCGCAGCACTACTCGCCGGTGCCAGTCTAGTACAGACACTCCTGTTCTTCACCCTCTTCGTCGTCCTCAGCCAAGTCGCCGCAGTCCAGCAAGGGCCGCTGATGCTGCAAATCTACACAGAAAACTACACCCGCTCCGAACGCGGCAGCCGCATGACCTGGCCCTTCATGCTCACCGCACTGAGCTCCATCGGCTTCGCACTCGTCGGCGGACGGCTACTGGACCAAAAAATTGAGGCTTACCACTGGATTTTTGTCTGCATGCTACTCGCAGCAGTTGCCTGCGCTCGCGTGTGCCTCAAAATCCCCAGCAGTCCGCTCTCACGCGAAAACGTGGGCAATCCCTGGCAAAGCTTCAGCCTGATCTGGAAAGATCGCTTTTTCGGTTACATCCTCGGCACTTGGATGCTGCTAGGACTGGGCAACCTGCTCACCTTACCCGTGCGCATTGACTACCTCGCCAATCCCAGCTATGGCGTCAATGCCAGCAATACCCATATCGCATTACTGATGCTAGTCATCCCCGCAGTAACGCGCATACTGAGTACGAAGATGTGGGGGCACCTCTTCGACCGGATGCACTTTGTGACGACGCGCAATCTGCTCAACCTCTCCTTCCTACTGAGTATCGCACTGTTCTTTTTCACGACAAACATCTACGTGCTCAGCCTCGCAATGGCCTTCCAAGGGCTCTCGCTGGGTGGGGGCAAAATTTTCTGGAGCCTATGGGTCACAAAGATCGCGTCCGAGGCCAAGGCCTCTTCCTACATGAGCATCCACATGGCGCTCACTGGATTACGCGGCACACTGGCCCCCTTCCTCGGCTACTACATTCTCAGCCACTCCACCCCCGCGAACGTGGCCATCATCGGCATGACACTCATCGGCATCGCCTGCATCCTCTTTGAATTTATACGCGGACATGCACGCTTGCGTGAGTAACGAATCAAACATGACCGAACCCGCACTGCGACCGCACCCGATGTACGGTATGATTTTCTAAATCAGAGCAAAATCGCACCCGTTCTAAAATTGGCCCTCTCACGCGAGGCAGAGATTGAAGGGTGCGAGACCGGCCTACCTAGCTGTCTGGTTTCCAGCCCAAGCAATAAGCTACACATTTTAAGCAGCTGGACACTTTCACCTTCACTTTCATCTCCACTTTGGCATTGATGACAGAAATGACAGAAAAAACCCTTACAGTTTCCATCGGCACCGATCACGCCGGCTTCCCGCTTAAAGCACCCATAATCACTTTGCTCAAAGCGCGCGGCTATACCGTCATCGACTGCGGCTGTGACAGCGACGAGTCCTGCGATTACCCGGACTTTATCCGCCCTGCCGCCGAGGCGGTCGCTTCCGGCAAGGCCGACTGTGGCATCGTGCTCGGCGGCTCTGGCAATGGCGAAGCAATCGTCGCCAACAAGGTCAAAGGCGTGCGTTGTGGTCTCTGCTGGGATGAATGGTCAGCCCAAATGACCAAAGAGCACAATAATGCCAACTGTATCGCCATCGGTGCGCGGCCCGTGCCCGAAGACTTGGCGCTCAAAATCGTCGGCATCTGGCTGGACGCCACATTTGAAGGCGGTCGCCATCAACGCCGCATCGATAAGATTGAAGCATAAATGATTCCATTCGCAGCTTGAAAGAACGCCTAGCTGTGCTCTCCTTATCTATCACAATTCAAAACTGGCGGGCTTCACACATGATGCCCCGACGACAAAACCAATCAACATTTACCATGGCCGAAAAAAATAAGTCGAAAGACACCGAAGAAAAATCTATCAAGATCCAAGAAACTTTCCTCAAGGAGCGTAAGGTCTTCCTATGGGGTGAAGTCTCCGACAAGTCCGCACGCGATGTTACGGAGAAGCTGCTCTATCTTGAAATGGAGGCACCCGGCGAAGAGATTACTTTCTACATCAACACCCCCGGCGGTTCCATCACCGCAGGCATGGCTGTTTACGATACCATGAAGTTGATCAGCTCTCCGATCAAAGTGGTCGTCACCGGTATGGCCGCGAGCATGGGCTCGATTCTCCTCTGCGGTGCCGATAAGGGCAATCGCTACCTGTATCCACACTCACGTGTGCTCATCCACCAGCCACTCATCTCTGGCCAGATGATTGCCGTAGCTGTAGACATCCACATCCAAGCTCAAGAAATGGAACGCCTGCGCGATGAGCTGAATGCCATCTTAGCTGAATCCTCCGGACAACCACTTAAGAAAATTGAAAAAGACACGGATCGTGACTTTTATATGACAGCCGACGAAGCGATCGCCTACGGCCTAGCTGACAAGATTATCGATAAAATCTAAAGACCTTGATCGAAGAGCAGAAACGCAGCAAAGCTTGGATCGGCGATGCAGTGCTGGCATTGTTCGCTCGTGAATGGATCTTAAAGCAAAGCGACATATCAGCCAAAGAGCGTGCGAATGTCTTCATTCAAATGACGTCGAACCAGTTTCTATCCTCCCTGGGCGAGCCCACTGCGATGGAGGCCGAAATCGGAGTCGTCTATGAAACAGCGGGGCTGGCGGCCGCCTTTAGTCACATAGAAGCCAAGTTTTTGCCCGTATTCATCAAACGTCGTACAAAAAGCAAGCAACCCGGCAGCTATCGCAGCAAAAAATAATTCCGGCCCTCTGGGCCGGCCATAGTCTGGCCACGTCACGGCAACGCATTGGTAAGAACTCATCTCAATCCTTGCCCCCGAAGGAACTGCTCATAATAGTACAGGTCTTCTTTGATTCCGGGCAAGATCGCGCCGGACATTTTTTAATATTTCCAACATGCTTTACGACCGCCCGTACATGCGCCAATCCCCTTCGGAGGCCGCTCCTCAGAAGACGTCAATGGTGACAACACTCATTGTCATCTCGGTAGCCGTGTTCGTACTGCAGCAGGTTTTAAACGTCTTCTTGCCTGGACCTTTTGGACGCGAAAATTCATTCATGTCACAATGGTTCGCACTGAGTGGCCACAACTTTCAGCAACTGAAGGTCTGGACCTTACTGAGCTACGGCTTCCTCCACAGCACCGCGGGTTTCTTTCATATTTTAGGCAACATGCTCGGGCTCTTTTTCATCGGTCGCCTGATCGAACCGACCATCGGGCGCGAACGCTTTCTAAGTCTCTATTTAGCAGGTACCCTCCTGGGTGGGTTGACCTACCTACTCTTTCACTTCAACGGCAGCGGTCCTGTCGTTGGTGCTTCGGCATCCGTCATGGCGATCTTGGCCCTGTTCTGCCTGCTCAACCCGGAGCGCCCCATCACTCTACTAATCTTCTTCATTATACCCGTTACCGTCAAACCCAAGTGGGTATTCTGGGGGAGTCTGGCCATCTCAGCCGGAGGCATCCTACTTTACGAGCTCCCCGGGAACTCCAACGTAGCCCACTCCGCCCACCTAGGTGGGCTTCTTGCTGGAATCCTTTACTACCGCTACGTCCATAATCGCAGCACCGCATTCTTCTCTGCGAGCCATGCGCGCCCCACTGTCGAACAGCCCGCCTGGTTCAAACGCCGGAAAAAGACCGAAGCCCACATCAGCTACAAGGTCAACCGTAGCAACCGCGACCAACTCCAAAGCGAAGTGGATCGCATCCTAGACAAAATCAATGCTTCTGGATTCGGCTCACTCACCGAGCATGAGAAACACACTCTCGACCGCGCCAAAGATCTTTTAAGCCGCTAAACTAAGCGCATGTCTGACGATACTACCAAATCACGTATGAATAAACGCATCTTTCGATTCGCACTCGCGGCCACGGCCGTGCTGGCCTTCGCACTCTCGACCTACGCAAAGCTTGAGCCCAGCAAAGAGATGGCCTCACAAACGCGCTGGGTCGTCAATACCATCAACGCACGTCACTACCTGCGCGGCACAATGGAGCAACTCGACGGTGCCGAAATGGTCGAAGCCTATATTGAATCCTTTGATTATAGCCGCATGTACTTCCTGCGCCCCGAAGTGGACGACTTTATATTCCGCTTTGGCGACGCGATGGAGGAATCCTTAAAAAAAGGTAATCTTTACGCAGCCTTCGACATCTACGAAAACTTTAAACAAAAAGCCGAAACTCGTACCCAATGGGCATTTGAACGACTAGAACAAGATTTCGACTTTAGCATCGAGGAGAGCTTCACCCCCGACCGCCGCGAAGCCGAATGGCCAGCGACCCCCGAAGAAGCTGAGGCACTCTGGCTACGACGCCTCAAATACGAGCTACTAAATGAAATGCTCTCCCTGGCCGCAGAAGATAAAGACAGCAATAGTGCCTCACTCTCCGCCGACAATCCTGATGTCGTCGATCCCAATGAAGATGAGGAGGAGTTTGACCCCTCCAAGCTCTTACGCCTGCTGGAAGATCGCGAATTCTATGCTGAAACACTCGACGCCGCGCGTGAAAAAATCCACCGCCGCTACGAACGCAACCTCAGCCACACCATCGCACGAGAAGCCGCAGAAGTACAAGAGTCGTTTATCAATGCAATGACACAGCTCTTCGATCCACACTCCACCTTCCTCTCATCCGACACTCTCGAGAGCTTCAACTCCGCAGTGCAGAACTCCTTCGTCGGCATCGGTGCAATGCTCGAAGACGACGATGGCATTTGCACCATTAAAGAAATCCTGCCCGGTGGTCCAGCAGAGCGCTCACGCCTGCTGGAAGCCGAAGATCAAATTCTGGGCGTCGCGCAAGGAGACGAAGAATTTGAAGATGTAGTCGACATGCAACTGCGCTACATCGTGCGTAAAATTAAAGGCGAGAAAGGCACTACAGTTCGGCTCCTGATCCGCCCTGGAGACGCAGCCGATCCCTCTGTCCGCAAGATTGTGCCAATCGTACGCGACGAAGTCAAACTCACTGCCAACTTGGCAACTGGCAAACTAATCAGCGTGCCAGTCAATGACGAACAGACAATCGCTGTCGGCGTGATAGAACTGCCCTCCTTTTACGGCAACATCGGTGCCGGCGGTACACTCACCACCACTACCGACGACGTTTCAGAATTGATTAACAAGCTACGCGACGCTGGTGCAGAAGGTCTCATTCTCGACCTTCGTATGAACGGCGGCGGCCTCCTCAGTGAAGCAGTGAGGTTGACCGGGCTCTTCATTCCAGTAGGCCCAGTGGTACAAGTACGCGACAGCTCGGGACGCACCGACGTGCTCTCCGATCGCGACCCCAACATGCTCTGGGACGGCCCACTGATCGTGCTCACCTCCCGCTTCAGCGCCTCAGCTTCCGAAATCGTGGCAGGTGCCCTACAAGACAATGACCGCGCGCTCATCGTAGGTAACAGCTCCACACATGGCAAAGGCACGGTGCAAGAAGTTTACCACATGAACAGTCGGATGCCCTTCTCTTTCCTAAAGAGTATCGAACCAACGGCACGCCCCGTCGCCTCAAAAATCACTATCAAGCAATTCTTCCTGCCTGATGGCAGTTCCACACAGGTAAAAGGTGTACCCTCGGACATTGTGCTCCCCTCAGTAAACGAGTTCTTGCCGATTGGTGAAGATGACCTGCCCCACGCACTCCCTTGGGATGAAGTGAACCCCGTGGACTGGATCAATAATTGGACGAAGTTGGATGTCGACAGCCCCGAAGATCCTAAATTGGTACAACGCCTGATAGCTGCCAGCCAAACACGCCAAGAATCTCTTGAAGAATTTCAGTTCCTCAACAAACAAATCGAATGGCGTCGTCAGCGCTACGAAGAAAAAGCGATTTCAATCAACCTCCATCAACGTATCGAACGCAAAATTCGCGAAAAAGGCTATATTGATGAACTCGATGAAATCTACGAAACCCTAAGCGAAAACGACTACGAAATAGAAGAGTTCCTACTCAAAATAACTGAGGAACAGGATGCACTCTCGAAACAAACACTTGCGCAACCCATTCATGAAATTGCCGAAGAATTAAGCGAAGGTGTCGTCGACACAGAGGTCAGCGACGCGATCGCAACCATCGAGGGCAGCGATACAGCAGAAAACGAAGAGGAAGACGATGAAGCGACGAGCTACGACATCTATCTCCGCGAAAGTGCACGCATCATGGCCGACTGGATCAAAGCTCTGAATAAGCCAAAGACAGCAACAGCTTCAACCCAAGTCGAAGCCATCGCGCAACCTTGAGCCTAGGAATCTTAGTTGCCTAATAGCCAAGGCAACTAAGGAGGCGCGGGGGCATAGCTGCCCGCGCGTGATCCGTCTCATTAAAACCTACCCGTGGTGCTTCGCAACCATGTTGTAGAAATCTACAAAGAGCGCGTCGGCGTCGTTCGGGCCAGGTGCTGCCTCGGGGTGGTACTGCACGGAAAAGACGGGCTTATCCTTCAAGCGCAGTCCTTCGACAGTGTCGTCGTTGAGATTGATCTCTGTCACGATCGCACCAGTCTTTTCCAACTCTTCCCGAGTGGAAGCAAAACCGTGGTTCTGCGCCGTGATCGAAACCTTTCCGGTCTCCAAATTCTTAACTGGCTGATTGCCACCACGATGACCAAACTTGAGCTTAAAAGTTTTCGCTCCAAGAGCGTGCGTAATGATCTGATGCCCCAGGCAAATTCCAAAAGTCGGGTAATCCTCAATCAATTCCTTAACCGTAGCGTGTGCATACTCCACCGCTCCCGGATCTCCGGGACCATTGGACAAGAATACGCAATCCGGCTTGCAGGACTTAATCTCCTCCGCTGAGGCGGTGGCGGGAAAGACATGCACATCGAAACCATGGTGCTGCAGCTTGCGGTATATCGAATACTTCGCACCAAAGTCCATAGCCGCCACCTTAAAGCGAGGCTTCGCGCTTTTGTCCTCATTCAGCTTCAAATCGGTGCCGACCACTGTAAAGGGGGTCGATTGCTTCATCTCCGGGTCCCAGTGATAAGCCTCCTTGGCAGTCACTTCCTTAACGAAATCCACCCCGATCAAGCCACCAAATTCCTGCGCACGTTTAACCGCCTCTTCCTCGGAAATATCCTCTGTGGTGATACAGGCTTTCAAAGCACCGGAGACACGCAACTTCTTAGTAATCGCCCGCGTATCCACCCCTTCGATGCCCGGAATACCCGCTTCTGCCAGATAGTCCTGGATTGAAATATTGCTTCGCCAGTTGCTGGCAACGGGACTGACCTCACGCACGATGAATCCCTTGACCTTGGGACCGTCCGACTCGACATCGTCCGGACAGATTCCATAGTTACCAATCTGCACCGCGGTCATCGTGACAATTTGAGAAAAATACGACGGATCGGTCAAAATCTCCTGATAGCCCGTCATACTAGTATTGAAGCAGGCCTCGCCTACGTTGGTAGCCACAGCGCCAAAAGCGCGGCCACGGAATACGGTTCCGTCTTCAAATGCGATAAGTCCTGTGCGAGTCGTTTTAGCCATGTTAGCGCAGCAGCCAAACGAGAATCCAGCGCCATGCAATTCAAAAGCTAAAACGGATGCCACGAGTTTCCACTTTTTTAAGTCGAAAAATTAGCTCAGCACCTCCCCCAACTGAGTGCGCACCAACGCTGCGGCCTCTAAATCGATCCAGTAAATCATATCGCGGCATTTTTTCTCATTGGTAATAATCCCTGCCTGGCGGAGTATGCGTAAATGATGTGACGTGGCTGGTTGCGACAGCCCAATCCGCTCTGCAATAGTTGAGACATTGCAGGCATTATCACAGGTGGGCTCAGTCGGCAAAATGCGTAAGATCTGCAACCGCACAGGGTCCCCCAGCGCCCACAGCTGCTTCGCAAGCACATCGATCTCCACATTTGTTTTCACTGATGCCATTGACATATTTAAGTATGTAGATACATCAACTCGTCAACAACCGAAGAATCGCTTTTCTTAACTTCTAGCCCGATCTGCTTAAAAATGTATCCAAACGACTCACTCGAAAACTGGCATCAAGGCCAAGGCCTCTGGGCGGATGTGCCCTCCGAGGACTGGAATAGCTGGAAATGGCAGCTTAAAAACCGCCTCACCAAGCTGGAGCATCTGGAAAAACACATGAAACTGACCGCCGACGAGCGGGCAGGCTGCCTCTTTGCCAAAGACAAACTGGCACTGGCGATCACCCCTTATTTCTTCAACTTGATAGATCGCAACGATCCGAACTGCCCGGTGCGGCGGCAAGTCATCCCCCGCGCAGGCGAAATGCACACTGCCCCGGAGGAAATGCTGGATCCTGTGGGTGAAGAAAATACTAAGCCAGTCGATGGCATCGTGCACCGCTATCCCGACCGCGTGCTCTTCTTGGTGACGGACCGCTGCGCCTCTTATTGCCGCTACTGCACGCGCAGCCGACTGGTCTCGAATGCGCAGGACTATAACTTCCACCCAGAGTTCGAAAGCGGCCTCGAATACATCCGCTCGCACCCCGAAATTCGCGACGTCCTGCTCAGTGGCGGTGATCCGCTGCTACTGTCCGACCGCAAGCTGGACCACCTACTGGGCGAGTTGCGTAAAATCCCGCATGTCGAGTTCATCCGTATCGGTTCACGCATTCCGGTATTTTTGCCACAGCGCATCACTCCAGAACTGTGCGAGATTTTCAAAAAGCATGGCCCGATCTGGATGAGCATACATGTCAACCATCCAAACGAGTGCACTCATACCCTGCGTAATGCCTGCGAACAATTAACCTATGCGGGCGTGCCTATCGGCAATCAATCCGTGCTACTGCGTAATGTAAACGACGATGCCGAGGTCATGAAGTCACTCATTCATCGGCTACTGATGATGCGGGTGCGCCCCTACTACCTTTATCAGTGCGACCTAATCACAGGCAGCGCACATCTCCGCGCCGACCCACGCAAAGGCATCGAAATCATCCGCAGTCTCAGAGGACACACAACAGGCTACTCCATCCCGCAGTTTGTCATCGACGCACCAGGAGGCGGCGGCAAGATCCCGATCAATCCCGACTACATCAAAGAGATTACCAATGAAGCCATCGTGATGCGCAACTTCAGTGGCGACGAATACCGCTACCCGTTCAACAATAATACACGCATAGAACAATCTCCTGACGCCCCAGAACTGGAAACTATTTTGATGTAATCCCGATTCGCGTCAAAGCGCCCTCCGTGGAAAATCTGGGAAATGCCCACCGACTCCGAAACTTAGTTTCCACTGTGCTATTGCACGCAGAGGCAGCTAAAAATAAACGACTAGTGCATTGCGCCATTGCACATCATCCTGCGCGCTGCCAGTCCCCACATCATTATCGAAACTCTTATTATAAGAGAACTCCAGCCCCAGCAGATCCGTCATGCGCACCCGAATCGCAGCAGTAAATACATAATTGAACTGCTCGGAGTTCTCCGGATTCCAATAATAATTAAATTTCTGTACAAATGAGGTGCGTTTAAAGGGTTTCCAAGTCGCTTCTTGAAAAATATTTGCCAAAGGATTCAATCCCGCCCGGGTATCCTCGTAATCTGCATCGAACTCTTCGATGCCTCCACCGCCGCCGAGAAGAATATTAAAAGTATCCGATGGCTTATAGTGGTAGCCCACTCCCACTGTCTCCTGAGCCTCACGGTCGATCCCCTTGATTTGATCCGCACGATAGCCTAGTGCATTCTGAACAAACCAGTCGTTCCAAAAAGTGCGTCGATAGGTAAACTCCGCATCGTATTTGTCAGTCGAACGATACTGCGAACCGTCCGAGCGTTCGGTTTCACGAAACGTATACGAACCTGAAATACGATAATAATTTGGACTCTGCTTAGGGTCAATTTCCAGCTTCCCATTCGCATATGATTCTGCCCATTTGGTATCTCCCTGGCTCACATTGACCCCCAAGCGTATACTCCCAGACCAATCATCAGGCGCTTTGAGTGCTTGAAATTTCTCAACGACTGGACGCACTCCGTCCAAAACTGCCTCAGGCACCAAAGGTTCGACGCGAGTCTCAGTCGCCACCAGCACCTCGGCCTTCGGCTCGGCCGGCTTCTCAGCCTTCAGTTCAGACGGCTTAACAGACGGCTTCCCCTCGGATCTGGTCCTGATGTCCGACGACGCTTTACGCTGCACGACGACAGCCGGTGTTTCGGTGACAGCCTGCTTTGCTTCAATAGATACAATACGTGATCGCAGCATCTGCACCTCGCCCAGGATTTCAGAGCGCAGCACCACAGTTTCCGATGTTGATTGCGGGAGCACCTCTCCAATCAATTGCTCACCTGTATCCAAAATTACCAATGAAGGCGCAGCCAGCAGCGGAGCCCAGGCCCAGACACACAGTACATAAAAAGAGGTTAAAAAGTTTCTCATACAGCAGTTTCAGAAAACCTTTGTTCACGAATCACAGTAATTTCAACCGTTCCGGGATAATTTAATTGTTCTTCAATACGCTGACGAATCGTACGGGCCAGTTGACGCGCCTCTTCGTCATTCACGATTTCCGGCTCAACAATCACCCGTACCTCACGGCCAGCTTGCACCGCATATGCCTCACTCACCCCCGCCTGAGCAGCAGCGATATCCTCAATACTGCGCACCCGCTGAATAAACCCGTCAATGGACGAGGCTCGAGCACCTGGCCGCACCGCTGACAGCGAATCAGCCACCATCACCAATCCCGCATACGCACTCTCCGCCGACACCTCCTGATGATGCGCAGCAGCAGCATTCACCACACGCGCATCTTCCCCATACTGCTTAATGATCTCAGCACCGACTGTGGCATGGCTGCCCTCATAGTCTTCATCGACCGCCTTACCAATATCGTGAAACAAACCTGCTCGCTTAGCGATCATTGGGTCCAAGCCGATTTCAGAGGCAATCAGCGCACATAGATTGGCCACTTCCACGGAATGCGCCAGGGTATTCTGATTATTGGAAAGGCGATAGTGCAGCTTACCTAATAATGCCACAACTTCAGGGTGCACATCATGTAACCGAAGTTTGCGCAAAGCTCCCTCTCCTAAATCGATGACATTCGCACGCATCTCTTCCTCAGCACGAACGACCTCATCTTCAATGCTAGAAGGATGAATACGACCATCTCGTAAAAGTGCCTCCAGCGCGATACGCGCAATCTCACGTCGCACAGGATCAAAGCAGGAAATCAAAACAGAATCCGGCGTCTCATCGATCATCAAAGTCGTGCCAGTAGCGTGCTCAAATGTGCGAATATTACGCCCCTCGCGACCAATAATACGGCCCTTCATCTCCTCACTGGGTAAATTAACAACTGTAGCCGTCGCATCATTCATCGGTTGACTGGTGATGCGCTGCATCGCGGCCAACAAAATACGCCGTGCCTCGCTCGCAACATCGGCCTCCGCACGCCCCAACAGACTCTGCCGTAACTCACGTATCTCTTGCTCACACTCACGCTCAGTGCTTTTCATTAATAACTGACGTGCTTCGTCACGCTCCATTTGCGTGATTTGATGCAATTTAAGGCGATAAAGGCGACGAATCTTCTCGGCCTCGTGCTCAGCATCCCCCAGCAAACGCTGCTCCCGTGCCAATTCTTTAAATTTCAAATCGACCTGCGCCTGCTGCTCAGACTGTCGCTCCCCCTCGCGCTCAAGCTCACGCGCACGAATTTTCAACTCATCCTCACGAGTGGCGATTGCCCGCGTCAAATCCAACTCTTTGTTCCTATAATTCAACTCCAACTCCGATTGCTCTTCTTTTTGAGCAAGCCGTGCCTCTCGTGCTTCCACATCGAAACGACTACGTAACGCTTCTTCCAATCGAACAAAATGGCGCTTGGTCGCTATGTAAGTAAGCAAAATGCCAACAATGACACCTAAGAAGCCCCCGATTATATAGTCAAAATTCATACCTTGATGTGATCCGATAGACTAGTCAGGTGGGGTCGTCCCGGCCAATCCATCTCCATATACTAAGCCAGCTCAATCCCGCAACGCACAGTATAGCTTATATATATGGGTACCATCTGCATTAGATCAAGTGAAACTTGAAAGCGGTAGCTTATCCCTCGTAAAAAAAGGGCGCCCCATCGCTGGAGGCGCCCTTCTCACGAATAACACAATCAACTAACTAAAACTCATAAACCGCCGAGAACGTCCAACGCTCACCGAACAAGCTATCACGATCATTCAACTCCGTCTCATATGCAATTCGAAGTCCGAGATCCTGAATCAAGCGCAACTCAGCACCTACAGCGATAGTGTAGCTATCATTCTCCTGCCCCCCAGGCAGACTGCCAGCGTCCACACCCGAAAAATTCAGCACACTCAGTGATGCCGGCGCTTCATCCTGCGCCAAATAACCATTCACCTCAATCACTGGACTCAACCAATCAGTCATATAATAATCGGCATGCAAATGCAAGGTCACCATATCGGAATTCCCAAGTAGACTATCTGAATCGTCCTCAGATAAAATCAAATTTGCCGTCGCTCCAAAATGCAGCCGATCGAAGCCCTTGTTAGCCGACAGCCAAAGACGAAACTCATCACTGTCCTGCAAAACATCACTTTCTCCCAGACTAAATTCATATCCGAGTCCAAGTGCCATATGAAATTGATTTTCCCAGTCTTGGACAAAAGCCCACTTAATCCCGGCACCCACATCATTCCAGCCCGAATTATCCTCCAGCGCCCCCGCATCATCAAACTCGGTATAGCCGTCTTTGTAAGCTACAAATTGCAAACTCTCCGTTAATGCAAGTCGCAGCTGCAGGGCCATAACCGTAGCTGATCCATTATTCAGCACCGCCCCAGTATCCGAATCAAACTCGTGAGAGACATACCATGCCCTCACATCGCTGGTAACAAATGAGTCTTCATGAAAATAGGGTGCGGAAATCGGACGCACCACCCGATACTCCGGATCAAGATCTACATTAGAATCGCTAAACAGAACGTAGCCGCCCTGTGCATTAAGTGCGCAGCCCATAGCCAGTAAACTTAGGGACGATAGAGTATTTATTTTGCTGTTCATGAGTAATATCAACTGACCCATAAATAAGCCACACTAATCAAAATGGTCAATGAAATAAAGTTAAACTTATACAAAATACTTCACTGAATGCGATTCTGCATAGCGAATAACCCGATCACCCCTCAGCAACAGGCAAGAGCTGCCGCAAATCGCTGACCTCCGTAGCAATGGGGCCTTCTGGTCGGTCCGCCTCTGAGGGAAAATACACAAAATGTACATCTACAGACGCAGCAGCAGCTCGATCCGCTTCCGCATCACCTATAAACACACAGCGATCTGGTAAGACCTCGGTTTCACTTAAGATACGTCGCAGACTCTCTGACTTCGCCGGAGGCGAACCAATCACCACATCAAAATAATCAATCGCACCAGTAGAGACCAACATCGCTTCCAAGGGAGCTTGAGGCGTACCTGAAAGCACAAAACGAGGCAGGCTCGCATCCCGACAGGCCAGCACAAACTCGCGCGCCCCCACCCGCCAGTCCGCACCCGCACAAAGTGGCTCACAAATCGCTGTAAAACGCTCAACCTCCGCGTCTAAAAATTCCTGCGAAACCACCTGGTTCAAAATGTCCTCATAAAAACTGCGAATATGGTGGGCACGAGCCTTACCAAAACCAGCCATGACCACCTGCATAAACTCCGCCCCACGCGCCGTATGCGCCGTTGGCACCCACCGCTGAAAAGCCTCAATTTTAGCCGCCATCGTCTCCAAAAGCACACCATCGCAGTCAAAAACGACCAAATCAATTGGCCGCCACACGTTATCCAAAAGCAAGTTCATCAGCACAGATTTGCCGTGAATTCTTCAAACTGACAAACGTCGATTCTCTTTTTTTCCTTCCACCAGCAGCATTAGTCATTACCCATTACCCATCCGCCACCACAAATCATGACACTTTTTCAAGCCACACTCTTCACCAGTATTTTCCTAATCGCCTTCGGCGCCCACTTTCTGTGGCACGGCATGAATTCCGCCAAAAGCACGAAAGCCTTCCCACGCTCACGCGTTGCGGCATATATCTTACTCGGATCTGCGGCCATCTGGTTTCTATACAAAATCACACAACTCGGGCCCGCTGATTTCGGGCAGTACAAAAACCTACTCTTCGGCATTTTCCTAGTCGTTACCCTCGGCTCCTTCATCTACGTACCGGACTTTCTGGCCGTAAGAGGGCTGGCTGCGCTAATACTCCTCACAGCAGGTGCACTACTAGACGCCGCTTATATGCAACTGCCGATCACGCGTCTATTTTTAGTGAGCTTCACCTACCTAGCCATCATCACCGCCTTGGTTCTAGGGGCAAACCCTTATAAACTGCGCGACTTCTTCGATTGGCTTTATCGCAAAGAATTACGCCCACGTGTTTTTGGCAGCCTCTTTGCCGCCTACGGCCTGTTACTACTCGGAGTCGCCTTCACCTATTAATTCCTCCCACTTCCTCTTGTGAACTCTGGACACCTCATAATCGTATCCGGCCCCGCCGGCAGTGGAAAAACAACTGTATGTGATCGCATGCTATCCGAAATCCCCGGCATCCAACGCGTGGTCACTTCCACCACACGCCCCCCCCGCGGCAATGAAATAGACAAAGTCGACTACTACTTCTTCGACCACGAAACCTTTAAAAACAAAATCAAAGCAGGCGCATTCTACGAATATGCACACGTACACAGCAACCTATACGGCACTCTAAAACAAGAAGTTCAGGGCAAATTAGCCGCTGGTACCGACTTATTGCTTAACATCGATGTCCAAGGCGCCGCACAAATGAAGCAGACAGCCCTGAATGACCCTCTACTCAAAGGCAAGGTCGTCAGCATCTTCATCATGCCACCCACCATCGAAGAACTGGAAACCCGCCTGCGCGGACGCGGCACAGACGCCGAAGATGAAGTCCAGCGCCGCCTGCAAGTCGCAGTCGAGGAAATGAAACAGAGCCCACTTTACGACCATACCATCCTGAGCGGATCACGCGACCAGGACTTCATCGCATTGCGACAGATCTACAGCCAGCTAAAACACTGCGATAGCTAGAGCGATCCCGGCGCTTACAAGTACCTGGGCAATCACATCTCTCCAAGCCCCTTCGCAACGCACCGACTCCGACGGCTCGCTTTCACCTTGGGCTGAACGCTCAGAGCTAGAGTTCGATACCCCTATATTGTCGCCTAAATCTTGCAATTACCTAAATCTTCAGTTAAATCTAGGATAAATAACAGCGAGGGAATAAGGCCAACCGCCCAGAGATAAGCGGGCGAGAGGCCACTGACAATGGCTAAATCAAATAAAGCGATTTAGCTAACACATCGAAGTGAAGACACAGCAAACAATCGCAAGTCCGGAAGGAAGGCACAGTCACGGCTACACGATAGTTGAGATCGTCATTGCCATCATGGTGCTCGGTATCGGACTAACATCGGCCACTGTCTGCCTACGCAGTGGAATGCTGTTACATGACAACTCACGCGCCACCACCTACGCAACCCAAGTGCTGCAAGACGAGGCAGAAAGCCTCCGATTAATGAACTGGAGCCATATCGGAAGTTTATCACGAACCAAAACCTTGACGCCCTCCGACACCCTCGGAAGCGATGAAATCCGCCCGGAGCGCTTCACCTTCACCAGAGTCATCGATGATGTCACTGGCAAAACAGACCTCAAGAGTGTCCTGCTTCAAGCCGAATGGGAAGGAATCAATAAAAAGATGCACTACCTGAGTATCGAGTTTCTGTATGCCAAGAATGGCATGCACGATTATTTCTACGGCGTGCGACCATAGAAGCCAATTTAATTACAGATGTTCCTCCACAATCACCACCTACTTATAAGCAAAGCGCACATGCGCTGCACCAGAGGTTTCACTCTAGTTGAACTCCTCGTATCTCTAAGTCTCTCAATTATTCTCTCCGCTGCGGTCCTCACCTTCTACGTATTCTTCGCCAAAGCGACCCTACTGGCCTCCAATTATTCTGAGTTTGACCGGGAGGCTGGAACTTTCCTCCAATATTTCTCCCGCGACATTCGGGAAGCTGAAGACATCGTCTGGCTGAGTGAAAACGAATTCCGACTACTAAAAAAAGGTATCTACATCACTTATACCTACAATTCGCAGCTTAGAAAAGTCACTCGTAACTCTCCCGATCAGGGCTCCGATGAAGTGGCATCCAACATAAACGATTTACAATTTGCCGCCTACACCATAAGCGGCAGCCGTATTCAAATCGCACAGAGTTTAACTCAAGCAAACGAGAACACTAAAATGATGCAAGTCATTGGGACCTCTAGCACACGCATCGCAACGGGCATTCAGAGCAGCGCCCCCATTGTTTCCGCTCGCTACGTATTACGTAACAAGGCCACTCCAATCCCATAAAATATGCGCACTCACGTCACTCATTTCACGGGAAGCCAGCACACCACAGGTAGCGCCCTTATTATCGCCCTCATTTTTACAACAATTCTGGGAGTGATCGCGGTCCCCAGTTACCTACAACTCTGCAGCCAAACCTATAAAAGCTCGAATCGCGCATTTTATAACATGGCCACCATGAATCTGGCTGAGTCTGGAGTCGAATATGCAGTCAATGCCATAATGAGCTCCAACGAGAACCCCAACTACAGTTGGGCTGACTGGACCATTCAAGGCAGCGACGCCCAGATTCAACTCAGTGACCATATCTTCATCGGCAATATCACAGGCGCGACCAACATTTATATCTACAACTACGCCAGCGACGCTCCGGAAGTCGTCGCCAAGGCCACCGTAGTGCTTCCTTCCAGCCCTCCGATTACCCGCTACATGTATGCCCGTGTATCTGCCTCGACATCTCAGGGGCTATTTGCTTATGGCATGCTAACCAAGGATTTTATCAAAGCCAGCGGAGGTGTCGTCTTCGACAGTTGGAACTCGGATCCCGATAATGACTCCAGCACCAGCTTCATTCCCTATAGCAACTCAGTAGCCACTGATAAAGTTGCTATTGCCACCACTGGCACCAGCGATGGTTCCATCACACTGGGCAGCTCCGATGTTTACGGAACAGCCGCAATTGGTGGCTCAGATTACTCTGGCCTTTATGTCAGCTGGGGTGGACAAGTCGGCCCCAAGGATATAAACGAATGGGATCCATCTGACACAGAAGAACTCTGGAAGAAAAACGGATGGTTAGTCTCCACCCAAACAGGCGCACTATCGACTAGTTTTACCGCAGATTTCGAAACAATCACCGCCCCCACACTCGAACTCACTCACCTGTGGTCCGAATATAAGCTGCCCTATTCCTATGATGACCCAGCAACATCATGGAATGATAATAAGTATATTGACGAGGAAACGATCGGGCAACAAGGCATCGCCACGGTGCTCAATATGAACGAACTCGAAATCAAGGCAGGAGCCACTCTACGAATAGAAGGCGACGTCACGATCAATTTACCGAACGAAAATGAGACCACACTGAAAGTCATTCAAGGCGGCGCCATAGAAATGGCCTCAGACGCCACACTCAAAATCTATATCGCGGGAAACATGGAAGTAACCGGAGCCGGCATTTTCAGCGAAGTGGCCCCTAAACAACTACAAATCTGGGGCACCGGAACTGACACACAGAGCATCAACTTTCTTAACAATGGCCAATTCAGTGGACTCATCTATGCACCCAATGCAGAAGTAAAAATCACGGGAGACTCCGACCTCTACGGCTCCATCGTTTGCAAGAATATCACACTGACAGGCAGCGGATCCTTTCGCTACGACCAAGCACTCGCCAACTATACCGGCGACACCAGCACCCCTGGCCCCACACGTGTCGATTATGTGGAAGAACTGGTAGGCGATGAAAGGGATCCCTATGTAGAGAATCTGGCATTTTAGAAATCACCCGCTGGCCCTCGAGTCTGTTAGCCGGCCAGTCGAAGCGCTATCATATAGAGGCCCAAACGCCTTCACAACACCACGCTACAGTCAAGAGGCTGGCACAGGTCCGGGAGTCCAGCATCGGGACACAGCGAATGACTCTGTTGTCCGAAAAAAAACATTTTAGCTGACAGTTTTGCTTTCCCTACACAGCAAGTGGCATAGGGTCATCCGCTTCCCAAACAGATCCGAGATGGATTGCCTCTTTATTGACCCATGCAGAACCCATTCATTGACCAAATCGCCGAAGAACTGAGCCTAACTGCTCAACAAGTGACTGCCACCGCGGCGCTCATCGCAGAGGGTGGCACCGTGCCCTTCATCGCCCGCTATCGCAAAGAACAAACCGGTGAACTGGATGAAGTTCAAATCACCAGCATCCGTGACCGCTTGCAACAACTAGCCGACTTAGCCAATCGCCGGGAATCGATAAAAAAATCGCTCGATGAACGTGGCCTACTGACAGATGAACTAAAAACTAAAATCGCTGAGGCGAAAACCTTGGCAAAGCTAGAAGACATCTACCTCCCCTTCCGCCCCAAGCGCCGCACCAAAGCGATGATCGCGCGCGAACGTGGGCTCGAGCCGCTGGCCACGCATATCTTCGAAAATCAAAATGCAAATGATACTGCCGAACAGGCACTTAGCTATGTCGACGCTGAAAAAGAAGTCGCAGACGCTAATGCTGCACTCGAAGGTGCCCGCCACATTATAGCCGAATGGATCAGCGATGATGCCGACGTCCGCGAGAAACTGCGCAAGCTCTTCTGGGAGCAAGGCATCCTAAGCTCCGAAGCTTTCCCGGGCAAAGAAGTCGATGGGGCCAAATACAGCGACTACTTCGAGTGGAAGGAACCCATCAAAAATGCCCCCTCCCACCGTGTGCTGGCGATTCGACGCGGCGAAAAAGAAGGCTTCCTCTTCCACCGGATCCTACCGGAAGAAGAAGCTGGCATCAGCATTATCGAAAAGCAATTTCTCAATGGCCGTGGCTCTGCCGCCGACGAGGTCAAGAAAGCCATCTCCGACGCTTACAAGCGCCTGCTTAGCCCCTCAATGGAAACCGAAGTGCGCATCCAAGCAAAAAAGAAAGCAGATGCAGCCGCCATCCAAGTCTTCGCCGACAACGCGCGCGAACTATTGCTCGCCTCTCCCCTAGGACAAAAGCGCACGATGGCCGTCGACCCAGGCTTTCGCACGGGTTGCAAGACCGTCATTCTCGATGCTCAAGGCAAGCTACTCTTTAATCACGTGCTCTTCTGCACGGGCGGCACGGGACAAGTCGAACGCGCGGCCGTGGAGGCCAAGGCGCTGATCGAAAAATACAAGATCGAAGCCATCGCCATCGGCAACGGCACCGCCGGCCGAGAAACGGAAACCTTCTTCCGCGGACTCGGACTCCCCGCCAATATTATTATCGTCAGTGTCAACGAATCGGGCGCTTCCATCTACTCCGCATCCGAAGCCGCCCGCGACGAGTTCCCCGATCAAGACCTCACCGTGCGTGGCGCCGTCTCCATTGGACGCCGTCTAATGGACCCTCTCGCCGAGTTGGTCAAAATCGACCCTAAATCAATCGGCGTAGGACAATACCAACACGATGTCGACCAATTTGCACTCAAACGGACACTCGACGACACCGTGATCTCCTCCGTGAACAAGGTGGGCGTCGAAGTGAACACCGCCAGTAAGCAACTGCTCTCCTACGTATCCGGCCTCAACGAATCCATCGCAGGCAATATCATCGCTCACCGTCAGGAAAATGGCCCCTTCAAATCACGCAAAGAATTGACCAAAGTCAGCCGACTCGGCCCCAAAGCCTTTGAGCAATGCGCCGGATTCCTACGCATTCGAGATGCCGCCCATCCACTCGATCAAAGCGGCGTGCACCCCGAACGCTACGCTCTCGTCGAGCAAATGGCTGGCGATGTAGGCTGCAAAGTCGAAGATCTAACCAAGGACGGTGGCGCCCGTTCGAAAATTAACTTGCAAGACTACGTATCGGAAGGAGTCGGGCTGCCAACCCTGCGCGACATCATGGAAGAATTGGCCAAACCTGGCCGTGATCCACGCAAACAGTTCGAAGCCTTCGCCTTTGCCGAAGGCGTGGATAAGCCCTCCGACCTCACCCTCGGCATGAAGCTACCCGGAATCGTGACTAATGTCACCGCTTTCGGAGCCTTCGTGGATGTCGGCGTACACCAAGATGGCCTCGTCCATATCAGTCAACTCGCAGACAAATTCGTCGACGACCCCAACAAGGTCGTGAAAGTCGGCGACAAGGTGCAAGTCACGGTCACTGAGATCGATCTTCAACGCAACCGCATCGCCCTGTCCATGAAAAAGCAGCCCGAAATCGGTGGCAAAAAAGAGCGCACCGGTAGCCCGAAGGGGCCCGGTGGCAAGCCCAAGAACGGCCAACGCGGCGAGCGCCGTTCCAGCAACAACGACTTCGGCAGCAACTGGTTCGACGCGGCGCTAAAAAAGTAGGGTCGCCAGTTCCAGCTCCAAGACCAACGTTCGAGAGCAAGATGCTCCTGCTACAATAATGTAACCATAGCTTCCAACTACAGAGCTCAACGTCCGGGAGCAGGACCCCCACTACATTATTTATGCAGCGGCGGCTTTGCGATTTGCAGCGGCAACTGATTGCCACGCAGATCCACAAACAGTGGCGCATCCCTCACCTCACTGCGAACAATCGCACTACCAATCGGGCAGTTTATGATTGGCGAGAGCGTGCCTGAGAGTACCCGTCCCACCGCTTCACCAGACGCATCCACCACCGGCGTACCCTCACGCGCAATACGACGCCCCTCGAGCCTGAAATGCACCACGCGACGCGGAATGCCGTTTTCCTTTTGCTCCGTCAACGCGTTCTTACCAATAAAATCAGTCTTATTCAGTTTCACCGTCCAGTCGAGACTGGCCTCAAATGGAGTGATGTGGTCACTCAATTCATGCCCATAGAGCGGTAAACCAGCCTCAAGACGCAAACTATCACGCGCCCCCAGCCCGCAGAGCTTCACGCCAAAAGCGTCCCCCTCAGACATAATTTGCTTCGCCAACACCTCCGCAACCTTCGGCGAGCAGTAAATCTCAAAGCCATCCTCCCCCGTATAGCCCGTGCGACAAATACGAACCTTTTCACCCCCAAATGTCACCAACTGGTGCCAAAAGCGTTTAATTTCCGCAACTTCCCCCAGCCCAACTGCCAGTAAAATCGCTTCCGCCTGAGGCCCCTGCAAGGCGAGCAAAGCATAGTCATCAGAGTGGTCCTCAATGCTAACATCCAAGCCCCAACGCTCGGCCTGCTTCAAGAACCAGCCGTAATCTTTTTCAATATTCCCCGCGTTGACACAAACAAGAAACGCTTCCTCTCCAGTCCGATAGACAATCAAGTCATCGACGACCGTGCCTTCACTATTGCACATGGGGGAATAGACCGCCTTCCCGATCGGCGCACTAGCTACGGCATTCACCACCAACCGGTCTAAGAAGAGTGCCGCATCGCTGCCCTGCACAAAAAACTCACCCATGTGGCTCACGTCAAAGAGCCCGGCGGCTTCACGCACCGCCTTGTGCTCCTCCAAAATGCTGGTATATTGCACCGGCATATTCCAACCGCCGAATGCAACGAAACGTGCGCCTTGAGCGGCATGAAAATCGTGAAGTGGTATCTGAAGTACGCTTGGCATAATTAAATCTGTTTTTGGAAAAAGTAGTGGCTGCGAGTTTAATCTGTCGTAGGGGCTTCACTGGTAAAGACCGCTTCTGTGCGGCTCCCTACATCGGCTGCTCCTCACCAGTGAAACCCCTACAAAAAGTCGAAGCTTATGAGCTCGCGCGCAATGAAACTCAATTCCATCTCATAAAGTCAAGTTCCGCTCCAAGATACTGCTGCAGTATCCTGAGAAAACTTATCTGAAAATTATTGTGTTTACAGGCGTCACAAGTCTGGATCGTTCGTTTTACAGCATCTTTTTACACACTACCATGCAAGCCTCACTAGCCGACCAGCGCGAACTCGCGCGCCACTACATTCCTGCCAGCGAATCTGACATTCGCGCCATGCTCGACGCCGTGGGCAAAGAACGGCTGGACGACCTCTTCGACCACATCCCCAGTGATGTGCGTTTCCCCAACGAGCTGGAGCTACCGGAGGAGCTGGAGTACGAGGCACTTAAAGAGCGCCTCAGCGCCATCGCAGCCAAGAATCGCATCGGCACCAGTTTTCTCGGCGACGGCGTGCCCGACTTTGTGCCGTCCCCGGTCATCGCGCCGATTTGCGACATTCGCAACATGACCACCGCCTACACGCCCTATCAGCCAGAGCTGAGCCAGGGCACCTTGCTGGCGCACTGGATCTACCAATGCTCGATGGCCCGCCTGACGGGCTTCGAAGCGGTGAACGCTTCACTCTACGACCGCTCGACTTCTATTTTCGAGGGCATCTGCGCCGCCATCCGCATGAGCCGTGGCAAATCAGCGGCTCTCATCCCCGAAACACTCTACCCGGGCGACTTGGAAGTGCTGGCCACTCAATCAGAAGGCACTGAAATCGAACTCATCCGAGTGCCCGCCGATCCGCAGACGGGCCTCATCGATCCAACAGCGCTCGCCGCGGCCGCAACGGATGCGGCGGATCGCCTCGCCGCCATCGTCTTCCCCCAAGTCAACACCTTCGGCTTACTGGAAGAGGTCGATGCGCTCACTCAATTTGCCGTTGAACGCGGGCTCAAAACGATCGCGGTGATTGATCCACTCTTGCTGGCGCCCGGCGGACTCAAGGCTCCCTGCGATTTCGGCGAAAATGGCGTCGATATCATCGTCGGCGAGGCCCACCACCTCGCACTGGCTCCCAACTTCGGCGGCCCGGGACTCGGACTCTTCGGTGTGCGTTTCAGCAGCAAAGACCGCAACGGCGTGCGCGCCGCCCCTGGCCGTTTCATCGGCAAGGCCAAAGACAGCGCCGGTCGCGAATGCCGCGTCGGCGTGCTCTCCACCCGTGAACAACACATCCGCAAGGACAAGGCCACCTCCAACATCTGCTCGAACCAAGCCTTTATCGCCACACTGGTCGGGGCTGCGCTGCTGGAACGCGGCGACTCTGGACTGGAAAAGATTTTAAGCGATCTACGCAGCAAGCTCAGCCAGGCGGTCGCCCAGTTAACTCGCTTCGATGGCGTCGAGCTGGCCTTCCCGCAGTCCAAAAGTTACCACGAAGTGACTTTTAAGCTCTCCCAACCAGTCGCCTCCGTGCTAACCGCCGCTCGCGCAGCGGGTGTATTGGCTGGGGCCGATGTCTCCGATCGCATCGCAGGTGAACGTCAGCTCTTAAAGCTCTCCTTCTCCAATCGCGAGCAACCACTCGACGCTCTGCTCGCGGCCTTTGAATCCGTTTTCGGAGCGCCCGCAGCTGACGCGCAAACATTGGCCGCCGTGTCTGCCGAGCAAATCCGCGCCACCGCGCCGGGCTTGCCGTGCTACAGCGCCGACGAAGTGATCCAATATTATCAGGAGCTGGGCAAACTCAACGTCAGCCCCGACGACGGTTGCTACCCGCTCGGCTCCTGCACCATGAAGTACAACCCGAAGGTCAACGACTGGGCGGCCAGCCTGCCTGGCTTCACCGACCTGCACCCGCAAGCGCCAGTCGAAGATTCACAGGGCTGCCTGATGGTGCTGCACGAAATTCAAGAATGGTTCAAGGGTATCACCGGCCTGCCCGGTGTCACTACGCAACCGCTCGCAGGCGCGCAGGGCGAACTGGTGGGACTCAAACTATTCCAAGCCTACCACCGCGACAAAGGTGAGACACGTGACATCATCCTGATCCCACGCTCGGCGCACGGCACCAACTTCGCCACCGCCACCATGGCCGGCTTCGGCGGCAAGCAGGGCAAAATCGTCTATTTGGAAGCCGACACCGAGGGCCGCGTGCTCAACGAAGACCTCGACCGCCGCATCGAAGAATACGGCCAGCGCATCGCGGGTGTGATGATCACCAACCCCAACACCTCCGGCATCTTCGAGACTTCCTTCAAGCAGATCGCGGAAAAGATTCACGCACTCGGCGGCCTGGTCTACATGGACGGCGCCAACATGAACGCCATTGCCGGTTGGATCGACCTCGGCGCCTTAGGCGTGGACGCGGTGCACAACAATTTACACAAGACCTGGACCATCCCCCACGGCGGCGGCGGCCCCGGCGATGCCATCGTGGCCGTCAGTGACAAGCTGTTGCCCTTCCTGCCTGGCTACCAAATCGAGTTCGACGGCACCACCTACACTCCCGTCAAAGCGGAAAAGTCGATTGGCTCCTTCCACCGCCACTGGGGCAATTTCGCGCATAAAGTGCGCTGCCTAAGCTATCTACTGCGACTCGGACACGCAGGCGTGCGCCGCATGTCGGCAATGGCGGTGCTGAGCGCCCGCTACCTCCACGAGCAATTACGCGAGGACTACGCAACCTTGCCCACCGGTTCCGACGCTGAACCGCGCATGCACGAGTTCATTCTCTCACTCAAACCCGAAGACTTCGGGGCACTCGAAAGTGTCGGCCTACGCAAGAGCGACGCCGCGCCCCGTATCGGCAAGCTCTTCCTCGACTTCGGATTTCACGCGCCCACCGTGGCTTGGCCCGAAGCCCTCGGCCTCATGATCGAGCCCACCGAGAGCTACACCCAAGCCGAGCTCGACCGCTTCGCCGAAGCCGTCAAAGCCATCCTAAAACTGGTCAAAGAGCACCCGCAAGCGCTCAACTCCGCGCCCCACTTCACCCCGATCGACCGCGTCGAAGAGGTGGAAGCCAACCGCGACGTCTGCCTCTCTGAGTCACTGGACACCTTGCCCGAGCTCAACGTCGCCCGCATCCACTCCAGCGAACTGGCCCAGATGCCCGTCGCGGCGATCTACGCCAAGATCGTGGAAGCAATCGAAGCCGGAGCAAAGAGCTGAAGCACTCAGCTGGCAGACGCTGGAGTGGAACCGTTAATTTACGTGAATTAGCGTGAATCCAGTCCGACGCGAGGCTGATAAGGATGAAAACTCATCGAGCTTCCAGCAAAGAGTCATGGCACCAAGGGTGCCGTGCATAAGTGTGACCGCAGCCAAGCGCTGCAGCGCTCACTCTTAGCGAGCGACTCTCCACTCTCTACTTATAGCACTCCCTACCACCTTCGCAGGAATAAGCACCTGCGGCGCGGCTCCCAAGCACATGTTCCCACAGATCAAGGTCCTCTGCTTAACAGCGCTGACGCTCATCGCGTTCGCCGGTAATTCTGTATTGTGCCGGCTAGCGTTGGAAGGAGCTGCCATTGACCCCTACTCCTTTACTTCGCTGCGACTCCTCGGAGCTGTCATGGTATTAGTTCCGCTCTCGATCTGGATAATCCCAGGCGCGGGCACTGGTTGGGCGCAGGGCTCTTGGCGCTCAGGATTTGCGCTCTATGCCTACGCCGCCGCATTTTCGATGGCCTATCGCTCCCTAAGCTCTGGCACGGGTGCCTTAATACTGTTCGGAGCGGTCCAAATCACCATGCTGCTGGCCGCGCATCGCCAAGGTGAACGTATGCATCGCAGTCAATGGACTGCCTTCGCGGTCGCCATCGCAGGGATCGTTTACTTAGTCTCCCCTGGGGTCTCCGCGCCAGATCCACTCGGCGCACTCCTGATGCTGATCAGTGGTATCGCATGGGGCGCCTACTCCATCGCGGGAAGGGGACGCTCGTCTCCCATCTTAACCACCTCGGGCAATTTCCTAAGAGCTGCACCATTTGCGCTGGCAAGCAGTGTCTGCGCCTTCGCTCACACACAGCTAATCCCCCAAGGAATCGCACTTGCGCTCCTATCTGGAGGCCTAACCTCTGGCTTAGGCTATGTCCTATGGTATACAGCGCTTCCCAAACTAACAACCACTCAGGCTGCAATCGCTCAGCTGCTAGTCCCCTTACTCGCCACACTGGGAGGTATTGTATACATCGACGAACAATTCACACTCCGCCTAGCCATCGCCTCAACCTTGATGATCAGCGGCGTCGCCTGGTCCATGACTCATAAGCGGAATTGTAGGGACAAAAATCTTCCGACGAATTAATAAACGGGCAATCGACACTCCTATCCATTGCGCACAGAGTGCCAAGCGTGGCTCCTAATATAATTAGGACCGCTGAATGCTTGGCAGACTTGGCATTCGAATGCCCCTCAATAAACGGAGCATACCACATTTCCCGCAAGCTAAAATGAGATTGCTTACTCAGCCCGTTTCAAATACAAAGAAACTCCTCTCTGCTTGAAAAAGCGCGACATGCCCCAGTCGATACCAGTCAAAATCACGAGCCTACTCTTGCTATTTTTTGCAATAGCAACCACGTGCGCAGCGGAACCCACCACACGTATTCTCTACCTCAGCTCGTATCATTCAGAGTTTACTTCAGCGCCGAGCCACTTTCAGGCGGTTACTCAGTTACTCAATCAAGCCAAGCGCGAACTCGATGTTATCTACATGGACACCAAGCGCCACCCAGTGGCAGAGCGTTTTCCAATCACATACGAATGCATCCGCGACAAAGTCGAATCACATGGGAACTATGACCTCATACTATCATCCGATGACAATGCTCTAAAATTTCTACTGGAGTATAAAGATACATTACTCGGCACCGTGCCAGTAATCTTCTTTGGGATTAACGATTATCAATTAGCTCACACCGCCGCAAGACGTGCCGAATTCTCCGGAATTCTCGAGCAAAATTCACTGCATGAAAATGCGGCACTTGCATTCGACCTATTTCCTAGTTTAGCCACATTACATGTGATTACCGACCCACTCCGAGCGGTCAGGCCCAATTAAAATCCCTACTGAAAGGCCTATCACCCGAGATTACAACTCGTCTTAAGATTGAAGACTTAAGCCATCTGAGTTTCAACGAACTCGCACAAGAGCTTCAAGCGCATTCTATAAACGACGTCCTACTCCTGCTATCGGCGTATATGGACAAGGATGGCACCCAGATGAGCTTTCTGGATCTTACATTGTGGCTCAAGCAACATACACAACGTCCGATTATTTACCCCTACTCCCATGGCATCGGACTCGGCTTTCTCGGAGGCAAAGTCGTCTCACACTATCAAATGGCTCAATTAGCAACAAAGTTAGCAGAAGACTACCTCAACGGCAAACCACAGCCAAAGAATCCTTTGATCGAAAACTACGGCAATGTTTACTACTTCGATTACAAAGAACTGCAGCGTCATCAGCTACGCCTCTCACAATTACCCCAAGATGCCGTCATACTCGACAAACCACTTTCAACGTATGCCAAATACAAGGCCTACTTCATCACTGCATTTATCATTGCCGTATTGCTCGCAGCCTGCGGCATCGTAATTGGATTCATTTATTTAAAACAGCGTAAGCTGCTGATTCACCTAAAGGAAAGTGAAGGTCAAACTGCAGGCCTATTCAAAAACAGCGCCACCCCGATCCTACTGATCGCCCCTCAAGGCGGACACATCCTCGATGCCAATCCCGCCGCGCTGGACTATTACGGCTATACCCAATCTGAACTTTCACAACTCAATCTATCAGAAATCGATGGAGGTGCCTTTGCTGCCACTGGGGACGTGCTGCAACAGGTCACGACAGGCGAAAAGAAGAGCTATCAATTCAAGCATCGCTTACGTAACGGCGAACAAAGAACAGTCGAAGTCCTATTTATTTGCATACAACAGAATGAAGAACCCGTACTCTTCTCGATCGTGCAGGACAATACGGAACGCCGTCAGATGCAAGAGGTGTTGGCCGCCGAACAGACGCGACTCTCCAACATACTTTCTGGCACCCATGTCGGCACCTGGGAGTGGAATGTGGAAACCGGCGCACTGAAGCTCAATGAATATTGGGCTGAAATGACAGGTCATAGCCTGGAAGAGCTAACTCCTATCACAGTACACACATGGATCGAATTATGCCATCCCGACGATTTCAAAATCGCTACCAAACGTATCAACGAGCACTTTGAAGGAAAAACAGACTACTATGCATGTGAACTGCGTATGAAGCACAAAGACGGATCGTGGATCTGGATTATGGATCGCGGAAAACTCACCACGCGTACAAAAGACGGAAAGCCTGAATGGATCTATGGCACTCACCAAGATATCACTGAAATCAAAAAGTCTGAAGAAGCTCTACGCCGCAATCTAGGCTTCATCACATCACTCTTTAACTCCATTCCAGATATGATCTTCTACAAAGATCTAAACGGGAAGTATCTCGGCTGTAACGCAAAATTTGCCAGTATAGTCGGCATGACGCCAGAGGTCATACGAGGGCAAACAGACTATGAACTATTTGATAAGGAATTAGCAGATGGTTTTCGCGAAAACGATAGGAGAATGCTAGCCCAAGGACATCCGCGACACAATAAAGAGTGGATGAGCGATCCAAGCGGAAACAAAGCCCTAATTAGCATGCTCAAAGCTCCTTATCAAAGCGCCAACGGAGACGCCTTAGGAGTCCTCGGTGTCGGCAGAGATATAACCCAACAATATCGCGATGAACAGCAACTACAACTACAGGCATTAGTATTGGAACAAATTCAAGACTGCGTGACTGTCATGGATCTCAACGGTACAATTACTTATGTAAATGATGCTGAAATTCAAACCTTAGGCTATGAGCGCTCCAAACTCATCGGCTCTTCAATATTGGAATACAGTACCAACAGTGACCCAGATCAAAAAGGACAAGACTACCTAGCTCTGACACAACAAAACGAAAGCTGGCAGGGAGAACTCACTAAATGCACAGCCGATGGCACCCTGAAACAGTTTATTAGCAAGATGCAGTTGGTTCGAAATCGGGATGGAGAGATCGTCGCCTTAAGCCAGGTATCAACCGACATCACAGAGCGCAAAAAATACGAAGCGGCACTCATCGAAGCAAAAGAAGCGGCCGAAGCCGCCAGCCAGGCAAAAAATGTCTTTCTAGCGACAATGAGTCATGAATTACGCACACCACTAAATCCCATACTCGGGTTTACTGATCTATTACTTCAGGTAACAAACTTGCCCAAAGACCAGCAGGGATGGCTAGAAATTATCAAATCACGTTCTCAAGATCTACTACAACTCATCGAAGACATCTTAAATATATCACGCATCGAAGCTGGTCGACTAAGGATCGAAACGAAACCCAGCTTATTGCAGGACATTCTGGATGATATCTTTAGTATCTTTGAACAACCCTGTCAGGAGAAAGGCTTGATCTTACAATCTGAAATGACTTCTGATCTAAATACACCCTGCTGTATCGATCCAGCCAGGACTCGACAAATCCTCCTCAATCTGGTCGGCAATGCCATTAAGTTCTCCGAATCCGGCGTCATCCAGATTAAAGCAGCAATGCAACAAACAATCGAAAACAACCCCAGCACTCCAGCCTGCCTACACATTATCGTAAGAGATCAGGGGCCTGGCATTCCGGAAGAACAACATGAAACTGTCTTTCAAGAATTCCAACAACTCGACAGCTCACATAGTCGTGCACATGAAGGTGCGGGGCTGGGTTTAGCCATTTGCAAACGTCTAACAGAACTGATGGGAGGACGAATCTGGATAGCAAATGATTACCGGCAAGGAACCGAGTTTCATGTTCAAATTCCGACACCGCTACAACAAATACCCACAACAGAAACAAATCTTAAAAAAGTAATTTCAAACCCGATTGAGGACAGCACTCAATTAGTATCAAGCAACACCGACGCCGTTCAGATGGCGGTGCATCCAACAAAAGAGGTGCTCTTGGTCGAAGATGAACCAAGTAATGCCGAACTGATGATCGCCTGTTTAAAACAACGACATTTTCAGGTAACACATGCTAAGACTGGGCAAGACGCGATCGAACTATGTAATTCTAAGCGCTACTCCATCATTCTTATGGATCTAAAAATGCCTGGAATGAGCGGATTTGAAACGACCCGAAAACTTCGCAAAACGGGCAATACCACTCCCATCATAGCCGTCACTGCTCTTGCTTTCCAAAATAATCAACTCGATTTAATCGCAGCAGGAATGGATGGAGGCCTGCAAAAACCAGTCGAGCCCGATGCCCTTTGGTCAATCATAGATAAGACCATTACCCATTATACCTCAGGTTCCTCAAAGAACGATTGATCAAAAAAAGTCTTTAATTTCGACAAGGTGACAGGCTTTTCCAGAAAATCATCCATACCAGCATCAATCGCCTCTTTTTTTATATCATCAACAACATGAGCAGACAGAGCAACGATTCGCACCTTCGAATTCTGATCGCTCGCCGCACGGATCCGACGCGTCGCCTCAATCCCGTTCAATTTGGGCATCTGTATATCCATCAAGACTAAACAAAATGTATCACGCGACAGCAGATCGAGCGCCTCATAGCCATCTGTAGCAAGCTCATGCACTACATTCATGGACTGAAGTAACTCACTAATCACGAGACGATTCATTGCATCATCTTCAACGACCAACACTTTTGCTTGCTTGGAAACAGATGCAAGCGGGCGAACTATAGGACTGGCTTCAGACTGAACAGTAAGAACCCGTGGCAAACTCAGCTTAAACGTAAAAGTAGACCCCTTGCCCAGCTCGCTGCTGACAGTGATCGTCCCGCCCATCAATTCGGCAAGCTCTCGACATAAATTAAGACCAATGCCCCTCCCATCATATTTGCGCGCAGCTCCCTGATCAACCTGGTAAAAGCAATTAAAAATGTGCCCCATCTGTTCGGAGGAGATGCCGATGCCGGAATCAACTACTTTCAGAGTAAAACCTACCTTATCACCATTGAAAATAGGCGGCAACAACTCGACACAGACCTCCCCCTGCTCGGTAAATTTAATCGCATTATTTAATAAGTTGATTAAAATTTGCCGTATTTTACTAGCATCTCCCATACAGATCAACGGTATCCCCGACGAGGCATCAGCCTGATTTATATACCTCAATGTCAGCCCTTTTTCCAGCGCTTGCGGATGAAACATCTCAATCACTTCATTTACCGTCGCGGAAACCGATAGCGCTTGAGAGTCCAATTTCATTCGCCCTGACTCGATACTGGCAATGTCTAAAATTTCACTGATCAGTTTAACTAAGTGAGAAGCAGAAAACTGTATTTGTTTCAGGTAGGCACAATGCTCTGCATTCGTGGTATCGGATAACATCAACTCAGCAAACCCCATAATCGGATTCAGAGGAGTGCGCAATTCATGGCTCATCATCATGAGGAACTGATTCTTGGATTCGTTTGCATAATTGGCAGCTTTCAGAGCCTGCTCTAATTCAACGGAATGCAGTCTCGTTTCGGTCACATCCTGATAGACTCCCCAGACTCCTGTGATCTCACCATTCGACCAAATTGGAGCGCCCTCGGTGCGACACCACTTGACCTGTCCTCGACGATCACGAACCTCCAAAGTCAGACCATAAGGAGTGCCCGTTTCCATGCATTGATCCCAAGCACACTTAAGCTTTTTCTGATCCTGTTTCGAGTACAGCGATAGCATTTCATCAATCGTAAGACTGCTTCCATGGGGCATCGCATGAATTTCGTAGATAGGGTCAGTCCAATAAACTAACCTCGATGACTTTAAATAACGCCATCCACCAACCTTCGCCATAGAGCCAATCTCCCGCAGAAAATTTTCCTGCTCATTCAATCGTTCCCGCTGGCGAATTTCCTGAGTCACATCAGTCTGAGTAGACACGTAATGGGTTACCTTCCCGGCCTGATCCATTACAGGCGAGATACGCCATGAAACAATATACTCGCTCCCGTCTTTACGGTAGTTCGTCGTCATCCCCTGGAAGGCCTCATTCACCGCCAATTTCATGCGTAATTTATCCAACACGCGACGGTCAGTCTTAGGCCCCTGAAAAATGCGCGGAGTTTCCCCCAACAATTCGCTGGCAGTATAACCTGACATACGGCAAATGGCCTTATTTACATAAAGAATTTTCGGTCCCGGACGTTCTAAATTAGCTTCAGTGATTAAAATGGCGTCAGAGGATTGGTCCAATGATTTGGCCATCAGGTGCTGCATTGATTCCGACTCGACCTCACGTGTGATATCTCGCAGGCAACCTACGACATTAAGACCATTGCCATCATGTGGACTGCCTAGTGTTTCACGCGTTTCTTCAACCCAACGCTTTCTATTATCACCACACTGAATACGATACTTCAGCTTAATTTCACCGTCGACCGCTTGCTCATAAGCCTGCCGTACCCGTTCGCGATCCGACTCAACGACCAGATCCAGCAGCCGCATACGCCGACTCATGAATTCTTTTTTCGAATAGCCCGTCAATCGCTGAATCGAATCCGAAAAATAACATTCACAAGCACCTTCACTAAAATGCGATTCGCTCCACATCACCATCTCGGTGCGTTGTAAAATATCCTCAATTGTGGCAGCCTGCTCTTGTAATTGACGTCGCTGGATCGCATTTTCGTATGCATAGCGTACGGAACGGGCGAGCGTCGCCCCATTCACTTCTTTTTTCGTCAAAAAATCTGAAATCCCCACACCTTCCACCTGTTGATCAATCTCACGAAACACTTGATCTGAGAGACCTGTCAGAAGAATTAGACTCACACAGGCATCTCGCTCACGAATTTGACTGGCAAACTCAACCCCATTTATTTCACCCAAACTATAATCGATGAGAATTACATCCGGATCGTACTGCTTTAAGAACTCGCTCACATTCGGCGTTTGATCGAACCATTGTAAAACATAAGCGCCCTCATTCAAACCATCCGATAAAGCTTCCTTCGCGAGGATGTAATCATCCTCACTATCTTCGATCAGCACTATTTGTATTGGAGCATTCATCTTTGAGCTGACAACTACGATTTGCCAGGCTTTGGAATCTCGACAACTTCGATCCAATATCTCTTGAGTTCAGCAATCACACTCACCAAGCCCTCAAAACTCACCGGTTTGGTCACAAAAGAATTCACGCCACTTTCATAGGAACGCACAATATCTTCATCCGACTTCGAAGTAGTCAAAATGACAACAGGTATCCTGCGCAGGACGGGATCTGCTTTTAATTTTCTCAATGCCTCACGCCCGTCCATCCGAGGCATGTTCAAATCCAGCAAAATGATCAAAGCAGGGGCCTCCATATCTGCTGTCTTCTGATTCAGCTCTTGATTTAAATAATCCAGCAGCTCCACACCATCATTAACAAAAACATAAGGATTACGTACCCCACAGGACTCCAAAGCCTCTTTGATCAAGAACTGATCATCCTCGTCATCCTCGGCTATCACAAACTTAATCATTGGAGGCATATTTGTAAAACTATTGTTAAGGCAGATCAGTGCAAATAAAATCGTCAGCCAAAGGCAGGCAGAACGAAAAAGTTGCCCCCTCTCCGAGAGCGGATTGCACACTCAATTCACTTCCATGTCGTTCAACAATGCGCTTACATATTGCTAACCCAATACCTGTGCCAGGATACTGGGAACGCCCATGCAGGCGCTGAAAAACCTTAAAAATCTTATGCTGATACTTCGGGTCCATTCCGATGCCATTATCCTTAATATAAACACGCAAGAAGGCTCCTGCCACCTCGAAAGTCAAGTGCACCACAGGCGGCACATCTGAATGCGTAAACTTTAGCGCATTACTAAATAAGTTCTGAAAAAGCTGACGCATCTGCACTTCATCAGCCAGTATCGTAGGTATGCGATCGGGCAGTATGATGCACCCATGCGTCACTTCCAAACGATCGACAAAAGTCTCCTGCACCTCCAGCAGCAAGGCGTTCAAATCAATCGCTTTAAAAGGCTGAGCACGAGTCTCCACTCGTGCATAGTTCAATAGCTCATCAATTAGTGTGCCCATTCTGTCGACAGCCCGGCACATTCGATTCAAATAATCCTCTCCTTTCTCATCCAACGCCGTGCGATAGCCAGCATGGATTCTCTGACTGAAAGCCTTAATAATACGTAAAGGTTCTTGTAAATCATGAGATGCTACCTGCGCAAATTCCTGAAGATCACGGTTACTTCGCTCAAGCTCTTGATTTGCTTTTTTTAGCCCCTCCTCTGCCTCTAGCCTCACTTGAATTTCTTCCTGCAATTGACAGTTTAACTGCAGGGTTTCCTGAACCAGTTGTTTAAATCGTGTATTCTTATACACAATCCACCAAGTCATCAAAACCGCAAATGCGGTAGTCAGCCACAACAGCCGATGCTTAACGACTTGTAATTGTAGAAACAATTGCGGGTCTGGAATGATACGAAGTACGAAATCCATACCATAGTTTTGAAATTTCAACTCTTGCCCCCACTCCTGATATAGATCCTGTGGCAGTTCAAAGTTCTCACGAATCTGGTGCCCATTTATGGTCATAAGCATGCGCTCATTCTTAACATTAGAGAAGGCAAGCTTCTGCAGGTAGGCTGCAAAAGAGATTCTCACAAAGAAAATTTGTTGCATACGGCCTTCGTCTGCCCCCTGAGGTTGGAGCGGGAAAGCGATCAACCCCGACAAGTGATTCTCCTCCGACGCCAGATAAATATGAATAGGTGCATCCACCCTCTGTTCGGTGATAAGACGCTCATAATGGGGGAACACCCTATGTAACTCCTCAATTCTCTTCGGGTCTCCCCATAATCTGACACCAGCCTCACTTCTCGAATAAATAAAGAAACCTTGTACGACTTTTAACCGTTCATCCAACATCTCAAAATCCATACCAAAGGTATTCCCATCCGCATCTGCATCCGAGACGAGCATACCACTGCGAAATAAACCTAAAAGCCGAACAACATCATCTAGCTCCGCGGTAATCTCACGCTTCATATCCGAAAGCATTAATTGACTGTCTTTTTCAAACAATTTCCGATCCAAAGCGAGACTGGTAGAAATCACCGTATATGCAATCAACGACACTCCCATGCATGCCAAAAACGCGGACCTAGTTGGCGAGATTCGCGATATATAACGATGTTCACCACGTAACTGCAGCCAGGCATTACAAGCGATGAGCAGGCAATATACAGGATCGCTCACATCTGCACCCAATAAACCAGGTCGCCGCTCAAAGCCCAGTAAATGCGCAATTACAGCGGAGCCAAATAAAGCCAGCATCACGACCCAGCAGGCACTGCCTAAAAGATAAGTCCAATTACTGCGTTTTGAACGCAGGATACTCAGCAAAAAAACAGTGTAGATCAAAAAATAAAGAACGCTAAAGGAATGCGGGATGTCCTGAAATAAGACTGTAAGTTGATGCCGATGTGAATCGACCAACAAGAAATCAGGTTGCAGTAGTATCAGCAACTCGAAGACTCCTAATCCCGAGAGTAATACGAAACAAAGCGCCTTCTCGAAGCGTATCGACTGCTGCGTTAATAATCGAAGACTAACCACTCCACATATAAACAATGCAAGTGAAAGGAACGGATGTGATGGCCCCCAATGAGCAAGACCAAAACCCGAATCAAGATGAAGCGACCATAACACTGCCGTCAACAATCCGCTCGCACAGAGCATCCAGGAAAGCCATTTCTGAACCCTTTGAACGCTCACATATTGTAACCAACGAACAAGACTCACAAAGCTAATGATAGAGCCCTAAGAAGCTCCCGACAAACTTATTCGTCTAAGCAGAAGACTGCCTTCCCCACAGCCCCCACTAACATCCATCACTGAATTGAAAGCACCTTTAAATGAGGAATTAATTGTAAAACGATACAGAATTACAAAGTATCTTGAAATGCACTGTGCTCCCCCCCAAAAAAATGAACGACAGTAGCAGGAATCTTTCGTCTCTACCTTCTGCGTACGGTCGCGTATCGCAGACACACAGGACAAAAACACGCAACCTAAAGGAAGCTACAGTTTACAAATATGCCGCCAGCGCTTGCGAATAACTCACTTTCAAGCGCCCGCTGGCGACTCGTGAGAGAAAACGTGCTCGGATCCCATGCGCATTGGCGTGCTCGAGCCCCTGCTTGCGGCCCTTCACAAAGAGTGCGGTGGCCAAGGCGTCGGCATCCATACAGTGCGTGTGCACGACTGTTACATTGAGTAATTCGCCATCGCGTAGATCGACTTGTTGTGGATCTACAATGTGTCCGACGCTGCCGCTGGCATCGCTGCGTTGACGTTGTGAGTTTCCGGAAGTGGCCACCGCTTCGCCACACAATGCGAGCACGGTTTCGGGAACGGTCGCCCCCGTCTCCTCTTGGCTGGGCGTCTCTAACAGCAGCCACCATGGCTGGCGATCTGGCTTGCAGCCGCGGGCAAAGGCCTCCCCCCCGACTTCTAATAAATAACTATTTAATCCGATCGTATGCAACACCTCGACTGCTTGATCAATGGCAAAGCCTTTGGCGATCGCACATAAGTCCAAGTGCAGGCCGCCTGGGCACAGCACCTGAGTGTCCGTTTCCACTTGAATCGTTTGCCACGAGGGTCGTCTCAGCTGACGCTGGGCCTCCCTGCGACACTCTGCGGACGAGGCGTCCACGATCTGCGGACCGAAGCCGAGGCTATTCACCAGCGGGGCCACAGTCGGATCAAAGGCGCCGTCGGTTTGGGCCGCGTAGGCGAGTGCACGGCGCAGGACCCGCCCGGTCCAAGCATCCACGCTCACGCGCTCACCCGCTGATGCCGCATTCAAACGCGCAAGATCCGATGCGGGCTCCCAAGGGCTCATCGTTTGAATCACTCGCTGAAAGACTGCCTCCACCCGCCGCTGTAATTCCGTGGGCGAGGTATGCGCCACCTCTGGCACGCGCAGTTGCCACACCGTGCCCATCGTATTCCCCCCGAGCACCCAAACTCCGGCATCCGCCGCGGGCCATGCCAGCGCGTCCGGATCGAGCTCGGGGGGAATGAGCACAGTGCGCTCCGATTTAGCAGATGAAGTCATCGGCGATTCTGCAGCGCGCTGTCGCGATTACTCAGGCAAGACCTCAAAAGTCATCGTTAGCCCATAGCGCAAGGACAAGGGAGCGCCTTCGAGCGTGCCCGCATCCTCACTGCTGCTAGTGTCCAACCAGTAACGCCCTGGTTGATCAAAACTGATTTCGATTTGCCCCTCGGCATCCGTCACCAAGGTTTGTAGGCCGGGCTCATCGCGGTAGCGATCATCGCCACGTACGACTTCGACTTCCAGACCTTCCGCAGGCTCGCCATTGAGCAAGAATCCAAAGGTGACGGTCTCATTGGCAAAGAGATCGTTCGGGTGGGTCACTGGCACAAATTCAATGCCTTCGCCAGTGCTAGCGAAAACATCGACGGTGGGGTTGTTCACCGTGACCGCAGTTTCCAAGCGACTGAGGCTCTTCATCACAGCGACGCCTTCTTTCGCAAACACACCGGCTTCTTTCAGCTCGGCCAAATCGCCGCGCATACGCTTGCCTTCGCCGTCTTCTGTCCAGCGTGCAAAGTAGCCCTCGCGCTGGTTCAAGACTCGGTAAGTGCCTTCTTTGCTGACATGGAAATCAAAAGTGCCACGGATATGCCCCTTCATGGCATTTTCAATCGTGCCGAATTCGCCATCGGGCTCGATGATCTGAATCGACTCCGGCGAGAGTGCCACATGGTTAGGGAAGAAGAGATCATTCGACACCGCCGCATCCACGGTGACCCAATGGTCCGTGCCCGAGAGCACATGAGACGAAGGCAGCAACCATAGGCGGTGCGCACTGGCAGTGGAAGCAGCCAGCGCCAGGCCGAGGAAACAACTGAGAGCGTTTTGATATCGTTTATTCATAATAACTAACTTTCTGGATTGGTTTGTAGTTTAAAAGTGACAGTGCCGAGTTCACGCGATCCTTGGGCACTGAGCTCAGGCAAGTTTTGGCCATCCCACTCAAAGGGGATGCGGATCATTTCGCGGCCGCCCACTTCGCGTGAGGCCTCCACCACGAAGGCGTAATTGCCTGCGGGCAGATTAAAGAAGCCGCTCTCGCCTTGCCGGTAGACGATGCGGTGGATGCCGGGGGGACGTGTTGGACCACTGACGCCATCAATCGGCATATCCTGTGAGCGACCGCTTTTACGCCACCATTGACGCAGGTCCTTGAGCCAGGTTTCCCCCTCGTCATTGCTCATTTTTACATCATAGAGCACCGACAAATTCTCCACCGCCTTACGGTCGGAATCTTCGATCCAGACCGCCACATAGGGTCGATGGTATTCCGCCACCGACAGACGGGGAATCTCGATCGTGGTTTCAAGTTGCAGGGCTGCCGTCGATTGCAAACAACCCGTGGAAAGTAGCGCCGCTTTGAGCGCGCTCTGTGTTTTGGTTTTCATAATGATTTAGTGCACAAAAAAGATGATGAGAATGAACGGGAGCAGAAATCCCGAGATAATCAACGGCCAGGTGCTCGGGCGTCGTTTGGCATGCACCAGTAAGAGGAAGAAGCCTGTCATACAAAAAATGATCGTCGCCACGGAAAATACATCGAGAAAGACGAACCAGGCAAAACCGGTATTTCGCCCCTTATGCAGGTCATTTAAATAAGCAATCATCCCACGCGTGCTGCGCTCATACATCACCTCCCCACTCTCGCGGTCGATCAGCAACCAAGCATCCCCGCCGGGACGCGGCAGACTCACATAAATCTCATACTCCGACCATTCACTGGACTGATGGGCCACCGACAGGTCAAACTCCTCCTCAATCCAACGCACCACGCTGTAGGGCAAACTATCTGTGGCGGCCGCTAAGTCTGCCTGTAATTCGCTGGGCAATAGAGCATCCTGTTCATACACCTCCGGCTCCGAGCCGATGCTGCCGGCATGATTGAGTGTAATGCCGGTAAAGGCAAAGAGCAGCATGCCCACCAGTGCGATCGCACTACTGACCCAATGCCAAAGATACAGCTGTTTAGTCAACTGTGCTTTCCAACGACGTTTCTTAGCTTTCATATAATTAATTCTTCTTTGGCGACGCATGTAAGCGCGACGGCTGCAAGACAAGCCAGAAAGCCAATACACACAGCAGCCCCGCCCGTCCCAAAGCCACTGCCAACGGCGCACCGCGACCTCCAAAACAACCGCAATGGATGTCCAGGCCCCGTGCCGCACTCAACAACAAGATCACAACAAATAATGAGCAGAGCCCCCAAACCGCCGGCCTGACAGTTTCCGGCCAAAAGTTTGCAATCAATGCCAGCCCCAAGATTCCCTCCAAGTAAGGCACGAATAAGGTAATCAAACGCAGCCCTCGGTCTGGGATGGGCAGTTCATACGCAAGCAGCGCCGCATGAAATCCGGACAGATCCTGCAGCTTCGCCACCGCGGACCAAGCAAAGACGGCAGCAAGCAGTATGCGGAGTATGCGCACGCTCCAGCGGTGCGCTGTGCCCCCATGCATCATTGCTCTAGCGCGCCCCCAGCCGCTGGTAATGTTTGAAAGACCGGAAAGTCATTTCTCGGGAAAAATATCCGCTGCTCACTGAACCAGTCCGTCGCCAGCCCAGCCAACAGTGCCAGCGCACAGAGCATAAGCAAACGTGCAGGCCGCAGTTGCATCAGCCGTGTTCGAAAGCGGCGCAGACAAGTCATTGCGCGCCCTCCGTCTTTAAGGCGGCATCCAGCACATGCCGGAAATAGGCCAAGTCACCCACCCCGTCGATGCGTGCTTCCAAGAAAGTCCCGTCGGGCTGGCGCTTGCGCAAAATAAAAGTTGGCAAAGTCTTCAGGCCCAATTGCTGCCCCTCAGCTAGGTCGGCTGCGAGCTCGGCTTGCAGTGCAGCGGAATCCAAGGCCGCCTCGAGAGCGGGAAAGTCCACTGAATCACGACTCCGCAGCAAACTATCCAAACGATAGGCCGGCTTGCGGCCATTTTCCACTAGTATTTCCTCCACAGCCGCATATTGCCCGCTGCGCAAGCCGGCGCGTGCGTAAGCGGTGAAACGGCTCTCGTCCTTTTCGGGATCTTCCGGCAAATCCAGCATCACCCAGCGCAACTTGCCAGTATCGATGTACTCCGCCTTAAGAGTGGGAAAAATGCTCTTCTGAAATTGACGACAATGCTGACAACGAAAACTTCGCGCCTCGATAACGACCACCGGTGCATTCGTTTCGCCGAAAGAAGGCCGCTCGCGTAAGGCAAACGGGGCGCCCAACAATGGGTCCACTGTATCTGCAACAGTCGAGAGAGGCAACATCAGCGCAGCCGCGGCAAAGGCTATCATAAGCGTGAACAATTTCATGTGCGTCAGTTTAGGAGTGTGTTGACGGTTTAATGCAAAGAAGCCCCCGCGAGTCGTTGCGACCCGCGGGAGCTATCTGATTGGACGTATGGATATAGATTTAGAAAGTATAAGTCGCGGAGAGCCAGAGGCGGCGCGGTTCTTCGTTATTGCTATAGACGTTCGAGTAGCTGGTGCTGCCACCGTCATCGTAGGCCTGATAGTCGACAAAGTCCTTATCCAACAAATTGTTGATAGTCGCGTTCAATGTCACATTCTCAGAGAGCTGATACACACCGCCGAGATGGAAGAGCACATAGGCTTTATAGTCGCCCAGAGCATCTTTCGCAGCACCCTCGCTGCGGAAACGTTCTCCACGGTATTCACCGCTCAACCAGAGCGAGAGCTTATCGGTGGTATTCCAGCGCAAGCGGGCATTCACCATATGCTCGGGTGTGTCGTAGAGTGGATCTCCCTTGGAATCACCACTCTGCTGCTCACTATCGGTGTAAGTGTAATTGGCGGTCAAGGTCCAGTCTTCAGCAAACTGAATCGTAGTGGAAAGCTCCAAACCTTGTGACATCGCTTCATCGACATTCACAGTCTGTCTGAATTCGTCCACATTGGGCCAATTGCCGTAATCTACGCAACCGGGGCGATTCGGATCCCCCGCCCAGCTACAATTCAGCAAGCCGGGGCCATTGGCGATTTTGTCATCAAACTGATTGTGGAAGACTGTCGCACTCACGCGCACCCAATCGAGGTTGTCATAAACCACGCCCACTTCATGTGTGACACTGGTTTCCGGCGTCAAAGTCGGCGTACCGATCAGGGGAATCGTGCCCTGTCCACTGTAGCCAGTAATACCGTCCGCAAGTTGATCCAGACGTGGCGCCTTGTAGCCATAGCTGATGCCCCCCTTCACCGTCCACTGATCGGTGACAGACCACACAGCATAGGCACGTGGGCTGACTTGTGAGCCGAAAACATTGTGATCATCATAGCGCGCGCCAAAGGTCAGAGCCAAATCCGGCAGAATGTGCCACTCATCTTCAAGGAACAAAGCCCATTGCGTGTGTTCGTAAGGCGCATCCGCGACCCCGTCGATCATCTCGGCATCCCACCATTGGCCACCCAGTGTCGCACGATGCGATCCTAGGTTATAAACGGCCTTGGTATCAAAGACGATATTAGTATTCTCCAACTCACGTGGACCACCGACATTAGCCGTGCCCGCGGGCAGGACGCGACCGATGGTTTCTGTCGCATTGTGCATCAAGCTGGAGTCCAGCTGACCTTGATCATAGCGCCAAGTGTGCGCCAATGTATATTGCTCACGGTTGAATTGAAGCTCATCCTCGTAGCCACGAACGCCCAAAGTTCCCAATTGAGCCTCACTATTGTCGTAGCTCTGACGAGCGATGTCCGCATCAAACCATAGGTCGTGATCTTCGTTTAACATATAGGTCAAACGACCGCCCAAAGTATAAATATCGGCTTCCACGGGACTGGGGCCACGCTTACTCACTTCTACCGGATCCCCCGCGTCATCTGTATATTCTAGATCCGACTCAAAACGCTTATAATAGCTTCCGCGCAAAGTCAGGCCTAGGGTTTCTTCGATCAAAGGACCGCTGAAATAGAAGTTACTGGTGGACGTATTTCCAAAATCGCTATCGCCTTGGATGGTGCCGCCCGTAGTCAAACTGCCACCCCACTCCGAATTGACCTTGCGAGTGATGATATTGACCACACCGCCCATCGCGTCGGAACCATAGAGCGTAGACATTGGGCCGCGAATCACCTCAATCCGTTCGATCGAGGATACCGGCGGCAGAAAGCTCGTCGAGGTCGAGCCAAAACCATTAGGCGTCACATTACCTGCGACGTTTTGACGACGCCCATCCACTAGAATCAAAGTGTAGTCGCTAGGCATGCCGCGAATACTGATCTCGCGACCACCCGTCTTTCCAGCCGAAGAACTCACGTCGACCCCCTCAACCTCAGACAAAGCTTCTGCCAACGAGTTGACTCGCTTTTCTTCCAAGTCCTGCCTGGAAACCACAGAAATACTGGCGGGAGCATGGGTAATGTCCTGCTCAAATCCAGAAGCGGAAATCACCACCTCCTCGAACTGGACAGGATCCATCGCCGGGACCTCCTCAGAGAATGCTGTGCCAGAGGCAAAGATGCCCCCCAGCGCCAACACTCTGGCTACATTTATTTTTGAATCGTTGATCTGCTTAGCTTGCATAAGACGCTATTGAGACTCAGTCTCTAAGGTTAAGTCCAGCCACATTTATATTCAAAAACCCAAAGGAATGTCCAAAATCCCCAAAGAGCGGGTAAATTCGCCCAGGCACACACACAGACCTTGCAATTGCTCACGACGCGTCACGCGCTTGCCGACCCGACGTGCATCGCCGGGCGAGTGCCCCATCATTTTCTTATAAAAGCGCCCAAAGTTAGAGGGAGTCTTAAAGCCCAACTGATAGGCAATCTCCGCAATACTCAGTTCTGGACGCTGAAGCCTGAGCTGTGCTTCCAAGAGCAAGCGCTTCCGAATCCACTGCATCGGAGATTGCGCCGTGCTGGCATGCACGTGCTTCTCCAGTAAATAAGTCGAAATCCCCAGCTGCTCCGCATAGAAGCGCGAGCTATGCTGCGCGTGATAATGCTGATCCAGCAACGACACAAAGTGAGTCGTCACTCTGACTGCTGTCCCCTGCTTCAGCTCAGCCTGCCCTTGGAAATATCGGTTATAATGCACTAACAAAAGCTTCAACCGCGCACACATCGTTTTTTCTCGATACGCTTGATCGGATCTATATTCCCGCATTAACCACTGACATTGCCAATCAGCCTCCTCAGCGACACTCGCACTTAATTGCGCCACTGGCGAATAAAGCATCGCATTCAAGAAAAGCAGCTCGGTTAAGCCATCAGTGGTATAACCTGCACGGATGATTAACTCATAATCAAATACAATTACATAACCGCGCGCATCTTCTGAAAAATCCCACGCATGCACCTGCCCCTGCTGCACCAATACTAAAGAACTAGGCGAGACTCGCCACTCGCCCGTCTCACTATAAAAATGCGCGTCCCCCTGTTGCAGCCATAACAACTCCATCACCTGATGTCGGTGCGGCTGTTTAGATCTAGCCGGTATCGTAGTACCTTCGAACTGCCAAATCTTACAATATGACAAATCCTCATGTCCTACAATGGGAACACTTCCTACCGCATCCATCGGTGCGCTCTCTACTTTACGGAATTCCATGGCTCTTTAGATAAGATTGAGTCTCAATTGCGCCTAGTAAACCTTAAAAATATTAAAAGAATCTCAAGCCATTCGTGGCATGGTGCCACAGCCACATTCGTAATACACTGAGCTAATTTTACCTTTAATAACTCGCACCAAGAAGCTGAGACTATACTTCTATATATCATGGGAACTGAAATTGCCTTTATCATAGCACTCGCCGTCGCCGTCGCTGCCACCTTTTGGCTCATACTCCGAAGTGCTTCGGACAAAATCATCACTCAATACCGCATAATCAGTGAAAAACTAAACTTAGAAGTCACAATTCCAGAGAGCAAACTGCTTGGGTTCGTCCGTAACGAACCAGCCTCCTACGGGATCTACCGTGGACGCGAACTCTCATTATCGGTGCCCGGCAAAGGCCTGCAAAATACGCGGCAAATTGAAACGGTCCTAAAAATCGAATTAAAAAACCCAGACCTACGCGCACAATTCACAGCAGCAGGGATCATCGGTCGTTTCAAACAGCGCGACAGTGGCGGCATGACCCGCTGGCAAAGTGGCGACGCCTCCTTCGATCAGGCAATAGATGTACGTAGCAACCACGGCCAGCAACTCAAAGCGATACTAGGCAAGAAAGCGCTTAACTGGCTAAGGAGATCATTAAAGAACAGCAAAGGCTCTCTATATATTGGCAATGGCACACTGGTGTATACTGAACTCGGCCTCATTAGCAACGAAGCCGTTCGCCAGCGCTTCGAAGAGATGATTGAGTTTTTGTGTGATTTAGCCGAAACAGTTGAAGCTTAAACGAGTCTATATAGCCCATGAAATCCATAGCCCTCCTCCCCGCACTAATTGCCTGTGCCACTTCACTATCCGCGCACACAGCAATCACCGTTTACAATGGCAACTTCGGTGTCGTGCGCGACACCGTCCCACTTGAGCTGACACAAGGGATCAATCAACAAAACTACAGTGGTGTCACCTCGCAACTCGAGCCCGAATCCGTCATCTTACGCGATCCTACCGGCCAAATTGCCATCAGTGTTGTCGAACAAAGCTACCGCGGCGACCCAGTCGACCAACAGCGCCTGCTACAAATGTTCCAAGGCCAAACAATCCGTTTCCTTAAAACTGTGGACGGTAAAGAAGTCATTCAAGAAGGCACAATCATTCGCGCCCCCTCACTGGCCACCACGACCAATCAATACGGCAACCAACAGCAACAAATGCTGGAGCCGATCATACAAGTCGATGGCCTATTAATGACACGCCTACCAGGCACCCCACTGTTTCCCAGCCTAGGCGACGACTCTATCCTAGAGCCCACTCTCTCCTGGAAGCTTCACTCCGACGCGGCCGCCCAATTCGATGCACAACTCAGCTACCTAACCTATGGCATGTCTTGGAAATCCGATTACAATCTAGTTTTACCTGAAGAGGGTGATGAAGTTACGCTCACCGGCTGGATCTCTATCGATAACAATACAGGAACCAGCTTTCAGGATGCTGCCATCAAACTCATCGCCGGCGACGTCAATAAAGTACAACCCTCGGCTCAGCTAAGGGGTCAAGTCATGGAAATGGCCATGGCAAAGTCGTACGCAGATGCCCCTCAAGTCGAAACCAAAAAGTTTGACGAGTTTCACATGTATTCGCTACCACTCAAAACAACATTACGGGACAGCGAAACCAAACAAGTTGAGTTCGTACGCGCTGAAAAAGTGACCACAAATAAGCTCTACGTATACGACGGCTCTGGTGGCACACGTTATTACGGCGGTGTCAATACAAACCAAAACTATGGGCAGAACACGCAGCCAGACGTTGCCATTTATCGTGATTTTAAGAACAGCGATGCCAACGGTCTAGGCATCGCACTCCCAGCAGGTAAAGCACGTTTTTACCGCATGGATAGCGATGGCCAACTAGAGTTTACCGGTGAAAATACCATCGATCACACCCCCAAGAACGAGACAATTCGCGTCTATCTCGGAAATGCCTTTGACCTCGTCGGAGAACGCACATGCACAGAATTTTACAAGCATCCAAGCCGCAACATGATGCGAGAAACCTTCGAAATTGAAGTCCGAAATCGCAGCGAAGAATCAGTCCAAGTGCAAATCATTGAACACCTCTATCGAGGCTCAAACTGGACAATTGAAAAGCACAGCGACGCATTCACCCAAACAAATGCCCAAAGCATCGAGTTCCCAGTGACTATCCCAGCTGAAACCACAAAAACGGTTTCCTACACCGTCGAATACACCTGGTAAGAACCATTTAGCATTCTCGAACAGCGAGCCCTGCAGATAGGCTGCGGGGTCTTGCTCACTAACAATACACCAGCAAATACACCAGCATCGCTAGGGCTTAACTGCATCCATATCCGCTTGAACCTCAGCCTGCGCTTCAGTCGCGATGATAGGATCCTTCTCAGGCCGGGGCAATGTCTTGACCGAAAGCTTAAGCAGGCTCCCCTCACGAAGCACCTCCACAGGTGTAAACTGATTGGCACGCGTGAAAAAGAAAGCATCTGGCACATCAAACACGTCGCCAATTGAACGACCGGCGATCGAAACCAATTGGTCCCCAGCTTGCAACCCTGCCTGAGCTGCAGGAGCATCCTCAATCACCTTCGATAAGTAAACCCCGGTCGAATCGTCATCGAGTAATTGAGATGTCACCTCAAAGCCCATCCAACCATGTATTATATGCCCGGAAAACATTAGGTCATCACGCACGCGAGCAAGCGCAGCTACCGGCAATGAAAATGAACCATCCAGCTCAACTATCGACGCAACCGACATGCCAATAAACCGTCCATTCAAATCTAAAATCGGGCAGCCCCCTTGCCCACCATCCACTGAAATCGATGTTCGAATATAACTGGTAGGAAAAACCTTATTACCCAATTTCTTTTCGATACCAGTAAAAAGCCCCATGACTGGAGTCGGCCCAAAATCCAAAGGACAAGTAATCGCAATCGCAATAGATCCCGTCGCAGGCAATGGCTCGGAGGGGTCCAATTTAATGATGGAAAAATCAGCCGGTGGCTCCAGCACGCGCAAAACCGAAATATTCGTCAAACGATCATGCCCAACAGCCTCCGTGGCATAGGGGCGCCCCTGATACTCAATCCATACGCGATCGGCTCCAGCAGCCCGACTCGCACTGACCAGCACATGGCCCTCATTGCTAATAAAAAAACCAGTTCCCACTCGCAAAGCGATCTGCTGCTTCCCTTCGACTTCAGCCCCCGCATACGCCGCTTTCACACGCACGACTGCATCTTTATTCTGCTCATAAACCTCAAGCAAGCGCCCCTGCAACGCCAAAGCCTCAGCACCGTTCCCCCACAGACCAGCAACGAAACAGGTTAGCGACAGCCCAATCCGAATAAACCAAGATCGCATCACGCTTATCTAATAAACCAGCCCAGTCGCCAGTCCAGTGCCAGCAAAAGTAGCCGTATCCGCAACGTAGGCTGCACTGTCATAGCCAACAACTTCAAATGTGTCGTGCGCAAACTCTTGAGTATAGCCCGCATCTACACCAGCAGTAATTGCATCCAACTGATAATCCGGCGTGAATGCAGAATCGAAATCAGACATAGCGACCTCGACAGGCGCCGTACGCACATCAGCAGGAATCTGCTCCGCCAATGCAGGACCAATCACAGGTTGAGACAGCTCTACAAATGCTGGTCGCACAATCATCATCGCAAGAAAAGCAGCCGCAGCTCCCACTGCAGACATTTGCGCGATGCGCCCCGAGGCTCCACGTAGGATTTGCACGTACCAAGGATCCTTCTTAACCAAAGTTTGAAGCATGCGCTGATGTAGCTCACAATCAAATGCATTCCAAAATGCATCGTCAGGCTTTTCCTGCCGCTTCAGGCGGAGCAAATCTTCGACTTTAACTTCTTTATCTTGGGCGTTGTTAATATCTACCATAGGTAATTGATGAGAAAAATAGCGTAACTCAAACGTAGTTGCTAACCGATATATTCTTGTAAGTACGACTGAAGTTGCTGTTTGGCATAATGCAGCCGAGAACGCACAGTTCCCACAGAAGTTTTAGTAATTTCTGCGATCTCAGCATGCTCCAAGCCTTCAATTTCATGTAAAATAACCACTGTTCGATGCTTTAGAGACAATTTTTGCAGCGCATCGTTCAATTTTTCCTGTAATTCACTCACTAAAGCTCCTTTTTCCGAACGATTCTTAGCCGTCAAGCGCTCAAATATCTCAGAATTAGAGACTTCTTCATCAATTTTTTCATAACTGATAAACCGACGACGATTTCGTTTCTTAAGAAATGTCATCGTGGTGTTAATGGCGATGCGGTAAATCCAAGTGAAAAACGACGATTTTCCTTTAAAACGGCCAATGGCCTGAAACGCTTTAATAAAAGTATCCTGAGTCAAATCGGAGGCATCCTCGCGATTGCTGGTCATATTATAGATGACCGAAAAAATATGTTCTCTATATTTCTGCACTAACTGGTCAAAGGCACCCACATTCCCGGCCTGCACACGCTGGACAATTGCCCAATCAAGATCGCGCTCAGAGACTGTTTTCTCTTGAGCACTGAAAATTGAATCTGTGACTGAACCTGTATTAGCCATTTACCTGCTTCATTCAATCAACTCATTGCAAAAAAGCAAAAGCTAATTCCAAGTCAAATCACATATGGATTTCACATACAATCAACAAAGACTCAAGTAAGCGAAGATATTCTACTTATTTCTACATTGTTAAACTACGAGATGTAGGCGGTTCATCTCTGTTTTCGATAGTGGTGTTCAATGGATTTGAGTCTTGCTGTGTGTCTTTGTA
>NZ_JARXIC010000025.1 GCF_031127905.1 Thalassobacterium sedimentorum | reverse complement strand
AAAACAGCTGATCACGGAGGAATCCGTGGCTATGATGCAGGCAAACGCGTCGTGGGCAGAAAGAGGCACCTACTCGTGGACAGCCTCGGGCTAGTTCTACATTGTTAAACTAGGCTAATAATTCTTTAAACGCGGTTTCGTCCAAGATGATAATACCCAGCTTTTCGGCTTTGGCGTATTTGGAGCCAGCGGCTTCGCCGGCGAGCACATAGTCGGTCTTTTTACTGACACTGGAGCTAGTGCGGCCACCGGCGGCTTCGATCATTTTAGTGGCTTCGTCGCGGGTGAGGGTGGGCAGGGCTCCTGTCAGCACCACTGTTTTGCCTGCGAGCACGCCGTCGGCTTGCGCTTGGCGAGCACTTTCAAAATTGAGCCCGTGGGCTTTGAGTTGTTGGATGAGGCTTTGGTTGTCGTTGTCGGCGAACCAAGCGTGAATGCTCTGCGCCATGATGCTGCCGATGCCGTCGATGGCTTCCAATTGCTCCTCGCTGGCGCTGGCGATGGCGTCGAGCGAGTCAAAGTTGGCTTCCAAGTCTTTGGCGGATTGTTTGCCCACGTGGGGGATGCCGAGCCCGTGGATGAGTTGCCAGAGCTCACGCTGTTTACTGGCCTCCAGTGCGGTGAGGAGATTCTTGGCCGACTTCTCGGCGAACTTATCCAGTTCCAGCAGTTGGGACTCGCTCAGGGTGTAGAGGTCGGCTTGGGTCTGGACCATGCCGCGCTGGATCAGTTGTTCCACCACGGCGCTGCCGAGGTTTTCGATGTCCATGCAAGCGCGGCTGGCGAAGTGTTGCAGCGCGCGTTGCTGGCGGATCGGGTCGTCCTTGCTCACGATACGCCAAACCGCTTGCGTGGGGTCGCGTTCGGCCTCGATGCCGAGCGCTTTGAGGTGCTCTCCAAAGATGAAAGGCTGGCTGTCGGCGGGGCGTTTCGCGAGATTGACGCTGAGCACTTGTGGGATGATTTCGCCGGCCTTTTGCACCAGCACCGTGTCGCCGGGGCGAATGTCTTTGCGCTGGATCTCGTCCTCGTTGTGCAAGGTGGCTCGTGAGACGGTGGTGCCCGCGAGTTGCACCGGCTCTAAAATGGCGACGGGGGTAACGGCGCCGGTGCGGCCGATCTGGAGGCTGATTTCTTTGAGTAAAGTCTCGGCGCGTTCGGCTTCGAACTTGTAGGCGATCGCCCAGCGGGGTGCTTTGGAGGTGTAGCCAGCTTCTTCTTGTTGTGCGAAGTTGTTGAGTTTGACCACCGCGCCGTCGGTCGGGTAGGCGAAATTTTGCCGCAGTGTATCCAGTTCTTCGATGCACTTCCAGGCGCTTTCAATCTCATCGGCGAGCCAATACTTCTCTAGCACCGGGAACTGCCATTCTTTCAGCTTTTGCTGAATCTCGGATTGTGTGCTGAAATAGTTGCCTGGTTCGCAAGCTCCGATGCCGTAGAGTACGATGTCGAGTTGGCGACTGCGGGCCTCGGCAGGGTCGAGCAGTTTGATGGTGCCTGCGGCGAGATTGCGTGGGTTGGCATAGAGCGCTTGCCCCTCCGCTGCGCGGGCGGCGTTGATGCGCTCGAATTCCTGGTGGCGCATGTAGATTTCGCCGCGCACCTCCAGCACGGTGGGTGCGTCTTGAATCCTGTCCGGTAAGCCGCGGATGCCGCGTACGTTGGAGGTAATGTCGTCACCCTCGATGCCGTTGCCACGGGAGACGGCGCGCACTAGTGCTCCGTCCTCATAGCTGAGGCTGACGGCGACACCGTCGATCTTGGGCTCGACCAAATAGGTGAGCGCTTGCTCCGGAAAGCGCTTGAGCAGTCGCTGACCAAATTCGATCAGTTCTGCCGAGCTATAGGTATTATCCAGGCTCAGCATCGGTTTGCGGTGACGGTAGCTCTCAAAGGCTTCCAAGCGGTCGTCGCCCACGCTTTGAGTGGGCGAGGGGGCGGCACCGAAGTCAAATTCCGGGTTGGCGGCTTCTAATTGGGCCAGCTCGGCCTTGAGGCGATCATAGGCCTGATCGTCGATCTTGGGCTGCGCCTCTTTGTAGTAGAGACGGTCGTGCTCTGCGATTTCGGCGCGTAGTCGGGCAATTGTTTTCTGCGGATCAGCCATGGCGCAAGTGAAACTGTGAATGGCTTGGTGTAAAGCTGCGATCTTTCAGTTATATTAAAACTCCGGGTTCAGGCTTTGCTGTTGTTTTTCCTAGGCAGAATCATTGTGGGCAGAATCATTAATCTGATTATGCTGATGTGACTTGCTATCAATCTGTATTCGGCAATTCTGTAGTGTTTTATGGGATCTTGTTAAGCAGATGTTTGATTACCAGACAGTTTACAACGCATACACGGCCTTGATTGCGGGGCTCATTACCAGCGTACACTGCGTCGCGATGTGCGGCCCCTTATCGTGTGCCTTTGCGCCGACAAAGGCACAGGATGCCAGCCCGCAGTTAGTCTTGACCTGCTACCATCTGGCCAAGTTGTTTTCCTATGCACTGGTCGGCACGCTGGCGGGGGCCTTTGGCTCGGTGGTGATCCGCTCTGTTGAGAGCTCATGGCTGAATTATCTGCCGTGGATCTTGGTGGTCTTTTTCTTGGTGGTGGCCTTTCGATTGGATCGGTTTTTTCCAAAACCGATATGGCTGGGGCAGATTTATAAGACGATTACGCTGCGTTTTAGTCGCTTGCGAAAACCGGTTGCTGCAGCTGTGATTGGCTTGGCGAGTCCGTTGTTACCCTGTGGGCCGCTTTATATGATTTTTGGGTTAGCTTTGTTTTCTGGCTCTGCTATGAAGGGGGCTGAGTTTGCGATTGGTTTCGGTCTAGGTACATTGCCGTTGTTGTGGCTGGCCCAGAGCCAATTTATGCGTGTGCAACTGAAGGTGACGCCACGCACCTTATTGAAGATCCAGCGCATGGTTGCCATGATTGCGGCATTGGTGGTGGCGTGGCGCTTGCGCACGACTCTAGGGATCGAAGGTGCAGAGGACTGGGTCTGTCATCCATTTTAAGCACATAGCTGAATTTTTGAGGAACTCAGTTCACTCATTTCTGTCATTCTTTGCACGACTTTAACACGTACCTGATTATGAAATACGCTACTTGCTTGTCTTTGGTATCATTCTTTACTCTAGCGCCCTTGTTTGCCGATGAGCATTCGCCTTTGAATGCAAAGGTGGATACACAGCCGATTCAGGCTGAAGCAGGTAAGCCGCTGGTCTCGTATGCGGATGTGTTGGATCAAGCCACGCCTTCGGTGGTGACGGTATATACGTCGCAGATCGTCACCGTGGGGCAACGGCAGGCACTACCAGATTTCTTACGGCAGTTTGCACAGCCCTTACCTAGAATGGATTCGAGTGAGGGAACAGCACGTGAGCGCAAGGAACCGCTGGGCGTCGGGTCGGGGGTGATTATCTCTGAAGATGGATATATCGTTACCAACCATCACGTAGTGCAAGGGATGCGTGGACGCGAGGCTGATGAGATTCGAGTGCGTTTAAATGACGGGAGTGAGTATGTGGCATCTTTAGTCGGATCCGATTCCAAGACAGATGTGGCAGTCCTGAAGATTGAACCTGAAAATAATGTACCTGCCGTCACACTTGCGGACAGTGATCTGATACGGGTGGGAGATATTGTGTTTGCTATTGGTAATCCGCTGGACGTGGGCTTGACCGCGACACAGGGGATTGTTTCAGCCACGGGGCGAAACCGCCAAGGTGCAATTTTAGGACCAGGCTCTTATGAGGATTTTATTCAGACGGATGCTTCGATTAATTTGGGGAATTCCGGTGGGGCACTTGTGGACGCTTGGGGACGTCTTGTAGGAATCAATACTGCGATTGTTTCCGGCACAGGAGGCAGCATCGGGATCGGTTTTGCGATACCAGTGAATATGGTGCTGAATGTGGCATCGAACTTGATTGAAAGCGGCGAAGTTCCGCGTGGTATGCTTGGGTTATTTCCAGATGATTTGACGCGTGATATGGCGGATGCATTTGGTTTGGATAGTACGCGAGGCGCATTGGTGAATCAGGTGCAAGAAGATTCACCCGCAGCTCGGGGTGGGGTGCGCCATGGAGATATTATTGTTAAAGTTGACGAGCGTGAGATTGATTCGGCAACGGAGTTACGTTTGGTTGTTTCGCAGATTTTGCCCGGTACGGAGGTGCAGTTGACATTGATTCGACAGGGCGAATTAATGGTATTACCAGTGACCTTAGGCAGCTTAAATGGTCAAATGGCTACTTTGTCAGGACCACTTGAAGGGGTCACATTGCAAAGTTTGGGAGCGGATGAACGAGAGCGCTTTTCGATACCAGAAGGGATTGAGGGAGTCGTGATCGCTGAGGTGCGCACTGATTCTCCTTTTGTGGATAAGCTGGATGAGCGGATGGTCATTCTTGAAGTTAATGATCGGCCTGTTCGTGATGTGGCTGATCTCGAGAGTTCCCTTGTGCCAAATGAGCAGAACCGTCTCTATGTTTGGGCATCTGGCACCAAGGGCTTCATCGTTTTTAAGCTCTAGTCGGCTGGATTATGGCCTTGAGTATTGCGTGAGCTCCTATTGGTTTCTCGCCTTTGTTCCGTGATTCTTTGCGGAATTATAAGTCTTTTACCTATAAAATTTGAGAAACATGTCTGAAAAACGCATAATTCGTATCGGTTTGCTGGGCTTTGGCGTCGTGGGCCAAGGAGTTTGGAAGAATATCGAAAGGAATCGTTCCGCGCTGGAATATCGCTTGGGAGCTCGTCTTGATATCACACAAGTAGTGGTTCGTGATGCCAGTAAGGAACGCGAAGTGCAGGTGCCTGCTGAGAGCTATTCAGATGATCCGGCTCGCGTTGTGGAGAACTCCGAGGTTGATATCGTTTGTGAGCTAATGGGAGGCACGGGAAAGGCTTTGGAGCTGACACGGCGTGCTTTAGAGCAGGGTAAAATTGTCGTCACTGCGAATAAGGCTTTGATCTGTGAGCATGGTGAGGAGTTGTTTCAGGTTGCGCGCCAGCATGGCGGACATTATTTCTTTGAAGCCTCTGTAGCTGGAGGGATTCCGATCATTAAGACGATTCGTGAGGCTTTAGTGGCCAATCGCTTTAAGCTTATTTTCGGCATATTGAATGGCACCTCAAATTATATTTTGACGCGGATGGAGCGAGAGGGCTTGAGTTTTGACGCGACACTTGGCGATGCGCGTCAACTCGGTTATGTTGAAGCCGATGAAGCGCTCGACTTAGATGGAATCGACGCGGCACATAAAGCGGTGATTCTTGCCTATCTAGCTCATGGGAAATGGGTTTCCCTGGATCAAATTGTTTGTGAAGGGATTCGTGATATTACTGGGGAAGATATCGAGATTGCAGGGCAACTGGGATATAAGATTAAGCTTCTGGCCGTGATTGCGCGGGACTTCGATTTGAATAAGCTATCCGTGCGTCTGCATCCTGCTTTGATTTCTAAGAAGGAAGTGATTGCTGGAGTTGATGAAGTCTATAACGGGGTGAGTGTGACCGGCGATGTCGTCGGCACTACAGTTTTGATTGGCCGTGGTGCTGGGCAAGATGCCACCTCTAGCTCGGTGATTAGCGACATTGCAGATGCAGTATTTATGCTACAGGGCGCGCCCGCTCCTGCTATTTCGGAGGAAGATGAAGCGACCTATCAGAAACTCGCGGATGGTCTGGAATTAGCGGCTCGAGAAGATTTGAGTGGTCGTTATTATCTGCGCGTTCACGTAAAGGATGAGGAGGGCGTATTAGCTAAAATTTCTGATATTCTAGCGCACCAACATATTAGTTTTGCGACAGTGAATCAGAAGGAATTGGCTGATGATACTGCAAAGTTGATGGTCACCACGCATAAGACGAACGAAGTCGCGATTGCCGCTGCGAAGGCCGCGTTGACTGCAGAAAATTCTGTGATTGGAGTACCTGTGAGTTTGCGGATTTTCGATCCTGCTCAGTGAGGTGAGGCTTGGCAAGCCCTGCCAGTGAGTATTTCTGTTGCCAATAGTACGTGTCCGTGGTTTGTAGTACGTGCTCGTCGATTACAAAAAAGGCATAATCAGTTACGATTATGCCCTTTTTGTATTTAAGAAAGTGTGCAGTTAGTTTTTGGTATTTTTAGAGCTACGTGCACTTTTAATTTCGTCTTCACCCCGAATCACACGATTCTTGCCCGAAAAAGAGCGAACGTAACTGTTTAGCGATTTTTCTGCATCGTTGCTGAATTTTTCGTCACCTGCCAGGAAGAGGATCACGTTGATGGAGGGAGCTTGCCCTCCTTTGTCTGTGTATAGGGTGTCGATGACTTTGCTGAAGTATTTTTCGACATCCCGTTCATCAACCCAGTATGCAGGTTGCCAACCTGGGTGCGGGGTTTCCCACTTTAGATCGAGTTCTCTTGCATTTGAATAGACACCGTAGCGCTGCGCAAGTACGCGTGGTGGCTGTCCTTTGGACTTACGTTCCGCGTTTTGCCTAGCCAGCTCTTTTTTGATTTTTTCTTCCATTTTAGGAATTTCTTTTTTATGTTCCTCTAGCTGTTGTTGGTACTTTCTGGAGCTGGTGGTTCTTTGCCATTCTTTGTTTTCCCGTTCATTGGGTTGGCGTCGAATGCGTTCAAAGCCACGGTGATATCCAGTGATAAAGAAAATTGCATCCACGTTCTGCTCTAAGGCATATTGGGTGAGGAATGCGGTTTCATTGCCACGATCTCCGGAGTAACTTGCTGCTTGCTGGATTTCATCTTCTGGAAATGTCGTCAATTTTGGTTGTCGAGCTGCGCTGACTCCTTCTAAGCCAGGTTTGCTGGCATTGGAGTTAATTGGACTGATCCATTTAACCAATTGCATGTGTATGTCAGCACCGGCGGGAACCAAGTTGTTTTTAAACAGCATTGTTTTGCGGCGGTCCTGCAACATCACGTTGAAGAGCGTGCCAGTCGATAGGTTGGCAACCATGTCGGTGATTTCATTCTTAATAACTTTGTAGCTATTGAGGCCTCCCTTGGCATCGGTCACCATTTGGCGATTGGCATCAATGACAAATAAGATGCGTTCAGCCCGTGTTTTCAGGCCGAAGACACTCACGTCAGACATGCCGATACCGATGCTGCCGCGTGTGCCTCCCAATAAGGCGCCGCCACTAAAACCTCCCAGCCCTGTGCTTACCGTGAAGGATTCCTGCATATTGGGGAGTTGCACATCCACTGCGCGCACTGCGATGTTCCCCACCTGCTTCATCCGTAAGTTATTCATGGATTGCGCCTGTGGGGCAGCTTGTTGTTTTATTTCAATTTTGACATCGGGTGGAGGCTGCTCTTCCTCCACTGCGGGAGGTTCTTCGAATTGGGCGTCATCGGGGATGATATACTTGTAAACAGTAATGGATCCGAGAATGAATAGGGCGATCGCGTGAACACCGCCGCTGATCAACAGAACGTTGAGCAGCATGGGGTTCATCTTACGCTTTTTGGGTGCAGTAATCATGGGTCTGGTTTACTCGGCGTAGGCAGCAAACGACACTTTGCTGATTTTCGCTTTGGCAGATGCATTCAATACATCGATTGCACGTTGATGGGGAGAGTCTGGGTCGGCTTGAATTTTGACCACGGTGTCGATACCAGCACGGTCTGAGGAGAGTTTCAGACGTGTAAGTGTGGTGCTTAGACGGTTCATATTCCGATCGTCTATTCCATCCATAGGTGCACCGTTTAGCAGGATTAAACCATTTGGGAAAATTTCTACAATATGCTCACTTGGGAGATTCAAGTTTTCCGCAGGAGGCGCATTACTGGGTAATTTGATCCCAATGTCGGCTTCTTGTTGCAGTGGCAAGAACATGAAATAGATCAGGAGTAGGAAGACCACGTCGATCATCGGAGTGATGTCGACTTTATCTTCAGATTCGAGTACAGAGCTGACTTGCATAATTAGTCCTTAGCTGATGCGAAGATGAGGTCGAAAATTCCGGCTTTAGCAGTCGCCTCCATTACGCGGTTGACGTGACGATGAGCGGTCTGTGCGTCGGCACGTAAGAAAACCTTAAGTTGTGGAAGCTCCGTTTTTAAGGCGATCAGTTGTGCCGTGAGCGCTTCGGCGGTAATCGGTGCGGCACCTAAGTAGAGTTGCCCGTCGATATCAACAGAGATGTATTGGCGCTCGCCTGGTTCCTCGGGAATGGTCGCTTGTTCGGCTTCTGGCAATTCCAGTTGCACCAGCTCGGCGCTGATGAAACTGATCAATGTCATAAAGAACGCGATCAACAGGAAGACGACGTCGATCATTGGAGTTAATTCAAACTCCGGATCAACCTCTTCTGGGGTCCACATTGCCATAGTTTTTGGGGGATGAGCTAGGAGAATTGATTAGGCGCGGTTTTTAATCGCCTTATTCAGAGTGAATTGAAGGTCGCCGACTACGCGACCAATGCGGGAAGTGATTTTCCCGTAGCGATTCTTAAAAAAGAAGAAAAAGAACATTGCAGGGATACCTACAATCATTCCGGTCGCTGTAGTGATCAGAGCTTCCGAAATGTTACCAGCCAGTGCTTGAGCACTGCCTGCGCCTTCTGCTTCGATTACGTTGAAGGCTTTGACCATACCAGAAACCGTTCCGAGTAGCCCCACCATTGGCGATAGGGATCCGACTACGGAGAGATAGTTGATTAATACAAAGGGGCCTGCGAGTTCTTCGGAGCTGGACTCTTCGATCGCTTCTTTGACCTGTTCGGCATCGTAATTGTTGATATCGACGCGGTTCATTCCTGAATCGATGATATTGGTGACCGGAGATGGATTTTCTTGGCAGATATTTTTGGCCTTCTCGATATCGAGGTTCTGGAGTGCTTGATCGATTTGAATGGTGGCTTCAGTGTTGAGGATCGGCTCTGGACGTACTGCCATAAAGTTATAAACGATTAAGCCGAATCCACCGATCGAGAGCATCGTGAGTGGATACATGGCCCAGCCGCCTGCTTTATACATGTCGATAAGTGACTTTTCACCACCAGTTGCGGCGACTTCTTCGACTGTGACTTCAGTCGTTTCGGTTTGCTCAGAGTCCTGAGCACTCAATGGCTGTGTGAGTACCCACTGTGTCGCAATGGCAAAGAGTGCGATCGCAAAGAAGGTGGGGAGGAGGCGTAACTTTGATGTATTCATGATTATAATTTAAAGTCAGATATGTAGTTTGTATTTAAATAGGATGTCGTAGCAAGGTAGCCTTATTCGTCTTCAGTTTGTTCGGGTTGGGGAAGTTTTGCCAAGGCGGTGTCGGCAAGTTGCGTCCATGGAGATTCGGGATAGAGTGTGACAATTTCTGTCCAGACGTTGCGTGCCGCAATATAATCTTCGGAGCGTGCATAGCAGTCCCCGATTAGATAAAGCATTTCCGGTACCCAAACGTAGGAGGTTTGTGCTCGCACAAAGCCGCGCGTGAGTAAATCAAGTGCTTTACCATAGTTTTCGTTGCGATGTTCACGCGAGCCTTGCAGGAGTTTGTAGAGTGAAAATAGGCGTTCGTTAGGCTCGGGTTCTTCCAGGGAGTCGATCATGGGCGTGGCTTCCTCCACGCGGTTGTCGAGAACCAGACTGTAGGCCAACCACATTTTTACGTTCTTTTTGACATCCTCGGGAACGACACTTTCAATTTGTTGATAAAGTGGAATGACGTCTTTATATTTTCCCGCCGCTCTTAGAGCATCGGCCGCGTCCACGATTGGGCGAATGTTCGCTGAGTATTGACCATCGACGGGTAAGATCTTGGTGATCTGTGCAGCAGCATCAAAATTTTCTTGAGCTAGATAGGCGTTCATCAGTGCAATCGCACTCTCGCTATATTTTAAGCTGACTTGATTCAGTTGTATGCGATTTACGATGTCATGGGCTTCATTCAATTCGTTTTCTTTAATCAAGGTGTCGATCAAGGTGCGGATTGGGACGTGTAATTGAGTTAAACTCTCAGGGACCGTGTGAAATTTGATCAAAGGATAGGCTTTGGGACGCAGCAGTGTGAGCGCGCCGGTGTAGTTGCCATTATTAATCATGCGGTTAATCTCAGGCATGAAAGAATTGTCCAATCGTAGACTCTGCACCATCGATTCGCTAACTGGCAGCGAGATCTCACCGACACCGCCATCTAGTTCAGCGACTAGCATGTTATCTTTGTATGCGACAAATTTAAGTGTCTGCCTGACTCCATTATTGTTTTGCTGCATTAGCACCGGCTCGTTGCCATATTCAATCCAATAGGGGTTTACCTCTTGAGCGGTCGCCGTACTGTGGGCTATAGCTGTAGTGAGCAGTATAGCGGAAAGCAAAAAGGTGGACATGCGCTTCATCATTGTGCGTCGGTTTTTAACTGGGGCAAAAATCATAGTTGAAGCTCCTTCAATTTGGCTTTGATTGCTTGTAGGATGTCTTCGGGGGCATTGCTTGACAGCTCATCAATTGCTTCCTGTAAGGTGCGGATGGCATCTTGTTTTTCTCCCATGGCCAAGAGTGCTTTGGCGTCGGATAAGTAGGCGCGTGCACTCCATTCAGCGAGGTGAGGATAGCCTAGGAAGGTGCGTTCGAAGAAACCGTGTGCTTCCGCGTAGGCTTGTTCAGCCATATAGGACTCTCCGATTTGCTGCAATGCCTGTGCGTGGAGTACGCCGCGCCATTCAGGTACGCGCAGGATGTATTGATATTTCTCACGGGCCTCATTGCCGCGGTTTAATTCGCTGAGTAGTTCACCTTGGCGCAGCATAACTGCGGGGACCTTAGGCGATCCTGGGAACTGAGTGACGATTTGTTCAAGATAGTTGAGGGCGCCTAAGGTGTCGCCTTTTTCCGCGGTTACATCTGCTAGGCGCATAAAAGCGACTATTGTTGTGGCGTCGGTTGGATAGTTGATTAGCAGTTGATTCCAAGCCTGTTCCGCAAATTCCAGACGTTTGTCGCGTTCGTAATCTGCGACATAGAGAATCGCACGTGGTGTGAGCGTTTCAATGAGTGCACTGTCGTAGCTCCGACTGGGAGCCATTTCAACACCTAAGCGATACAGTCCCATCAACATCCGAATTTCCCGGAAAAAGTCGTTCTGTGCCCGGGCTCTGGTGAGCTGGGCTTTGAAGTAGCTTTCGGGGGACTCGCTTGGATAGCTCTCCAGTTGTGTGCGATAGGGGGTGATGAGTGATTCTATGGGGGTGAGGTCCTTGATTAGCTCGGGTGTGAAGGCTGCGTGTTGGCGCAACTTATTGTAGAGTGTTTGATCCAGGTCAGAATTAACGTAGAAGTGTTCGAATAGGAAACCGCGATCACTAACAATTTTTTCGCGGAATTCGAGGTCATCCTCCAGACGATCAAAGAAGGCTACTGTGGCAGTGAGTGTTGCTAAATTTTGGCTGTATTTTTCCGCATAGCCTTCAATGAGTGCATCGACACCTACATTATTGATATCTTGTGCGAATTTCTCGATATTTTCTCGATAAAGAGCGAGCATTTCAACTGGACGCATTAAATATTCGTAGGCGAGACCCAGTTGAAGCACCGCGCGGGTTAGGTCTCCTTTTTCTCCATACTGATTGATGTAGTGGATGAAGTGTTGAGCCATTTCCTCGTAGCGTCCAAGTTCTTCCAGAACGCTACCGATGCGGAAGCTTGCACCGTTGTGAACGTCCTGCAGCCCTGTGATTTCGTTCGCTTTATAGAAATGTTCGAGCGCAAGCTCAAATTTACCTGCCAGATATTCGACCTCACCTAGGAAAAAGTAAGCCTGATCCAAGGCCTGTCCCTTAGGATACTGGTCCACATATCCGTATAGTGTATCGCGGGCTTCTTCAAAGCGTTGTGCATAAAAGAGCGCGGCGCCTTTGCGCAATAGGCCGTCTTCAGCATACACACTGTTTGGATACTGCTCGACCAAACGTGTGAAACTGCCGACTGAATCTTCGAATTGGCTTAATTGTAACTCGGCTAAGCCGCCCCAATAGAAGATGCCATCTTCGTAGATAGTGTTTTGGTGGGCGTTATACCATTCTGCGGCCTGATTGATTAGTTCAGCGTAACGTTGTTGTTCAATCAGATAGCTCGCCCATTGCGCGAATAGGCTGGATCCGATAGGATCCTGTGGGCGGCTGCCTAAGAAATGGGTGGCCAGGGCCATAAATTCTTCAACTTGTCCCGATTCCTTCAACTCGTTGGCGAGGGCACCAGTGACATCAGAATAATAATCTCCATCTGGAAATAGGCTGCGATAACGCTTGCCCACGGTGATTGCGGTTTCCCTCTTGCCGATTTGCAGTGCATTGGAGAAAGTCGCATAATGGTAAAATTCAGATTCTGGGTCCTTCGGGTTTTCAACCATTAGATCGTTGAACATCCAAAAGGCTTCGTAACGGCGTGCAGTATTTGTGTAATTGCGGGCGCGGCGCACCAGTAGCTCGTTGCGCAATGTGGGCAGGTTTCGTAGATGCGCTAAATTACCTTTTAAGGTTTTGAGCTCTTGTTGCAGGCGTTCAACTTCTTCCTGACTGTTGCCGAACGCGATGCGCTGCTCCATGCGTGCTGTCTTTGTTTCGATTTGTGCCTCATGCCACTCGATCATGATATCGGTGGTTTTGATCAAATTGAGCGTCAATGCGGCATCATTCATACGTCCTGCATCGACTAGAGTGTCACTCGCTTTGAGCAGAGCGACATTCAGGCGGGGGCGGTAACGTACTGCCGACTCCCTCGCGAGCGTCGGCAACAAGCGTAGCGCTCCATCCAAGCGTTTCGCTTCGATGAGTGCTTCGAAACTTGCTGCTGCAGCCAAGGCCTGGTCTTCTGCGGAGCGTGCCACATCCAGTAACTGTCCAAAATAGGGGAGTCCCGCTGCGAGTTGCCCGGTGCTGTAATAAACCTGAGTGAGGTCCTTGAGGAGCTTGGTTTGCTCTGCGTAGCTCAGCCGGACATTACTATACGCGCCGGATAAAATCCGCTGCATCAGTGCAATGGCATCGTCGTTGCGGTTAAGCACGCGGTAGACATCAATACGCTTTAGCAGCATATCCTTCATCTTGGGCGAATCCGGAAATTCTTTTTCCAGTTTATCATACCACTTGAGTGCCTCGAGTAGTTCGTTGTTCTTCCCTGAATTGACGTATTGTTGGATATGTCCGGTGCCGATTAAGAACAGTGGGAAATCGAGTTGGATATCTGAGTTCGTGTCATTTGCGGCCTCGACCCGTTTGACTAATTCCTTCAGCAGCGGCATTGCTTCAATCAGCTTGCCGTCTTCGACGAGTGAGTTCGCCTGAGTCTGTAGACCCGTAAAGCCGAGCTGGCTGGCATCTTGGCTGGCATTATTTGCTTGTGCACTCGCAAAATGAACCGAGCTGAAAATCAGTGCGGCGGAAGTTAAACCTTTAAAAGTAAATCGAAACAGCATCACAAGTGGACGGGGGGATAAATGGTCGAAAGGGTATAAGGTTCGCTTTTCAACGTAGCTTGTAAAGCGAAAATACGTAATCGCGCAGTTGTCGAGCGGATTAAAGCTGATTTAGCTCTTCGGCTGCGAGCTCCCATTCGTAGTTTTTTTCTTCTAAATACTTAGCGATTCGTGCTGCCTTGATGTTCAATTCTTTCGCCGTGGAGGGGTCAGCATACACTTTGGGATCTTCCAGTTGGCGTGAGACTTCGGTTTGCTCGACCTCGAGTTTCATGATCTCGGCCTCTACTTTGGCGACGCGCGCTTCCACTTTTTTACGTGCTTTACCCGCTGCTTTGCGTTCTTCGGCCGCCATGCGGCGGCGCTCTTTTGCGCTGATAGTCAAGTGGTTACCTTCGCTGATTGGCGTGCCGTCCGGGCGTGCATTCTTTAGGCCTGCGATGAGTCCGCTCTGTTCTGATTCGGCTCCGGACTTACGTAGGTAGTAGTCGTAGTTGCCCGCATAGTGAGTGACCTGTCCGGCTTGTATTTGAATGGTGGTCTCGGCGATGGCGCGGATAAAGTGTACGTCGTGACTGACGAAGAGTAGCGTGCCCGAATAGTCTTTGAGTGCGCCGATCAGCGCATCGATACTTGGCATGTCCAAGTGAGTGGTCGGCTCGTCAAGTAGTAGGAAGTTTGGTGGGGCGAGTAGTAATTTTACTAAGGCTAAGCGACTTTTCTCACCACCGCTGAGTACTTTGACCTTCTTAAAGACGTCGTCGCCGCGAAACAGAAAGGCCCCCAGAATGCTGCGCACGTTCTGCTCACTGGTGCCGGAGGTGCGGTCCATGGCCTCGTCCAACACGCTGCGCTCCATGTCGAGCACTTCCACTCGTTGCTGCGAAAAGTAGCCCACTGTTACATGGTGTCCGAGTTCACGGGAGCCGGCTTGGATCGGGACCAGTTCCGCGAGGATCTTCAGCAGGGTGGATTTTCCTGCGCCATTGGGGCCGACCAGTACGGTGCGCTGGCCTTTTTCGATTTCCAAGCTGAGATCTTCGTAGACGACATGCTCACCGTAGGCTTGCTTGACCTGATCGAGTTGCGCGATGCGTTGGCCGCTGCGCTGTGGTTGTGGGAATTTAAAATGGATGGTGTCGGCGGCACTTTCGGGCGGTGCGATGCGTTCCATCTTTTCCAGTTGTTTCATCCGTGCCTGCGCTTGGCTGGCCTTACTGGCCTTGGCGCGAAAGCGGCGCACAAAGTCTTCCAAATGTGCGATTTCTCGTTGCTGGTTATTATAGGCGGCCAGGTGCTGAGCTTCGCGCTCGGCTTTTTCTTTCAGATACTTTTCGTAGTTGCCGACATAGCGATGTAATTTGCTGTGGGCGATCTCCACGATGCCATCGCAGATTGCATTCAGAAATTCGCGGTCGTGCGAAATGGTTAGAATCGCGCCCGAGTAGCGCTTGAGCTGGTTCTGAAACCAGCTCAGAGTTTCGAGGTCCAGGTGATTAGTCGGCTCGTCCAGCATCAGCAGGTCCGGCTCCATCACTAGCAGGCGAGCCAGGTGGGCGCGCATGATCCAGCCGCCACTCAAGGTCCTGGCGGGCATGTCGTAGTCCTCATGGCGGAAGGCCAGGCCCGCAAGTATGCGTTTGGCCTTGGCCTCCAGGTTGTAGCCGTCCAGCTCAATAAAACGTTCGATCGCAGCGAGGCGTTCCGGCGCATCGGGATCGGACACTTCGCGCAGGGTCTTATAGATCTGGGTCATTTCCGGACTGATCGAGGTGGCCAGTTCGGCCACCGTCTCGTCGCCTGCGGGCGCACTTTCCTGGGGGAGAAAGCCGATCCGGGTGTCGCGTTCCAGCTCGATCTCGCCGCTGTCCGCTTCCAGTTCGCCCATAATAATGGAAAATAGAGTGGTTTTACCGGCCCCATTGGGGCCGACTAGGCCGATCCGTTCGCCGCGTAGTAGGCGAAGAGAGATGTCGGTGAAGAGTGTTTTCTGGCCGAAGCCTTTGCTGATCTGTGAAACGGTAAGCATATGTCGATAGTGCATACACAGACTTGCCTGATTCGTTTCTTCGGTCTTCCTTGCTGGCAGACTCATGACTGAACAAACCAATCCATTCTATGTGCTTACGTTCTGGTATAAGCCGGGGCAAACGATGCAAGGCCTAATTAAATCAGGCGCGGGCCACCGACTCGCTCTAGTGCTGGCGATGCTCTTTGGTTTAGTGCAAGCGGACCGTTTTTACCTGACCAATCCGGACGCGGGCATTACTTATTACGTGATCGGCGCGTTGGCCGGTCTACTGGGGCTCTATCTGTTTGCCTGGCTCTTGCGCAATTTCGGTCGCTGGTTCGGTGGGCAGGCCGAGCAGCGTGAAGTGCGGGTCGCGATCGGGCTTGGACTCTTGCCCTGGCTCTTATTGTTTACCGCTCTCATCTTCGTGTTAGGCAGTCAGCAGGATGCCGCAGCTCTAGCCAATTATTACTGGCTCTTCTTTCTGGGGTTTTTGTATGGCTATGTAATTCTACTACTTTCACTGGCTGCTGCATTACGCTTGTCTGTGTTGAAAACTTTTCTCTGTCTCATTGTCACTTTTCTGGTCAGTCTCTTTCCGCTGACACTATTTATTCAACTTGTCGCTTCAGCTCTCTAGGAACCGTCACCAATGCTTCAACATATTCGCATCAAGAATCTCGCGCTACTCGAAGAAGTTACCCTTGAGTTTGAGTCTGGCTTTACGTCTGTTACTGGCGAGACCGGCGCAGGTAAAAGTGTGCTCCTGGGAGCCTTGGGCCTGCTTTCCGGCGCGCGCACCGATAAGGGCATGATTCGCCAAGGCCAAGACTTGCTCGAAGTCGAAGCGGCGCTTTATTTCGCTGATGTCGAGGTGATTGATGGCTTGCTTGAGAGTGTCGGCTTGCCCGCCTGTGAGGACGGTGTATTGCTTTTGCAGCGTAGCGTACATCGCAAAAAGATTCCGCGCATTCAAGTCAATGGCAGCATGGCTACCTTGGCGCAGCTGCAAGTGCTCGGCGAATCGTGGATCGACTTCCACGGCCCCGGGGAGCCGCAAAAACTCTTCCAAGAAAAGCGCCAACTCGAAATGCTCGATACTTACGCGGGCAATATCAAGGCACTCATCACCTTTGCCGAAGAATATGCCAACTGGCGTAGTGCCCTGCGTGAGATCGAAGCCCTCGAAACAGGGGACCGTCTCGATGCCGATGAGCTGGAGTTTGTACGCCAACAAATTAAAAAAATCGATGCCGTCGATGTCAGCGAAGAGTCTATCGAGGAACTCGAGCGTGACTACACCCGCATGTCCAGTGCTCAGGAACTGGTCGGCCTCGCTTCCGCTTGTTCTGAAGGACTGATCGGGGAGCAAAGTATCAACGATCAGCTGGGCGCGGTGCTTTTGCGACTCGAAGAGTTGGTCGAGTTGGACGACGGCTCACAGTCGTTACTTGAGCGCGCGCGCAGCCTACAACTCGAACTCCAGGATCTCGGTGAAGAGGTCGGCCAGTTGGCTGGAGATTTCGACTTTGATCAAGAGGCGATCGAGGCGGCCACTGAGCGCATGAGCCTCTGGCAAGAACTGCGTCGAAAATACGGCGGCAGCGTCGAAGCCGTGCTCTCCAAGCGTGAGGAGCTCGCACAAAAAATAGCCATCCAGGGAGACCTCGATGGCGTGCTGACCCAAAAACGCAAAGCTGCCGCCGCACTTGAAGCCGAGCTGCGCAAGCAAGCCGCCAAGCTCACCACTGGACGCAAGCAAGCCGCCAAGGCCCTCGCCCAAAAAGCGGCCGACTTATTGCAAGCCCTCGGCTTTAAAAAAGCACGGCTAGAGATCAAATTGATCGCTGACACTAAGTTGCACGAACACGGCGACAGTCATTGCCAATTCCTCTTTGCCCCCAACGCTGGGCAGGACCTACAGCCGCTCAATAAAATCGCCTCCAGCGGCGAGACCGCTCGGGTCATGCTCGCGCTCAAAACCGTGCTGGCCGAGGCCGATGCCACGCCGCTGCTCGTCTTCGACGAAGTCGATGCCAACGTCGGCGGCGAAGTCGGCCGCGCTGTCGGCGCCGAGCTCGCCCGTCTTGCGAAGAAACACCAAGTGCTCTGCGTCACCCACTTGCCGCAAGTCGCCTCACTGGCACATAACCACTACGTAGTCACCAAGTCCCAAGATGAAAATTCGACCGCCGTCACCATCGCTCCACTCGGTGACAGTCGCGAGGCTCGCTTGGAAGAGCTCGCTCGCATGCTCGGCGACCGCAAATCCGCCTCCGCCAGAGCGCACGCCGAAGAGTTGCTCGGCTAGCGTCGTTCCATTTCTCTCTCAGAACAATGATATTAGACGTTCGATTTTCCGCTGAGAGAATTGGCTGTGAGCGAGCTCACAGCCATGACTATTCAGTGCTCGCAACGGTTGAAGGCGGCACGATTGAGATGAGTATCGCAGATCAGCGCGTGACGCTGGAGAAAGGTATGCTCTGTCTCATTCCCAGCGGGGTAACTCATCGAGTGCTTTCAACGTCTGATGATTTTTCTGGAGTGCATACTCTCTCACTTGCTTGTACGATTATGCTTTCCTCCGGGAGCAGGGCGACGACAGGAATTCTAGCCAGCGACCGAGGTTGGCAGCATCAGTTTGTCAAAGCTATGCGTGATTTTGATGATGCTGATGAGAGGAAGCACACGATGCTCGTTCGCTCTATTTTGCTGTTTTTAAAGAAAAGAGATGTGTACTTTAGCAGCGGATGCGAAGCGAAAAGCTGGGCTTCATTTCACTGGGTACCGACGAAGATCAAAGAGATGATCGAGAGTGGTGCCGACATGGGAAGTTGCTTTCAATACATCGAAGAGCACATGCCGTTTTCGAAGGAGCATTGCAATCGCTTGTTTAAGAGATGTTACGGCACGACCATTCAAGGCTATGGTCTCGATGTGCGCACCGAGAAGGCAAGGCAGCTGCTGAAAAGAGGACTACTGGTTGCAGAGTCGGCGTCTGAAGCAGGTTTTTACGATCAGAGCCAATTAACCAAGGCATTCAAGAGTATTTTTCAGCTGACTCCAGCGGAATACCGTAAACAGAGGTGTAAAAATCTCGATCAGTCTAATACAAGAAATTTGTGAGGGGATGAATTACAATGCTCCCATGACGACTTCAGAAGCAGAGCATAATAAACGTATCCGTGAGCAGTTCACTCAGCAGGCAATTCCTTTCACTCAGTTGAAAGGGCATCTTGATTCGGTGGATCTCCTGATTAACCTGTCGAAGGTGGGCTCTGACGACACGGTTCTGGATGTTGCCTGTGGCCCTGGCCTAGTGGCCTGTGAGTTCGCTCGATTCGCAAAGAACGTAACAGGGATCGACTTGACGGAAAAAATGATTGAGGAAGCACGTCGTCGTCAGGCGTCGGAAGCGCTTTCTAATATGGATTGGCGGATCGGATCGGCGACTGAGTTACCCTTTGAAAATGACAGATTTTCCGTCGTTATTTCTCGCTATACATTTCACCATTTCACGCGGCCTCAATCGGTTTTGTCGGAGATGATCCGTGTGTGCAGGCCCAATGGATGGGTTTTGATTGCCGATCCTGTCCTTCCTGCGCACTTTGTGGACGCCTATAATGAGATGGAACGATTACGGGATCCCTCTCATACACAGGCGCTTTCCGTCGAAGAATTTGATTCGATGATTACCTCCTCGGGACTGGTTGAGATTCACAGGTCAGGCTACGAGGTGAATCTGGAGTTGGAAAGTCAGTTGGCTGCTTCTTTTCCGAATCCCGGAGATGAAGAGAAGTTGAGGAGCATCTTTCGGGAGGATCTGACTGTGAATCGTCTCGGGATTAAAACGCGATTGGTCGATGGGGAAATCCATTTCACCTATCCCATATCAGTTTATACTGGAAGAAAGGCTGCAGGACTGGGGAGTGGAAGTAATGGCTGAAGCTGTATCTCACTTTCGCAGCCAACGTTCGATGGTGAAGTCTTTATTCTTTTCGAGAGTGGTGTCGAAGATGAACTGATCTTCAAATTCAGGGAAGAAGGCGTCGCCTTCCACAGTGCGGTGTACTCGGGTTAGGTAGAGCTCGCTGCATTTACTGAGCATTTGTGTATAAATTTCACCACCGCCTGCGATCCAAATCGTTTTCTGAGTTTCGAGTTGATCGAGTTCTTTGAGATCATCAAAAACCTGAACACCTGGGATGTGCTGTGGCGTGCGACTGAGTACATAGGTATCGCGACCTGGAAGTGGACGACCGATCGACTCGTAAGTCTTGCGTCCCATTATGAGGATGCCGCCGATGGTTGTTTGCTTAAACCACTTAAAATCTGCTGGCAGGTGCCAGGGGATGTCTCCTGAGTTGCCGATCACTCGATTTTCGGACATGGCGGCGATTGCTTTATAGGTATTCATCGTTTAAACGGCGATTGGTGCTTTGATGGCAGGGTGGGGATTGTAGTTCACTAATTCGAAGTCCTCAAATGTGAAGTCATCGATGTTTTTGATCGCGGGATTGATCTTCATTTGAGGCAGTGCACGTGGCTCGCGCGAGAGTTGCTCTTTAGCTTGCTCGACGTGGTTGGAGTACAGGTGTAAATCACCAAAGGTGTGGATGAATTCCTTTGCTTTGAGCCCACATACTTGAGCAATCATCTGCGTGAGCAGTGCGTAGGAGGCGATATTAAAAGGCACACCTAGAAAGATATCGGCACTGCGTTGATAGAGTTGGCAGCTGAGCTCGCCGTTGGAAACGTAGAATTGAAAGAGCGCGTGGCAAGGAGGGAGGGCCATGTGCTTAATTTCCCCAGGGTTCCACGCGCAAACCATGTGGCGGCGGCTGTCGGGGTTATTTTGGATCGAGTCGATGACTTCGGCGAGTTGATCCACGCGCTCGCCGCCTGGCGCAGCCCAGTCGCGCCATTGTGCGCCGTAGACACGGCCGAGGTTGCCGTCTGCGTCGGCCCATTCGTCCCAGATGCGCACTTTGTTTGCTTTTAAGTAGTTGATGTTGGTGTTGCCTTGAATGAACCACAGTAGCTCATGGATGATTGAGCGTAGATGAAGCTTTTTTGTTGTCAGGACCGGGAAGTCTGGCGCTAGCGAGAAGCGAGCCTGTGCGCCGAAAATGGAGTAGGTGCCTGTGCCGGTGCGATCGTCACGATAGGTGCCGGTTTCTAGGACTGTGCGAAGTAAATCAAGGTAGCTTTTCATGTGTGGATGAGAAGCACTTTGCTGAAGTCCTCGAGTGGTTCAATGTTCAAAGTCAGCCTTACCTTGTAGATCTGTGCTCAACTTCGGATCACTAATTCATTGATGTCTTCGCAATGTTCTAGTTTCTGGATTTTTTTGAGTATCGAGCGCTTCATGAATTGTAATTCAGAGCGTAGTGTTTGGTTGGTTACCGAGACGACCAGAGTGTGTTCGTCTTTGATGCGGACTGGGTGACAGCGTTCGCACATACTGGGGCCGAAGATTTTTTCCCAGTTTTCGACTAAAGTACGTTCAGGGCTGGGTTTCTCCAGTTTGTATTTTTCTTGTAAGACCGCGAGTATGTTGTCCAGCGGAGTGGGATCGCGCCGTGCCGCCGCACTGACCGTGCGCGGTAGGCCACGGAAGTTGGCTATGACATCTTCGACGTTTTTGGTAAATTTCACGTTTCGCTATAAAAAAGAGGACAATTATGAGTATGTCCAGGATGTTGGCACGATTACTGTTATAGTCTATATCAGTTCTTTCTAGTATTTCTATTTCTCCCGTGTATGGGAGTTGGGGTAATAAGACAAAGCAGAAAACAGTGTGGCGCGGGGTTTAGGGGTATGCCTCGCGCCACTTTCTGAATTTAATTTTGATAAGTTGAACTTATTCTTACTATAAGCGCAATAAGTATTGTAGGAAAAGAATCAAATAAAACTTGCAGCGGCGGAATTCACGTGTTCTATTCCGTCCATCAACTTTACTCCCGCAAGGGAGTTTGGGGTAACAGAATAAGTCCTCTCCGGAGGACATAAAGTAGACAATGGTTGGCGCAGTCCTTAGGGGTAGGGACTGCGCCATTTTGTTTATAAAATCCCTGATTTTTTCGCCGACTTCATCCTAGAGTCGGTTTTTTTATGCTCTGCTTCGTTATTGTAAGTGACTTAGGGCCCATGTGTAGGGCTTTAGCAGGGCTTTGCGGAGTCGGAATTGTAATTCAGGCTGTTGGTGCTGTTGCTGTAATTCTGTCCAGATACGAGTTCTTTGTTCCTGAATACGTTGAACAACCAAGTGCATTTTATCCTGAATATTGATTGAATTGATCGTTTTTATTTCTTTGGCACTCAGAAAGCGTTGAAAGGGAGCACGCCAATTTTCTTTAGATATTGAGTTAAAGGTTTGGTAATATTGCTGCTTGCTCAGTTGAGTATAGGCGATTGCGTGGTTACTAATACCGCGCGAAGCGTTTATTTCAGTCGTGAGGAGCAAGTCTTCTACGCTTTCGGGCGCCCAAAGTCCGTTTTGTGGTATGATAGCTGCATTGCGGGTGGCGTATTCGAATACATAGAGATTCCAATAGGTGATGGCTGCGGCAAGCATTAGGCCTGTGATTAGTAGCGATAGCTCTCTTCTTTTTAAAAACTGGAGTGCTTGTACGCAAATCCACGCACTGAGCGCGGCAACTACTAAGAATGGAGCATACCAACTGATTGGTTCTAGCTGTGGCCACGCCTTATAGACATGTGCATAAGCGAGTGTCCCTACGGCGAAGAGTAAAATGGTCGTAAGTGTAATGAAAAAATGTATGATCCAGGTCAGTAACTGGCCGCGTCGACGTTTGCCGGTTTCTGCCCCATAAGCATCTTCGAGTAGGTCCGCAGTGCTTCGCATTGAATCCTCAGCCATCGTATGTGTTTGGGCTGGACGTAGCTGCAACGGAGGGGCGGGGTACTGCGGCTGCGTAGAGGTTTTTGAATGCGAGCTGGTGGCAGCTGTACTGGCGTTCTCGCTTTCGGAGCGTTTAGATAGCTTGTATTTTCTTGGGTTTGGGGGTTGGCCGCTCATGCTGATAAATAGAACTGCAGTGCAGGTTTATATTCAATTATTATACAAATGTTACTTTAGATTCCCAGTTCAAGTTGTTCTGTGTTATTGGTGGTTTCGGCGAACCTGACTCCGACACCCAGCAAACGTACGGGTTCGCCGCTACGTCCCCATGCCTCGTTGAGAAGTTTTAAGTAGTGCGGTATCTCCGGCTGTTGTCCGGGCATTTCGGCGGTGGTGCGACGGAAATTGCTGAATTTTAATTTTACCAGTAGTTTTGCAATCTGGCGGTCGGGAGAAATTTTCCGTAGGTCCTCCATCATTTCATGGTGTTGCCGAATGAGTTGTTCCCGGCATTCTTCGAGGCTTTCTAGGTTTTGAGCAAAGGTGCGCTCGTTACTCAGGCTTTTTCGAATGCGATTTGCCTGGACGGGCCGTTCGTCGATGCCACGACAGAGGTCGTAGAGTTCTAGGCCGAAGCTGCCGAATTCTTGAGCCAGCCATGTTTTATCACGCGTCTGTAATTGGGCGCAGGTTTCGATGCCGTGGGCGGCTAGGCGCGCGCTGCTTTTAGGGCCGATTCCCCAAATACGCCGAACGGGCAGCGTCTGCATGAAGAGAGGCACTTTCGAGGGGGCGACTAGGCATTGCCCATTGGGCTTGTTCCAATCGCTGGCGACTTTTGCAATGAGTTTATTAGGACCAATGCCAGCCGAGGCTGTGAGTCCAACTTCTTGTTCAATTGTGGCTCGGATCTCTGCTGCGATCTCGGATCCCGGGCGCTTAATATGACTGACGTCGAGGTAGGCCTCGTCCAGTGATAACGGTTCGATCATGTCCGTATAGCGTGCGAATATCTCGCGTACTGCTTTGGAGGCGGCTCGATAGAGATCGAAGCGGACAGGGACAATGAGGAGCTGTGGGCAAAGTTCTTTTGCTTTAAAGACTGGCATTGCAGAGCGGACGCCATATGCGCGCGCTGGGTAATTGCAGGTGGTTAATACGCCCCGCTCCGATGAACCGCCGACAGCCAGTGGGCGATTGGCGAGTTCTGGGCGCTCACGCATTTCTACCGCCGCGTAAAAGCAGTCCATGTCGATGTGTATGATGCGGCGATTGGTTTTCATGAATCAATGTGTAGATTCTTAGAGGCGGGCTTTGACTTTTCAACGTGCTTATGACGAAGTTTCATGATCATGACGACAATTGGCATTCCTTTGACGTCATTCAGAGATTCAATTGAAGCAATTTTCCGATTATAATGATGGACGCGATTAAACAACAATTCCCCAACGTCAGCGATGAAGCTTGGTCTATACTCGAAGCATGGGCTGTTCTTTTGCGTGAATGGAATGGGAAAATTAACCTTATCTCACGTAAGGATATCGAGCATTTGGAGGCGCGGCATTTGTCGCATTGCCTGGCGATTACCAACCATTTGAAATTGATGGCGGGTACTCGTATCATGGATGTGGGCACCGGGGGCGGTTTCCCGGGAATTATTATGGCGATCTGCTATCCGCAGGCACATTTTACTTTGATCGATTCGATTGGTAAGAAAATTGTAGTGGTGCAAGATCTTGCAGATAAGTTGGGACTGAAGAATGTCGATGCGCGCCAATGTCGGGCGGAAGAGATTAAGAAACAGTTCGATTTTATCACCGGGCGTGCTGTCAAGAATTTGCCGGAGTATTTTAGTTGGATCAAAGGCAACGTTCGTCGTGGCGAGCGTAATTCGATTCCCAATGGTGTTCTTTATTGGAAGGGGGGCGAACTGGATGATGAACTCGCTGCACTGGGGATTCGCCCGCGCAAAACGATCGATTTAGAGCAGACTTTTAGTGATTCGTATTTTGAGAAAAAATATATTCTGCACTTCGATGCCCGCGATGTGCCGCGTGCTCGAAAGCCTAAAAAGGCGCTTTCTTAAAATTCGATCAAATAGATTGAGCCTTGGGAAACTTGCTCGGCCTGATCGACCGGTACCCAGCGTAGCGCGTAATTGGGGCCCCATGAATCGCTGACTGCGACTTCTTCAGTTTCTTTGTTGTAGCCGATAATCATGCAGGCGTGTGCCGATAGGAAATCTTTACGTAGCTCGACCTTGCGTGATTCGTCTTTGCAGCGCGTCTTCCACTCGTCCCAATGACTGGTTTGTAGGCGCTGAATGCTGCGTTCATTCACGAATTCATTATAATCGCGAGAGGAGAACATGGTCCAGATGATGGGGAGTCCACGATCAATATATTTCTGCACGGTCCGTAGTTTTATTTCGCGGTTAATCTTTTTCATCGAACGGTTGTGTGAACTGACGTAGCCATCGATGGATTCAATTGTTTGGGATAGCGAGGTGCCTCCGCCGATTGCCGTCTGTCCAGCCATGGCCAAAATATACATATCGGCCGGGATCTGCATGTAGCGCAGGTAGCGCTCAAAGGTTGCGGGAACGCAGTATCCTTTGGGGCCTTGGTTTACCATTGGAATATTGTTGATGAATACATCGCCATTGGGGACGTGTACGATGTTTTCGGTTGTTAGTTGACGCAAAGATGCATCGGATAATTTGTCTCCACGCCCTTTATTGTCGGCGAGGTCGGTTGGTATGATTTTTAGGTTGGTGTATTCGCCATCCTGTGCGGCGAGTAAAAATGCATGGCCCTTCCAGTCCCAGCGTTCGATGAGTTGTTTGATGCCGCGTCCAGCTCCGTATTGTTGGCGTTCCGGTTCTCCGAATTGTTGGCTCAGGAGTGCTTGGAGGTGTTCTACGTCCTGCTCAATGGCCTGTTCCATCGTGGCAATTTCGTTTGTGCTGGGTGGATCACTAAATGGGAAGTCGCCCTTATTCGCAAATACGATGCTGATACGTTGAGGCTTGCCCGAGTGACCATACAGCACGGCTGAGTAGGGGCGTGTGTCTAGGATACGATACTCACTCGGAGGGTAGTAGCGATAGCTTGTTTGGTACGCGGTTTCAGATTCCTGTGGCCAGTGCAGGCGTTCGGCGACGTGATCGACGCTATCGTCCCAGAGCTGGCTGTCGGCGAAAAGATCTATGCCGAGTAAGGAATTGATTGTGAGATACACCTCTCGTTCCTCAGTCGCCTGGGAGGCGATGAGGGCTTGGCTGTCATCGGAGAGACGTTCGCGCTGCAACCAGGTGATTTGTCCGTTCGACATTTGAATTTGAATTCGCTCCGCCTCGATTGCCAGTATTTCGACCTCGATCGTGCTGCCTGTTCGATTCGAGAGCTGGAGGGCGTGCAGGGAAGAAAGACAGACTAGAGCGAGGGGGAGTAAACGAAGGAGGATTTTGAAATTCACGACTCAATGCTTATGCGAAGATTGCTAGTTCGACCAGCTTGATTTCTTTCGGATCCCCATCTGGGTGTTACCACGTCAGCGGTGGTGGCGTAGGCTTGCCAGCACCGCGACGGCCACCGTTTACTGTCGTGATGCCGTGCTTGTGACGGTTTGTTTGTATTAAAATGCTTGCTCGTCACTTGGCGGCTCGATCAAGCTGCGCTGAGTATCTCCAGCCCTTATTCTATGAGTCAACACACAGCTTCTACCCGAAGCCCATGGTCATGGGTGCCCACCGGCTATTTTGCCGAAGGGCTCCCTTATGTCATGATCACCTGGGTGGCCGCGACGATGTTTAAATACCTCGGTCACGATAATACCGACATCACCTTATGGGTGGGGAATATCACCTTAGTGTGGTCGCTTAAGCCGCTGTGGGCCGCATTTCTGGAGATGTTCAAGACCAAGAAATGGATCGTGATGACGATGGAATTTAGTTTGGTCGGCTTGTTGGCGGCATTGGCTTTTTGTCTGCAATTACCGAGTTATTTCACGGTGTCGATTGGTATCCTGTGGCTGATGGCTTTTGCCTCGGCCACGCATGATATCTGTATGGATGGCACCTATTTGACGAGCTTGGATAAAACCTCACAGGCTAAGTTTGTTGGCATTCAGGGCATGTTTTGGAATGTCGGCCGCTTTTTTTCGTCGACCGTGATCTTATTGGTGGCGGCCTATTTCGGACAGGCGGAGCCGTCTTCGTGGACGATTGCATGGATGGTCGCGGCGGCGGTGATGGCGGCGCTGGCGGGATACCATATGTTCTTCTTGCCGGAGGGTGATGAGGCCCAGCGACCGGAGAGTTTTCAACAGGTGTACTCCACTTTTCTGGATGCTTGGGTGGACTTCTTTCGTAAGCCGCAGATTTGGGGGATGCTGACTTTTGTCTTTCTGTTTCGTAGCGGCGAGGGCTTGCTGCTGGGGGTGGGGCATTTATTTTTGCAAGCGCCACTGGCAGAGGGCGGCGTCGGGCTGACCTTGGCGGAGAAGAGTATTATCGATGGCGGCCTAAGCATCATTATGGCACTGGCAGGTGGCTTGTTGGGAGGGCTCTTTATTTCTCGCTATGGTTTGAAAAAGACCCTCTTCACGATGGCGATTTGTTTGAACGTGCCGAATGTGACCTATGTGTATTTGGCTTATGTGGCTGCACCCGATGTGTCGATTTCTTTGGTCACTGTGACTAGTATGGTGGTGATCGAAAAGTTTTTCTATAGCTTCGGATTTGTGGCTAATATGCTCTATATGATGCAGCAGATCAGCCCCGGGAAATACCATATGACACATTATGCTTTCTGCACCGCGTTAATGAATCTGGTGCTTTGGCCGACGATTGCAGTGAGTGGGTATTTGTCGGATACATACGGTTATTTAACCTTCTTTGTCATCGTCATGTTTGCGACGATTCCCTCTTTCTTTGCGGCATGGTATGCGCCTTTCCCGCGCAGCGAGCAAGAAGACTGAGCGCCTTCAAACTACGCAAAACAAATCACCAGCACGCCAGTGGCGATGAGCAAGAGCACGGACCACAGACGGTAGTTTTGCCAGATCGGGAGCTTCTTTAGTTCGAGCGTTTCCTCTTGATAGAATGCGGGCGTCCAGACGAGTGCGATTTGTTCCTCGCTGGCCGCGTCTCCTGTGCGGCTAGTGAACCAGAGCGTGATCACTGAGACCGAGAATAGGATGGGGCCGACGTATAGAAAGTGCAGGTCGGTCAGACCAGTGACTTCGTTGGCCACGAAGAGGAGTGCGCCAGTGGTCGTGCCGCAAAGGACCGCCCTCCATGCGCCCTGGGCATTGGCACCTTTCCAGAAGGCACCGACTAGATAGACCGCACAGATTGGTGGGACAGTGTAGGAGAGCACCATCTGTAAATATTTGAAGAGTGAGGCGAAGTTCTCAATTTGTGGTGCCCAGAGCGCGGCCAGAATCATGAAGACACCAGTGACCCAACGCCCGACCTTCATCAGGCTCGCGCTACTTAATTCAGGGCGTCGCTTGTGCACGAAGTCCATCGTGACCAAGGTCGATGCTGCGTTTAGAGTGGAGTCGATTTGCGACATCAGCGCAGCGATAAAGCCAGCCATGACCAGGCCTAGTAATCCAGTCGGTAAGAGATCAAACATCAGCGTCGGGTAGACGAGGTCTGGGCGTGCCAGATCTGGATAGAGGTGGATCGCCATGGTGCCAGGCAGCACCATAATAAAGAGCACGGGCAATTTAAGCGCCGCAGCCAGTAGCACACCCCAGCGGCCGTGATGGACGCTTTTCGCGCTCAATACCCGTTGGAGCATAAACTGGTTGGCGCACCAAAAGTAGAATCCGAGCAATGGGACACCTGTGATGAGGCCCAGCCATGGGACCCCAGGATCGTCGAGTGGGCGGATGAGACTGAGCCGCGACGGGTCGAGGTCGGCGGTCATTCCGCTCCAGCCTCCGACCTTGTCGAAGGCTACCACTGTAATCACCACGGCCCCGATCAGAAGTAGGACTGTTTGGATGACGTCGGTGTAGATGACGGCAGCCAAACCACCAGCGATGGTGTAGAGGCCCGCTGCGATGGCGAGGATGGCAATGGTCAGCCCCATGTCCAGTTGTGGGAAGACCAGTTGTAGTAATAGGCCACCAGCGAAGAGACTGCCTGCAGTATCCACGATAATGTTGAGGAATAGCGTGAGTGCTGAAAAATAGCTGCGTATGCGTCCGTCGTAGCGGCGTTCTAAGAATTCCGGTAGAGTAAATACCTGAGCGCGTAAGACGAAAGGGAGGATGAAAATCGCGAAAAAAACGAGGACGGCGGAAGCCATCCATTCGTAGTTGAAGACGGAGATGCCCGTGTGGTAGGCGTCGCCCGCCAGTCCGATGAGCGTGGTGGACGAAATATTAGAAGCAAAGAGTGAGATGCCGATCAAGGGCCAGAGCATGCCGCGTCCAGCTAGAAAATAATCTTCAGCGGAGTGGTGTTTTCCTGCTAGGCGCCAGCCGATCCATAATACGATGAGCGCATACAGACCGATCAGTGCCAGATCGAGCGGTGCTAAGCTGTATTCTATGGGCATTGTCCGAGTGTAACATACAATGCAAATCGAATGCGAGTAGGTTGTCTAGCGTGTTTATGCATAGATACAACGGTGCGCATACAGACTACGGCTTGCATGTCAGCTGTTGGTTTCTAGGCTAGTTCATTATTTGAATGAGTGCCCTTAAAATAGATTTCACAGCAGGTTGGTACGAAGCTGCGCCCAGTACAAATGTGCCTGATTTACTTGCGGAGGAAAGTGGACGGCTACGTTTGCTGTCAGCTGACTTGGGGCTGAAGCATGACTTCGGTGCGGTTGGCCCGGTCGAATGCCCGATCGCGTATGACCCAGTACGTGGATTGGCTTTTCGCTATGTTTGTGCTGCGGGCTTTCGCGGGCGTGATTTTAGTCAACTGCGCGCGTTTTCTGTGGCACGGGGAGAATCCTATCCATTGATCGATTTGCCGCTCAATCAATGGGCGCTGTGGATGCTGGAGTGGATTGCTTCGGGGCAGGGGCATGTGGGGCAGTTATTGGGCTTGCATGCCATGGATCGAGCCGCGGATGATCGTGTTGTAATTGAACACCGCTTGTTTAGTTTGAAATTGGGAGCCGATCAATTGCGGTTACGGCCGATCTGTCGAGATGCTTATAAGCCGTTGGCGTTTAGTCGACGGCGGGGCGAATTTATCTTTTCAGGGGCGGAGGGGATTTACCTCCTTGGCTTGAAAGGCGAGCGTAAGTTGAGTTTGCCCTCTGTTGAGGATGTCGGTGGAGAGGGGGCTGCCTTCAGCCCATCAGGCGACGCCCAGGTGGTGATCGGCGGAGACGGTTTACACCTCTGGGATTTAGAGCGTAATTTGTGTCGTCGCCTGACGCGTAACGGTCGTTATCCAGTTTGGGCACCCGATGGTCAGGGGATTTGGTACCGTGAGAGTAGTGCAGATCTACACTATTATGATTTGGCGAAAGATGAGACTCAGAGAATTCTTGCGTTACCGAAGCAGCGGCATCCGGAATTTTGGCATGCGCGTCCTGTTTGTCTCTCGCGCAATGGTTGTTATTTAGCACTCTCAATCACCGAGAAAGTGTTGCGCGGAGTCAGTCTGAAGGGCAGCGCAACAGGAGCACGCGAACGTGTTTATGTGCACGACCATCAGCTAGTGGTGTTGGATGTGAAGCAACAGGTTTATTGGGGCCGCGAGGGCTATGCGAGCCAGCTTCACTGGGCGGATTGAATCACTCATCCTGCCCCAGTCAGCTGGGCAAGATGAGTGAGCAGTGCATGGTGCTACGATTTTTTAGCCCATGAGTCGCGCAGTGCCACTGTGCGATTGAATACGAGAGCGCCTGGTTGACTGAGTTTGTTGTCGAGGCAGAAGTAGCCGATGCGCTCGAATTGACAGGTTTCGCCTACTGGTAATGCGGCCAGACTTGGTTCGCAGAGTGCCGTCGTCTCGGAGAGGGAGTGTGGGTTCACAAATTCAGTGAAGGCACGTTCTTTATCGGCTTCTGGTTTTTCTACGGAGAAGAGGCGATCGAAGAGGCGCACCTTGGCTTTGACTGCGTGCTCGGCACTGACCCAGTGAATGACGCCCTTTACTTTACGGTCTTCAGGGTTCTTGTTGAGCGTGTCGAGGTCGACGCTGCAGAGCAGTTTTTGAATATTGCCGGCTGCATCCTTAATGCAGTCTTCGCATTTTATGATGTAGGCGCCGCGCAGGCGTACTTCGCCACCTTTTTTCAAGCGGAAGAACTTCTTGTTGGCGACTTCCTTGAAATCGTCTTGTTCGATATAGATACGCTTTGCAAAGGGGATCTTGCGCGTGCCTGCGTTTTCATCTTCTGGATTATTGATCCCTTCGACTTCCAATACCTTCCCATCCGGCCAGTTCGTCAGTTCAATTTCCAGAGGATCGATGACGGCCATACGCCGGCAAGCGCTACGGTTTAATTCCTGACGCACCGCGTGTTCCAGCAGGGCGACATCGCTGGTTGAAGGTGTCTTGGTGATGCCGACTGTCTGGCAGAAACTACGGATTGCAGCGGCGGGATAGCCCCGGCGGCGCATTCCTCGAAGTGTGGGCATGCGTGGATCATCCCAGCTTTCGACATGGCCCTCTTCGACTAGGGTGCGCAACTTACGCTTACTGACCACAGTGTAGGTCAAATTGAGGCGGGCAAATTCAGTTTGTTTGGATGGAAAGATGCCGAGTTTGTCAATGAACCACTCGTAGAGCGGGCGATGATCTTCGAATTCAAGTGAGCAGAGTGAGTGGGTGACTTTTTCTAGGGAATCGCTTTGTCCATGGGTAAAGTCATAGCTGGGATAGATGGGCCAAGCATCGCCGACCCGATGGTGATGCATGCGCTTGATCCGGTACATCACGGGATCGCGCATATTCATGTTCGGATGCGCCATGTCGATTTTGGCGCGCAGTACTTTGCTACCATCTTCGAATTCGCCCGCACGCATGCGTTTGAATAGGTCGAGACTCTCCTCGATCGGGCGCTCACGGTAGGGGCTCGGCTTGCCCGGTTCCGTAATCGAGCCACGGTAGGCTTTCATTTCTTCGAAGCTGAGTTCATCCACAAAGGCGTCACCGGATTCGATGAGTTGGCATGCCCATTGGAACAGTTGCTCAAAATAATCACTGGCAAAGCACATATTGGCCCAGTCATAGCCTAGCCATTTGATGTCCTCCTGAATGGCTTGTACAAATTCATCGCTTTCTTTTTCTGGATTTGTATCGTCGAAGCGGAGGTTGCAAAGGCCGCCGAATTCCTTGGCGATCTCAAAATTGAGGCAAAGTGCTTTTGCGTGGCCGATTTGCAGGTAGCCATTTGGTTCGGGTGGAAAACGCGTCTGGACGCGGCCATCGTGTTTACCAGCGGCTACGTCAGCAGCTACCATTTGGCGGATAAAATCAGTTGGAGTCTCTGTAGTGTCGTCGGACATAAGCGTGCTAGACAAACGCAGCGTATTGCTCTGCGCCAGTCAAAAAGTAGTGGAATCATTGCATATCTTTGACTGCAGCGTCTGAGGTCGGAGAGTGGTTGGCTGTGGCTTAAGCCTACGCTTTTGCAGCTGTTCGGGGGGATCCATTTACATGGACTGTGAACTGCTTAGTCTTTGTCGCGCGCAAGCAGTATGTCCTCGGGCTTGACCTCGACGGTAATTTCACGTCCTAAGAATTCGAGTAATACCTGAATGCGGTTCTGGGCTGGCAGCTGTGCAATTACTTGACCGTTTAGCCCTTTGAGTGAGCCGGTAATGACTTCGATTTCTGCGCCCGGTTCGATGCTCAAGTCAGGAGCCTCGATGATACCTGCTGGCAGACTTGCTTGCAGGTTCTGAATGATATGTTCAGGTATGACTCTGCGTTCGCCGAGCTCGACCATACGCGTGATACCCTGGCTATGAATCACTTGACGTGAGTGCGTCAGATAGTGAAATTTCGCGAAGATATAACCCGGAAACATGGCTTCGATAAAGCGCTTTTTCCCCTTACGTGTTTTTTTTATTTGGCTGACGCGAGGGCAAAAAACATCCACTTCCTCAACGCGATCCAGAATGGCTGCAGCAATGTGCTCACGTTTGGTTTGAGTACGTAAGCAGAACCATTCTTTCTGGGACGTTGAGGTATTCTGGAGCATAGAATGACAGAAAACTTAAAAGTAGGCCACGATAGACGGAATTCAACGGTAAAAACGATCGGACTGAGTGTCGTCGACGGTATTTTTACGATATGTGGCCGCACTATTGTTGGATGTATTGACTTTAATCCGGGCGTTTGAAGCGGCGGGCGGGCTTTTTGTCGCCTGCAGGCTTGCTGGCTGAATAGCTGCCAGTGTGGGCGCCGCCTTCTGATTTTTTGAACTTTCCACCAGCGATTTTGCTTTTGGTTTTAAAGGGCTGCTTGTGCTTGCCGCCTTCGTTCCATTTTTTATCGCCGCCATCGTTGCTGCGCTTTTGGTAGCTGCCTCCGCCGTGTTTCTTTTTGTAGCCGCCCTTGTAGCCACCGCTACGTTTGCCGCCACCGCCGCCTTTGCCTCCCTTGCGTGGTGGGTTGGGGTCGAATGCTTCATTGTCTTCGGCGATTTTTTCGCCTTCACGACCTTCATCGTTACCGAGCAGATCGAAGAGTGCGCTGGCGATGTCTGTGGGGGTGTGACCTGCATCTAGTAAGCGATCGACTAGGTCATCATGTCGCTTGAACTTGCCTTCTTCAAGGGTGCTGCGGACTTGATTGAAGACTTTATCGGCTTTGCGGCCTTCGACGTCTTCCAGGCTAGGGATTGGCATACGGCGCACGACTTGGCGTGTGTAGCGTTCAATTGCTTCCAAGCGGTAGATGTCGCGCCCATACACGAATGTGACTGACTTGCCCGAGCGCCCTGCGCGACCGGTGCGGCCGATGCGGTGCACGTAGTCTTCCGGGTCATGGGGGAGGTCGTAGTTGAAAACAATATCAACGTCGTCGATGTCCAGTCCACGCGCTGCCACGTCTGTTGCGACGAGTAGTTCGACGGAGCCGTCTTTGAAGCGTTTGATCACACGCTCGCGGTTGGCTTGCGTGATGTCGCCATGGATGCGATCGGCGACATAGCCACGTGCGCTCAATGCTTCAGTCGCGTCTTCTACCATTTGCTTGGTATTGCAGAATACGATGCCGCGTGGGTTTGTTTCCAGGTCGAGCAGGCGGCACAGCACCTCGATCTTTGAGCGATTGCGCACTTCGTAGTAGGTCTGTTCGATGGTGTCGACTGTCAGCGACTTGCGCTCGATTGAGATTTGCTTGGCTTGGTGGCTGAAAGTTTTAATCAAACCTTCGACGGCACGATTCATTGTCGCGGAAAAGAAGAGCGTCTGGCGATCTTCCGGCATGTCGCCGAGGATGATTTCCATGTCTTCGCGGAAGCCCATGTCGAGCATGCGGTCCGCTTCATCGAGGATGCAGAGGCGAATGTTGTCGGTGCGGAGGGTCTTGCGACGTAGGTGGTCCATCACGCGACCTGGTGTGCCGACGACGATGTGCGCTCCTTTACGGAGTGCGCGCATTTGGCGGTCGAGTGGTGCGCCGCCATAAACTGGAACGGCGACCAGGCCCTTGAGTGCTGAGGCGAGACGGTGGATCTCTTCGCAGACTTGCACTGCGAGTTCACGCGTGGGGCAAAGTACTAGTACTTGCGTCTCGTCGCGGTTGATGTCGATCAAGTTCAGCGCGGGCAGGCCGAATGCGGCGGTTTTTCCTGAACCAGTTTGTGAGAGTCCGACGATGTCGTGGCCTTCCATCGCAACTGGGATGGTTTGTGCTTGAATAGGAGAGGGCGATTCAAAGCCGAGGCGTTGAATGCCTTCGATGAGTTCAGCGCGTAGGCCGAGGTCCGTAAATTTTGTGTCCATAATATCTGTAAATATGCCCGTTGACCGGATATTTACCGATACTTGAGCGCGTTTTGGAATTTGCCATTTCTTTTCGGCCTTCCATTTAGTGAGGCGCAGGGCTTTGACAGGTCAGTGACAGATGACAAGGATTAAAAGGGAAAGTCCACTTGTTCGGTGTTCTTTTATTCGCTGCAGTCTGTTAGTTGGCTATTCGCGCGGACTGGTGTGGCGTTTGATTTACATCGGGGATGTGCGCCGTTTGGAGCTTGGGAATGTGCGGGGCCCGGGGGAGTTGTAGGGTGAAGGTGCTTCCGCGCCCCAATTCGCTTTCTGCGCTGAGGCTGCCGCCGATCAATGATGAGAGTTTTTTGGTCAGAGTGAGGCCGAGCCCGGTACCGCCGAAATTTTGGTTGATTTCGCTGTCGGCTTGCACGAAAGGTTCAAAGACTTGTTCTAGGGTTGTGGGGCTCATCCCGATCCCCGTGTCGCTCACTTGCAGGCTGAGTTCCGATTCGTTGTCTTCTTTTAGGGTGACTGTAATGCCGCCTGCTAAAGTAAACTTGCGTGCGTTGTTGATTAAGTTGCTGAGGATTTGTTGAAGACAACGGGGGGCGCTGACAATGACTGTTTGGCGTGCTTGGATGATCAGCTCACATTTCAGGCCTTGTTTGGCGATGATTTGACTGAAGAGTTTAATGGCCTTCTCACAGATGTTGATCAGGTCGACAGACTGCCAGTTAACTGCCATCTTGCCTGCGTCGATTTTTGCGCTATCTAATAAGTCGTTCAGTATTTCCAGCAAGCCTTCGGCCCCATCGAGTATAACTTTGGCCATTTTTTTGGTTTCCGGGTCCTGCAGGTCGGAGTAAAGCAGCTGGGTGAAGCCCATGATGGCATTCAAGGGGTTGCGTATTTCATGGCTGGTACGGGCGAGTAATTGATCCTTGGCTTCGCTGGCGTTGCGTGCCTGAGAGCATTCTTCTTTTAAGCGGGCCCGCTCTTGTTCCTCTTTGCTGACGTCAAAGGCGATGGAGTGGAATTCTATCGTTCGACCGTCGGGGCTACGCCTGGATACATTGTGCCATCTGCATGTGATAATGCGCCCATCTTTTGTTAGATTGTCGTTGATCTGTGTGAGTGATGACTCCTGATGTAGACGAGTTCTACCCTCGGTGACTTTCGACTGTGCACTTTCGGGGACGAGGAAATGGGTGGCTGCTTTACCAATCACTTCCGGGGCGCTCCAACCAAATAGTTTTTCGGCCGCATGGTTCCATTCGCAAATACGTAATTCGTTGTCCCAGACTATAAATGCCATCGGTGCATTTTGAAATAAATTTCGATATTCGGCTTCGCGTTGCCGCAGTGTTTGATCGCCCAGTTTGCGTTGTGTGATTTCTGCCTGTAATTGCCGCCTCAGTTTGATTTGATGATAGGTAAATGCTGCAAGTACTAGTAGGGCTAGCAGGCACAGGGACAGCATCTGTAGGAAGGGCGCGAGTGGAAAGCTATACTGATTCTGGTAGAGCATCTCGTGGATGTCGAATGTCTGCGCTAACAGGCCTTCTTCCTGTAAAATATCTGCGATGTGCTCCCAGCGACGGGGGTTCATATGCCCGAGTTCCACTAGATCGGGGCGAATGAGAGCATGCGTTTTTTCAGCTTCGAAGGTGAGCTCTGCCTTGGATTTGCGTTGGGTGTATTTGCTGACAATGAAGTCAATGATCTCCTCGGGATGGTCCAGTGCATAGTTCCAACCGCGCAGACTCGCTTTTCGAAAAGCCTCGACCTGCTGGGGGTGTTTGCGTATTCGACTTTCAGTTGTGAATAAGCAGTCCCCGTAAAAGTCGATTCCTACTGATTGAGGGCTGAAAATGAGTGGTTGATAGCCAGCTTGGCTCAGTGCATAGGGTTCGTTGGTGACATATCCAGCGAGTGCCTTGATCTTGCCTTCGGTCAGTTGTTGCCAGGCTGTTGCGTGTTGTGCGTAATTGACACTTTCGAATGGAACCTTGGCCTGTTTTAACAGGGAGATTAAATCTGCGCTGCTGTTCTGGATCATTATCTTTTGATCCACCAAATCTTGGATCGTGGAGACGTCAGCTTCCCGCATAGATATAAGTGCGTGCGGTGAATGCTGAAAAATGGCCGCGAGTGCCACTACTGGCGCTCCTTGTGAGCGGAATTGAACCAGTTCTGAGGTGGCGATGCCGTAGTTTGCATCGCCATCCACTACGGCCTGCACGGCTCCTTTGTTTGCTTGTGCTTCAACCACGTGTACGTCTAAGCCTGCCTCGCTGTAGTAACCTTTTTCAATGGCTGCATAATAGCCTGCGAATTGAAATTGATGTGACCATTTTAGCTGGAGAGTGATTGTCTCCATGCCAGAGGCTATGCTTGCAGTTGAGCAGGCAAGTAGTCGTACGGCTGTGAAGAGGCAGGTGAGCTTCATTTTCTAGCTGCGAGTCTGTCCTAGTGTCTTTGGAAGTAAAGATGTAAGTGTTATACCTTATTTTGGCCACTGCAGCACGTGATCGTTGATAAGTGGGGAAATTTTTCGCACTTTGAATTACACCCTTGATTTGTGGCTGGATCAGATACTATGCCAAGGAAATGCCCGATTCATGGAAAATTGCCGCTTTCTATCATTTTACAGATCTGCCCGACCGCGATGAGTGGGCCGAGCGCATGGTTGATCATGGGCTTAAGGTCGGTCTCCGTGGGACACTTATTTTTGCTCCCGAAGGGGTGAACTCCACATGCGCCGGTTCGCATGAGGCGATTGATGCGACGATTGCCCTGCTTAAGTTCGATCCACGCTTCGAGGCTATGGAGGTCAAGTATTCCTACGCAGATTTTAATCCATTTCCAAAATTTAAGGTAAAGAAGAAGCCGGAAATCGTGACCTTCCGGCAGGAGGGGGCTGATCCTCGTGAAGACGTGGGCACTTACCTGGACCCTGAAGAATGGAACGATTTGATCGCGGATCCGGAGGTGATCACCATTGATACGCGCAATGACTACGAGGTTGAAGTGGGGCACTTTAAGGGGGCGATTAACCCTAAAACTGAAGATTTTACCGAATTTGCTAAATTTGTGGATGAGCATCTGGTTGCGCAGAAGGAGAAAAAGATCGCCATGTATTGCACCGGCGGCATCCGATGTGAGCGGTCGACTGCTTATTTAAAGAAGAAGGGCTTTGAGCAGGTATACCATTTAAAAGGAGGGATTTTGCGTTATTTAGAGGAGGTGCCGCAGGATCAAAGCCTTTGGGAGGGGGACTGCTTTGTGTTTGATTATCGTGTGGCTGTTGACCATGAGTTGAAGCCAGCTAAGTGGAAAATTGACCCTGAGACGAGTCAGCCAAAGCGGATGTCGGATGACGAAATCGAGAAGATCGCTGAGCGACGTCGTAGTGGAGCTATTTTTAAGAAGCCATATACAGTATAAGGCGCTGAGTGGGGCGCCCTGTCATTTTGCAGATTTAGACATGTGCTTTAGCGGGGAAGGGGGAGGTGTAGAGCTTAATCTGCGCCTCTAGCCCGCACCAATAGTGAATTTATAGGCAAGTACATTTTTTTGAAATAAGTGTTGACTGGGTAGGGGGCTGGAGGCACTTTCGCGGGCTTTCCAAAATTCAACCCTCATGTGGTTGGATCACCGGCTCTTTACATTCTATATCATCATTTGCGATGTGCCCTTGTAGCTCAGTGGTAGAGCGCATCCTTGGTAAGGATGAGGTCGGCGGTTCGATCCCGCTCGAGGGCTCCATCTTGGAATTAACGAACAACTCAACTAAACAATCTCTCAACACTAAATAACATTAATCATGGCTAAGGAAACATTCGAAAGAACAAAACCACACGTCAATGTCGGCACAATCGGTCACATTGACCATGGCAAGACAACTACAACTACTGCGATCCTTAAGGTTCAAGCAGACAAGGGCCTTGCTCAGTTCAAGTCTTATGCGGATATCGCTAAGGGTGGCACAGTTCGTGACGCGACTAAGACTGTGACGATTGCTGTGGCGCACGTCGAGTATGAGACTCCTACCCGTCACTATGCACACGTTGACTGCCCAGGTCACGCTGACTTCGTTAAGAACATGATTACTGGTGCTGCTCAAATGGACGGCGCAATTCTTGTTGTTTCTGCTGCGGATGGCCCTATGCCACAAACTCGTGAGCACATCCTTTTGGCGCGTCAGGTCGGTGTGCCTACCATCGTTGTTTGGTTGAACAAGGTGGACCTTCTTGATGACGAGGAGCTGCTAGAGCTTGTTGAGATGGAAGTTCGTGACCTTCTTTCCAAGTATGAGTACCCTGGCGATGATATCACTATCGTTCGTGGTTCTGCAACAGCTGCTCTTGAAGACAAGCCAGGTGGTGCAGATGCAATCACTGCGCTTATGGATGCAATCGATAATGACATCGCAGAGCCTGCTCGTGAAATCGACAAGCCTCTCTTGATGTCTGTTGAAGACGTTTTCTCTATCACAGGTCGTGGCACAGTAGCAACTGGCCGTATCGAGCGTGGTGTTGTTAAGGTTGGCGAAGAAATCGAAATCGTCGGTATGGGCGACACACAGAAGACAACTGTTACTGGTGTTGAAATGTTCCGTAAGCAACTCGATCAAGGTATGGCCGGCGACAATGTTGGTATCCTTCTTCGTGGTATCGATAAGGACGCTATCGAGCGTGGCCAAGTTATTGCTAAGCCTGGTTCGATCACTCCTCACACAACTGCTAAGGCTGAGCTTTACGTCCTTTCTAAGGATGAAGGTGGCCGTCACACTCCTTTCTTCGATGGCTACCGTCCACAGTTCTTCTTCGGAACAGCTGACGTGACAGGTATCATTAAGTGCCCAGAGGGTGTTGAAATGGTCATGCCTGGTGATAACCTTACTGTTGAGATCGAGCTCGGTAAGAAGATCGCTATGGAAGCTGGTCAACGTTTCGCGATCCGCGAAGGTGGCCGCACGATCGGTGCCGGTCGTATTGCCGAAGTGATCAAGTAGATCGTTTCGACTTTTTAGATTCCAGTTTTTGCCGAGGGCTCTACATGGGTCCTCGGCTTCACTGTTATTTTATAGAATATTGCCCAAGACATTTACAGGAGAGTAGTTCAATTGGTAGAGCAACGGTCTCCAAAACCGTAAGTTGGGGGTTCGAGTCCCTCCTCTCCTGCCATTTTTAATTCCATGAAAAATCCATTCACTAGCATACGTCTCTTTTATAAGGAGACTTTGACTGAGCTAAAGAAAGCCTCATGGCCTTCTAAGGTAGAGCTGCGTGATTCAACAATTGTTGTTCTTCTCGCCACAGTTATCCTTGGCTTCTACGTCGCGCTGATCGACTTCTCGTTAATGAATGGTGTCGAATTGCTGACTTCCTGGGTTCGCTAGGATCGCAGCTGTCGATTGACACTTTATAGTATTTCTGCCGCTCGTCGGCTTCATCTTTTTCGTCTTAGACTCCACAATGTCAGATTCCTCTTCCATCACAGGCCCTCGTTGGTATGCCGTTCAAACTCTTTCCAATCAAGAGGGGAAGGCCAAGAAGTACCTCGATAAGTTTATTGCTGTCGAAGAGATGGAAGACTACGTCTTTGACGTGCTGATGCCCACTGAAACAGTGACTGAGGTCAAGAGTGGCAAGAAAAGCACCAAGACGCGTAAATTTTATCCAGGTTATATCTTCGTCAATATGTGTCTCTACGACGACGATGGTAAATTGCTACAAAAGCCATGGTACTTTGTCCGTGAAGCACATGGTGTTATTAATTTTGTAGGCGGCGATCGCCCAACTCCGTTGAAGAAGAGTGAAATCGATCGCATTATTAACCAGGTTGAAGAGGCCGAAGGTAAGGAAAAGCCGAAGATCGAATACGAGATCGGCGAAATGGTCAAAGTCAACGATGGTCCCTTCGCGAACCTTGTTGGCAAAATTGAGGAAATCGACCCAGACCGGGGCAAGCTCAAGGTTTCCGTATCTATTTTCGGGCGTTTCACGCCTGTTGAACTTGAATACTGGCAAGTCCAGAGAACAGAAGAAAGCTAATCCGACATGTCTAAGAAAATCACAGGACAAATCCGTCTCCAACTGCCAGCAGGCGCCGCAAATCCAGCTCCTCCCGTTGGACCCGCTCTTGGTGCTCAAGGTGTTAACATCATGGGGTTCTGTAAGGAATTCAATGCCAAGACTAAGGATCAAGCGGGCATGATTTTGCCTTGCGTGATTACTGTCTATGCAGACCGTTCTTTCAGTTTCATTCTTAAGTCACCACCTGCTGCTGTGCTACTTAAGAAAGCCGCGGGGATTGCGAAAGGCTCGGGCGTGCCCAATAAAGATAAGGTTGGCACTGTCACGCGTAAGCAAATTCTCGAAATCTGTGAGATCAAGAAAGCTGACTTGAACGCGAAAAATGAAGACGCTGCTTTCAGCATCATCGCCGGCACCGCGCGCTCCATGGGGCTCGAGATTGCTGATTAATTTTATACGGCAGCCGGTCTGGCTGTCGCTTTAACCACAATAGAGATATAACAATGGCAACCCAGCAAATTAAGGGAAGCAAACGCTATCGTTCTTCAGTCGAAATGGCTGATTTGACGAAGACTTACTCGGTCGAAGAAGCGTCTGCGTTACTGAACAAACTACCTAAGGCGAAGTTCGACGAAACAGTCGAAGTTTACGCTCACCTCGCAGTCGATCCTCGTAAGAGCGATCAGATGGTGCGTGGCACTTTACAACTACCGCATGGTAGTGGTAAAACAGTGCGCGTCATCGTCTTTACAGAGAACCCCGAAGAAGCGCTCGCGGCTGGAGCCGACGAAGCAGGTCTCGATGAACTCATCGAGAAAGTTACCGGTGGTTGGACTGATTTTGACGTTGCGATTTCTACTACAAGCGCAATGAAAAGCGTGCGTAAGGTCGCACGTGTGTTGGGCCCCCGTGGTCTGATGCCAAATCCTAAGTCAGGTACTGTGACTGACGATATCGCTGAAGGTATTAAGCAGGTTAAAGCAGGTCGTGTCGAATTTAAGATGGACAAAACTGCAAATGTCGCGGTTGTCGTTGGCAAGCGTTCCTTCACTCCTGAGCAAATCGCTGAAAATGCGGATGCTGCCGTTAAGGCACTGATCGAAGCGCGTCCTAAAGCAAGCACTGGCAAATACATTAAGAGCCTCACTTTGAGTGCTACGATGAGCCCCGGACTCGCTGTTGACGTCGTCGAATACAACAAAGCTTAAGAAGGGACATATAACATGAGACCAGAAAAACAATATCTCGTTGAAGAGGTGAACAATCACCTCAACAAGTCCGATTACGTATATCTCACTAACTACGAGCGCATCACCGTGGAAGAGATCGCGGATTTGCGTGCCCAGCTTGCTGAGCACGATGCAGAATTCCACGTGGTCAAGAACAGCATTTTTGGTGTCGCAGCTGCGGCCAAGGATCTTCCTGACTTGAGTGAGCACTTGAGCGGTCAAACTGCAATCATCGTCGGTGGCGACAATCCATCGGGTGTGGCAAAGATCATTGGCGAGTTCTTTAAGAAGAAGGACAAGGTTGAGATGAAAGCCGGCATCCTGAACGAGCGTGCTTTGACTAAGGAAGAAATCGAAGCCCTCGCAAAACTGCCAGGTTTGGAAGTGCTCCGTGCACAACTCCTCGGCCTGCTCACTCAGCCTGCGACTGGATTCGTCCGCGTCATCAACGCTGTGCCACAAGGCCTTGTCAATGTTCTGCAAGCGAAGGTTCGCAAAGAGAACGGCGAATAATCATTATCAACAATATTTTGGGCCGTCACTTTTATCGGTGGCGGCCTAATTCACAACACAACCATATAAAAATTAGGTTAGAGGGCTCGACCCTTTAAATACTCCGACTCTCGGGGTGCTAACCATTGAAAGGTAAAACATCATGGCAGATATCACAAAAGAACAAGTCGTCGAATGGCTCTCCGCACAAACAGTGCTCGAAGTAGCTGATCTGGTTAAAGAACTCGAAGAGAAGTGGGGCGTAAGCGCTGCGGCTCCTGTAGCTGTTGCTGCAGCTGGACCTGCTGCTGCTGCTGAAGCAGTAGAAGAGAAGGATGAGTTTGACGTTATCCTTAAGGCTGCTGGCTCTAACAAGATCGCTTCCATTAAGGAAGTTCGTGCAATCACAGGTCTCGGCCTGAAGGAAGCTAAGGATCTTGTCGAAGGTGCACCAAAACCTGTTAAGGAAGGTTGCTCCAAGGACGAAGCTGAAGAGATCAAGAAAAAGCTCGAAGCTGCCGGCGCTGAAGTCGAATTGAAGTAATCTTGGGAACTCCCTGTTATATTCAATAGTTATAAAAATTTCACAGTTAGGTGGGCTCACCCAAATCGGGTGGGCCACGCCTAGCTGTTTTTTGCTTTTCTGCTGACTAAGCCTCAGCACCACTCAGAACACTCTCATTATATACCGTCACCCGGACATCCATTATGTCAAAGCGCACAAATTTCGGTCAACTCAAGGAAGTAATCCAGCCACCCAATCTGATTGAAAATCAGGTCGATTCCTATAAGGAATTTTTACAAATGGACGCGGCTCCAAGTCAACGGAAGCCGATCGGCCTCGAAGCTGTCTTTTCCGAGGTCTTCCCGATCGAAAGCTATGATAGCCGCTGTCATCTCGAATATGTGAGTTACAACGTGACTCCGCCTCGTGAGACTGAAATCGAAGCGATTCGCGAGGGGGTTACCTATTCTGTCTCACTCTATGTGAAGCTTCGCTTGCGCGAAGAGGACCACATTAAAGACGAAGAAATTTATATGGGCGAATTGCCCATGGTGTCCGAGCGTGGCTCGTTCATCATTAACGGTGCGGAGCGTGTGATCGTTAGCCAGCTTCACCGTTCACCTGGTATCGCTTTCGAAGAAAGCGTACATACTTCCGGTAAGATTCTGCATGCCTTCCGTATCATCCCTGACCGCGGCACATGGCTCGAAGTGCAGTTCGACCAAAACGATCTGCTTTACGTATACCTCGACCGCCGCCGTCGTCGTCGTAAGTTCCTATTGACGACACTGCTGCGTGCGATGGGCTACGGCTCTGACGCGGAGATTCTCAACCTTTTCTATGAAATGGACGAGATTACAGTCGCCGATGCGCTCAAGCGCGATTCTGTGTCGAATCTGGTGCTTACAGAAGACATCGTTGATGCAGACAAAGGAGTCGTGCTGGCACGTGCTTTCGAGCCGTTAACCAAGACAATCGTTCGTTCGTTCGAAAAGGCTGGTCTCAAAAAACTGATTGCCATCGACACGACTGTAGATGATGGAGCGATTATTCGCTGCTTGAAGAAGGATCCGACTCAAAACGAGGAAGAAGCACTCAAGGATATTTACAAGCGTCTCCGTCCAGGCGAGCCGCCCACAACTGCCAATGCGAAAGCATTGTTGAAGCGTCTTTTCCAAGACCCACGCCGTTATGACCTCGGTCGAGTAGGGCGTTACAAGCTGAATCAAAAGCTGAAGATGGATACTGATCTTGAGTTCCGCGTGATCGGAGCTGAGGATGTGGTGGAAGCGACTAAATATTTGACTCGCCTTAAGCGCGGGGATGGCACACTCGACGATATTGACCACCTAGGTAGCCGTCGTGTGCGCACCGTAGGTGAGCTGTTGGCGAACCAATGCCGTGTCGGTCTCGCCCGCACAGAGCGTCTGGTAAAAGAGCGCATGACTCTCTATGATCAAAGCGTGGACTCGATCAGCCCTCAGAAGTTGATCAACCCGAAGGCACTCAGCACTGTGATCCGCGATTTCTTTGCGCGCAGTCAGCTGTCTCAGTTCATGGACCAAATTAATCCTCTGGCAGAACTGACCCACAAGCGTCGTCTTTCTGCACTCGGACCCGGTGGTTTGAATCGTGAGCGTGCTGGCTTCGAAGTGCGTGACGTGCACCCATCGCACTACGGTCGTATTTGCCCGATTGAGACTCCTGAAGGTCCCAACATCGGTCTGATCAACTCCTTGTCGTTGTACTCGCGCATTAACGAGTTCGGCTTCATCGAAACACCTTACCGCAAGGTGGTCGATGGCAAGGTGCTCGACGATGTTGAATACCTTAACGCCGACCAGGAAGAGCCTTACATGATTGCGCAGGCCAATTCCGAGTTGGATGAAAACGGCAATCTAGTAGGCCGTGTGACATGCCGTAATCAGGACGAGGTGCTGGAGCTCACTCCAGAAGAAGTGCACTACATGGACGTGTCGCCCAAGCAGTTGATTTCGGTGGCAGCGGGCCTCATTCCATTCCTCGAGCACGATGACGCTAATCGCGCGCTGATGGGATCGAATATGCAACGTCAAGGTGTGCCGCTACTTCAGTCCGAATCTCCATTCGTGGGCACTGGTATTGAAGAGCGTGTCGCGATCGACTCGAAGACCGTCGAGGTTGCAGACATTGATGGTATTATTGCGCAAGTCGATGCGAATCGCATTGTTCTGACTCAGGACGGCGAGCTTCCTGCCAAGGCCAAGGATATCAAGACAGACCCTAAGAAGGAAATCTACGTTTACGATCTTCGTAAGTTCATGCGCTCGAATGCGGGTACATGCTTTAACCAAAAGCCGATCGTATCTCGTGGTCAGCCAGTCAAGAAGGGGGACATCCTCGCGGATGGTGCGTCCACTCAGGATGGCGAACTTGCAATTGGACGTAACATTCTCGTGGCCTTCATGCCTTGGAATGGTTATAATTTCGAGGATGCGATCCTAATCTCTGAGAAGATTGTGAAGGACGACATCTTCACTTCGATTCACGTCGATGAGTTCGAGGTCACTGCGCGTGACACTAAACTCGGACCCGAAGAAATCACTCGTGACATTCCAAATGTCGGTGAAGAAGCGCTTAAAGATCTGAATCACGACGGTGTCATACGCGTCGGTGCAGAGGTCAAACCGGGCGATATTCTCGTCGGTAAAATCACTCCTAAGTCCGAAACAGAGCTCGCGCCTGAAGAAAAACTGTTGCGTGCGATTTTCGGTGAGAAAGCGGCTGATGTTAAGGACACTTCATTGGTAGTTCCATCGGGTGTCCGTGGTATTATCATGGATGTGAAGGTTTCGGCCCGCGTTGATGGTGAGCCAGAGCAAATGTCTGCTTCCGACCGTCGTCGTCAGATCAAGAAGATCAACGAAGAATATCGCTCACAAAGTGATAAGCTGCGCGAAGATCTGACTGAGGCGCTCTCTAACATCTTGCTGGGTGAAAAAATTCCACTGGATGTGAAAAACGGTGATTCGGGTGAAATTATTATTCCCGCCAACCGTAAGATCACTAAGACCTTACTCCGTCGTCTCGCAGCGGTCTCTAAGGACATCGAGATTGATCCTTCACCAGTGAAGATCAAGATCATGGAGATCGTGAACAATTACCAAGGTAAGTTTGACGAGCTCGACTATGACCGTGAACGCAAGATTGAAGGTGTTGAGTCCGGTGAAGATGCGGATCAAGGTGTGGTCAAGAGCGTGAAGGTCTATATCGCTAAGAAGCGTAAGATGCAGGTTGGTGATAAGATGGCCGGACGTCACGGTAATAAGGGTGTGGTGGCAAAGGTTGTTCCTGAAGAGGACATGCCGCACTTGCCAGATGGCACTCCAATCGAAATTTGCTTGAATCCACTTGGGGTTCCTTCGCGAATGAATGTGGGACAGGTTTTGGAGACTCACCTCGGTTGGGCCTGTAAGAAGCTCGGCATGAAGGTCGCGACTCCGGTGTTCGACGGTATTTCTGAAGCTAAGGTGCGCCAGTATCTGGAAGAAGCAGGCCTGCCATCTACCGGTAAGAGTATTCTCTATGACGGCCAGACAGGTGAAGCACTTCACCAAGAGGTTGTGGTGGGCTACATGTATATGTTGAAGCTCAATCACTTGGTTGCTTCCAAGATCCACGCTCGTGCGGTCGGTCCTTACTCACTCATCACTCAGCAGCCGCTCGGTGGTAAGGCACAGTATGGTGGTCAACGTTTCGGGGAGATGGAAGTTTGGGCGCTGGAAGCGTATGGCGCAGCCTACACACTCCAAGAGCTACTGACTGTCAAGTCCGACGATGTTGCCGGACGCACACGCATCTATGAATCGCTCGTTAAGGGTGACAACAGTTTACAAGCGGGAACGCCTCAGTCGTTCAACGTTTTGATGAAGGAAATCCAAAGTCTCTGTCTGGATGTGCGTCTCGGTTCCGAAGGGAAGTTCGAGCTCGACACTGCGATCGACGTCTAAGGGCCACCATTCACCGCAACATTTAAAATAAGGTTTACTAAATGAGTAACGAAGTAGCACGCGACGTCCTAGGCTATGAAGCCACTAAATCATTCGACCGTGTCGGCATTACAGTCGCCGCACCCGAGGCCATTCGTGAGTGGTCACGGGGTGAAGTGAAAAATCCTGAAACGATTAACTATCGCACATTCAAGCCAGAGCCAGGCGGTCTTTTCTGCCAACGCATCTTCGGCCCTGTGCGCGACTACGAGTGCGCCTGTGGTAAATACAAGCGTATCAAGTATAAGGGTGTTATCTGCGACCGTTGTGGCGTTGAAGTCACCGTTTCCCGTGTGCGCCGTGACCGTATGGGGCACATTGAACTCGCCGTTCCTGTCTCTCACATCTGGTTCTTGAAGAGCATGCCATCTCGCTTGGGACTGCTGCTGGACATCACTGCGCGTAATTTGGAACGCGTCATCTATTATGAAAACTATCTGGTCATTGATCCTGGTAAGACTCCGTTGGAAGATCGCCAATTGCTGACTGAGCAGGAATACCTACAAGCGCAAGATGAGTACGGTGAAGATTCCTTTGTCGCTCGTATGGGGGCTGAGGCAGTTCGTGATGCATTGGCACTGGTAGATCTTGAGTCGACGGTTGCAGAGCTGCATGAACAAATGCATGCGACTCGCTCGAAGCAGATCAAGAAGAAGATCTCCAAGCGTCTGAAGACTATCCAAGGCTTCATGGAGTCCGGTACGCGTCCAGAATGGATGGTGCTGGAAGTTCTGCCGGTGATTCCACCAGACCTTCGTCCCTTGGTGCCACTTGAAGGTGGTCGCTTCGCGACTTCGGATTTGAACGACCTTTACCGTCGTGTTATCAACCGTAACAACCGCCTGAAGAATCTTCTTTCGCTGAAGACTCCAGACGTGATCATTCACAATGAGAAGCGTATGCTGCAAGAAGCTGTGGATGCGCTCTTCGATAATGGTCGTCACGGTCGTGCGGTCACCGGTGCGGGAAACCGTCCACTCAAGTCGCTTTCTGATATGCTCAAGGGCAAGCAGGGCCGCTTCCGTCAGAATTTGCTCGGTAAGCGCGTCGACTACTCCGGTCGTTCCGTGATTGTTTCCGGTCCATCGCTTAAGCTGAACCAATGTGGTCTGCCTAAGAAAATGGCACTGGTCCTGTTCGAGCCATTTATTATCCGCCGCCTCAAAGAACTGGGCTTCGTGCACACTGTTCGCGGCGCACGTAAGATGATCGAAAAGCAATCGCCGGAAGTTTGGGATATTCTCGAAGAAGTGACTGCTGGGCACCCGGTTCTTTTGAATCGTGCACCGACCTTGCACCGTCTTTCTATTCAGGCTTTTGAACCAGTCTTGATTGAAGGCGACGCGATTCGTGTGCACCCACTGGTTTGTACCGCGTATAATGCAGACTTCGATGGTGACCAAATGGCGGTTCACGTGCCTCTTTCGCTAGAATCAGTGATGGAAGCTAAGACGCTGATGATGGCGACACATAATATTTTCTCACCATCTTCTGGTAAGCCGATTTTGACTCCGTCGCAGGATATCGTCCTTGGTTCATACTTCCTTACGCTTGACCCACCCGTTAAGCCTCAGGAAGGCGTGCGCTTGCCGATGGTCGTGGATGCCGATGAGCTTGAGTCTGCTGTTGTAGATGGTGCACTCAATGTTCACGACTGGATTAATTTCATCAATCCTGACTTCGAAAAAGAAGGCACTGTATTTGGTCGTTCGGACAAAAAAGTGATCCGCACTACAGTCGGTCGTGTCATCTTCAATACGATCTGGCCGGACGAACTTGGTTTCGTGAATTTCCCAGTGCCGAAAGGTAAGTTGGGGGATATCATTCTACAGACCTACAATACTGTTGGTCGTGAGCGCACAGTGATTACACTCGATCGCTTGAAGGATACTGGGTTTAAGATTGCAACACGCGCAGGTGTTTCCATCGGTATTGACGACATGATCATTCCTCCAGCTAAGGTGGGAATCGTGAAAGCTTCCCGTAAGAAGATCGACGAAGTTGAAGGTCAGTATAAAAAGGGGATCATCACCGAAGGTGAGCGCTACAATAAGATCATCGACATCTGGACAGGTTGTACCGACGATATTGCTAAAGCGGTATTCGAAGAGCTTAAGTCCAACGGTGGTAAAGACTCTGTGAATCCCGTTTACTTGATGATGGATTCCGGTGCTCGTGGTAACAAACAACAGGTTCGTCAGCTTTGCGGAACTCGTGGTTTGATGGCCAAGCCATCCGGTGAAATTATTGAACGTCCGATTCTTTCTTCCTTCCGTGAAGGTCTCTCCGTTCTCGAATACTTCATCTCCACTCACGGTGCTCGTAAGGGACTCGCCGATACTGCGCTTAAGACTGCGGACGCTGGTTACCTCACGCGTAAGCTTTGTGACGTTGCTATGGATTGCATCATTGAAGACTTCGACGATGGCAATCGCGATGGTGTATGGAAGTATGCTATCTATGAAGGTGACGATGAGATCGTTTCCCTTTACGATCGTATTGTTGGCCGTTGTTCTTCCAACGATATCAAGAATCCGCTGAATCCAGACGAGTTCCTGGTTAAGAACGGTGAGCTGATCTCTGAAGAAGCGGCACGTAAGATTGAAGATGTGGGCGTGGAGCGTGTGAAGGTTCTTTCAGCTCTCACCACACGTAAGAAGGTCGGTATCACCGCCCTTGAATATGGTATCAATCCTGCGTATGCGGCCATGGTTGAACGTGGTGCCTCAGTCGGTATTATTGCTGCTCAGTCGATTGGTGAGCCTGGTACACAGTTGACCATGCGTACCTTCCACATCGGTGGTATTGCCTCGGGTGTGCTTAAGAATCCGGAGATTAAGATCCGTTCAGGTGGCAAGGTTGTTTACAAGGGCCTACGTATCGTTCAGGCTGCAAATGGTGCGAACATTGTTTTGAATAAGACTGGATCCGTTCAGATTCTTGATGAAGACGATCGTGAAATCGAAACCTATAAGATTGTAGTCGGTTCTGTGCTGACCAAGGGCGACGGTGAAAGCATCGAGAAGGGTGAAATCCTTGCTATGTGGGATCCGCACAATATTCCAATTCTCTCTGAGAAGGCCGGTCGTATCGGTTTCACTGATATGATTGCCGGTGTGACGGTTAAGCGCGAGCTTGACGAGTCAACTGGCCGTATTGCCACTGTGGTGATCGAGCACAAGGAGGATTTAAACCCTGCTGTTAATATCGTTGATGACTCTGGTAAGACGATCGCAACCTATGCGATTCCTACCGGTGCTCAGGTTGCGGTGAATGAAGACGATGAAATCGCTCCCGGCACCATGCTCGCGAAGACACCACGTCAAGCGTCCAAGACGCAGGACATTACTGGTGGTCTGCCACGTGTTGCTGAGTTGTTCGAAGCACGTCGTCCTAAGGATGCGGCTGAGATGGCTAAGATCGATGGTATCGTCTCCCTCGACGGCACTGTTCGCGGCAAGAAGAAGCTCCTCGTTACCGATCCAGAGACCGGTGATGAAGAAGCGCACCTCATCCCGCATGGTAAGCATCTCGTTGTTCAAGTCGGTGACCTCGTACACAAGGGCCAAAACCTGACTGAAGGTGGCGCGGATCCGCATGAAATCCTTGAAATTCTCGGGCCGTCGGCTGTTCAAGACTATTTGATCGCTGAGATTCAAAAGGTTTACCGTCTACAAGGTGTGGAAATTAACGATAAGCACATCGAAGTTATCATCTCGCAGATGCTTAAGAAGGTTCGTATCACCGATCCAGGTGACTCCGACTTCTTCTGGGGCGAGCAAGTAGACCGCTTCGAGTTCATGTCTGCAAATGACCACATTGAAGAAGCCGGCGGTATGCCAGCTGAAGGGGAGCCTGTGCTACTCGGTATCACTAAGGCATCGCTTGAGACGGAGTCCTTCATCTCTGCGGCCTCCTTCCAGGAAACGACACGTGTATTGACGGACGCCTCCACATTGGGCAAGGTCGACATGCTTAAGGGCTTCAAGGAGAACGTCATCATGGGGCACTTGATCCCCGCAGGCACAGGCCTTCCTGCCTACCGCAACTTGCGTATCGATACTCTCGGTGCTGAAATGGAGCAACTTAGCCCCGAAGAAGCTGCCGAGCGTATAGAAGGCGTTGCCTTGCCGACACCTGAGTTCAATGCAGAAGGCACCCCTGCAAATGCTGAAGCGATGGTTCCGGAAGCGGATGCAGTTGAGCCAGATGTTGATACCACAGATAGTCCCGACGCAGAGGCTAGCTAAGCGCGGATCGACCCAATAATTGAGCAAGAGCCGCCCGTAATCGGGCGGCTCTTTTCGTGTACTTCTTTCAGGTTGTATGCCTGATTATTTTAATTTTTTGAATCGCTCCAAGCCACATGTGGTACACTACGTGAAGAACGATTCCGAATCAGTTGGAAGGGTGGGTACACGCTTGCCTCTTCTCGGCTTTGCTCTTTTACCCAAGTATATGCGTATTCCAATTGAAGATAGTTTTGAGGATGTATTGATGAAGGCGGCCGTTGGTCAGCGTTTAGGGCATGGTGCACTCTCGATTCGATCGGGCCTGAGTCTTAAAGAGGTGCGTGCACTGTTGGCGGGTGAATTAAACGAGAGCCATTTACGAAGGCTCGCCCCTGTTTTGAAGTTAGATGTGGATAAACTCGTTGCTATGGCAAGAGGCGAGTGGTATCCATCCTCGGTTGAGCTCGCGGGATTGGAATGTATCTGTATGCCTTTTCCTGAGGCCAATTACCCCAACGCGTCTACTAATTGTTTTGTGGCCTACGACGTGACCAGCAAAGATGCCATTGTTTTTGATACGGGCACCCGTGCACAGCCGATATTGGAGTTCCTGCAAAAACAAGGCCTGAAGTTACAAGCTGTTTTTATTACGCATGGACATCGTGATCATGTCGGAGGTTATGCAGAGTTGCTTACTGCAGCGCCCGCCGGCAGGGTATACGCCCCCGCTAATGAACCTGTGGCAAATGCTGCTTTGCTTGAACCTGAAACTGAATTGATGGTCGGTAAATTTCGAGTCAAGACGGTGGAAACAAACGGGCATTCTCGTGGAGCTTTAAGCTATCTGGTCGATGGACTGGAGCAATCAGTTGCTTTTGTCGGTGATTCAATTTTCTGCCTATCGATGGGAGGCACTAAGCAAGGCTATCAGCTGGCTTTGGATAATAATCGCAAGAAATTATTAAGTCTGCCGCCAGCAACCATACTGTGTCCAGGGCACGGGCCGATGACGACGGTGGCACAGGAGTTGGAGCATAATCCGTTCTTTTAGCCGCTCATTTTTTGAGGGGGCTCTCAAGATACTTGAAGTTTTCAGCTTAAATTTTGTTATTATTGCGACTGCTTAATGATGACTGTTCTGAATCAAATTAAGTAGCCCGGGAAAGTAATCGTTAAATGCTTCGTGGCGCACAGAATTGAGACATTTAGTGCCCTCGACTCGAGTGGTGATGAGTCCTGCATCGCGTAGTACTCCGACGTGGTGTGAGAGGGTGGCTTTGGCCACATCACTGGGTAGTTCATTACAGGCCAGCTCTTGCTCCCTAATTAGAGCCTGCATGATAGAGATACGGCAGGGATCAGACAGCGCCTGCATGACTTGACTGAATGAAACATTTTTAAGATCTGGATGTTGGTATGCTTTGGCTGCCATGGATTCATATTAAAATGCTTAGTTCGATTAAATGCGAACAACAAATTGACTTTTACCATAGGGCTTGCTTAGTTCGAACAAATTCGAACTAAGATAATTATGAATAGATCTACTTCAGTGCTTTTTGATCCGATCCAAATCGGAGCGTGGAAACTACCCAACCGTATCGTCATGGCCCCATTGACGCGTTGCCGGGCGAGCGAGGGGCGAGTTCCCAATGCGTTGATGGCAGAGTATTACGCGCAGCGTGCCAGTGTTGGTTTGATTATTTCGGAGGCTACATCGGTCGATCCGATGGGAGTGGGGTATCCAGACACGCCGGGCATCTGGTCCGATGCTCAAGTTGAGGGCTGGAAATTAGTCACGGACGCCGTGCATGCTAAAGGTGGACGTATTCTGCTTCAGCTTTGGCATGTTGGCCGAATTTCGGATCCAGTGTATTTGAATGGAATGCTGCCGGTTGCACCTAGTGCGATTGCCGCCGAAGGCCATGTCAGTTTAATACGCCCCAAGAAGTCCTTCGTTACACCACGAGCCTTGGAACTAGACGAGATACCTGCAATTGTAGAGGCTTATCGCAAGGGAGCCGAAAATGCTAAACGAGCGGGCTTCGATGGAGTTGAATTGCATGGCGCTAATGGCTATTTACTCGACCAGTTTCTCCAAGATTCGACCAATCATCGTACAGATGAATACGGTGGGCGAGTGGAGAATCGTGCTCGTCTTATGTTAGAGGTCGTGGATGCAGCCATCAGTGTTTGGGGAGCCGATCGGGTGGGGTTACATATCGCTCCTAAAGCGGATTCACATAGTATGGGAGATTCGGATCTTGCGGCAACTTTTGGCTATGTGACGGATGCGATGCGTGAGCGAGGCATTGCGTTTATTTTTGCACGTGAGTCACGCGCAGTTCCTTATCATAGCCCTGAACTTAAGCAGCGCTTTGGCGGTGTATTCATTGTCAATCAAGAGCTAACTTCTGTGGACGCGGAGCAATTAATCGAGCAAGGCCATGCTGATTTGGCCGCTTGGGGACAGTCAATGATTGCCAACCCTGATCTAGTTAGACGTTTCGAACGAGGCCTTTCTTTGAATCAGGCTGACAGCGATACCTTTTATCAAGGCGCAGCCAAGGGCTGCACTGACTATCCACTTGCTGCAGATACAAAATGAAATAATTACTGAAGCGGCCGGAGGTTGGCAGTTTTTTAGCGGCTATTACCCGGTTCGGGATAGTTGTTGTCGTAGTGCACGAGTATAGTCAGTCGAAGAACTATATAATTTTCCGTTTCTTCTGGATTGCTGTTTGTCGAGAGACTGCTTGTATTTGTGAGTTATGAAATGTCCCTGTGAAAGTGGATTAGAATATTCCGAATGCTGCCAAGATTATCATGCAAAGCGGCGAAATGCGCCAACAGCGGAGGCCTTAATGCGTGCTCGCTATGCGGCTTATGTGCGTAAGGAAATTACATTTTTAGTGGAGACTACGCATCCTACGCAGCGGGACGTAGATTTGGCTAACGGATATAGTCATACGGCGAATAGTATTCAATGGATTGGCTTGGAGATACTGCAGACGCTTAATGGTGCTGAGTCAGATAATATGGGTAAGGTAGAGTTTCGGGCGAGTTATATTCAGGATGGCCAACGAGCGATTCATCATGAGAAATCCCGATTTAAACGCTATGCCGGCAAGTGGTATTATCTAGATGGCTATGTGAGTTAGTGAGGGTATGTGGTCGGTTTACATTATCCGCTGTGCGGATGGCACTTTCTATACTGGAATTTCTACAGATGTAGGGCGTCGCTTTATGGAGCATTCGATGGGGAGCCCTAAGTCAGCAAAATACTTGCGGGGACGCACACCTCTGAAATTGATTTATCAACGAGCGATTGGGACGCGGTCGGAAGCCACGATTGAAGAATGTAGAATTAAAGGGCTTACAAAAGCTCAAAAGATTCGGCTTGTGGCAAATCTGTGAGAAGCACTGAGCTTCGCTTGCTATAATAGATGAATGACTTGCTTGTTTGTCTTGAGAGTTCCAAGTTTTGGGCATCATGCTGCAAATTTTTATTCAAACGCTTCGTTGGTTGCTGACCTGGTTTTATTTTGTACTGATCATCTGCTTTATTGGGGCGGTGCTAGGAGTACTGACACATGTATTTTTCGGACTTTGTTTTATGACAGAGCCCGACTATAGCTTCTTGGCCGCCTTTGGTTTCACTAATGGCTTGAAATATGGAGGGGTCTGGGCAGGCGGGTTCGCGATTGTACTATGTGTCATTCGCGCTCGTAAGGAGTACTTGCAGACTCACGGAGAATCGGGAGAGTAGGCACGAAATGAAAAACTCTGATCGTATTATCGTTTATGTAGTCGGATGCCTGATCGGCATACTCCTCGTCTCAATGCTGCTTTCACGTCGCTCTGCAAAGGAAGCAGCTGCACAGGATCCATGGGTTGCTCATAATGCCAAGATGATCGAGGCGGGTGCTGAGCCATTGCCTCCTGAAATGCCGGAATCGATTCATCAAGGGCAGATTATTGATTTTGGTTATTTGCCCAGTGCAGAACAGCCTAGGGAACGGGTTTGGTTACTTAACTTCGAAGAGAGTTACCCGTATGTGCGCGCTGTTGAAACACTTGCTGACGGTCAATTTCGTTTTATGGCGGCAGATCAAATTTCGATTCATTTGGCTAAAGGAGTCGATGTGACTGAGTTGCAACCCATGCTGGATGAATTAGGCTTACGCATGCGTATGTTTAATCGCAAAGAAAGTATCGCTGTTATTGGTGTATTAAATACTCAGATTGATGCGGTACCAGCTACAATCGAGGCTGTGCAGCCTTGGAGTGATTTATTTGTATCGGCTCAAGCTGATGAGCTGCGCTTTAAAGCTAAATAGCCATGATCATCATCAACTCTTAGTGTCCATTTCTTGTGAGCGACTCCTCCAGTCAACGGGAGGAGTCGCTTAAAAAAAAAAGATGTCGAGCCTATGAGCGTAGTGACAAACTTATGCTAATTCTTCTTCCGGCAGATCGGCATAGACTTGGAAGTCGGCATACGCTTCATTGCCGTGCTCCGAAATGTCCAGACCTTCCAATTCCTCGTCTTCGCTAACTCGTAGGCCAACAGTGGCGCTGATTATTTTAAATAAAACATAGCAACTTGGAAAGACGAAGGCGAATACGGCTAGGACGCCGATTGCTTGAATGCCCAGTTGTGCGACACCGCCATAGAACAGACCATCTGAAGTCAAGCCGCTATCGATGGCTGTTGTTCCGAAGAGTCCCACCGCGAGGGTGCCCCATATGCCACACAGGCCATGCACACTGACTGCACCTACGGGATCATCCACTTTAAGGGTGCGCTCGAAAAAGAGGACCGCAAAGACTGCGATGACGCCACCTATTAAGCCTATGGCCATCGATCCGATAATCGAAACACTGCCGCAGCAGGCGGTAATGCTGACTAGCCCAGCAAGACAGCCATTCAATGTCATGGAAAGATCGGGCTTTTTAAATTTCATCCATGTGGCAATGGTTGCTCCGATACAGCCAGAGGAAGCTGCGATGAGGGTGACCATTGCAATGTATGCCATGCTGTCGCTAGCTCCCAGAGTGGAGCCTGCGTTGAAGCCAAACCAACCTACGATCAGAATAAAGCAGCCCAGAGTGGCCATCGGCATGTTATGACCGGGAATCGGCAAGGGCTTTCCGTCCGGTGTGTATTTTCCCTTACGTGCTCCGAGGGCGATGGCGCCGGCCAAGCCAGCCCAGGCTCCGACGGAGTGCACCACTGTTGAGCCGGCGTAATCACGCATGCCCATTAATGTTAGCCAGCCGTTTTCTGACCAGATCCAATGCCCGACTATGGGATAAATGAGGCAGGTAATGGCAATGGAATATAGGATATAAGCGATAAATTTAGTGCGCTCGGCCATTGCACCTGATGCGATGGTGGCCGCAGTGGCTGCAAACACCACCTGAAAGAGCCATTCGGCTGCAACTAGATTTGTAGCTGCGAGATCATCGCCCACCATTAAGGCATCACCCATAAATATATAGTCTGAGCTCCAGCCAATAAAACCACCGATAGTATCACCATACATAAATGAATATCCTACGATTGCGAAGGCCAATACACCAAAGGAAAAATCCAGAATGTTTTTCATCATGATGTTGCAGGCATTCTTTGCGCGTGTGAGCCCGCTTTCGATAAGCGCAAAGCCAGCTTGCATAAAAAAGACTAGCACCGCCGCAACCAGATACCATAAAATGTCGCCGGTATTTTGTGGGAGATACGCGACCTCCGTACTGGGTTCTTGGGCAGATACTAGCGCTGGTGCCAGGGCGAGAAGCGCCAGCCAGCCAATGTTGCGTCGTGCTTGAATCGTCATAGGATTTGTTTGGATCTGTTATGTTAGGAATTGGCCGCTTCTGCGGTCGGGAAAAATTGTTCGTCCGCCATGCTTTCGAGTAAGTGCTGTGTGACGTGGTCGCTTTCGCCGTAGTTGATCAGATCTTCGACGCAAAGTTGAGGGCGTTGGCTCAGTGCCATGGCATTACGTATTGTGCGTACGATTTTATCATAGCTAAATTTGTCTTTGTTTTGGACCAAGTAGTCGATGGCCTCGTTACTGATGGCATGGACTTGTAAAAAGGGGTGTGCAGTGCGCATCGAGGCGATTGATTGACGACACAACGAAGGGATGTCCTCTGCTCTCTTACGAATCGGCGGAATGTCCAAGATCAGTAGTTTGGATGTGAATTGACGATAATGATCAAACATACCCGCCTGGAAGTAGGCTTCGGAGCCTAACTCATGGCATAAGATTAAGCATAGGTATGGGTTCCTTAGATGACTTAAATACTCGATGTATAGGCCTAGTTCACGGGCGGATGCTTCAGTGAGATCTTCTGTTTTTCCAATTAGGCAACATTGTATTGATTGAGATGTTTTGGCGCTACGTTCCAACTTCTCCAAGGTATCTAAGCGTAATTCATCACCCGAAAGAATTAGCAAAGGATGGGATTCATCGAATAATTGGAAATTAATTTCACGTGCAATTAGTTCAAATTCAGAGCCTTCTTCACCTTTTAACAGTAGCAGATTCGGGGACACCAGGCTTTGGATTTGCTTCAAAAAGCCGAGCGATTGTTGACTTTTAGTGCATGTATATTGGCTACTTTTGGCACTTTGAGTAGGCGCTGACGAGCTTCTAGAATAGTTGATGAAATGGCTCGCGGTACGCTTGAAACTGGGCCTGGTCAGGCGTGGTAGCCCATTGGCTGCACCGGATCGATTCTGTGTTTGGTTTCGGTTTACGCTTTTTAGCACCGATTTTAGACGACTCTTCGCTCGTTCTGCGTGGGGCGGCAGTACCAGCGATTGACTGAGCTGCGTGAATAAAGATTCATTGCTGGCCAAGCGTTGCGCATTTAGTGATTCGAATCCGATGAGAGGGAGTTGTGCGTGCTCAATTTTTAATTGTTCAAACTCAATACTGTCGATCGGCATGCTGAGGTCTAAGAATAGATAATCCGATGTATTGGGTGATTGGCTTATTGCTTTGGCCAAGGTTGTCCAAGATGCATGGAAACTGGGAGAGTGCCCCATATCCATAAGGAGTAAGGATAATTGACTTTTTATATGACGGTCAGTCGTCAGCACGTATATCATAAACGATTAGTTGAGCATCGAGAATGTGGGGCGCGGTCGCTAATAAGTGCTTCCGCGAAAAGATCTTGTGGGGCGTGGCCGAACGGGACGTTTACGTCCATTTACAGTGGTTGTGTGAGTTGATGTGGGGTCCGGTTCGGGGCTTGCCTCGACAGGTGGCACTGGGGGCGGACTGAGTTCGGCGGGAGTGGGGGCCACTGGGGGGGGCGGTGCGGCTACTGCCGCTTCATTGGCACTGGCTTTGAGCTGCGCACGTAGTTCGCCTAAAATTTTCGGGGTTATGTGCTTTAGCACTAAGTTGGTCACCATTCTAAGAGACACCAAATTAGTGGTGGGTTCCACTGCCACTAATAAGTAAATGTGGCGACTGCGCCTTAACTGAATGTACTTCTGTGGGAATTTTAGAATGTAGTCATCACAAGGCATGTAATTCTCATCGACGGCCTCATAGAGTGTTGTGACACGACGGGATAAATCCTCTAAGAAGTCTTCAAGGAAAAAGTCTGGTAGCGCATTGTGAAGTAAATTGCCTTTTTTGTCGAGTATGCAGGCGCCGTCCACTCCTGGTAACTCGAGTACATTTTTAATTATTTTTTCAATCATTGCTTCGGAGTCAGTAGACTAGGTTAATCGAGCAGTTCATTTAAGATCTCATCGATATTGGCACGACTGGAGCACAGGACACCTAGGCAATCGCCTTCCTGAGGGATACAGATTGCCGTGGCATTGGAACTAATGAGATGCACCTCCTCGATAGAATCCATTCCGAAGGGTTCACCGATCATGTCAGCGACTTGTGAGATATAGCTGAGGATACTACCAAAGACGTCGAGTTCATCATTGGTGGCATCGATGACGGATCCAGTGGATGTGCATGCAATGGCTCCGACGAGTCCACGTTCCTTAAGCTCTGTTAGATTCGCGTTTTCGAACATAACGTAAAATTAGCACTTGGGGTGCCAATTTTTTGTAATTTTCATTTGTGAGCAGGGCTTTACATCTTTTTTGGCGTATATTCGTGAGAATGATAGCAAGTAAATAATTCTACTGAGGGTTATGATCTAGCTATGTTTGGTATGAATGCTTATTTTAATCCGTAGAAAATACTTAGTGAATTATCTCAGTGAGGCAAAAATAATGCGTGGCCTTTAATCGCCCACTCTACGCTAGGAATGTACGCTTAACGTTTTTGAGAAAATCGTCCTCTTCCGCGATGCCGACCGTAGAATTATTAAAATAGCTATACCTAAAGGCATCGAAAGGGAGATTCTCAATGGTGATTTCCGCCGTGGTCGCGGCGAGGGCATAATTTGCAGAGGAAAGCGAGTGTGATCAACACAGTCTCTTCACCTTCTATTGAGGTATCCCTGATCGGGGTGCCGGCATTTCCGGTTAGGCTATCAGTTGCAGTCGAGCTCCATCGATCATTTGATTGGAAAATTGGCAGTGGCAGCAGGTGCTCATTTTGAGGAATCGCCAAGGCCCGTACATCTTCAAAACTGCTACGATTTGGTATTATGGTCTGAGGCGCCCAACAGAGGTAGGGGATTTGTTGAGCGCAGGCTTACTTGTCCGTGTGAGTGAATATTCTGCCCCGTAACTGACTGTGTATAGGATGCTTGTGGCGTTATTTGTCGCAAGCCGCAAGCATCCTTATTAATATGCAGTTAGACGCTTCAAGCTGCCTTTAAACTGAAGAGCCGACGCACCCCTCCGACGAAGCGTGCTAGTGTGTTCACTCGTATTCCCCATATGCGCGAAGTGATTTTCACCTGAGTCTGTGATTCTAAATACTCGACCATCGCCTGATGGCCGAACATTGCCGCAAACATTACCGGCGTGCGTCCGCCGCCTTGGTCGGCGGACGGGTCTGCACCTGACTCAACCAGAATTTTAGCGATATCCAGATAGCCTTTGAAAGCCACGCCCGCAAGTGGTGTCTGGTTGCGGTCGTTCAGCGCATCCGGGTTGGCACCTTCGGCCACCAGCATACGCACGGTTTGTAGATTGCCGTGATAGGCGGCCAACATTAATAAGCTGTTACCTTTGTCGTCTTTGAGTTCTACTGGGAGTCCTGCTTGGATCATTGGTCGTAATGTATCCAGATCTCCATTGCGGGCGGCATCGAGGGCAATCTGTTGCAATTCGGCATAGCGGTTTTCTTCAGTTTCGGTAATCATAGGAATGTTGCTTAAATGTTTTTATATTGAGTGTGGTAGCCCAGATTGAATGGCTGGGTCTTAGGCTTGTAACGCGGCTCGCACGCCATCGCCATAGGCGGGGTCGGCTTGGTCGAAGTGCGCCAATTGACGCTCTACGATGTGTTGCGGTACGCCTTGCATGGCAGCGGCGATGTTATTGAAGAGTTGCTGCTTTTGATCCTCGCTCATCAAGCGAAACAAGTCGCCGGCTTGGCTGTAATCATCGTTGCCCTCGCGATGATTGTAGCGATCGGCGTCGCCCGAGATCTTGAGTGGTGGTTCGGCGAAACGTGCATCTTCGGTGGCGCCGCCCATTGAGTTGGGCTCGTAATATGCGTCGCTACTGGAGGGCGTCGCCGCATTCATCGAGCCGTCCATGTGGTAGGTATTGACGGGTGACTTGGGACGATTGACCGGAAGGGATTCATACCAGGTGCCGACGCGATAGCGGTGGGCATCGGCGTAGGAGAAGATGCGAGCCTGCAACATTTTGTCGGGCGAGAAGCTGATGCCAGGCACGATGTTGGAAGGCGAGAAGGCGGCCTGCTCAATTTCCTGGAAGTAATTTTCCGGGTTACGGTTGAGCTCCAAGGTGCCGACATCAATCAAAGGGTAGTCCGCGTGCGGCCATACTTTGGTCAAGTCGAAGGGATTGATCGAGTAGTGCTCCGCATCGGTCTCGGGCATGACTTGGATCTTGAAGTCCCACTGAGGGAAGTCGCCTGCTTCGATCGCTTCGTAGAGATCTTTCTGTGAAGACTCACGATTCTCTCCGATCAGTTTGGCGGCCTCCTCGTTAGTCATAGTCTGAATGCCCTGGCGTGTCTTGAAGTGGAACTTCACCCAAAAGCGCTCGTTCTTGGCATTGATGAAACTATAGGTGTGTGAGCCATAGCCATTGGTGTGGCGGTAGCTCTTGGGTAAGCCGCGATTCGACATCAAGATGGTGACTTGGTGCAAGCTTTCGGGGCTCAAGGACCAGAAGTCCCACATCGCAGTGGCGCTTCGCATGTTGGTCTTTGGGTGGCGCTTTTGAGTGTGGATGAAATCCGGGAATTTGAGCGGATCGCGGACGAAGAATACCGGTGTGTTGTTACCCACCATGTCCCAGTTGCCCTCATCGGTGTAGAACTTCAAGGCCCAGCCACGCACGTCGCGCTCGGCGTCGGCCGCACCACGTTCACCCGCCACTGTGGAGAAGCGCAATAAGCAGTCCGTTGCTTTGCCGATCTCTGAGAATACGGCTGCTTTCGAGTATTGGGTGATATCGTGCGTGATGGTCAATTTGCCAAAAGCGCCGGAGCCCTTGGCATGCACGACACGCTCCGGGATGCGCTCGCGATTCTGGTGCGCCAATTTTTCCAACAGCTGATAGTCCTGCATCAAAACAGGGCCACGGGCGCCAGCTGTCATCGAGTTTTGATTATCAGCGATCGGATTGCCCGCTGTGGTGGTCATTTGCTTGTGTGTGTGATTCATAGATTCGTGGGTTGGTGTGATTATTGATTAACAAGAATCTGTAAGCTTTTTTGGCATAGGTAAAACATTTTATAATAATACTAAATATAGGGATTGCCTATACTTTGAGGATGTGTCACGAAAATGTATGGATTTACGTCAATTACGCTATTTTACTGCTGCCGCAGAAACGGGCTCAATAAGTGCGGCGGCGAAACGCTGTTTGATCAGTCAGCCTTCGCTCAGTCAGCAAATTATGTCCTTAGAGGAAGAGATTGGGGAGCAACTCATGGAGCGTCGTCCGCGTGGCATTGAATTGACAGCTGCTGGTGAGTTGCTCTTGCGTCACGCTAAACGTTTACTGCGGGAAGAGTCAATTTTGCGCGAGCAACTGCGTGCTCGCTGTGAGTTGCAGATGGGGAAGGTCCATTTTGGTATTATTCCAACTTTAGCACCTTATTTATTGCCTCTACTTTTTGCTGAGTTTCAGCGCGAGTACCCTAGTATTGAGATTGAAGTTGTTGAAGACCGCACCACTTCGCTTATTCAGGAAATTGTGTCTGGCAAGATTGAGTTCGCGATCCTTAGTGATGTGGCAGATCGGGAGCTCAATAAATATTCTTTGCAGACGCAGCACTTATTTACAGAAGCATTACTACTTGCTGCGCATGAAGGGCATCCGTTGGCGCAACAGAGAGTGGCGCCATTAATAGAATCACTGCAGTTGGATGAGCTGATTCATCTTAAAGATGGGCATTGTTTGCGTGATCAGGTGTTGCAGGCCTGTGGGTTGAACGAGTGTCATTCGCGACTTCAATGTGATCAGCTTGAAACTGCGATTGCGATGGTTGCGGCTAATCTTGGAGTTGCTGTGGTGCCGCAACTTGCAGTTGCTGATCGTAAGGTGTCCAATGTGGTGTTTCGCGAGTTTGCAAGTCCAGTCCCTGCACGTAAAATATACTTGCTGCATCGCAGCGGCACGCAGCTTTCCAAGGCTGCTAAAAAATTGCTAGAGGCCGCGCATTCTCACTGCCTAAGTTGTGCTAACTGAACCTGCTTGATAGTTTTTTATGAATGGCGGGATAGACGAGACTTGTTCCGAGGCGCGGAGCGCCGACAAGACCGGTCGCGTAGCGAACCGGACCACTTGCGCGAGTGAAAGTCTCGT
>NZ_JARXIC010000024.1 GCF_031127905.1 Thalassobacterium sedimentorum | reverse complement strand
TAAAGTAACTCGAATAGTCGTCGCAAAACTCCATAAAGTCGCGCGCTATAGAGCGAAGGCCTGTAACGTCATATTTTTTTATTTCGCTATCCGATCACCCGGAATCGCGAACGCGTAGATTCATATTTTTAAGCGAGAGCACTAGGCAATCATAGAAGGCGAAAAAGTACAAGCTTAAAGTTTAACAATGTAGAACTAAACTGGAGCTCCCGATACTGAGCTGAAGTGTTAAGGTGCTACATCAGTAGCATCTGCCCCACCACGCCGAGAAGGAAGCCACCCACCGCGCCAAGTGGCGGTGCCCAACGACGCTCCAATTTGGCCTGTGGTGCAATATCACCAAATACAATGTAAAGGATCGCGCCCGCAGCAAAAACGGCAAGCGCAGCAACCACATCAGTGTGTGTTCTCAACAACAAATAACCGCCGCCCGCGCAAAGCGGCCCCAACAAGGACAATACAATAAAGCTCCCCAAGACCGCTCGCGACGTCAACTTCCCCTGACTCATCATTTCCCGATAGGCGTTAAAGCCCTCGGGTAAATTTTGCATCGCAATCAAGAAAGCCAACAACAAACCACCACCTTGACCACTGCCAAAGGTCGCTCCCAGCGCGATCGCCTCTGGCAAGAAATCTGAAAGCATCGCGACTAGGTTTGAGATGCTCATCTGCGAGCGCTCTAAATAAATATCGAGTGCCATCATTGCTAGACTACCGGCTAAAAACCAAGACGCCACCGCCACAACCGATAGATGCGCCATACCATGTGGCACCAACACCAGTGCAACCGCTGAAAGCAAGGCACCGCCTCCAAATGCGATCACAAAATGACGAAACTCGGCCTCCAACCAAGCTGGATGGATCGACTCTATTTTAGCCAAAAAACCACCTACGGGAATCGCTGCACCCGCGAGTAGACCAAGCAGCAAAATTGTGATCAGTGGTTCGATGGTACCCAATAAAACGAACGCGCCAGAAAGAGTCAACTCGTAGCGATGCGACGCCAGTCACACCCTACGCATCTAACACAATACGCCCAAAAACGCCGCTGGCGCGGTATCGCTACCAGTACGGAGAACACCATCGCGAAAATACATCGACAAAAAAGCCCCACTCTAACGAGTGGGGCTTTTGTAAATAATTCAGCAAACGCGGTTTACTTAGTCGCTTCGTCGAGCAAGTCGCCGAGGCTGGTAAGGTCTTCACCCGTTGTAACGCTATCGAAGGCTTGGCGTTCCTTAGCAAGGTCAGCCTCGCTGTAGTTCGCAGCCTTGATCGAGAGACCGATGCGGCGCTCGTCTTTGTCGATCTTGATAACGCGTGCTTCCACTTCGGCACCTTCGTCGAGGACGTCCTTGATCTTCTCGATGCGCTCTTCGCTAACTTGCGAGATGTGCACCAGACCGTCGATGTCGTTGTCGAGTTCGACAAAGGCACCGTAGCTTGTGATCTTGGAAACCTTGCCCTTAACCATGTCGCCGATCTTGAAGTGTGTTTCAATTTCGTCCCATGGGTCGGAAGAGAGTTGCTTCATGCCGAGCGAGATACGTTGGCTGTCTGCATCCACGTCGAGAACGGTTGCATCGACCTCGTCGCCCTTCTTGACCACCTCGGATGGGTGGTTGACCTTGCGAGTCCAGGACATGTCGGAAACGTGCACCATACCGTCAATACCTTCTTCGAGTTCAACGAAGGCACCATAGGTTGTGAGGTTGCGAACCTTACCACGGACACGGGCGCCAACTGGGTAGTTGTGGCGAGCCATTTCCCAAGGATTGGTTTCGAGTTGGCGAGTGCCAAGGGAGATCTTTTGCTCTTCCTTCTGGATGCCGAGGACAACTGCTTCGACTTCCTCGCCAATACGAAGCACTTCGCTTGGCTTGGAGATGCGCTTGGTCCAGGATAGCTCGGTAACATGTACAAGACCTTCGACACCTTCTTGGATTTCGATGAAGGCACCGTAAGGCACAAGATTGACGACCTTGCCCTTGACTGTAGAGCCAACGGGGAAGCGTTCTTCGATCTTTTCCCAAGGATTGTCGGCAAGTTGCTTGAGACCGAGAGAAACACGCTCGCGCTCGCGATCGATTTCGATGATCATAACTTCGATCTCTTCGCCTTGCTTCACCATCTCGGATGGGTGCTGGATACGACCCCATGACATATCGGTGATATGAAGGAGACCGTCGAGACCGTCAAGGTCCACGAACGCACCGTAATCGGTGATGTTCTTGACCTGGCCACGGCGTGTATCGCCTGGCTTGACGTCTTCGAGCAGCGAACGGCGCTTCTCCATACGTTGCTCTTCGATGAGCTCACGACGGGAAACAACGATGTTCTTACGGTCAAGATTGATCTTGATGACCTTAAAGTCGTAGGTTTGACCAACATATTGGTCGAGATTCTTAGGTGGCTGCACGTCAATTTGAGATGCAGGCATGAAGGAGTCGACGCCGATGCTGACGATCAGGCCGCCCTTAACCTTGGAGCGCACGCGACCAGGAATGATGGAACCTTCTTCACAGTTCTCAACGATCTTCTCCCAGTTCTTCTTTTGCTCAGCCTTATCGTAAGAGATAACAGGGTTACCTTCTTTATCTTCAAGCTTCTCGAGGTAGACTTCGAGTTCGCCACCGACTTGGAGGTCACTCATGTCCACGAATTCAGATGCATGAACGATGCCCTCGGATTTGCCACCGATGTCGACAACGACTTCGGATGGGCGGATTTCGACGATCGTTCCTTTAAGAATGGAACCTTCTTCGAGATTATCAATGTTGCTGCTAGCCAGCAGCTCTTCCATGAGATTACTCATATTACTGTATATATTATACTGCACGCCGGAGCGGCAGTTGGTTTGTGGTTATGATTGCGGGGTGATTCCTCCCGTAGAAACGGAACCGACGGTCCCAACCATCGTAAAGGAACGCGGAAAGCTAGAGAGTACCCAATACTGCGCAAGGCTAAAATCCTGTGGAAAGAAACTTGCAATATACGCAATAGACCTCTTTTTTCCCTGCTTCATTGCCGAAAACACATCTGGCTGGGTGGCGGAATTGGCAGACGCTGGGGACTTAAAATCCCTTGCCCGAAAGGGCGTGCGGGTTCGAGCCCCGCCCTAGCTACCAGGCTTCGTCCGGAACTTGTTCCGGCAAACGAAGCCTGTCCCGGCGTAATGAAATGTAGCCCCAAGCCCGGACTCCACAGCACCCCTCCAAACTACGCCCGGGCAGGCCGCAAATAGACAGCGCACGCAACAGACCTCCGCCTTGAAGTGACTGACAAGCAAGGCAGTCTCTTTTAGGCAAACTACTAAATACTGCAAGTCCCCCTCCCTCCGAAGCTTATTCTCGAAAAGAATCGACCGATAAAGTTTTGAGGCCTTAATTCGTAAGCTTTCGGTGGAGTCGCCGTTTTGCTGCTTATTATGTCCAAACTTACGCTTTCTCAGCTTTCTAATCTTCTCTTTCGTGCCTGCGATGACTTGCGGGGTAATATGGATGCTTCGGAGTATAAGGAGTATATCTTCGGGATGCTATTCTTGAAGCGCTTGTCGGATCTGTTTGATCAGGAGCGAGTGAAGCTAGAGGCTGAACTGCGGGAGCGTGGTATGCCGGAGGGCGCGATTGCGACGCAGCTGAAGAATCCGGACAAATATACCTTCTTTGTCCCGGAGGATTCGCACTGGTCGACTATCCGTCACCTGAAGACGAATGTGGGCTCTGGCCTGAATAAGGCGCTGGAGCGGCTGGAAGAGGAGAATATCGACGCGCTGGAGGACGTGCTGAAGCATATCAACTTCAACCGTAAGATTGGTTCCAACGTTTTGACTGACGATACGCTGGTCGATTTTATTCAGAATTTTGAAAAGATCCCGCTCAAGGATGAGAACTTTGAGTTCCCCGACCTACTGGGAGCGGCATACGAATACTTGATCAAGTTCTTTGCGGACTCGGCGGGTAAGAAGGCGGGCGAGTTCTACACCCCTTCGGAGGTGGTGCGGGTGATGGTCGAAATCACTGCGCCGCAGCCGGGCATGAGTGTGTATGATCCGACCTGTGGCTCGGGTGGTATGCTGATTCAGACCCGTGACTATATCAACGAGTGTGGAGGCAACCCGCTGGACCTGACGCTGGCGGGGCAGGATCGGATCGGCACGACTTGGTCGATTTGTAAGATGAATATGCTGCTGCATGGCATCCCACACGCGGACATCCGCCAAGAGGACACTTTGCGTCACCCGCAGCATAAGAAAGACGGTGAGCTGCAGCGCTTTGACCGCGTGTTGGCGAATCCTCCTTTCAGCCTGAACTACAGTAAGAAGGATATCGACTTCCCCGGCCGCTTTGCGGTGTGGATGCCGGAAAAGGGCAAGAAGGCGGACTTGATGTTTGTGCAGCACATGATCGCGGTGCTGAAGACCAATGGTAAGCTGGCGACGGTCATGCCGCATGGGGTGCTCTTCCGTGGCGGTGAGGAAGCGGAGGCGCGGAAGCACTTCATTTCTAAGGGCTGGCTGGAAGCGGTCATCGGGCTGCCTTCGGGGCTGTTCTATGGCACGGGGATTCCGGCCTCGATTCTGGTCTTCAATAAGGCGGACGCTCAGGAGCGGGAGCATGTGGTCTTTATCAATGCGGATCGTGACTATGAGGAAGGCAAAGCGCAGAACTTCCTGCGGGCGGAGGATATTTCCCGCATCGTGCATGCCTACCGTAGCTTAACGGTCGCAGGGGCTCCTGAGATCCCGGCCTATGGTCGCCGGGTGCCGATTGAGGAAGTGGCTGACGAGGGCTACAACTGCAACATCCGCCGCTATGTGGACAACGCACCACCACCCGAGCCGCATGATGTGCGGGCGCACTTGCATGGCGGGGTGCCAACGGTGGAAGTCGATGCGCTGCAAGCAGCCTTTTGGTCGAACTACGGCGGTTTGAGAGAGCGCTGCTTCGTGCCGCGTAAAAAAGTTGGAGTCCCGCCTTTAGGCGGTTTTGATAACGAAGCAGAAGCCCTGCAAGTCGCTGAGGCTCAAGCTGCCTATAGCAAAAGCTCACCTCACTCAGGTCTCAGGTCTCAGCCCTCAGCTCTCCCAGCTGCCTATCTTGACTTTGCACCTGAAATCGAGGATCGGCGTCAGTTGGCCGACATGGTCGAGCGCGACGAGAGTGTGCATATCGCACATAAGGATTTCATGGATCAGCTCGAAGGTTGGTGGCAGGCAAACTTGCCCCATGTGGAAGCCCTGGCTCCAGCGGGAGGTAAGAAGGGCAACGTCTATGAACTGCGACGCCTTTTGTTCGAATCCATTGAAGACGCATTGAAGGATCAGACCTTGCTCTCCCCGCATCAGGTGCGCGGAGGGCTGGCACGCTACTTTGAGCTGTTTAAGCCCGAGCTTAAATCGATTGCCTACAGTGGTTGGAATGCGGAGCTGATCCCCGACGAAGATATTTTGCAAAGTCAGTTCCCGGAACTGCTCAAGGAGATGGACGAAAAACGCGGCCGGATCGCGGAGCTGGATGCCTTGTTCACTGCGGCCAGCGAAGAAGATTTCGAAGACGAAGAGGATACCGGCGTGCTGCCCGCGGAGGATGTGAAAACGCTGAAAGACGAGCTAAAGACATTCACTGCCACTTACAAACAAGCCTTTAAGGAATTGAAGTCATTGGCGGCGGATCTCTTTACCGAGTTGAATGCAGCGGATCAGATCCCGGCCGGGAAGAAAAAGAAGGACTACGCCGTCAAAGGCACGACGGGCGCACCCGACTTTGCCAGTGCGCAGGCGCTCCTTGACCTGGTCGACTCGACTCAGTTTCAGAGCGACTTCGTTGCCGAAATTAAGATGCGGATGACGCTGGGACAGGATTCCTATACCGAAGCGCAGAAGATTGATAGCAAGCTGACGCGCCACAAAGCCCTCGAAGACGAGGGCAAGCAACTCAAGGCCGACATCCGCGCCACGGAGAAAAAGCGCGATGAACTCGTCACCGCAGCTCGTGCTAAGATCGATAGCGATGAAGCCAAGCGCGTGATCCTAGAGCGCCTGCACCGGATTCTCTTGGCAACGTATCAACGCTTCCTACGAGCGCATCAACGCGAATGCCTGAAGGCGCTGGAAAGCCTGCACGCGAAATACGCCATCACCGCGACGGAGATTGAGCAGCAACGCGATGCCGCCACCGCAAAGCTCAAAGGCTTCTTGGAGGAATTGGGGTATGAGTAAGTGCAAGCAGATTAAGATGGGGGCACTAGGAACCTTTACTCGTGGTAGAGGAGGCCCAAAATCAGATGAGGAAGTAAATGGTATCCCATGTGTTCGATATGGTGATATTTATACCAAACATGGGGCAATTATTCGTAAATTCTCATCTTCTATCTCACCTCAACGACTTTCAGATTATACGACAATAAGATTTGGCGACATTGTTTTCGCAGCTTCGGGGGAAACCTTTGAGGAAATTGGAAAGGCGACTGTATTTCTCGGTAATGAGATCGCATGCGTTGGAGGCGATACAATTGTGTTTAAACCAAACGCTGAGGTTCTAGATTCGGTTTTTTGTGCATATGCGATGGGAGCTGATGATGCGATCAGGCATCGATCGAAGATGGGGCAAGGTAGTTCTGTTATTCATATTTCGGGGCAACATATCGCCTCTTACGAGATCCCCTTGCCCCCCCTCCCACAGCAACGCCGCATCGCCGAGATCCTCTCGACGGTGGACGATGCAATTGAGGCGACGGAAACCTTGATTGCGAAGCAGCAGCAGATCAAGCAGGGGCTCATGCACGACCTCTTCACCCGAGGCGTCTGGACGGCGGAGTCCATTGCCCGCGCCCAACATGCAGGCTCCAAATTCGCGGCCACGTCCGCGAAGCCCGGCCAACTCCGCCCGCCCCGCGAAACCGCTCCCGAACTTTACCAGGAGTCACCGCTGGGCTGGATTCCGAAGGATTGGGAGGTGAAGGAGTTGGGCACTATGTCGGAAATCGTTTCAGGTGTTACTTTAAATGCCTCTTCAGATTCAGGCGTTCGAATTGTGCCTTATTTGCGTGTTGCGAACGTTCAGGATGGATACCTAGATCTTTCCGAGGTTAAGACTGTCTGCGTGTCTGAGGCGCAGTTTGTCAAGTTGCAGCTGCGACAGGGGGACGTTCTCATGAATGAAGGCGGAGACTTTGATAAGCTTGGACGTGGCACGGTTTGGAATTGTGAAGTCGAGCCATGCGTCCATCAGAATCACGTATTTCGAGTTCGCCCAAAGGCCGAGCAATTAGACTCTCATTATCTGGCATTTTGGTCTCAGTCTCATTTTGGAAAAAAGTATTTTGTGCTAAACTCAAAACAGTCGACAAACCTGGCTTCGATTAACTCTACGCAGCTGAATAAATTCCCGGTGTTTTGTTCATCGCTTGCAGAGCAACAAGAGATCGTTCGACTTATCGGCAGTGTTGTTGAGAAAGTAGGTGCATTGACGGCGGAAACCGCAAAACTCCAAAAACAAAAACAAGGCCTGATGCAGGATCTGCTTTCAGGGGAGGTGCAGGTTTCTTAATAATATATTACGATGGCTGGCTCTACTGAATCACGGTTTAATGTTACTGCAGCCGACTTGTCTCGCTACGATTGGCAGTTTCTTTTGAGGAGTGAAGAGCGGAAGCGATGCAGTCGATATATGGACTTATTTGCTACTAAGGCAGTGGAGTTGCGCGATGCCGGAGATGACCTAGGTGGGCGCGTCTTTTCTTTGTTACAGGTCGTCGCTTCTTTTCATGCAAACTATGATGCGGTTGGGAATCCGTATGGCTCTATGTGGACATCACCAGATGGCGAGCGTTCGTTGAACGCAGAAGACTTAACCGAAGAGGATCTACAAGCCTTGAGCGGTATCGTCAATGATATCGAAGATCCTGAATATCGTGCACGGGTAGCGGATGTGCTATGGGTAACAAAGAAGGATTTCAAGGCTGCCAAAGTTGCAATCATTGCATTCTTAGAATCCGCTGAGCGCCTAAAGCCACAAGCGGACGATTATATGTGGCCGCCATATACAGAGCGACTGGATCGGGCTGTGCGTATCTCAGCCATTCGCGGTTTTGGAGATGAAAAAGTGCTCGTCCTGACTAGGATTAAAACCGCAATAGAGGAATATCAGGCAGATTTAAAGTCAGGTCTCACCTGCTACAGTTTGTTGGAACTGTTATTGTATTTTCGTATCGATAAATGGCTTGAATACGCAGTGCTTACTGAAGCGCTCGCTAAGGGATTTACGGAGATTGATGATTGGGATTTTGCGAACCGTTATTTTAAGCTGGCCGCTAAGTGGTATGAGTTAGGCAAAGATCTGGATGAAGCCAAGCGCTGTCTGGTCGAAGCTGCGGAGTGTTTAGTTACATGTGGCATTCAAGTTCATGAGAAATCGTCTGCGACCAATGCTGCCCACTGGGTTGGACGAGGTTTAGAAGGTCTTCGGCGCGCTGGTGCTGATAAGGCGCGCGTAAAAGAGGTTCACCAGCAATACTTGGAATTGGAGAAGGCGTCTCTTGCTGATATGAATCCAGTCGAAGTCGACCTGGATCAGATTCCAGATTTTCGGGAGCAAGAGGTCCGCGAGCAGGAGCGTGCAGCTAAACATGTAGTTGGACATTCAGTTAAAACTGCTATCCGCCGCTTCGCGAATATGATCCTGCCGACGAAGTATCAGAATCTAAAGGAGGCATACTTCGAGACGATTAAGGGCTCCATTGCGCATCAGATATTTGGTGCGACTATGCTAGATAACTTTGGACAAGTTGCTGATCATGTAGCCCCGTCTTATGGGGATGATCAGAAAGACAATGAAACCCTCCGGAAGAATCTAGCTAATCAGGCTCGGACAACTAACTGGCCGATAATGGTTGCTTGGTATTTAGAGCCTGCCCGTATCGCGGTTCTGGAAGAGCATGCAATACGGCTGAGTGATCTACGCTTTATTGTGGACGACAATCCGTTTGTTGCTCCCGGTCACGAGGGGATCTTCATGCGTGGCCTACAGGCTGGATTTCATGGTGACTGGCTAGTAGCGATAAACTTGTTGGTGCCTCAAATAGAAGCATCGATACGGTTTATTCTGAGGCAAAACGGTATTGTGACCTCAAAAATTGAGCAGGATGGCAAGCAGAAGGAGTATGACTTGAATTATTTGCTGTGGATGCCTGAGGTAGATGAGATGCTAGGTGAGGATATTCTTTTTGATTTACGGGGAATCTTAATTGAACGTTTTGGACACAATATGCGTAATGAGTCAGCCCATGGATTGATGCGTGAAGTCTCATTCTATCAACCTGCATCGGTTTATTTATGGTGGCTTGTTTTACATCTTTGCTGGAGGGGATATCGGATCGCGAAGTATCAAGAACGGCAACAAGCAGCAGGAGATGCATCCGATGCGGGTATCGATTAATGATGCTAGATAACCGCGAGATTTCTTTACTGTTTTGGCTGGCCGTCGTTCTCGCGTGGGGCTGCACTCATAGGCAAATTCGCGAGGGACTCATCAATTTATTGGCGTCTGCGCTGAAGCCTAAGCTCGTCATAGGGTTTGTTATGATGCTGGCTTACATTACGAGCTGTGTGCTGTTTCTATGGCTCAATGGAGTATGGGATAGTTCCAATTTGAAAGCGACGATCATCTGGAGTCTTACAGCAGCAGCTCTAATGGTCGGTAAAGTAATTTCAAACGATGCGACGCCGACCAAGTTTTTTGGCTCGGCGGTTTGGGGTGGGTTAAAGCTCTCCGTAGTGCTGGAGTTTGTTGTGCAACTCTACGTGTTTCCGCTGGTGGTCGAATTATTCGTGGTTCCGATAGCCGCATTAATCGGTGCGATGATCGCTGTTTGCGAAACGGATGAAAAATTCGCGCCTGTGAAGCGATTACTTAATGGGGTCTTATCAATACTCGGCTTCACCATGATTGCGTATGCGGCCTACAGGCTCCCGCCTGAGTTTTCCAATTTCTGGCAATGGTCGACGGTGCTTTCCTTCTCATTGCCGATTGTGCTTACAGTATTGTTTATCCCTTTTCTCTGGTTGGTCGCGGTGGCGGTCGCTTATGAGAATGTATTCTGTCGCCTACAGTTCTTTATGACGGATTCAAAGATGCAGCGTTTTGTGAGAAGGCAGATGTATTGGAATTTTGGCATGCGTTTCTATGAGGTGAACCGCTGGTGGCCGATCTACATGCAGGAGCGCCCGCAAACGAAAGAGGCTTTTAAACAGTCAATGGTTCGTGCACGATTTGAGAAAGAGAATGGAAACCTTTAGCTGCTATCATCAATATATTGCGACTGCACTTGCCCGTGAAATGAATGCTTACTTTGAGCATTCGGAATACATGAAGCGACGCTTCCAGCAGAGAGATACGCGTGGAAACCCTCCTGTTTATACGAAGCCAGATCGTATGAAGACTGAGGAGTTGCGGCTGAAGATCATTTTGCTGACTGCCAATTACATCGAGGCATTGGCGAATAACTACCTTTCAGTAAAATTAGCTGCGCGAGAGTTTGAGGCGATTGAGCAGGTTGAGATTTTGAAAAAGTGGACGGCATTGCCTGGAGTATTCTTACCTGAATACAATTTCCCTAAAGACGAGGCTATGTATGATGCACTCAAGATGTTAATTGGTCAGCGTAATACGATCGTTCATATGAAGCCCCGGATTATGTTAAATGGTGAAGTTCTGAAAAAAGGCAGCCCTTCTAAAAGGTTCAACATTCACAAATACATTGAGAAATGGGATTTACTACCTCTTCACTTAATTGAACACTTGGGGAAATATGATTCCTCACATGAATATATGAAGTTTCGGGCACTGACTTTTATTGATGACTACAGCGAAATCAGAGGCGGGCAGGAACCTATATTATAATGTCACAAATCAGCGATATCAGGCAGCAAGTCCAAGCAGGCACTTTGCGACTGGACCTGGATTATGTGCACGTCCGCTCTCAGACTGGAGAATGGCATCACTTGGTATTTCCTTGCTGGATATCGACGGAAGACGGTCAACTGCTCTTCCACTTTCGTGCGGGCCAACGAAATGCTGTTTCGCCTGAAATCGCTCAGTTGTTTGATCTGAGCTTTGGTGGCGGGCTCGTGACAGTAGGCTCTTCTGATTGGCTTGAAGTATCTGCTAGGACCGCGACCGGCGTGCATGTGCTACTTCGTTCTGTTTCGCCGGTGCCACATCAAACGTATTCACCAAATATGGTGCTTTCAGCTGCATTTGATTTTGGCAGAATCGAGCTGCCGCTATCGAATATGGGGCAGTTGAGCCTGCCTGAAGTGGATCAATATTTGGCTGGAACTTTAGAGTCGGAAGAAGAGCGGGATCAAATCGCGGTAAACCGGCCAATTCGTGACTGGTTTCAAGCGGTAATTCCCGGAGTGAAGCTTCTAATCGAACCGAACGGCACATCAACGGTTCTACAGCATCCGTTTCATGGTGAGCTTCCTTCATCCAGAAGGTGCTGCTATGTTGGTGAAGTCAGCGGTGGTGAGTTTTGTCTGGAGAATAAGGATGGTGATCTGGAAGTCATTTTTCGGCGTGATGTAGACGAAGCTTCTGTGGAGGAGGCGCGACGAATATTTGATGGAATCTTGAATGCAGTCGGCTTCATGCACGGTTGCCATCCTTGGCCAGGCTATTTCTCGCATGGGCGTCGAGGCCAAACCTTGGAATGCTGGGTGCGACCAGTTTCGGAACTCCAGAAGGGCGTCTTGTTGCCGATGAGAAAAAGCCGCATGTATTTTTCCGAGGATGGCCGAAATCTGTTCCTGCGGGCCGCTGAGTTTTTTTCTAATGAAGGGGAAGTGGTGCGCTACTACAATCGGAGCCTTTGGTTAATGCGTTCGGCCTGCGATAAGCACGTCGCCTTTCCTGTGCGCTTAATGACTTTGTGCAGTATTTTGGAGGGGGTATTAAAGCGTTTTTCGCGACGGTATAGAGAAGACGTTGATATCGCAACTCTGAGGTTAGGTGACGCGGATTCCTGGCGCTCAGCGGTGGACCGTGCGGGGTTGGATTGGCAGGAATTTCTGCCGGTGTATGAAAGTCGGCAGACTATTAGGAACCAGTTGGCGCATGGTTTTGATCCTGATCCAGGCAATCGTAATTCGGCGAGGGAATTTGATGCCTATTCCCGGATATCCGGTGCCATTTACATCCTGATGGCGAAGCGGATGGGGTTCCGAGGGCAGCTGGAGCGCTCGCAGTTGGAGGGAGATGACTTGGTGGATTTGGGGGCTATTACAACTTGAGAAAGAGCTGTTTTATTTTTGAAATAACTGAATTCAAAAGGCCCTGAGTTCATGAATGACTTCTTCGACCTTGTCATGAAGGATTGCAAAAAATATTAACCCAAACATTTTCACAGAAATGATCGAAAGCGTAAAACTTCAAAACTTCGGCCCCCTCTCGGATGTGGCGTGGTCTGGCCTGGGCAAGATCAATCTTGTTATTGGCGGCAACGGAAGCGGGAAAACATTTCTGCTGAAGTCACTTTACAGCGCGATGCGCACGGTCGAAGAATACCGGCGCGGGAATGTGGAGGAAACCAGTTCGGAGATCTTGGTCAAGAAGCTCCGTTGGACCTTTCAGGGGGATAAAATCGGCGACTTAGTCGCCAAGGGGGCGGATAAGAATCTGCGCTTCGACATGCACGTGGATGGATCCCACTTCATGTATACCTACGGGAAAGATACAGTAAAGCAGATTGGACTTGTAGAAAACAATGTTCCACCGCGTGACAGCAATTCGATTTTCCTCCCAGCAAAGGAGGTGTTGTCCCTTTTAGATATTATCCTCAAGTCACGGGAGGATGATAAAGTTTTTGGCTTTGATGATACTTATCTGGATTTGGCGCGAGCTCTTCGACAAGCTGGACGTGGAGGTAGAAACTACCAGGTATTTGCGGATTCGAGGAGACAGTTGGAAGAACTGCTCGGAGGTAAAATAGAAGATAGGGACGGTTCTGGAAATTGGCAATTCAAGGCTGGGAAATATCGCTTCCCGCTTGGGGTGACCGCTGAAGGAATTAAGAAGATCGCGATATTGGATACTTTATTGAGCAATCGGTTTCTCGACCCGCAGTCGGTAGTTTTTATCGATGAAGCGGAGGCGGCACTGCACCCAGTTGCGATTTCCCGTTTTCTCGATATTATCGCGGCACTCGCAGATTGTGGAATTCAGTTTTTCCTCTCCAGTCACTCTTACTTTGTAGTGAAGAAGTTGTTTTTGATCGCACAGGAGAAGCAGATGTCAATTCCGGTATTGTCCGGAAACGTGAATGGCTGGCATGCTTCCGATTTAATAGACGAGATGCCAGACAACCCGATCTTATCGGAATCAGTCCGTCTCTACGAACAGGAAGTAGAGCTTTCGCTGGGTTGAGCATGGCTGCCGGAACAATAACCGAATCGGGGATGGACTTTGGGCCGTTCGCCGATGGAGATGTCTTCCAGTTGGAGACCTCTGCTGTTTACAAAAACATACAAGAAGGTGTACAGATGGCCGAATTTGTGGTCGTTGAAAATGGGTCTGTGGTTCGGCTGGTCACTTTAGAAGCGAAAACAAGCTCTCCTCGGGCGGAGAATGAACCGGATTTTTCGAGTTACATCGAAGCGGTCAGCAGTAAGTTGATGAACGGGTTTCACCTTGCGCACGCCATCCGTCTAGGACGTCATCATAAGGTTGGTGAAGTGTTACCTTTAGGTTTTCATGCCATTGACTTCGGCACGTGCGAACATCGGCTTTTGCTCGTGATCAAGAATGCACAAAAGGAATGGTTGCCTCCGATACAGGACGCGCTCCGCATTGCTCTGAGGGGGCACGTCAAGCTTTGGAATCTTGGGCCAAGGTCAGTCTTAGTTCTCAATGAAGAAGGGGCACGGAAGAATGGATTTATCAAAGGCTTGGGCAGCGAGGATGCTTGAGTGCTGAAGACATATTCACTTAATCACTGTAATGCTCATCACTGCGACAGAATATACGCTAGGCTCAGCCCCCGTGACGGGGGAGGGTTTGGCTGTGTCTGATCACAGCTTAGACGAATCATTGGCTGGGCCAGTATCGGCAGCAGTTTTTGATGATGAAGGGCATGGTGCGATTGAGGCCCTTCTTGAGGGAGTTGCGGACACGGAATTTGCGCAGGACACGCTTTCCGCTCTTCTCGGTGATGCACGTGAGCCGGAAGCTTGGCGAGTTGGCGAGGCTTTAGCGGAGACTTACCTCTCGATACATCAAAACTGCAATTTTCCTTGGCCAGATGGTCGCGATGAGCGGAAGCGTAGCTCCAGTCTGCCAGGGGCGGACTTGGTTGGGTTTCAGCGTGAAGGTGAGCAGGAACGCTTTGCCTTTGGAGAGGTGAAAACTTCGGGAGAACAATCATACCCGCCAGGTGCGGCCTACGGGCGGCATGGTCTTAAACAGCAATTGGAAGATCTTAAGGATAGTCGGACAATTCGCGATGATCTAGTCAAATATCTTGGCCATCGTGCGGTTTCGGCTACATGGCGGGGGCGCTATCAAGCTGCGGCTTCGGTGTATTTACGTGATCCCAGTGAGGTAAGGATTTTTGGTATTTTGGTGCGTGATGTAGACCCACATGAAGATGACCTTCGCGCACGCGTGTCTTCGCTGGAGAAAGATTGTCCGCCTGCAACCGCAATCGGGTTGTTTGCACTCTATCTGCCAATTGGGCGCATCGCGAACTTGGGACGTCAAGTTATGCAGTATCGAGAATTGGGGGGTGACTCGTGAGCCTACTCAAAGAACATCTTGATCAAGTTGATAATCACTGGTCAGTGCTTGCCATCGGCAGTGCAGAGCGAGACCGTGGGTTGACGCTGGCCGATGCTCGACTAGTGAGAAAGTCAATTGGCCGACAGATGCACCTGTCTACTGACTCGCATCCCGGCGACGATGATTTGCTGCAACGACTCGCGATGGCCTACGAGATGGCGGCGATTGAAGGCTTATCTGCGTTCGTCACACTTTCTTCCGTAGAAGATTCACTTCGTAATCAATGCGTTGCCGGAGCCTCACGGACCTTTGAGTTGAGACGCTTATTTGAGGTGCCTGAGCGAGTGGAGGAACGGCTTTTCCATGTGTTGCATTTATCAGCCTTGGCTTATTGCGGGGATCGCTGGTCGGATATTAGGCGCTGGTATGCTGAGAATCCCAATGCTCTGATTGAGCCCTCGGCCGCAGATCAACCTTGGCACTATCGCTTGCTTTTCCGACTTTTCGATTGCTGGGTGCGCCTATTTCGCAAGCAAGGTTGGGATGATCTAGACCGTATTCGCGAAATCATCGCTGGATTGCGTGAAGATCAGCGGGAGTTTGAGAAAACTTCGCTGGCAAGCGGCTCAAATGCACGAGACCGGGCGATGGCTTTGCGTTTAATTGCCTTTTATAATTGGGCGAAAGCAACTGAATTACTAGCGAAGTATGTCCTGCAAGGGGAACCGAGAGGTATCAATGGCTTGCTCGACAAGTATTTTGAGGCTGCTATTGATGCTGCGACAGCTGCTGGCGATGCACAATTGGAAGTGCTGGTTCGCTGGTTGCATGCTGCCGCGAGACAAATGGTGGCTGGTTCGCTCTGGTGGGTGGCGCATTCGATTAATTCGCGGGTCACACGTTTTGTCGGCTCTACCACGAAGCATCAGGCGATGTTTGAACTGCTTCCACCGCAACGTGCAGCTCTACAAGAGCAGGGATTACTAGATCAGGCAGCTACAGCTGTTGTGATTGACTTACCAACGTCTGGCGGGAAGACCTTGCTGGCACAGTTTCGCTTATTACAGGCATTGAATCAATTTGCCGATGACGGCGGCTGGATTGCTTACGTGGTGCCGACTCGTGCTCTCAGTGCACAAATTACTCGTCGGTTGAGACGTGATTTCTCACCCATTGGTGTTCGAGTGGAACAGCTGACTGGAGCGGTGGAGATCGATGCAATCGAAGAAGAAATGCTCTCTTCAACTGCCGAGGGGGCGTCTCGTAGTTTTGATGTGCTGGTGGCGACACCAGAAAAATTGCAATTGATCATTCGCAATAAGAAAGTGCCGCGCCCCTTGGCTTTACTCGTAATGGACGAGGCCCACAACATGGAAAGTGAACGCCGGGGCATGCGGATCGAACTCTTGCTGGCTACTGTCAAACAAGAGAGTGCTCAGGCGAACTTTCTACTGTTAATGCCGTTCGTGGAACGTGCGGAGGTTTTAGCCCGCTGGCTGGCGAATGATGTCGGTGGTGGACGCTCGGTTAGTCTCGGCACAAGTGCTTGGAAACCAAATGAGCGCATCGTGGGGATGTTCCGAGCGGAAGCAGACGATAGTGAGCGGGCGGGCTGGCGACTAAATTACCAGACGCTGGTTACGACGCCAAAAACGATTCACCTCGCTGGGATGCATCCCGTCGGGAAAATTAAACCGCTCGACATCCCTAAATCGAAATTAATTGGTGCGAATGGTGAGCAGAAGGGCTTTGCGCTACAAGCTGCGGCAATGGCTACGGTCTTCTCGGCTCGGGGCACAAGCATTGCGGTGGGTGGAACGATTCCATCCGTCTGGTCGATGGCTAGAGAGGCAGCGAGAAAGCTTCAACCCCGCGAGAATCCCTCGGATCGGATTCGGCTAGTGCAGAAATTTCTAGCGACTGAAATTAGTCCTAACTTTGAATTGATCGACATGTTGGAACGTGGAGTGGCAGTGCATCATGCCGCTCTCCCTGACGAGGTGCGAACCTTGGTGGAATGGTTGGCTGAGGAGGGAGATCTGAGCGTGCTTTGTGCGACTACAACGATTGCTCAAGGCATTAACTTCCCAGTATCGTCGGTCTTTATGGCGACGAATCAGAAGAAACAAAGGAGTTACCCTTTCTCTATTGAGATGTCGCCACGCGAGTTCTGGAACTTGGCGGGACGAGCCGGTCGTATGAATCAAGACAGCGTGGGAGTTGTTGGAATTGCTGAAGCGAACCGCCCCACAGACATTGTTGAATACGTGAAGAAAGCCACGGGCGAATTAGTATCACGGCTAGTGACTGTGGTCGCCGAATTGGATGCTGCTAATTCGTCAGACGAACTCGCTGCCGTCATTCAAAGTGAGCAATGGGAGGACTTTCGCTGTTACGTGAACCACCTCGTTCGGGAAATTGGTAATCTGGATCAGGTCCTCTCCAGCGCGGAGTTATCTTTGCGAAACACATTTGGCTACCGAGTTTTACAAGAAAGCCCAGAGGGGCAGGCTCGTGCGAGAAAGCTGCTCGAAGCGACTAAACTCTATGCTCGTAAGATTTCCTCCAATCCCGGGCAAGTGGCTATGGCGGATATGACTGGCTTTTCGTTTGAGGGAGTGGGCAGTGCGTTGCATGGTATTCGTTCTTTAGAACGCGATGTGGCAGTCGAGGATTTTTCCGCTGAGAAGCTTTTTGGCAACGCTGGCGGCATGGCTGACTTTTACGGGATCATGTTGCGGATACCACAGTTAGCCAGAAACTTAAATGATCTCACCATTTCTGGGACGAATAAGCGCCAACTCGCGCAGATCACTCAGGCATGGGTGGATGGGCAGAGTATCGAGGAAATTGCCACCGCTTATTTCAAGGCAGAAGACGGCGCTACTCACGCCATCACCGATGCGTGCCGTGCAATCTATCGCAACCTGGTGAATAATGGCACATGGGGACTGTCGGCGCTGAGTCGGCTATCCGGTATCGACTTCGAATCACTTTCATCGGAGCAAAAACGGCAGATCGACCTATTGCCTGCAATGATCTATCATGGCGTTAAAACGGAGGAAGCTGTTTTGATGCGTATGAACGGTGTGCCACGTTCTATCGCGGGGAAACTCGGTGAAAGCTTTAATGCCAGTTCCGCCTCATCTGGCGAAGGTTCGGGAGTTCAAAAAGTTCGTTCATTTCTTGAAGATGCGAGTTTGAAGGCCTGGAACCAAGCACGTCCCGCTAATGGGCAATTGTCTGGCCGTGAATACCAAGAGGTATGGAAGATACTTGGCGGTGAAGGTCGGTGACGTAGCTCTAGTCGAAGAAAGAGAACGTGGTAAGTGCGAGGGCCTGCGCAACCTTCAATTCGGCCCCGCAGACTCGCGAATTCGCAGAGGAGCTAAACGCCTACTCTCGGATATCCGCTGCGATCTATATCCTGATGGCGAAGCGGATGGGGTTTTCTGGCAAGCTGGTGCGGTCGCAGTTGGAGGGTCTGAAGGATCTGGTGAATTTGGGAAATGCAGCAGTTCCTGCGGATTAGGAGTTTTGTAGTAGTTGAATTGTTGAATGATCTGCACTTCCTCGATTACTATGGGCTGAACTGGGATCGATGGCACGGGTGTTCCTGCGAATCCTATCATTGCTGCAATAATAGCTCCCCCGAATACTATCCATGCCGCTATAATTGTTGCTGCTTGTATTTTTGCCGCCTCGACGATTCTGTCGTATTGTTTCGTTTTTCTTTTTCTCTTCTTCACTGTAATTATTTATTACACTGAACATATTTTTTTGTGAAAATGTGGCCCCTAGACTCTATTTCAAAGGCATTCATCCACCGAGATAGCCGTTTTTTTACTATTTTATCTAGTTTTACTGACCAGTAAAAGCTTGGTTTTTAGTAAAAATTAGGCAGATTGAAGTTCAAATGAGTGCCTTGGATAATAGTGAAGCGAAGCGTTCGGCGCTGGAAGATGCCTTGAACCTAGAGTCGTTGCATCCGACTTCGTTGCGCGTGGGAACGCGTGCGAATGGTGAGCTGGAGGTGCGGGTGGACGTCTTTGGCGGACAGAAAAAGATTTTTCCAGTGCTGTGGACGGATTCTCCGGCTCGTAAGACTTTTGCTGAGCGGGAAGAGCGCGTGGCTCCGGATGGTTCGTTTCAGGGGCTGGAGTTTGATCAGCTGTATGTGGCTGCGGACATTGCAAAGCCTTTGGCTGCTGATTTGCGAAAATGGCGGGTGAATCATGCGGACTTGAACGGGCGCTTGTTTCTGGCGGGCGATGGTTACTATATCGCTCGTGAGCCTTTGATTGCGAAGCACCGCAACCCGGTGGCTGAGCCTAGTCTCTTTACTGCGAAGGCATCGCGGATTGTGCGGTTCTTGTTGTCGGAGCGTAACACATTATGGACGCAGGACGAGATCGTCGCTTGCACTCAAACATCGCGGGGCTACGTATCGCGAATTCTGGGCACGCTCATTGATGGGGGGTATGTGGAGAAAGCTCGTTATTCCGGGCGTCAAGCTTCCTATCGGCTGATCGACTTTGATCGCCTGCTGGATGCTTGGGTGCGTGAAGATAATTTTCCAAAGCGCGTGAAGCGGGTGGAATACTCGGTGCTGGCGTCGGACCCGATGGAAATCGCGGCTCAAGTTCGGGATGCTTTACAGGGCTCCCCTTTCTATTTCACCCAGTGGATCGCTGCTTGGCTAAGGAAACCCTATACGACGCCTCCGATTGTATCACTCTATGTGCCTGAGGACGTGGCTTCTCGCTTCGAGTTGGGCCGTAAAGTGTCGAACGGCGGGAACTTGTGGCTGTTGGTGCCAGAGGACATCGGGGTCTTTCAAGGCAATCAATATGTGGATAATTTTCCGCTGGTGTGTGATCCGCAGATATATCTAGACCTGATCGGTTCCGGGTTGCGTGGTCCTGAGGCAGCAGATGCACTGAGGGAATGGAGAGGCTTTGCTAAGCAATGAGTAAATTTGAGAATTATAAGGATTATTCGCCTGCGCGGTTGGCGATGGCAGAGCAGGCTTTGCTCACGGCTTGGGATAGCCTGAGCTCGTTTAGTGGTGATCTGGTTTTGGTAGGCGGTTTAGCGACTAAGTATCTGACGAAACCGCTCAACGCAGGCGCTTATCACCCCGTTACCATTGATGTGAATTTTGGTGTGACGATTGGGGTTTCGAGTAGTTGGTATCCTTCGATTCAGTCTAATTTGTCGGCGCACGGTTTTCATTGGAATGGGCAGCGCTTTCACAAGGACGTGGAAGGCATGGATCTGTATATCGATTTGCTGACTGATGATGGTGAGAGTGATCGCGGGACGGTCGCTGTGGATGATGGCCTGGCCGTGAGTGTGATCCCCGGGATTAAGCGGGCTTTGGAGTGTAATCGGCTGATTCGTATCAAAGGGCAAAACATGATCGGCGCTGAAGTGGAGCAACTGGTGCGGGTGGCAGAGGTTGGCCCGATGCTGGCGCTGAAACTGAATGCGTTTGGTGGCCCAGAAGGACGTAAAGCCGGTAAGGATGTGCATGACGTGATGCACCTAGCCATGGACTACCTAGATGGCACGACTGCTGCAATTGAAGGCTTCAGGGAAGAGTTGCGTGTCGAGAATCGTGGGGCGCGTTTGGCGCTTGAGTGTTTACGGCAGTATTTCGATGGGCCGGATGCGCTGGGGCCGATGGCTTGTGCCGCCTTTCGCATGAATCAGGAACATCGTTTGCCTGAGCGTGCAGAAGAATCCTTGATGCTGCGGCAGCAATGCGTAACGCTGGCAAGTGAGTTAATGCGCGATGTCTGAATATCTTCATGTGGAAAAGCCATTTCTGGATCAGCTGGGTGCGCTGGGCTGGACGGTTGTGAACCAGGGCAATGGTGGGATTCCATCCGATCCGGCGAAGAGCTTGCGGGCGAACTTCCGTGAGTGGATCTTGCCGGAAGTCTTTCGGGAGTCGGTGCGTGCGCTCAATCAGACGGATGCGGGCGAGTCTTGGTTGACCGATCGACAGCTGGTGGACTTGCGCGATCAGCTGCTGCGTCAGCCGAATCTCAGCCTACTGGAGGCGAACGAAGCGGTGCAGCATCTGCTTTTCAAGGCGCAGGTGGATGTGAATGAGCTGACGGGTGAGGATGATCCGGTGGTGCAGCTCATCGACTTCAAGCACCCGGAGCGTAATCAGTTTCACGCGATCAATCAGTTTAAGATCCATACGCCCGGCTGTGTGAAGCAGTGCATTATCCCTGACATTGTGCTGTTTGTAAATGGGCTGCCGCTGGTGGTGATCGAGGCTAAGGTCGGTGATGCGAATACCGCGAATCCGATGCATGCGGCCTTTGAGCAATTGCTGCGTTATCGCAATGGACGAGCCGAGACCTTAGCGGCGGAACTGCGGGAAGGTGAGCCAAAACTCTTTTATACCAACCTGCTGGTGATCCGGACCTGCGGAGAGAAGGCGGAGTTCGGAACGATCAGCTCGGGGCATGAGCATTTCTATGCGTGGAAGGACATCTGGCCGGAAGCGAATCAGGACTACGTAAAACCGCTGGGGGTGGAGCGTGAACAGGAGCGGATGATTCAGGGCTTACTTTGCCCAGAGACGCTGCTTCGTGTTTTGCGAACCTGCACGGTCTTTAAGGATACGGATGCCGGGAAGCGGATTAAGGTGACCTGTCGCTATCAGCAATATCGGGCGGCTTGCAAGATCATGGAACGCTTAAGGCATGGCACGACCGCAGACGAGCGCTCTGGCGTGGTCTGGCATACGCAGGGCTCTGGCAAGTCGCTGACGATGGTATTCCTGGGGCGGATGCTACGAGCCTCTGAGGATCTGAATGATTATAAAGTTCTGTTGGTCAATGACCGCATCGACCTGGAAGAGCAGTTGGCAGCCACTGCGAAATTGATCGGTGGTAAGGTGAATGTGATCGAGAGCACGGAGCAGCTGCGGGAGCATCTAAGCACGCAGGCATCGGATCTGAACATGGTGATGATTCATAAGTTCTCGGATCGAGTGGAGCGCGTCCCGGACTCAGTCGCTGAGGCATTAAAGGTCGTGCGCTTTGGTGGCGACAGTTCCGAGTTGAAGGCGGCAGAAGCGCAGGCCGCATATAACGCGAAGCCCTTGCCTTCGACGGAGACTTTTGGAGTGGTGAATCGCTCGGATCGTATTGTGCTTTGCATTGATGAAGCCCACCGCACCCAAGGCTCGGACATGGGGGATAATTTATTTGAGGCCTTTCCGAATGCGGCACGGGTGGCCTTTACGGGCACGCCCTTGATCACGGAACAGCATGGTGCCAAGCGAACGGTGAAGCGCTTCGGTGAATACATCGATACCTACAAGCTGATGGATGCGGTGCACGATGGTGCGACGCTGCAGATCCTGTATGAGGGCCGCACCGCAGATACTGCGATCCGGGATAAGCATGGCTTCGATACGAAGTTTGAGGATCTCTTTCGGACACGCACCGATGAGGAGATACTTGCCATTAAAAAGAAGTATGGCGCGACGGGTGACATTCTCGAAGCGGAAAAGCGTATCGAGGCGATTGCTCGGGATCTTGTGGATCACTATGTGGATAATGTACTGCCTGATGGGTTTAAGGCACAGGTGGTGTGTCACTCGAAGTTGGCGGCGACTCGCTATCAGAAGGCGATCAAAGAGGCACTGGCAACGCGTGCCTTGCGTGAGCAGTCAGCGGAGAAGTCGGATGCGGTTTTGATTGAGCGTATACAGTTCCTGAAAGCAGCGGTGATCGTCTCGGCTGATCCGACTAATGAGCCCGCTGCGATTACGGAGGTTCGCAAGGAAGCGAAGCGCTTGAACGCGGTTGAGAACTTTTGTAAGCCCTTTGACTTTGAGGACCCAGATAAGGCGGATACGGGCATCGCGTTTTTGATCGTCTGCGATATGCTACTGACTGGCTTTGATGCGCCGGTCGAGCAGGTGATGTATATTGATAAGCGGCTGCGTGAGCATAACTTGTTGCAAGCCATTGCCCGCGTGAATCGAGTCGCGAAGAACAAGCATCGTGGCTTCATCGTGGATTACATTGGTCTCGCGAATAACCTCAGTGAGGCGCTGTCGATCTATTCCGAAGAGGATCGGCAGGATTTGGAGAACGGGCTGAAAGATGCCTTGAGTGAATTGCCGATATTGGAAGAGCGCTACCATCGCTTGTTGCAGCACTTTCAGTCGTGTGGAGTCGCGGAAATTGATGGCTTTGTGAACGGACGACTATCGAGTCCCGAGGCTGAAGTCGAAGTGTTGAACCGTGCGGTGGGCGCATTGCGAAAGATCCAGCCGCGGGCGGATTTTGAGGTCTACTTTAAAAAGTTCCTGCACAGCTTGAATTTGATTCTACCGAGTGCCGCAGCGCATAAGTATCGTGGTCCCGCTCGGCGCTTTGGTTACATCCTTCGCATGGTGAAGGAGCGCTACAAAGATGACTCGTTGGATATCGCGGATGCGGGCGCGAAGGTAAAGCAGTTGATTAATGAGCATTTGATTGAGTTGGGCATCAATCCGAAGATCCCGCCAGTGGAATTACTGTCGGATGACTTTCTAGCACATGTGAACAAGCACGCGCAGGGGAATGCCGAAGCCAAGGCCAGCGAGATGGAGCATGCGATTCGCAAGCACTGCACGGTGCACTTTGACGAAGATCCTGCGTTCTATGCCCGGATGAGCGAGAAACTGGAGCGCTTGATCCAGGAGCATGGTAAAAACTGGCAGGTGCTGGCGAATGAATATCAGAAGCTGCGTGACGAGGCAGCTGCCGGGCGTGTGGATGGCCAGGATGGGCTGACGAAAGAAGAGACCACGTTCTATGAGTTTGTGACTCAACTGGCGTATCCTGATGGTGTGATTCCATTGGAGGATCATGAGGCACTGAAGAAACTGTTACAGCGGATCGTGGCGCTCTTGCAGCAGACGATTGGAGTCATTGATTTCTGGGACAAGGCGATCGAGGTGAAAAAGCTTCGAGGTAATTTAGATACTGAAATATTGATCGCGAATATCCCGGCTCTGGTTGAGAAACATGAGCGTGTTGCGATTGAAATCATCAAGCTTGCTGAGAAGCGGCATAAGGAGCTGACAGCATGAATGCAGTGAAAGAAGAACGTCCTGAATATGAGGTCGTGCGCTCAAAACGTTCAACGGCTGACATCGTGCTGGAGCGCGATGGTCGTATCGTCGTGCGTGCGCCAGAATCGGTCGCAGATGAACAGATCGAAAAGATTGTGGATTCGAAGCTCCACTGGATCTATCGGAATTTAGCGGAGTGGAGAGATCTGAATTCGACTCGTATTCTGAGAGAATACAAGAGCGGTGAAGGCTTTCTCTATCTAGGTCGTTCATATCGTTTAAAGCTCGTTGCGGAACAGGCAGAGCCATTGCTGTTAAAGAATGGACGCTTCACCCTGCGGCGGAATCTGGTTGAGACAGGCGATGTTGAATTGGCAAAGGCCGCCTTCCGGGAGTATTATGTAGCCCGTGGCTTAGAGCGTATTTCAAAGCGCGTTGAGTATTTTGCCCCCAAGGTTGATGCGAAGCCGCGAGGGGTGAAAGTCAAGGAACTCGGACATCGCTGGGCATCCTGCTCACCACTAGGAGAGCTGAGCTTTCACTGGAAGTGCATGATGGCCCCGCAAACGATTATCGATTACATCATCGTCCACGAGCTGTGCCACTTTCATCACCTCGACCATACAGCTGCGTTCTGGAACGAGGTCGATAAGGTCATGCCTAATTACCGCGAACGTAAAGAATGGCTGAAGGTCAATGGCGCGGGATTGGATGTGTGAGGCGACTGACAGCCCCCGCATTTCAGACAACTTCACAGATCACCCTCTCTGCCACGACTCTGGAAATGCCCCTTCGGGCCTATAGTAATTTTACACAAAACAGTTCTCACTGAGAAAACCCCAATCGAACCGCTTCTTTACCGCCACTTCGCTTTGACAAGCCAGCGCGATGCCCTTCTCTCGTGCGCATGAAAGACGACGAATCCCTTGACTCCTTCCGCTCCTCACTGGACGCCAACTACGAATGGCCCTGCCTGTTTCCATTCAAATTCATCGTGCCAAAGAAGCAGTGCCAGACAGTGCTCGACCTCTTTGCCGACGATCCAGTCAAGGCTAACGAATCCTCCAGCGGTCGCTTTATCGCCTACACCATGGAAATGCATGTGCACTCCAGCGACGAGGTGATCGCCATCTATCAACGCGTGGCGCAGGTGCCTGGTGTGATTTCGCTGTAATGAGCACTCAAACAACACCTTCCCTCTCCATCGCCACCTTCGGGGCGGGCTGCTTTTGGTGCGTGGAAGCGGTCTTTGAGCGCCTCGAGGGCGTGCAAGCCGTCGAATCCGGCTACATGGGCGGCCAAACTGAGAATCCTAGCTACCGCGACATTTGCACCGGCGATACGGGCCATGCGGAAGTCACCCAGATCCACTACGACCCTAGCGTGATCACTTATGAAACCTTGCTCGACTGGCTCTGGCGCTCACACGACCCGACGACTCTAAATCGACAAGGCGGCGACTGCGGCACCCAATACCGCTCGGCCATCTTCTACCACAACGAAGCCCAACGCGCAGCTGCCGAAACTTCCAAAGTCGCCGCTCAAGCGCAGTTCAGCGCGCCCATAGTCACTGAAATCACCCCGGTGAGCACTTTCTACCCGGCAGAAGACTACCACCAAGACTACTACCGACTCAATGCTGCGGCCCCCTATTGCCAGATGGTGATTCGCCCAAAGTTACACAAGCTCGACCTTGAATAATTCAAATCGCTGCACTTGTATCCGCAGCCATGGCTACCAAACGCGCAAAAAAGAAAACGACTAAAAAACGGGCGACTCGTAAAACTGCGCGCAAAGCGACTCGTAAAAAGACAGCCGCGCAGCCAGCCACTTCACGCTGGAAGCGTAAGCTGCTCATACTGCTGGCGCTGATCGTGTGCATTCTAAGCGGTATGTACTATTTTGGCTCATTTGAAACCCGTGCCAGAATGGAACAATGCGCCCTCTCCGCGATCAATCTGCCACGCACCAGCGCAGTGACCCCAGCCCCGATAGCAGCCGTATTGGACAACCTGCATGATTTACTACCAAGCAGCGAGGGGCTCGTAGTCGAGGGCGGCGAACTCGGACGCAACGACAACTCATTCTTCCTCGCGGGCATCCCCCACAGTCGGCAAGCAGTCCGCGTGCTACCAAACCCCAGCCACTCGAACCTCTTTTCTGAAAACAGCTTACAGGCCACCTGCGTCGCGATTCGCCTCGACGATGCCACTAAGAAAAAGGCCGAAGCAGACACAGGCATTCAAGTGGACGCACGCGTTGCCCAGCTGACTGCTCAAGCACTGACAGACGCGCAATGGCAGCCACAGCCCATCGCCCCCGCGAGCGCACTCATTCGTCAGCACGGAACACGGGGCGCCAAGGACGCCCAGCTAGCCACCAACCACTTCCCGATGAGCGAGGCCCTCGCCTCAGGCGTCTGGAAAAAAGCGATGCATGAACTCACACAACGCTATCCACAACGCTTTGGCGAAGTCTGGATCTACTTAGGTCCTGTTTACAGCAACAACAGTCTTAAACTCGCCTCCGGGATTCTAGTTCCAGACGCCTACTACGCGATCGCGCTGGACCTCACCAATGCGGGCGGCTTAAGAGCGATGGCACTGCTCATCCCCAGCGATGCTGAGAGTAAGAATCTAAACGATTACCTAACTTCGATCACACAGATCGAAAAGCAAACTGGCCTGCAGTTTCTGCCCGAGCTCGGTTTTAGTATCCGCGACACACTGGGCAATTATGTAAGCCCTAGTGTTTGGTAGCGGAGCAAATGACGGCACACAAAGCCCTCAAGCGAATTAACTGCTAAGATTGCAGGGGCTTCACTTGTGAAGACCGCCGATCCCAAGCAGACAATCCAACGCGGGCATCACAAGTGAAGCCCCCTACATCTTCCGCCACAAGCAAACTTCCTCCGAGCCGACCGGCCGGCTGGCATACCCCTGCGCTGGCACAAAGGCTTCCAACGGCTCAAAGACAGGCGCAAACAAGGCATGCGACTCCGCCGGTGTAATCGGATGCGGGGGGCCGTCGCCTGTGTAATCGCTGACCTCTCGATAGAACACCGCGAGATAATACCCGCCTGGTTTCAGCGCTTGCTGCACCGCTCGCGCATAAGCAACACGCTCACAGGGATCCAGCGCACACAGGCAGGTGTGCTCGACCACCCAATCGTAAGCAGCACAATGCCCCGCATCTAAATTCAAAAAATCGCCCGCTTCATAGCGCTCATCTCTCACACAGGGAAATGCCAGCGCCTTCCGCACAGCGCTGGGCGCGACATCCAGCCCCAACACTTGGGCGCCTTGAGCTGCCAATGCTCGCACATCGTGCCCGGTGCCACAACCAGGCACTAAAACACGCCCCAGAATTGGATTCTGCTGCAAAAACTCTAGTAAAGGCGGCGAGGCATAGCCCTTGTCCCAAGGCGTTTCATTCTGCTCGTAAGCCATCTCCCAATCTCTAGCCATGATTTCAACATCTCCGACAGACCCGATGCACTAGCATTCAGATCTGATTCTTGGTCACTGTACACAAAAGTGGCCAGGCACCCTACGGCACACGAGGATTAGGCGATCGCTGCTCCCTTCCGGGCCTGACGAGGTTAACCTGTCCAACGTTGCATAGGACCCGGCCAACTCCAGAAGACACCCACAACTCACATTGCAGCAACCCTAAAATGAAGAAAATTCATTCGCCATTAAAGTAAGGAGCCTTTCAATAGCCTTTATGCAGGCAGCCGCCACACAACATCGCAAGCAGTTCTTCCCCATAAATTCCCACTTCCGGCAGTATCTGACGGAATATCACCGCGCAGTAGAACTACCGGTGACCTATGAGGATATGCTTAAATACGAGGACTCCTTTCCGCTCATTAATAAAAATGGTGACGACACTCTATGGCAGACTCTGATCTACGAGCAACAATTTGGACGCGAACTCTACGAAGGCCTCAAAAGAATCTACGTCACCCTGCGCTCCGGTGGCGATGAAACCATTTTATCCAACCTATATATTGATCGCGTGGATTTTTGCACCTTTGGCAACACCAAGCCGATGCGTGTACGAGTGGTGAATCAATACAACGACAATCACGACTATTTCTATGTAAAAAAAGCCGACGCCTCACGAGTCTATGGACTGGAGCTGGAAGAATTACTCTCGCCCAACCACATCAATTATCTCGTATATGAGGACACCCTGATCGAAGAACACATCATCGGTGTCCCGGGCGACGACTTTATTCGCCACTATTTACCCCAGCCCGACCTCCATTCAGTGCGCCTAGCCAAGGAGTTCATCAAATTCAATGAACGCTGCTTCGTGCGCCTACTCGGCGACATGCGCGCCTATAATTATGTGGTCGAGGTCACTCCCGACTTTGAAGAAAGCCAATACCGTGTGCGCGCAATCGACTTCGATCAACAATGCTACGAAGGTCGCCGCTCGCTTTATCTACCCCAGTTTTTCAAAAATAACCTTCCAGTGGTAAAACTCTGTACAGAGTTGATTAATGTCGAAACTAGTCAACAGTACCAACGTGAGGAGCGCTCACTGATTCGACGACGTTTACGCTTTGCCCTTCACCGCGTGCAGCACCTGCGCAACTGTATGTGTTCCGACCAAATCTCTAGCACTGAAAAGATGCGACAACTACGCAAGGAGCTTGCCGAAATGCATAACGATCATCGCTTTATGCTCTGCCAGTCGATGGGCGAAATCACTTTCCTAAACATTACCATCACACTCGGTCTGGAAGGCAATGCTGCCTACTACCCCGAAGGCGACGGCGCTTAACCCCCAAGGCTTTACTGGCTAAAGATCATGAGCTGCTCGAATAATGCCCCCGCATAGAGTCGATGCATCGCTGCCCCGCACAGCTCCTCCAAGGCCCCTACAAACATACAATTTACAACCAAAATGGAATTACGCCAAAAATTACTCAAGCTCTTCGGAGCTAAAGACTACGTCCCCATGCGCCGCATGGAAATCATTTCAGTACTCAAACTCGACGAAGACGAAACCCAGCAAGCTCACCTGCTTCTCGACCAAATGCTGGAACGTGGAGAAATCGCACGACTGAAAAAAGATCGACTCTGCATCCCCGAAGATGCTGACCTAGTGAGCGGGCGCATCATGGTGCGCCAAAGCGGCTCCGCGATTCTGATACCGGATGCTGCCCCTGCGGGTGATGGCTACCCGATCAAAGCCGAAGATACAGGTGTCGCCATGCACGGTGACATCGTACTCGCGCGTAAAGTGGAGCAATCTCGACGCCCCTACCGCGGCAAGGGCCGCCAACAACGCCCGGAATACAACCCAAACGAAAAGCCAAATGTTCGAGTAATCCGAATCCTCAAGCGCGCGCAGACCACAATCCCGGGCACACTCGAACAGGGACGCCACGCCACTTACGTCATTCCCGACGATCCACGCATCATTCAAGACATCTTGGTCCCCGACCCCACGAACTCCGGCATCCGCCCCACCCCTAAAAAGGGGGATAAAGTTGTGGTCAAAATGCTAGAATGGAAACAGCGCCACCTCAACCCCGAAGGCGAAATTATCGAAGTGCTCGGTCGCACCCATGAGCCAGACGCCGAATTCAAAGCGATCCTCTATAAATACGACCTCAACCCTCAGTTTCCCGCAGCAGTTGAAAAACAAACAAAGGCCATCCCCGACAAGGTACGCCCGGAAGATATTGGAAACCGCCAAGATTGTCGCAACCTCTTCACCTTCACGATCGACCCCGACGACGCCAAAGACTTTGATGATGCCCTCTCACTGGAATTCCTAGAAAATGGCAAATTCCGCGTGGGCGTACACATCGCCGATGTCAGCGGCTACGTTAAGCCTGGCACTCCTCTCGACCGCGAAGCCCAAGAGCGCGGCAACAGCACCTATCTGGTTGGCACCGTGATTTCGATGCTGCCACACGCCCTCTCCAATGGACTCTGCTCACTGGTCGAGGCCGAAGATCGCCTCACCAAGACCTGTTTCATTACATTTAACGACCATGCGGACGTCACCGACGTCAAATTCGCCAACACCGTAATACGCAGCAACAAACGCCTCACTTACAAACAGGCCTACGCATTCATGACGCAGGACGACTTTGCCGAAATCCGCAAAACACCGCTCCCCCCCAAGCACCAGACTGGCTCCACGGGCCGCTCACTCGACGAGGTCAGCAACGATGAAATGGCCACGCTCAAACAACACATCGACCAGCTTTGGAGTATTGCCAAGCAACTACGCCAGCGACGCTTCACCAAAGGCTCACTCGACCTCGACATGACAGATGTTAAAATCTACGTCGACGAAAACGGCTATGCCGACCGCATCGAGAAGCAATTCAACGACGAGAGCCACCAACTGATCGAAGAGTTCATGCTCTCTGCCAACGAGCAAGTTGCACGCACCATGAAGAAGCAGAACTTCCCCTGCATCTATCGCGTGCACGACGAGCCTGAAGAAGAGAAATTGAAAGAGCTACGCGAGACCATGCTCAGCTTCGGCGTGCAATGCGGCAACCTGCAAAAGCCACGCGAGATGACCAAACTGCTGCAAAAGCTAAAAGAGCACCCCCAGGGCTATACCCTCAAAGTGCATGTGCTACGCAGCCTCAAACAAGCACAGTACCGCGCATCGGCGGACGGTCACTACGGCCTCGCCAAGCCCGACTACACTCACTTCACCTCTCCCATTCGTCGCTACTCTGATCTAATCGTGCACCGCGTACTCGACGGCTACCTGTGCAAGATCGGCGCCGACTCTGCGCTCGACAAGCCTGACATCCGCTACAATCAAGCCAAATTGGAAAGCCTCGGCGACCACATCAGCATCACCGAGCGGAACTCTGTCGATGCCGAACGCGAATCCGTCAAAACTAAACTACTCGAATTCTACGACCAAGAGCTACAAAAACCAAAGAAACAACACTTCAAAGCCATCATCACGGATGTGAAAAACCATGGGCTCTTCGTTGAACTGACCGATACGCTAGCCTTCGGGATGATACATATCTCAACCTTGGATGACGACTTTTACCATCCGAACTCAGAAGGCACGGCATTGGTTGGACGTCGCAAACAAAGAACCTATGCACTCGGGCAATACATCGTTGTCCAAGTAGAGCGTGTCGACCGCTTCAAACGTCAAATCGACTTCCGCGTAGTCCTTGCGGATGAGCGCGACCTAGGAAAGAAGCCTGGAAAGCCCTTCAAAGGGCGCCGTAAGCCTATAGACCGCACGCCACAAAAGTCAGACTATAAAAACACTCGAAAGACCAGTAACCAAGCGTCTAGTTCGCAGCAATCGAGCCCCAATAAGAAAACTCCGCCCACCGGGAAAACCCTGACTAAACGCCCGACCAAAAACAACCGTAATCGAACGCGTAAACCGAAATAGTCATCAGAAACAAGGCACCCCGATAGCAATACGTATTGGGCGCGACACACAGCCAAGACTCGACGACCTGTTGACTTGCAAGCCCCCACATCATCCTTATGTTTACTATTTTTTCACAGGCACACATTTGACAATGCACTCACTACTTGCAGCACTCATCCCCACCCTTCTACTTGGATTTAGTATTCTATTCCTAATTATCCGCTTACAGAGTAAAAGCAAAACTATCGCCGAGCTAGAGAAGAAGCTCGCCGAGCCAGTGCCTCCTAAGGTCATACGACGCGACATCACACGTCCGACAGTTGAAGTCACAAAAGAAAAAGTCATTTCCCAACAAAAGCCTACCATTTCAAAGGAGAAGTCCAAAACACAACCTGCCTATTTCGACAGCTCTGATTCGCTACTTGCCACACTTTCACACGAATTAAAAACGCCGCTCAATGGCATCATGGGAATTGCCCAAATGCTGCGAGAGGAAAACGATTCCTCCAGCCAACTCATCGAACTAGAAGGCTGTGCCCACCACATGCACTCCGTGCTCCACACCTTGACCAATCTGGCACGCATTCAAAACGAGAACGAATTCCTGCCCCAGTATCGTGAATGGGTCTCCCTACGCGATGCAATCGAACAAATCCGCGAGGACATCACCTTCCGCGCCAGTGGACGCCAGATCAAAATCCTCACTCAGCACGAAAACAACCGCCTTCGCCTGCGCGGTGATGGCGATCACATCAGCACGATCATAAAGTCGGCTATTCTGGGATCGATCGAAGCGATCCCCATGACGGGACTCCCGGAAGAGAAACAATCCCTACATGTGAGCTGGCAAATGCAGGGCTCCGACATCGAATTACACATCACCAACCCGCTAGAAGCATGGGACGACTCACGGGATGCATGTGTTAACGATATACTCAACATCGCCGGAGGCTCGCAACGCAGTCGGATCAAGATCGAATACCTGCACCTAGCAGTGTCCAAGGCCTTACTCGAATTCTACAAGGGCAGCATCAAATCCGAAAAAATCCCTGAAGGGGGCGTACACACTATCCTACGCTTTACCATGGAGCACATGATCGCCTCCCCATCTGCTGCAAAACCAATCGGTGGCCTGCGTGTGCAAAGTGGCAAAAGCGGCCTCAAAACTCTGCGTGAATTACCCGAAAAACTAAAAATCCTCACAGCTGAAGACGACCGTGCCAGCCGCAATCTAATCGTGATGCTACTCCAAAAAATGGGGCAAGAAGTCACCGCTGTTGAGAACGGACAAGAGGCCATCCTTGCCTTGCAAAAAGATCCAAGCTTCGACGTGTTGCTGACGGATGTCGACATGCCGATCATGGATGGAGTGGAAGCCACCATAGCCATCCGCAATGGTCTCGCCGGAGATGAAGTTAAAGACATTCCCATCATCGCAGTCACTGCCTTCAATGTCATTTCTGACCGCAGTCGCTTCAAAGAAGCAGGCATGCAGTACTATCTCCCCAAGCCAGTAGGCCTGAAAGAACTACGCGCAACCTTACTCGACATCGTAAATATCAAAAAGGCACAGTCCTAGCCGACGCACCGACGCGCTTACTTCGAGCGCACACAGCGATCCACCACCGCCGCACACTCATAATTCTCACGTACATCGTGCACACGTAGCACATCGACCCCTGCCTGTATCCCGAGTGCAGTCGTCCCCAAAGTACCACTCAAGCGCGCCTTCGGATCTTTCAAATTCAATAATTTTGCGATCATCGACTTACGCGATGCCCCCAATAATACAGGATAGCCCAGTGCCACCAATTCTGGTAAGCGACGCATCAATTCCCAATTCTCCTCGTAGGTCTTTCCAAAACCCAAACCTGGATCGAGCATAATCGCATCATCCCGCACGCCGGCCTGCTTCACCAATTCAATGGAATGCTGAAGATATGCCTGAACCGCCTGCATCACATCCCCCGTCTCCGCTTCCTCTGCGCTGCGGTTGTGCATCAGGACACATGCCTGCCCCTGGGCCATCACTTCAGCCATGGCGGGATCACGCTGCGCTCCCCAAACATCATTTACGATATCAGCACCAGCAACCAAAGCCGCCGCTGCTACCTCCGCCTTTGAAGTATCGATCGAGATAAGTGCCTTCGTATGTGGTCGCACTTTCTCAATAAAGGGCACCACCCGTGCCATCTCATCTTTAGCACTGATAGGAATGTGTCCAGGACGCGTTGATTCGCCGCCTACATCGATAATCTCCGCACCAGCTTTGACCATAGCGTGAAAATGCATTGTTGCCGCATCTAAATCCACAAAGTCCCCACCATCAGAAAAGGAATCCGGAGTCAGATTTAGAATCCCCATCAGGTAAGTGCGCTCCCCCAACAAGAGATCGCGACGTCGCGTGTGATAAATCGCCATACGATCTCATCTACCCCATAGGATAAGGATATTTTGCACTAATTGCATCAATTTGCTGCATGACCTCATCGCTCAAGCGATACCCTGCCGCAGCCAAACTCGGTTTCAATTGATCCACTGAATTGGCTCCGATGATCGTTGAAGCCACAAAGTCATGCTGCTTGCTCCAGGCGACAGCCAGCGTCACGACATCGATCTCCAACTGCTTCGCCAATTTCATCAATTCGGCAGTGGTCGCCAAACTTTTCTCATTAACAAAACGCTCAGCCATCTGTCGCTGCCGTTCTCCACCACCTTTTAAATACTCGGTAAAGCGGGCCCCTTCCGGCAAAGCGCCCTCGTTGTATTTGCCACTTAGAACACCGCCACCAATCGGGGAATACGGCAATAAACTAATAGCCTCGCGTCGGCAAATATCTGCCAAAGCATCTTCGAAACGACGATTATTTATTGAAAAATTATTCTGAATGGTCTGATAGCGGGCGTAGCCATTTTCCTGAGCCACTTGATTCGCTTTCATGGTCCCCCACTCTGTTTCGTTGGAACTCCCGACTACACGCACCTTGCCCTCCTCTTGCAATTCAGTCAGCGTTTGTAGCGTCTCTTCATAACCAAAATCGTGGTCCGGCCAATGGGTCTGGTAAAGGTCCACATAATCCGTCTGCAAACGACGCAAACTTCCCTCAATCGCCGCGCGGATGTGGTGCCGATCCAAAGCAGTCTTGCCCGAACGTATCGGCGGCACAAACCAGCCATGCCCGGGCCCCACCACCTTGGTGGCCAACAAAATCGAACTACGATCCTTCCCCTTTAGCCACTTCCCCACAATCTCTTCTGTGCGATTCACCCACTCCGCCTTCGGTGGTACCGGATAAATTTCTGCAGTATCAAAAAAATCAATACCCGCCTCATAGGCTGCATCCAAAATGGCAAACGACTCGCGTTCATCCAGTTGCGAACCGAAAGTCATTGTACCAAGGCAAATTTCAGAAACGACTATGCCACTACGTCCTAAACGTCTTTTTTCCATGCCCAATAGCTATGCCATGATTTAATGAAATTACAAATGCTTATGCTTAGAAAAGAAAGAAGCCCACCTAGCACCACCATCCACCTCCGGATATGGCTGAGATGACCAACGATTTTCATCTTACGTGAATCTGCTGTTGCCTCAGAGATTCAGAAGCTCCAGCCTCATGACTTTATATTCACACAAAATGCATAGCAAGATGTCCGAACTTACACGCGCACAAAAAGACGAATTTATCACATTTATCGCTTACCTTTGCGATGAAGCCGCCAAGGAGATACTTCCTCACTACGGCCCAGACGTAGAAATCGAGCGCAAGTCAGACGCCACTCCAGTGACTTTAGCCGATCGTAATGCAGAGAAACGCATTCGCGAGATTTTGGCCGAGCGCTATCCAGAGCACGGCATCATCGGTGAAGAATACGGCCGCGAACGCGAAGACGCCGACTTCGTTTGGGTGCTCGACCCAGTCGATGGCACCAAATCCTTTATCTCCGGCGTGCCACTTTTTGCGACATTGATCGCTCTTATGTATAAAGGCCGTCCAGTCATCGGTGCAATCAACCAGCCAGTGCTGAAGCAAATGGTTATTGGCGACTGTGAGACCACGACTTTGAATGGCAAACTAGTCTCTGGCCGCGAAGCTTGCTCTCTAAGTCAAGCCACCCTGTGCACTACCGACCCGATTCGCAAAACACTGTGGCAAAATGAAGCTGATTGGACCGCACTCCCTCCGAAGACTGCGCTCTACCGCTCATGGGGCGACGCGGGGGGCTACATCTTACTCTGCTCCGGCTTTATCGACATTATGTGTGACCCGATGATGGAAATTTGGGACTGCGCAGCCATCCTCCCCTGCTTGGAAGGTGCTGGCTTCAAGGTAACCGGCTGGAAGGGCGGCGACGCTTTCGACGAGCGCTGTATCATCGCCGCCAAGGCGCCACTCCACGACGAAGTCATGGCAACACTCTATCCTACAAAATAGGACTCATTCACTCTCATCCTTGAGTCAGACGTGGTCGCGCTCCTTCAACATTTAAAAACCGGGCTCTGCGCAGCCAAAGAATATAACACTCTCAATTTCTGGCCGCTCAGGCAGTCACTCAAAGGCTATCAACCGAGCTATTTTGGCGGCGATTTGCGAGCAGGCCTGAATGTTGCCCTGCTCGCATTTCCCCAAGGAATGGCGTATGCGCTCATCGCAGGTTTGCCAATCCAATACGGAATTTATGGTTCCGCCATTGCAGCAATGGTAGCTCCAGTCTTTGCCAAGAGCCACTTAATCACACTGGGTCCGACCAACGCCACTTCCGTAATGCTGCTGAGTGCCTTTGCCAGCCTCGGTATCGTGGGCGCGGAAAAACTGGAAATGGTCCCCCTGCTCATCTTCATGGTGGGCCTCTTTATAGCGGTTGGAGCCTACTTTAAAGTCGCCAATCTAGTTCAGTACATCTCACGCTCGGTCATTACAGGTTATATTACAGCAGCAGCACTCCTGATTATAACCAACCAGATCCCCAAAGCATTGGGTTTAGAGATGCCCGGCAAAGGCGCGACCTTCTATGAGTCAATGCGCCTGATGTGCTTATCCATCGACACGATACATTGGGCGACAGTCAGTATCAGCCTAGCAACAGCGGGACTATTCTTTCTTTTAAATAAAAAATTCAGGTCGCTACCTAATGTTGCGATCAGTCTATTAGCAATATCCGCTCTCACCGAATTTGTTATCGAGAGACTGCATCTGAAATACCTAGGCCGTGAAAGTCAGATACACTTCTTAACAGGCATCAACGCCAGCGACTGGTCTTTTCAAGCACCTGATTTCTCCCTAAGTAGCCTACATCTACTAGCCAGTCCGGCACTGGCCATTGCCTTGCTCTGCATTTTGGAAGGCATCTCAATTGGAAAATCGTTAGCAGCTAAGACCGGCGCCCGTCTGGACGCCAATCAAGCGATGTTCTCTATAGGAATGGCTAATATCGGCTGTGCTTTCTTTTCTGGCATGCCCGCCTCGGGCTCACTGACGCGCTCGACGTTAAGCGCCACCAGCGGTGGCCACACGGTACTAGCCAGCTATATTAGCGGGGTCATCGTTTTCATCGGCGCCTTTGCACTCGGAACATTCACTCAGTATATCCCACAGTGCACTTTAGCAGTGCTGGTCATTGCAATCGGCATCTCACTTATTAATAAACACGCCATCCATATCGTCACCCGCACTACAAAATCGGACGCGGCGGTCTTCACAGCAACCTTCGGCAGCGGCCTATTTATGCCTTTAGACACAGCAATCTATGTAGGAGTCGGCACCTCTATCATGCTGTTCCTGAAAAAAGTCGCTCGCCCCGAAATGGTGGAATACACGTTTAACGAAGAAGGCCAATTGGCAGAAATGAACGAGCGGGAACAACGCTCCGTACCTCAAGTTTCAATCGTCCACGTCGAAGGTGAACTTTTCTTTGGTGCCGCCGATCTGTTTCGTGATCAAATGCGCCGAATCTGCGAAGAGCCCAACCTCAAGATTGTCGTACTCAAGATGCGCAATGCCCACAATCTGGACGCCACAGGTGTCATGGCACTGGAAGAATTACTCCTCTATATGGAAGAGAAAGGTCGCTACCTGATTCTGAGCGAAGTAAAAGCGAACATGATCCAAGTCCTGAAGAAATCAGGACTCTATTTCAAAATCGAAGAGCGCAACATTTTTACCGATGTGCCCAGTAATCCAACTATGTCCACCGCAAAAGCACTCAAACGCGCGAAAGAACATCTGGGCGATACACAAGCCGATGTCTCCATCTACGTGGACCCAGTTCGCGATAAAACGAAGCAGGGAGAACGCGCCTGAGACACTTCGCTAATCTTGGCGCAACCCCGCATCCACCTCGCTTTGCTCAACATGCGCCTCACGTTCACTTAGGGCATCCAGTCGCTCAATCAAAGAATTCTCACTGTCGGTCAGGAAAGTAGCGCGTGCTTCCAAGGCTTCCGCCTCCGCTTCAAGTTGCTTCAAACGCGCTTCCAGTGCCGCCTCACGTGCCTCCACACTTTGACTATCCGGAGATTGCTTGACGGTATCAAAAGGCGTGTGCGTGACAGTCTTCTGCAAACGGCTCAGCTCAGCCTTTTGACTTTCGAAGCTTCGTCGATCCTCCGCCAAACGCTCTTTGAGCGCCGCCAATTCAATTTCTTTCTCTCGCAATTCAGCTGCTTTCATATCTGCCGCTTGCGCATCATATGCAACGGCGTCGACATCAGCACGCTCAGCTGCAACTATTCTCAACTGCTCCAGCTCCGCTTCAGCAGTCTCCACCACAGTTAAACGCTCAATCACCAGCTCCTCGGCCTGCTTTAGATCCGCGCTACGCGCCTCTAATTCAAGACGATCATGATCTAATCGCTTACGCTCAGATTCGATTTTCTTCTCCATCTCGAGCACTTCCTTGCGTCGTTGCTCAATGTATTTCCGCTCGGATGCAGTCAGTTGACGCTGGCTCTTCTTGCGCGAAGTTTGCTCACCGTTCGCCTGAGATTCAATTAAATAAGGAACGACCAGCGAGCTCCACAGCGCCATATCACGCGCACATAATGTCTGAACCTTACCGGACGAATCAAGCAGCTGCACATTGTTCATGTCATACGACTGAATGCGCGACGGCTCTTTGATCGCCTCACAAATTAAATTTCTCGATCTGTTTAATGAACTAGCTGGCGGCACAGTGGTTAAAAATGCGACATTAATCCCAATGAACCCAACTAATAAAAACACTATCGAGGCTAATAAGCCACTAGCCATCAAGGCATATACGACAAAAGATAGAACCAAACTGAGTGCGCCAACCACAAAAGTAGCCATCACGATTCGTTTCGTCGAATACCCTTCGTAAAACCGATGAATCGCGTGCTCTAATTCAGCTGTTTTGTCTTTTCCGGCCATTAATCAATCGAGGCTAAATCATAAATAGCATAACCTGCCATAAGATTAGGAAATCTGGAGCACTCACTGCGCCAATCTCCTGAAAGAAACACTCTATTTTCGATCACAATCCTACGCGCATCGCAATAATCCTCAAACTCGGCCACAGAAAAGGGATTGGCTGGCAATGATTCATACCAAGGCTTGGGGTAGACCTCGTTCACTGTGCGACGGCCTTTAAGAAATATATTTAAGCGGTTCAACCAAAAGGCCTTGTTCACAAAGCCTACCGCCACACGCCGCCCCACTCGTAGGCCTTCGGCCAACACAGCATCGGGGTCCTCCAACTGCTCAACTGTGCGACTGAAAATGACACGATCAAATGCATTCTCTGGAAAGGTCGCTAACATAGCTCGAATGTCGCCCTGATAAGCCGGCACACCGCGCTTCACACAGCTAAGAATTTTGTCGAGATCGATGTCTACACCGACGCCATAAATCGATTTTTTTTGTTTTAAATACTCCAGCAGCACGCCACGTCCGCATCCCAGATCGAGCACGCGGTCGCCCTCATTGACCCAATGGGCAATGATTTGAAAGTCTGCTTGGCGCTTTTTATCAATTGCTTTCATCACAGATTAACGACTCAGGAATCGGTGCATCAGTTCGTATAATTGCGGCGCCCGCAAGAGAAAGGAATCATGCCCGAAGTCCATCGCGAGTTCCGCATAAGTGGCATCCTTGCCCAGACGCAACAGGGCTTCAACCACCTCACGATTCCCCTGCGGCGGGTAGAGCCAGTCGGATGTAAAGCCCACCACCAAGCCCGGCGCGGTAACAGCCTGCAAAGTGACATCCAAGGACTCGGGACTGTGCAAATCGAAACGATCAAGCGCCTTGGTCAAATATAAATAGGTGTTGGCATCAAACCGAGTCACAAAACTCGCGCCCTGATAGCGCAGGTAACTTTCGACCTCAAACTCGACCTCAAAATGCTCCCGCGATTGATCCCCGGAGCGACGCTTACGCCCAAACTTACTCTCCATCCCCACGTCGGAGAGGTAGGTAATGTGGGCCATCATGCGTGCCACCGCCAGCCCTTGAGCCGGACCTTCTTGCGGATCATAATTACCGCCCTTCCACTCCGGATCCGAAATAATGGCCTGCCGCCCCGTATCATTAAAGGCGATTGCCTGCGCGGTGTGACGTGCACCACATGCCAGCGCGATGTAACGCCCCACGCGCTGCGGGAAGTCGATCGCCCACTGCAGGGTTTGCATACCGCCCATGCTACCACCAATCACGGCGTGCAAGCGATCAATACCGAAAGAATCAATCAACAGCGACTGTGCCTTAACCATGTCCTGCACAGTCAACTTAGGAAAATCCAGATTATAGGGTCGGCCAGTGGCCGGATTGATCGAACCTGGACCCGTCGAGCCTTGGCAGCCGCCCAGGACATTCGAGCATATCACAAAATAACGCGTCGTATCGATTGGCTTCCCCGGCCCCACCATAAAATTCCACCAGCCTTGCTTGCGCTCTTCGATACCATGCACCCCGGCACAATGATGATCACCACTCAAGGCATGGCAGATCAAAATGGCATTATCTTTTGCCGCACTGAGGTGTCCATAGGTTTCATAGCGCAGCGTTAGCTCAGGGATACTGCCCCCCGAGACGAATTGAAACGGCTCTTTGGAGACAAAATCCTGATACTCAACGAAGCCGACCTCTCCCTCATCAGAGATTAGCGGCGCTTGTTCGGAATCATTCATATGGAAAGTTTACTTTAGCCAGATAGCGGTACACGCAGAGCGTAGTCAAATCCAGTTAAAAAGGGAGCTCCCAGCGGCTCACACATATTTTTGACAAAATGCGACCTCAAATCCCCCCCCCGGCCTCACCTCAAGCTCTACCTGACCGGGCGAAAGGCCACCGACTTCAAGTTATTCTCAAAGCGTATGTCTTGATTTATATTCTGGAGAATCACACGCGCCGCGAGGCTCAGCACTTCGTCGCTACCCTGTGCTGGGATCTGGGAAAAGACTTTACGGCTCGTGGTCTGCCCTGGGCCCAAAGAACCGAGTATAAAACTGACGGGTTCGGCCTCACCCACAAATACTTCCAACTCGGCATCACTGAACCAGGTAGTGCCACGATTCTGCACCGTCACCTCAATCGGCATCGTCGTGCCAGGCAAGGAATCGGGCTGCAGATAAATATCCGCCAGTGCAACATCAAGTATGCCCGGAGTCGCACGCTCTCGCAAGCGATCCCAATCCAGCAAGCCTGCGCCATACACAGGGTCCACGCCAGGGGCCCCTCGATCATTTAAGTAAGCTTGTAATAACTCGACTGCCTGCTGAGGCGGCAGCGCGCCTTCCCCCGACAGCAGGGAGGCTAAAGTGCCACTCACAAAGGGCGCAGCCGCGGATGTGCCGGAAAAGAGCACCGTCCCCTCATCCTCCAAAGCCGTCAACACCCCCACACCCGGCGCGGCAAAGTCGATCTGCATGGATTGATTTGGAAACAGGGCATACTGCCCGTTCCCATCGACCGCAGTCACCGCCAGCACTTCTGGATAAGCCGCAGGATATGGCATACGCCCATAGCCGTCGTTGCCCGCAGCAGCCACCATCAATACTCCACGCGCATGCGCATAATTGACGGCTTGGCGCAGTATAACAGTATCCTGATAAACGCCGAGGCTCATATTGATCACCTGCACTCCGCGATCGACGGCCTCCACGATGCCCTGAGCGACATGATAACTATTGCCCAGCCCCTCCGCATCCAGCACGCGCACAACGAAGAGCTCCGCATCCGGAGCGATGCCTTCACGACCTGCGATGATGGATGCCACCGAAGTGCCATGCCCCGCTCCCAGGCCCCCCACGCCTCCGCCGGCCAAATCCAGCCGCACGATCGAAACATCGTCAAATTGCGGATGTCTTTCTATGCCCGAATCGAGAATCGCCACGCTCACCCCCGCTCCCGAGCCGGCAATCGGACCGCCCGTAATGACGCGTGCGGATTGGCCAAATGCGGTTAAACGCGCAAGCGCCTCGGGGTCGACTTGCACCGGAGGCAGTGGCCGCTCGACCCGATACGAATAGCTGGCCCGCGCACCAGATTCACCAATATTTGCCACACTCAAGGCGCCCTCTGAGATGCGCAACACCATCAAAGCATCAATCTGCCCCAAGGGGGCCATGCCAGCCGCCGCCAAGGCTTGCAAATAAGACAAATACGCCTCACGTGTGGCAAATTGAAGCAACAATTCCCCCTCAATCGCACCACGCGGATAGTCCAACTCCTCCGACACAGCCCGCGCAATGGCCTGCCCCGTCCAATCGCCGTGCACCGTCTCAGTGACTTCCTCGGCCGGCGTGACCTGTCCGACGACTTCAGGCGCAACATCTACCGCAAGAAAAAAGGGCCGCTGGGTCGAGAGATAGTAGCCGATCAGCGCTCCCAGCAATGCGAAAGCGAGCAGGATCCAAGGCAAACGAAGGGATTTCATATATATTTAAACTAGACTCTGAGCGGATAAAGACAACCGTCTTTGCATTCGATTCACTATGCGTATTCTATGTCTCCAACACGTGCCATTCGAAGGGCCTGCCGCCATCGCAGACTGGGCCCACTCGCGCGGACACAGCCTCCACTGCCACCGACTCTTCGAATCAGCGCCACTGCCCACCATCGATCGTTTCGATCTATTATTAATCATGGGCGGGCCGATGAATATTTACGAAGTTGAAGCGCATCCATGGCTTATCGCCGAAAAAGCTCTGATAGTTTCAGCCATCGCCGCAGGTAAATATGTGGTCGGCATTTGCCTGGGCGGACAACTGATCGCAGACGCGCTGGGCGCCAGCGTCACGAAGGGGCCGCAAGTGGAGATCGGCTGGTATCCAATCCAGCCCGAGGAAACGACTCCCGCATGGCTCGAACTGCCCACAGACCTGCGCGTGCTACACTGGCACGGTGACCGCTTCGAACTCCCGAATGGAGCCATCCGTATCGCCTCCAGCGCCGCCTGTCCCAATCAAAGTTTCCTCTATAACGAGCGCGTCTTAGCCTGGCAGTGTCACCTGGAGACCACTCACGAAAGCCTCAGCGCGCTGATCGGAAACTGCGCCGACGAGCTCGAAAACGACGGTCCATTCGTCATGAACGCGGAGCAATTGCTGGCCGAGCCGCCCCAGACCTACGCCCGGATGCGCCAGGTGCTCTTTAATATATTGGATGGCATGACCGCACCGCTGGAAGTGCTGGACTGGGGCCGCACCGATTACGAAGAGGCCTTTGCCCGTCAAAAAGAACGCGTCGACTTAAGGCGTTCCGGGCGCTGCCCCGATGCACTGATATTCACCGAACACGCCCCCGTCTATACCATGGGCATGCGCAAGGATGCCGCTCAACACCTCATTTGGGCTCAGGCTGAATGCGCTCGCCAGGGCATCAGTATCGTGCAGTCCAACCGCGGCGGCGACATCACCTACCACGGCCCCGGGCAAATCGTCGGCTACCCCATCCTCTCTTTACGCCACCAGCGCGACCTCCACGCCTACCTTCGGAATCTAGAGGAAGTCGTCATCCGGACTTTAGCCACTTATGGGCTCAAAAGCGCTCGCCGCGAGGGCAAGACCGGCATCTGGCTCGACAACCAACGCAAAATTTGTGCCATCGGTGTGGCCGTGCGCTCCTGGATCAGCTACCATGGCTTCGCCCTCAACGTAAACCCTGACATGACGCACTTTAACGGCATCGTCCCCTGCGGTATTACGGATGGCACGGTGACTTCACTCGCTAATGAACTCGATAAGGATGTGAACATAGCAGACGTAAAAGCGCGATTAGCAGTTGAATTTAAAACAATTTTTGGGAACACTGCGCCACAAGATGGATAACCGAAAGCCAGAATGGCTCCGAGCCAAGCTCCCTACTAGTCACGAATATAAGGAAGTGCGCGAGATCGTTGACACCAACGATCTGCACACAGTCTGTAAGAGTGCCCAATGCCCTAACATGGGTGAATGCTGGTCCCGCGGCACTGCCACCGTGATGATTCTCGGTAATATTTGCACCCGCTCCTGTCGCTTCTGTGCGATTCAAACCGGTCGCCCCACCGAGCTCGACCTCGGCGAGCCCGCGCGTGTCGCCGAATCCATCGCCCGCATGAACCTCCGCCATGCCGTCATCACCTCAGTCGCCCGCGACGATTTGAAAGACGGCGGCGCCTCCGTCTGGGCCGCCACCATCCGCGCAGTACACCATCGCTCCCCCGAGTGCGCAGTCGAAGTGCTCACCGCCGACTTCCGCGGCCAACAAGAATACCTCGACGTGGTACTCGACGCTTGCCCTGATATTTTCAACCATAACCTTGAAACGGTGGAGCGCCTACAACGCCCCATCCGCAAGACCGCCCGCTACGATCGCTCGCTCTGGGTACTGCAACACGCCAAGTCACGTGGATTTATTACTAAGTCCGGCATCATGCTGGGTATCGGCGAGAAAGAAGACGAAATCAAACAAGTCCTCACCGATATGGTCCAAGCCGGTGTCGACATCTTGACGATCGGACAATATTTACAGCCCTCTAAGAAACACGCTAATATCGATCGCTGGGTCACGCCCGAGGAGTTTAAGCGCTGGAAGGAATTTGCTCTGGAAATCGGCTTCGGTGCCTGCGAGTCCGGCCCGATGATTCGCTCCTCCTACCACGCGGACAAACAATCCGACATGTTCGATGTGCGCGCCCGTCGCCGCCAAATGCTGGCGAACCAAGCTGCGCAAAAAGAAACAGCGCTCGCCGAAGCTTAAATATCTGCAAAGACGTTCACTCTGATCGAGCGTCTCGGCAAAGCCACATTGGCGAATAGTCCACCTCCGGCAACAGCTCACTGAGAGTGAGGACTGCGGATTCCGTACAGGCTACAATAATCGCGTGCCGAGGATCAGTTGCTCATACTGAGTCCACGTGATCTCCGTCGGTCCCTGACAGAAAAAATTCACCCAATGATCGCCACGCTTCATCAGTACACCACGTAGCTCGACCTTCCGAGCGTCTAGACGCCCCACCTCCTGAGAGTAAAATACAAAGTTCCCTCGCCCCAATATCTTACGGGGATAATAGTGACTCCCCTGTTTACGATAGGCTTCAACCAAGGGCGATAAAGTCGCCTCGATCAATTCAGTTGAATACTGCACGCTGGGATCGAGCTCTTCAACTAGAAGCACTGAAACGGTCAACTTCTGCCCTTGCTCGGGATTCTCTAACATCGCACGGGTTAAGACGCCCAAGTGTGGCACCACTTGCTTCTCGGCCCTCAGGTAGCTCCAATCTTCTGGAACTTTAAAAAGAATCGTATCCGCAATCTTCAGACTTTTCGCCATCAGCGTCAGTGCGAGCGCAGGAAACAGGATGCAAATTAGAATACACTTCTTCATGTTTATGATCAGCTTAAATATCAAAAACGACACCCACAAAACAAGCGGGAACAGAGCATGGCTCCTCACAAGCATCTGATTTACATATTTTTACGTCATCAAAGCCCATACATTTGCTCAAAAAATTTGTAAACTTAACCAGCCCTCGCAGCAATCGGCTTAGTTAGTGCTCATCCGCATGCACAATACCACACACTCTCTTGCTCGGCGTGGTCACTTCTTCCGTGTCCACAGGCCATGCCACCACCCGAGACGACCATATCAATAAAAACATGCGTCATTCAGTATTAGTCCTCCAAATCACCCTACTCTCGCTGCTCGCGGGATGCGCAACCTTGCCCGAGAAGGCGATCATCACCAAAAAACATGTTGATCGTGCAATTGAAATCGAAGAGACATTCGCACACAACAGCGCAGAGTTCGCCCCGGCCGGCGAGTCTTGGTTTGAAATCAAACACGGCAGTTCGAATGTGCTGATCGTAGCCCCTCACGCCACTCGCCCCACGCGCGAGGGAAAACTGCGCTTTCCAGATGGTGGCACGGGATCACTGGCTGTCATGCTTGCGGAGCTGACGGATTCCACCGTGATCTACACCACCTATGCCAGCCCCTCCGATCCAAACTACTACGATGACAACGACTTTAAACGTGCACTGGCACAACTCATCGAAACGGAACAGCCTCGACTGGTGCTCGATATCCACGCCTCGCATTGGTATCGCCCATACGATGTGGACTTCGGCACTATGAATGGTGCAAGCATTCGTGGCAACCGCTGGATTGTGACCTCGCTCATGTCCTACCTACAGCAGGAAGGCATGTCGAATTTTTCAATGGATTACTTCGCGGCCACTGCACACCAGACCGTTACGAAATTTGTCACGGCTATGGACACTCCCTGCATTCAACTTGAAATCAACTCAAATTACACGGGCCACCAGTACGACAGTGAAACAGTCCGACCACAAATGTTCGCACAAGCACTGCAAGGGCTCGTGCGCTTCGTCGAATACGTGAAACAAAATAAATAACCATTCGCCGCCTGGAGCAGGGCCATATAGCAATCACATAATTAAGATATGCGATTCCAATCATTGACTGCACGACTTGCAGCGAAATAGTTGCGAAAATTATGCCTACCTACCAAAAACTCACATCCACACTCGCAATCCTAAGCGTCACATGCGCGACCTACGCGGACGACACAGCCGATCTTGCCGGTAATTGGAGAGAACTGCGACTCGAAACTCCCGCCGCTCTCATCGAGACTTATTATAATATAAGCACAGGCGAAACGCGCAGATCCAGCGACTCTCAGGATTATGCGCAGAGTGGAGAACTTTTAGTGGATACTTACTATAGCAGTGATTTTGCCACCGAGGCCAGCAGCCTGAGCATCGACGCCACCGGCAATATCAGCGGAGGCGCAGCAGCCCAAATTCTCGACTATAACCGGGGGCGCCTACTGGCCAAAGATGACGGCGAATCTTTATCCGATGCCAGCCCGGCTTACGTGAATCTAGCGAAAGACATCATTACTAATTCCACTGCGGACTCCAACAGCCAAGAGCTCAGCATTGTCCTGCGGCAACCGGCAAGCCTGAGCCTAAGTGAACTCAACGGCAAATGGGGCCTGGGCAACGCTTATATTGGCTCTGCGATGCAGGAGACCTACTATAATCAGAGTACCGATAATCAACGTCACTCTGATATTAGCGATTACGCGCGGGAAGGTGAGCGATTGGTCGATCTACACCGAATTGAAGATTTCGAAAGTAATTGGGGCACACTCACCATCAATGATGGCTCTTTCAGTGGACTCTTTTCAGGCAGCATATCTGTCAATGGTGTTCGCCCCGTAATCGCCCCGGGCGACGATACCAGCCCGATGACCATGAACATCAATGCTGCCAAAGATGTGATTGTGCACGTCAAAACGGAAGCAGGCGAATATGTGGAACTCATCATTATCAGCAAGCTCCCCTCTTCCCTAAACCTGGCAGAGCTGTCTGGCAACTGGCGCTACACCTCCCTATTCATCCCTATCGAGATGACGGAAAGCTACTATAATAGCCAAACAGGAAACAACCGCACGGGCGATATTAACGACTATGCCGGCAGCACTGGCTTGAGCGAAGAACTCGTAGACATCTACTACACGGACGAGTTTTCCACCAAACAAGGTAACATTCACATCGACTCCTCCGGCAATGCCAGCGGGGCCATCAATGGTAGCTTCAGTATTGCCAATACTGAAAACTCGCTGCTGTTCAACGATTCGGGAGATCTTGCTCCTTTGTACATTAATGCCTCTAAGAACTTTGCCTACAATTTTAGCCAAGACACCAATGGCGTAAACATCAGCCTGCTGACAAAGATCAGTAGCGATACGCCCGAAACCTTCGAAGAAAGCGTGGACCTACGATTGGTGCAAGTCGACGGTGAAGCCGTATTCACCCTCAACGGGAGCAACGACCTTAAAATCGTAAGCAGCCAAACTCTGGGTACTGCAGCCAGCACATGGACTGAATTGAGCGACTCTGAAGGCAGCAGCATCATTACCCGCAGCGATGCCGCAGCCACCTCAGAGTTTTATAGCGTCACGCCGCGCACCGAAGCAGAGTAATCGCTAGAAAAATAGCATGCACACTCTGCGCGCGGCAATCGCTGGATTGCCGCGCCCTTGCTCGCCGCTGAATCAGGCGCCATTCTGAAAAACGCTCTATTTTTCAAAAAAAATAGCAGAACGACTTTACTTTACCAAATAGTCATCTATTAGTGCATCCCATGGGACGAACAAGTAATGCAAAAAATCAACTCCTCGACGCGATGGTGCTCCTGATGTGGGAACGCAGCTATGGCTCGTTGACGATTGATGTCATCTGCGAAAAGGCAGAGGTCAAAAAGGGCAGCTTTTATTACTTTTTCAAGTCCAAGCTCGATCTCGGTATCGCCGCAATGGACCATGTGTGGACTCAGATCCAACCTCGCCTAGATGCGACTTTTTCACCCTCGCGCCCGCCCTTGGAGCGCCTGGCCCGTAAACTCCAGGAAGCTTACGAGCGCACCCAGCAAGTCGCGGCCGAACATGGCTGCGTCTTGGGCTGCCCCTTCTTTAACATCGGCGCCGAGATCTCAACCATCGAGCCGGAGCTAGCCGATAAGGTGAACCAGATGCTAAGCCGCTTCCAGCGCTACTTCGAAGCGACCATCACGGAGGCGGTCGCCAATGGAGATATCCCTGAAATGGATACCAAAGAAGCCACACGCATTCTGTTTAACCTCTATGAGGGTATGATTACCCAAGCGCGCATGAAAAACGACCCGGAGATACTCAAAGATCTTCCCGTCGCAGCTGCCCGTATCCTCCGCATTCAACAGCTGCCCGAAATCTCAGTCGCCTAAGAGCGCTGGCCCGCTGCCTCCACCCATTGCTGATGCACAATTGTCGGCAGATACTCAGGCTTAATTATTTACTAAACAGTCAACTACTAACCAATTTATATTATGATCGGAATCAAAGACACCCTCGAACTCAACGCCGCGCGCTACGGTCGTCACGACCGCTTGGCGGATCGCATCTTCGGAGTTCAAAGAACCAACCGCACTCCAGCGGAAGGTAACAGAGCAGCCAGCCCGCAGCCGAGTCCCTTGCGCCAATACACAGGCCACAAGTTGCTCGGGCTCCCGGGCGGCATCGGTCAGCCACGCACGCTGAGCTTCAACACGCACGCAAAGCGCCACGCCGCATAATACGCGACAAGACGACCGACCACTACCGACCTCGCAAACGACCAAGCCATGATCCAACCACTATTGACATCCATGACTGTCCTATCGCTCGTGCTTTCCGGCTGCGCGGTGGGGCCCGATTTCGCCCAGCCTGAGCCCGCCACGCCCCAGGCATACACACAGCCGACCCCCTCGGTTGAAATCGACGTGAAGCATTGGACAGAGCTCTTCGCCGATGTGCAACTCACTCAATTGGTGAGCCAGGCGCGTGCCCACAATCACAGCTTGAATGCGCTCTATCAGCGCACACGACAGTCGCGTGCGCTCATTCGGCAAGAGCAGGCTGGCCGACGCCCTCAAGTGGATGCAGACAGTACCTACGAACGCTACAAAGATTCGGAGGCACTGGGCAATACTGGCGATGCGGAGGATGCCTACAATGCCTCACTCACCTTAGGATGGGAGCTGGACCTCTTCGGTCGTGTGGCACGCTTAGTCGAAGCCGCCGAGGCGGATGCCGCGGCCAGCGAGGCCGCCTATCAAGATCTACTCCTGATCACCGAAACCGACGTAGCGATCAACTACTTCCGCCTACGCGCCATCGAGCGCGAAGTGCAATCCGTACAACGCAGTGTCGAAACACGCCGTGAATCACTGGAAATCGTTAAAAAGCGCTATGAAAATGGAGCCGTCAGCGACCTCGATGTCGCACAGTCTGAGACGCTGCTAGCACAATCGGAAGCGGACCTGGCCAGCCTGCTGCGCTCGCGCGATACTCGCAAAAATGCGCTGGCGGTCTTGACGGGACAAGCGGCACCGGATTTTTCGATTCAAGTCACCGCGCTCACTGGCAAACCCGTAGACGCGCCCGCTGGCCTCCCCTCGGAACTGTTGCAGCGCCGCCCCGACATCCGTCTGGCCGAACAAAACTTACGCGCAGCCAACGCACGTATCGGCGTGGCCAAGGGAAACTTCTTTCCACGCATCACCCTAGGCGCCAGCGGTGGCTTCGCCGCCTCAGCAGCGAGCGATTGGTTCAAGACCGGTTCCGAACTTTACAGCTTCGGCCCCAATATCAACCTGCCGCTCTTCCAAGGAGGACGCCTACGCGCCGATCTCAGTCGCAGCGAATATGCCTACGCTGAAGCGGCCGCCAACTATGAGCAAACCGTAGTGGAAGCCTTTGCCGAAGTGGAAGACGCACTCTCGGGCTGGCGTCACCTCTCCGTGCAACGCGCCGCACTGGAGCGCGCGGCACACGCTTCCGCACGCGCGCAAACGATATCCGACAATCAATACCGCAATGGTATCGTCGACTTCATTTCCTCGCTCGACTCCGAGCGCACCGCATTGGAGGCCGAACGTAGCCTAGCCCAGATCATCGGCGACGAATACGAAAACTCCATCCGCCTCATCCGGGCGATCGGCGGCAACTGGAACTAAGCTGCTTCCCACTTTAAAAATCAAAAAGAATACCACTACCAATGAATAAGCCACTCTCCCTCGCCGTATCCACTCTAGCCTTACTGGCCACTCTCGTCGGCTGCGATAATAAAGCCGCCAGCCCCGCCTCCCCCGCTGCCAACGCAGCTCTGCCGGTGCCAGTCGCCAACCCCACGCAACAACACATTGCTGAGTATGCCGACTACACCGGTCGCCTGGAAGCGGTCGAAATCGTCGACGTGCGCCCGCGTGTGAGTGGCTACATCGAATCGATTCACTTCACTGAAGGACAAAAAGTAAAGGCCGGCGATCTGCTCTACGTGATCGATGCACGCCCATTTCAGGCACAGGTCAATCGCCTGCAAGCACAGGTCAATCAAGCCGAAGCTGCGCGTTCACTCGCCAAAGCAAACTTGAAGCGCGCTGAAAAGCTGATCGAAGTCAACGCGATCAGCCAAGAGGAGGCCGACATTCGTAACAGTGAAGCACTGCAAGCGGAAGCCGATGTCGCCGCCGCCATCGCCTCGCTGGAAGCCGCTCACTTGGACCTCGAGTTCACGCAAGTCATCGCACCGATCGACGGCATTGCCGACCGCCGCGAAGTCACAGTGGGGAATCTGGTGGTCGCCTCAGAAACTGAACTCACGACCATCGTGCCGCACAGCCCCATCTACGCCTACTACGAAGTCGACGAACGTGCCTTCCTGCGCAGCCTGCGTCGCTATTTTAATGGCGAAACTGGGGGCCGTCACTCCGATGCGCAAATCCCTGCTTGGCTGGGCCTCGACGATGAAGAGGGCTATCCACACCAGGGCATCATCAACTTCTCCAGTAATCAGCTCAACCCCAACACCGCCACACTCACTGTGCGTGCCTTGTTCCAAAACGAAGATGAATTCCTCACACCGGGGCTCTTCGCCCGCATACGTGTCGCCACCACGGAAAAAGCCGACCGTATCCTCATTCCCGATACAGCGATCGGCACCGACCAAACCATCAAATATGTCTGGGCACTCAAAGACGACAACAGCGTCGAGCGCCGCACACTCGAGCTAGGCCCCACACATGAGGGTCTACGCATCGTGCGCTCGGGCCTCAGCACCGAAGACCGCATCATTGTAAGCGGCATCCAATTCATCCGTCCAGGTATGACGGTGGATCCACAAGCGGCGGCTCAATAATCCTCCGCGCTCCTCTTTGACCGACTACCGAACCAAGCCATGAATTTCTCTCACTTTTTTATTAAGCGTCCGCGCTTTGCGATCGTCATATCGATCGTATTCACCGTGCTCGGGATACTCGCATTTCCGACACTGCCCATCGCACAATATCCAGAAGTCGCGCCACCGACTGTTGTGGTGCGCGCCAGCTACGCCGGCGCCACTCCGGAAACCATCGCCAACACCGTCGCCGCGCCGATCGAACAGGAGATCAACGGTGTGGAAAACATGCTCTACATGTCGTCCAATTCCACCGCGGACGGTTCACTGGCCATTACCGTGACCTTCGAGCTCGGCACCGACTTGGATCAGGCACAGGTGCTGGTGCAAAATCGCGTCGCCATTGCGGAGCCCCGCTTACCCGACGAAGTTCGCAGCGCAGGTGTCACCGTCACCAAGAACAGCCCCGACATCTTACTGGTGGTGCAAATGATGTCGCCGGGGGGCACCTACGATAATCTCTACGTCAGTAACTACGCGATCACTCAAGTGCGCGAGCAGCTGCGCCGCATACAAGGCGTGGGCGACGTGCGCTTATTTGGAGCACGTGAGTACTCCATGCGCATCTGGTTGAACCCGGAAAAATTGTCCTCCTTGTCGATGATCCCCAGCGATGTAGTCGCAGCACTGCGCGAGCAAAACGTGCAAGTCGCCGCCGGTGTGATCGGGCAATCGCCCACCACCCAAGGCAATGCTTTTCAATACAATGTCAGCACACTCGGCCGCCTCGACAACGAGACCGCATTTGAAGACATCGTCGTCAAAACAGGCCAGAACGGTGAAGTCGTACACTTACGCGACGTCGCTCGAGTCGAGCTCGGCGCACAAGACTATGGCATCGTCAACTACGCCACCAAAACACCCGCGCTCGCGATGCCGATCTTTCAACGTCCCGGCTCGAACGCATTGGAGACTGCGAGCGCAATACGCGCCACCATGGCTGAGCTGGAAAAAGATTTCCCAGATGATTTGGAGTATAAAATCATTTACGATCCCACCCAGTTCATTCAGCAGTCGATCGACGAAGTGCAAATCACCCTGCTTCAGGCCATACTCTTCGTGGTCTTAGTGATCGTAGTGTTCCTACAATCCTGGCGCGCTGCCATTATCCCCTTCCTCGCCATCCCGATCTCACTAATCGGCACCTTTGCCACCATGGCGATCATGGGCTTTTCCCTCAACAACCTCACACTCTTCGGACTCGTGCTCGCGATCGGCATCGTGGTGGACGACGCCATCGTGGTGGTGGAGAATATTCAGCGTAATATCGACGAGGGCAAGAGCCCACGCGAAGCCGCCTTCGCCGCCATGTCGGAAGTCACCGGTGCGGTAATCGCCACCTCCTTAGTGATGGTCGCGATCTTCGTGCCGACCGCCTACATCCCTGGCATCTCGGGTCAATTCTACCAACAGTTTGCGCTCACCATCTCTGGCGCTGTGGTGATATCGACCATCGTATCACTCAGCCTCAGCCCCGCACTCGGTGCCATTTTGCTGCGCCCGAGTAATGCGCCGCAGGACCGCTTCACTCGCATTTACATGTTCCTCTTTGGCTGGTTCTTCAAGGGCTTCAATTGGTTCTTCGATAAATTCACCCGCGGCTACACCGGCATCATTCGCCGCATCGTGCGCTTCGGCTTCGCCGCCATCATTATCTATGTCGGCCTACTCGCAGTCACCTGGTTTGGCTTTGGCAAAGTACCGGTCGGATTCATCCCGACACAAGACCAAGGCTACAGCATCGTGGTGGCCCAATTGCCCGACGGCTCCTCACTGCAGCGCACCGACGAGCTCACGCGTAGCATCGTCGATACCATCATGACTGTCGACGGCATCAAGGGCACCGTCGCCTTTGCTGGCTTTAATGGTGCCTCCTTCACCAATAGTCCCAACTCCGCGGCCATTTTCACACCCTTCGAATCCTTCGAGGAGCGCCTCGAATCCGGACGCGATAGCGACACCATCATCGCCGAACTACGGCAAAAACTAGGCGACATTCAAGAAGCCTTCGTCTTCGTCATCCCGCCCCCACCCGTGCGCGGCATCGGTAGCGGCGGTGGCTTTAAGATGCAACTGCGCGACCGCGCCGGACTCGGCCCCGCCGTGCTCGAACAAACCGCATGGAAGCTCGCCATGGCGGCCAATGCCGAGCCTTCAATCACGCAGACTTTTACCTCCTATCGCTCCTCGGTGCCGCAATACTATGCCGATGTGAACCGCGTCAAAGCCAAGATGCTGGATGTGCCACTCGATAACATCTTTAGCACCATGCAGATTTATCTCGGTTCACTCTACGTCAACGACATCAACCTACTCGGCCGCACCTACCGAGTGACCGCCCAGGCCGACACCAAGTTTCGCGATACACCCGAAGACCTTTACAGCCTCAAGACACGCAACAATAACGGCGACATCGTGCCCCTCGCTTCCCTGGTCGAACTCAAGAACTCCTCTGGCCCCGACCGCTATGTGCGCTACAACCTATTCTCCTCAGCCGAGGTGCAAGGCTCCACCACACCCGGCTACTCCTCCGGAGATTCAATTGCCACTATGGAGCGACTCGCTGCCGAGATTCTGCCTCCCGGCATGGACTATGAATGGACCGATCTCGCCTACCAACAAAAGCAAGCCGGCGGCAGCACCGTCGTCTTCCTGATGGCCATCGCCTTCGTCTTCCTGGTGCTCGTGGCACAATACGAAAACTGGTCACTACCACTGGCCATCATACTCATCGTCCCCCTCAGTCTCAGTGGCGCCATCGGTCTCGTTGCCTTACGCGGATTTGACAACAACATCTTAACACAGATCGGCTTCATCGTACTCATCGGCTTAGCCGCCAAGAACGCCATTCTCATCGTTGAGTTTGCCAAACAAAAGCAAGACGAAGGCATGAACCGCTTCGACGCCGCAATCGAAGCTTCACGCCTACGCCTACGGCCTATTTTGATGACCGCCATCGCCTTCATCCTCGGCGTAGTCCCACTCGTATTTGCCACAGGTGCCGGTGCCGAAATGCGCCAGGCCCTAGGCACCGCCGTCTTCGGCGGCATGCTCGGCGTCACCGCGATCGGAATCTTCATGACACCCGTGTTCTACGTGATCATTCAAAAATACGCCAAGTCCTCACATAAAGTACAGCGCTTGAAGTAAAGAAGTTTGAGCTCGAAGACACACGCTTCAACTCCCGCCAAGCTTCAAAACGGCGGGAGTTTTTTGTGCCTACCCATCCAGCCTCGTAAACAAAGGACAGCAGCCGAGGTGGTCGACGCCTGCGGGAAATGGCTGAATCGACGTTTTCGCGGCTTGTTGACGGTGGACAGCGCAGTGGACGGGAGCCTGCGCTTTGTGATCCGGGGGCTAGGCATTTGCCTACTAGAATTCATGAATTTGCCCCGACTTTGCCGTGGTGGCTATATGCCCATACACAGGCGCTCATACACCTACGCGCATGCATGCCTTTGGTCGCTATCTCGCAAAACAGGCAAAGTGATGCGGCCCAAAATCGCAGAAAGCACACCGACCGGCGTAGAAGCGAGCAGGAATTCCCCCTTCTTGCGATCGAATCCTGAGACACTACCAATATTACTTCAAGGGGATTCGGATGGGCCATTCATACTGTGAGCGCACAGCCAAGCCATTTCGCATGGGGGGTGAGAAGCGAGAGCCTTCAGCCATTCGTTTCGCGGCCTCAAGGAACTCCTGGTGCGAGTAGTCGATTACCTTTTGCACGGAAATCCTACCGTCAGATTCAACATATATGAGCAGTTTGACATAGGCCTCCCCGCGCCCACGCGGGGAATTGGGCGGATAGCGAAAACGTCCCTCACGCACAAGATGTGGCACTTCGTCAAGTTCGCCAAAACCAAAAAGCTGTTCCAACTGAGCGACCGATTCAGTCGAAAAATCAACTGCAAAGCCCAGTCCGGAGGCCACGCTTAGATCCCCCGTGCCCGGATTGAGCGCAATCTCAAGCTGCTCCAGTGTCGGCATCGGAGGCGGCACCTCCAATTCCGGAGGGGGCGGCGCCTCTTCCAAGTCCGGAGGAGGCGGTGAATCCTCAATGCGAGGAGGCGGTGGCGGCGCGGCGACCTCCGCCACTTCAATTACATTTACCGATTCCCGCTGCGGCGGAATTAATTGAGTCAGCGGCACCAACAACATGATTAACAAAGCCACCCCAAAGCCAAATAATAGACTGAGTCCAAAACTAGACGATCTGTTGGGAGATGGTTGAAATGTTGGCATGCTGGCTACCACTTAAGTGCCGCCGAACATACTTTGTCAAAGTCCGAGCATCAATGCGACCGCGCTTTCAACCTAGAGAAGCGCATCAATCTCGCTCTTCACCCGTTGATCACGTTGCTCCATTTGATTTTCACCATATTCAATCACCCCTAGAGTCACTTCCGTTCCGAAGTAGGCTCCAATCGCTGCCGCGGTGGCAACAACATAAATAAACAGACTCACCCCCGCAGAAAGCGCCCAAACACGTTTCGCAAGCAACAGAATGGAAAGAAACACAAATAATGCGAACACTGCACTTGGTAGGGCAAAGATTCTCCAGCCATAGGATTTCATCAATGGCACCACATACAGTTCCGCCATCGCGTATCCAACTAGCCCAATTGTCACTGGAATCGCAAAAGCAAAGAAAGCTGCCAGAATTCCACGTTTACTTGAAAAAATGGCCATAAAGGCCCGCGCTGCCAACACCCAGGCAAATACACATATTCCCACTACAATATTGAAGTCCGGTTCTCCGATTGAATAGCCAAAAACCGCCTCAATTAGGCGTAAAATTGACTCGATAACTTCATTTACCATACCCACTGATATAGCCAACTTAGCGACGAAAGCGATTCAATTTTTAATTTCCCACTCCTGTGTATCGTGCCAATCAGAGTCTTATTTGTGCCGAAACGCCGACATTCGATCTAAAATAGAGGGATTCTTGACACTGGCTCAGCTCACTGACAAATCAGACGTTTTTTAACCAATAATACCCATGGCATCACCCACAGACGTCCGTAAAGGCAAAGTTCTCAACTATCAAGGCAATCCGCACCTCGTACTTGATGTGCAACACCGCACGCAAGGCCGCCAAGCTGGCTTCATGCAAGTCACGATGCGCAACCTAAACACCGGTGCCAGCACCAACACTAAGATTCGCACCACCGATAGTGTCGAAATTATGCATACCGATATGGTGAAACTAGAGTTCAGCTATATTGATGCAGATGGGTATCACTTCATGGATCCTGAAAGCTTCGAAGATGTTATCCTAGATGAAAGCCTGGTCGAAGACGCAAAGGACTTTTTAGTGGAAACACAGGCTTACAGCGTGCTGCATGTGGATGATAAACCCATCTCAATCGACCTACCTGCGTCCCTTGAGATGAAAGTCACTGAATCCGCAGAAGGTATCAAGGGAGATACTGCCAGCAATGTGCAAAAGCCCGCCACACTTGAAACCGGTCTCACGATTCAAGTGCCTCTCTTTATCAAAGAAGGCGAAGTCATTAAAGTAAATACTGCTGACCGTTCCTACGGTGGACGCGCATAATAGATAATAGGTATTCTTCCAAAATTAAGATCTCCCTCTCTAAGTGAGCGGCGTCGAGTAATCGACGCCGTTTTTTTGTCTAAACGAACCAGTCCTCATACCAATAATGAACTCATTGAGCTTATTAAACGAACAAAACCCATTAGCGATAATTATAACGAAGCACATTTACCAAACTATAACCTAGCCTACTCGAAATTAGTCCTTATACCCAATAATGACTAAGGTATTCACCTGCACAGCAGTTCAGCCCTCTCCTAATGAAAAACAAACGATTTTTGCTACCCACCTTATGTGCCGCGCTTACGAATACGCAACTAGCACTTCAGAGTGTCGCCGAGGGTGAGATAATGGTTTTGGATGAATTTGTCGTCACTGGCAGTCATTTACCAATTTCCGAAGAACTGCATGCTACCGCCCTGACAGAGATTGAGAATGCCCACTTCAGTCTATGGGGCACGTACACTGCGATCGAATCCATTCGCAAGCAGCCATTCTCTTATGGAGCCAGCAATAATGAGAATGACAGTAATAGCGGCACCGGTTCGGCAAGTGCTAATCTTCATGGCCTTGGCAATTTATCTACGCTGACACTGATCAATGGACGACGCTCTGGCGGCAATAGTGCAACTGGTTTTCAACATGGTGGATTTGCCGATTTAAATCTAATCCCATCAATGGCGATCAGGGAAGTGCAGGTTGCCACAGAGGGAACTGCTGTGGCATATGGTTCGGATGCAGTTGCAGGAACCGTAAATCTGCTATTACAGGATCAATATATCGGCAATCGAGTGGATACAAGCTACAGTGACACTTCAGACGGGGACGCATCGGAAAAGACGATTTCATTTTTGTCAGGACAAGATCTCAACGAATCAACGCACCTCTTGCTTTTCGGTAGCTGGTATCAGCGCAACGCGATCGCTACCCGAGATCGGGCGCGCTCTGCAGATGCTGACCGCCGAGATCAAGGCGGTCAAAACCAAGGCAGTCCCACCTATCCTGGGAGGATCAAAGTAGATGGCAGCGAATATACACTCAAGGAAGGGATTTCGAGTCCAAGCAATCTGACAGACTATCGTCCATGGAACGCGAACGAGGATCTCTACAATTTCAGCCAGCAAGCCATTGCGGTCCCCGAAGTTGAACGCAGCAGCCTAATGGCCCACCTCACTCACGACATTCAACCAGACCTACAAGTTTGGGGGGAATTTCTATGGACTGAAAGTGTCTTCGACAACGGGTTAGCTCCAGCTCCATGGTTTGGTGGCTCCTTTCCTTTTGCAGGTTTCAGCTTCCCAGTGCACCCCACAGTACTCGAAGCAGCACGCAGCAGCCCCTACCTCCCCGCTGGTATCGTTCCATCCGAATTAGAACAGGTCAACTATCGTAGTCTCGAACTCGGTAAACTAGAGATTGAGCAACAAAAATCCGCACTACGTGGGCTACTAGGCCTACGCGGACAACTTGGCGAATGGAATTGGGAAACGGCTGCCCTCTACATCCAAACAGATTTAGAAGCCAATTACACTGGCATTGTCGATGAGTCAGCATTAGTTGAGCTCATCAACAGCGGAGCTTTCAATCCATTCGCAAGCGCTGGTGCCGTTGGCCCCGGCTACAACAATGCAACTGCGCTTCAGAGTGCAGCTCGTCAGCCAAGTAATCATTACAACGAAAAATTCTGGAGCTACGACTTAAAAGCCAAGACCTCAATCTTTGAACTCTCACACGGCCCAGTGCAACTCGCTACAGGAATCGAATACCGCAAGGAAACAATTGATGTTGAAATTGATCCTTTATTCGAATCAGGCGAAAATCTGGGAGGCGCAGCGGAAAACTCATACTCCGCTCAGCGTGAGGTAAGCTCATTTTTTGCTGAGACTTGGATTCCAATTTTTTCCGACACACAGCATGAGCTAGCGGTCAGCCTCTCGACGCGCTACGAAAACTATAGTGATCGTCCTACCAGTGGCAGCATACAAGGGGACAATCAATACGACGCCCTCGTTTACAAAGCAGGCCTCGTTTACCGTCCATATAATACAGTTCAATTGCGTACGAGTTTAGGCACCTCCTTTCGCGCCCCAACCCTTACAGAAAGCTATGGAGCTGGCATTTCCACATCCCCTATCTACAAGGACCCTCTGGGCTACACTTCAGACAGTGCTCGCATCGACACCATCGTCAGTGGCAATCCCGATCTGGATCCGGAACAATCCATTAATCTGAACATTGGCATTCGATTCGAGCCAGATCCTACCCGCGGATGGCTATTATCAATCGATTACTATAACATCAAAACCGAGGATGTCATCGTTAATGGAGCACAATATTTTATCGATCAAGCTGCGCTCGGCAACGACATAGGAAACGCAGCAGTGATTCGAGACCCCAACACACAGGCACTCAGTGGGGTGTTTGCCAACTGGTTTAACGCCTCCGAATCCATCACTGACGGTATTGACTATAAAGTACGCTACAAAAAACCAAGCTTCAATGGCTATTGGCAAGCGACCCTGGGGGTGAACCAAGTGCTCAGCTACAAATTAAAAGCTTCTGAGAATGCCAGTTATAGCAACTATCTGGGTAAACTAATCGACCCACGCGCGTCAGGCGGCAACGTGATCGGTCGCGGCTCCATTCCAGAGTACAAGGGCTATCTAGAACTACTTTGGCAAAGCGGATCACTCACACTAGGAGGCACGCTTAACTATATCCATTCACTTGAAGACAACATTGCCTTTACCACAGAAAATCAACCACGCGAAGTAAAAGCATGGACGACTCTCGACCTCGTCGCCAGTTACCACTGGCCCCAGACATCTAACGACTGGCTGGCAAACACCACACTTACCTTCGGCGTAGATAATGTAGGTAATACACCACCTCCTTTTGCAGCTGGAGCCTTTGCCGATGGCTACGACTCCTCACTCTACAATCTCGAAGGACGTCGGTACCGAATCAGTTTGAGTCGCGAATTCTAAACAACTATAGCAAACATCTACAATGCCCTGCCTGAATCCGAATAGCTGACAAAGTAACATCAGCTACAAAACCACTGCCAGCCAGATAAGGCATCAAGAAACTGGCTCATAAAATAGCCCACAAATGTCACCACATTCACAAGTGCCTCGGGCAAACACCGAAGCAATAAGTCTGGCACGAATTACCTACTATGAATGAACCAGTTTCTCGACAGACTCCAGCCAAGCAAATTTAATCCATAGTTCAATCATCCACTGCGTCCAAAAGACAAGTTACAGCTCTGCTAATCGGCAAAAAAGGTAAACTGGAGGCCGATTACTTGGAAATGGTATAAAAAGACCAATTCTATTTAAACGACTTTAATCTCCCGAAAACATCAGCTTCTCAACTCCAGTCTAAACCTCCCTTATGCTTTAAAATACCTTTATCCAAAGCAAAATGAAGTAGGCTCGACTCGTTTTTTAAATTTAGCTTCTTCATCGCATTATGACGATGCCGTTTAATGGTAAAGTCACTCAGTCCAAGCTCGCTTGCAATTTCCTCATGCGTTTTGCGCTGGGCTATATAACGCAAAACTTGCAGCTCTCTGCGGGAGAGCACCTTATAATAGGCATCGGGATCATTACGCACACGCTCTAAAACTTCTAACACACTGGAAGAGTAATAAACGTGCCCGTCAAATATCTCAGTAAAGGCCTGATTCATAATGCCTTCCGACATATCCTTCTTACTCACAAAGCCTAAAATGCCACTCCGTGTCACTTCACGCACCGTGAAATCATCGCATTCACTGGAAATTGCTAAAACACGGTGTCCTCGCCCGCGTTCTAGAATCCGCTTAGCCAACTGTATACCATCCAACTTAGGCAGTAACAAATCTAATATAATAAACTGAAAGGACTGCTGCTCGAAAAGCTCCCAACCTGCCTCACCATCCACAGCCTGAACGATTTCATCAAAATCGAACTCATTCTGCAATAAGCTCGAGAGATACTCGCGTACGAATTTCTCATCTTCAACAATTAGGGCTTTCATGTATGAGGACTAAAGGCACAAAAGCCTGAGCTGCAAGAATTCTACCAAAAGAAATAGTCTTCACGCTCACTCAAGTAATCCTGACTAGGTGCCTCAAAAACAGTTCGCCAGACGCTGGCATAGGCATCCCAGGGTCCATACACGGCTGAATCAAATAAAACCTTAGGCCGCGCGCGTACAGTTTTGACTTGCCGCTTCAGCCGTTCCAAAAAAAGGGACACGCCCTCATCAGTCGAAAAGTAGTGAATTCTACGTTCGAACACATCACCGCGTCGCCCCGCTCGAAGCGGAAGCGAGAGCTTAACCAGCTGTTTCAACATACTCTGGGTGCGACTCAGTTCAACCAAGGCCCGCTGAACAGCATGCGCTACATTGTGTCCCGCGCCGAAAGAGTAAGAGTGCCCATAAGCAGTCATAGACCAGAGCAATACCACCGTGTGCGCACTAAACCGATGATCGATGATAATCGCAGAAACTCCGGGTCTGGGATTTTCGATACAGCGATGCCCTAATAAGCCTTCCCACCAACCAATCAAGCAATGACGTTCGATCGACTCCCGGTATGCAGCCTCCCGCGCCTGTCGACGAAAAACGCCTGGATAGGCAGCAAAGCCATTTGAACTAAAATCCAAATCCATGCCCCCCATACCAGAAATTAAACGCTCACGACAATAATGCACTGCCCAACGCTCCATTGCCTCCGAAATAGCCATGTAACAGGCAATCTGAGCACTCTCATGAGCCCCTGCACCATCCGGTTGGGCGATCACCCGCATCTGCAATAATTCAGGAGCTACGATCCCCTGCTTTAAATAAGCAACAGCGTGAACACAGGGTACTCCAAAGATATCACAATACGCATGCTCCAGCCGTGCAATCGGCCCACCATCGGCCTCCATGACCTTAACATAACGCAGCGGAGCTAAATTTAGCATACGGTTTTATTCTAAAAACAATCGGACAAAAAGTGCCTAAACCATCGCGCGGACACGCATTGATTTAGGCACTGACATGCTAACTTTTTATAAATTAGACAGTGGGCAAACAGGTAGGTGTCGCGGCATCTACACTGGTCTTCTCCTCAGATTGAGAAAGCACTTGGTCAACATGTGCTGATTTCTTATGCATTCCCAAATTTAGGAATAAGGTGCTTAGTAGTGATTTCATCTATGTATATCCTAATTCTGTGCTGACTTGATTGAAAGCACTTGATAAAGATTTCGCATTCGACGCTCAAGACAACCCACCATACTAGTCCTTTTGCACCATATTTGATAAGCAAATGAAATTTAAGTTCTGGATCCATCGCTCCACGCTCCCCCTGCATCTACCATCAAAGCTAGCTATTTTTTGGGCGATAGCCATCGCCAGCAACCAACTCATTTTAGCGACTTTATTTGCACAGCCAGCACCTCTCGCAAATTTACTCAGCACTGCACATACGCCGGACCAACACGGAGGAGGTCCTATGTCCAGTTCGATCGCTGAAGATGTAGACGGTAGTGTGTTTGTCGCCAACGAATCAGGATTACTCAAATATGACGGAGCACACTGGCATTCAATGCCACCCACTGGACAAACCGACTACATTAGTTCAGTCGCCATCGACTCACAAAATCGCATCTGGATATCAAGCCTAACCACAATTGGTTACTATTACTTAGACCCACAAGGTCACTATCGCTATACGGACCTGACTCATACAATTCAACAACAATTGAACAGTCCAGATTTAGGCACATTCTGGACAATCTACGCTCAGCAAGACAAGATCTACCTGATCACCACGGAATCAGTGTTGCGATGGGACGGACAACAGTGGAAACACTGGCATTTTGATATAGAACGAAGAATCCTAACGGACTGGGTCGAGGGTCAATTGTATCTGCATAATCGAGGAACCGGCCTGTTTCGTTTAGACGGGGATGTATTCACACTGATCGCACCCGAAACAGCTGCAGTCGCATCAGGCATTATTTCCATCATTGAAAAAAGCGAATCCGGCCTACTCTGCGCCACAGTCGCCAATGGATTTCATCGACTCAAGAACGACACATTTACCCCGAGCAACATCGAGTGGCAAGCGTCCAAAATCCTAAACGCGCAGCGACTTCAAAATGAGACCATCGCAGTCAGTACTACACATGATGGGATCAAAATCATAGATCCCTCAACAGGGCTCATCGGCCAAGTGCGACATGACAACAGTTCAGTCTATGATATACTCGAACACAGTTCAGGTGCGATTTGGGCAGCAACGACCAGTACCATCATAGAAATCCCCAATTCGGCCTTAAGCCACTTCCCCGATAAGGCACTCGACATCATACAACATCAAAACGAACTCTACTATACTAATGAGAAAGCAGTAAAAAAAATCCACCAAAGCCGAGGAGCGATGTGGAGCCCCCGCACGATCGTTCAAGGCGATGCAATCTGGAACTTATATTCCGCCTCAGTTGATTTACTGTACGGCGACGCTCAGAACCTCGGAGTCATTACATCTGGGAAACAAAACTACACAATACCTTCATCCCGACATGTCGGCTACTTGTTTGAAAGTAACTTAAACCCCTCACTAATCTATACCAGTGATCCTCCAAAAGTCAGTCGCTGGCAGCACAGCGAAACCGGCTGGCAGTATTTGGACTCACTTCAAAATTTCAATTATTCAGTCCTATCAATCACCGAACTTCCCAATGAGAAGCTACTAATTTCATGTGAAAACAGCCCCATCTTGCTAGTGGACTGGCAATCACAATCGACACTCACTAAACTCGGTCAATCGCAGGGACTACTGGATAAATTTGTATGGGCGTATAGCCTACGGGACGACCAAACGATTCTAGTCATCACCAATAAAGGTCTATTCACCTATGCGATCGACACCGGACAATTTCAATACGATCCTATTTTGGGAAACGACTTAGGCACTGACGCCTACGCACTCGAAACCTGTCGGGAAGCCAGTGGCGACGGCTGGATAGTGAATCTACCCGCCACAGGAAAACGCCACCAAATCGGACATTTAAAAGTCAACGTCGACAAAAGCTTGAGCTGGTCCCCGCTGCAACTTCCCTCACTCAACGAAGCTGGCAAAGTCACCTCGCTCTTCCACGAAAAAAGATCCGAAGGACAGGCGGCACTCTGGGTCGGAGGCACATCCAAACTGCTTCGATATAATCTAACGAAACTTTCATCCGCTCCTGCACCGACGACACGACTCGTTTCAGTTGCCGAACAAGAAGATAGCAAAGTCTATTACAACGGAAATGGCAGTTTGAAAAAAGAACCGCTCTTAGACTATCCCCAGAAAGCATTAGTCGTCAATTTCGTTGCCCCTCCAACTAGGCTCCAAGTCAAGGGCTACCAGACTAGGCTGCTCGGCTTTCATGAAACATGGACGCAACCAAGCCCGACAACTTATAGGGAATTCACCAACCTACCTCATGGACACTATACTTTCCAAGTCAGAGCCATCGATGAATTTGGGCGTAACGGAAACATCACAGAGTATCGCTTTACGATCCGTAGACCCTGGTATTTAACCGCCTACGCCTATGTAGGCTATGCGCTCTCAGCGATCGCTATACTCGTATTCTCAAACCACTGGAGAAATCGCACACTACGCATCCGTAACGAACAATTAGAAGCGCTAGTGAACACAAGGACCTACGAACTCGAAACGCAAAAGTTACAACTCATCAAGGCCAACCGCGCCAAACAAAATTTCCTAGCCAGCATGAGCCACGAAATCCGTAATCCACTCAATGGAATCATCGGTATCGCACGATTACTTAAACAAAAGGAGCAAGAACAAGGCATTCAAACTGAAGAGACCACCCATCTCTATAGTTGCAGCCAGCACCTGAATCAACTGCTCAGCCAAACTCTCGACTACTCAAGCTTAGAGGCCGGCAAACTAAGAACTCGATTCGAATCATTTAACCCATGCGAACTCATGCAAGAGGTGATTCAAATTCAAAACGGTATGGCCCAGGAAAAAGGGATTCTACTACAACTAGACGTCCCGAAAGTTCAACACAACTGGAAGGGCGACCCAGTCCTCTTACGCCAGATCCTAATTAACTTAGTCTCCAACGGGATCAAATATACCAAGGAAGGCTCTGTCAGCTTGAGGCTAAGCAGCCAGGAAATAGACGAGTCCGTAAAGGCCTGCTTTGAAGTCGTCGACACTGGCCCCGGCGTCCCCGAGGGACAGGAAGTATTCATCTTTGAAGAATTCGCACGGCTGCCTGAAAGTCAAACCAGTCATATTCCAGGCACTGGTCTCGGCCTCACGATATCTTCTCAAATGGCTCGGCTGATGGGAGGTCAGCTCACACTCGATCCGGACTACACAGGGGGCGCCCGATTCCTGCTCACTCTACAATTTGAACTTGAACTCTTCCGGCGCAAAACAAGAGCCAATCCAGAACAAGTTCAGTCAGAAATCCTTAAAGGCCAACGGGTACTAATTGCTGACGACATGAGCTTCAACCGCTATATTAGCGCCGCAGTGCTCAACAGTATGGGAGCCAAAATCGACATCGCCGAAAATGGACGCATCGCTCTAAACATGTTGCGCAAAACACATTACGAAATTGTCATATTAGACATCAACATGCCGGAGATGTCCGGTCTGGAAGTCGTGGAGAACTACCTAAAGGCCCCACACACACCACCTCCAATATTTATAGCTCTGAGTGCTTACAATAGTCTAGATGCCGAAGATAAGTGCCTAGGCGCCGGCTTCAAGCACTTCATTGAAAAACCACTCGATCCTGAGAAATTAAAAAAGCTATTGAAATTCCACCCACAAAATACACGAGCAGATACAAAAAGTGATTTACTTGCCTATCTCTCTCAGAATGGCCCCATTAGCCTCCAGGAGCTTAAAGCTGAGTACACACAAACCTTCCGAGAAGAGCTGGCCAAACTTAAAGCGGCATTTGCAGCACAAGATCTCAAAGCACAAGAGACAATTACCCACAAGCTCCTAGGCCTCTGTCGCGTACAGCAATGCGAAAGCATTCAAACATTGGTCGAGAACATCTCCACAAAGTCCAAACAAAGAGCTCCGATAGAAACAATTACCCCACTTATTGAGCAACTAGACGTCGAACTACAAAATTAGGACATTTACCATGACCAGTGCAGTATCTCCTCAATAAAATCGAGTATCTGATCATTTAGGCTCCATCCAATAAAATGGAGTGCTAAAACACAGCACATACCTTTGAGATATATGGAGAGGAATAGCAGGCGCAGCGCTTCGGCACTGCGCCTTTCTTTTGCCTGCACAGACATTGCTGCCAGCTGCAACAAGCTAAGTTCGCCCTGAATACATTAAAGGGCGAAATCTCGCTTAAACGCGCGATAGAATTTTTTCGCTGTTCATATATGATCCCTCCTTCGGCGACTTGTTTAATCCCCCCCTGTATTTGTATGAATCACTATCATTCTCTTCAGAGACGAGAGTTCCTGGCGTTAACAGCGGCGCTTGTCGCTACCATGCGGATCAACTGTTTGGCTTGGAGAGCCGCTCCTGGGCCTTTGGCGAATTAACTTTTAGCCCGGACGGGCAGGGGCTGAAAACTGTATTTCGGCTCA
>NZ_JARXIC010000023.1 GCF_031127905.1 Thalassobacterium sedimentorum | reverse complement strand
AGCTTGGGCTTTGCGTAGCCTCGAAACTTTGTTTCGGGGGGGCGGTCGGCATCGCCCCGGTTCCCCTTTCGACGAGCTTAGGACTGGCGAGAACCGAGGTTACAAAAAACAATATCTATTAGGACCAAACTTTTTTCGAATAGGTATAACTCATCCGAGCGCGTGTGGCAGGGGTACTGCGTTAATTGTAGGGGCTTCATTTATGACGCCCGCGTCAGAGTCGCCGCTTATGAACTGCTTGCCCTGCGACACGTCCGCCGTAGCTCGAAGAGCGAAGGAGGAAGCTTTAGCGAAGGAGGAAGCCTTTAGGCGAAGCATGGGTCCAACATTGAACGCACTGGTGCAGCGTTCCCTCCTTCTTGTGGCCTCGGTTCTCAGAACCGGACGGCTGAGCGGAACTAAACGGGGTCTAAAGAGCCCCGCTACTTGGCGGCGTCCGTCCTACATTCAAAATTGGACGTTGGATGTTGAGCGTTCGATGTTCCCAATTTCCTCATCGTTCGATCTCCATTTAACTTCCCACTCTCCACTCTCCACTTCCCACTCCCCACTGGGGCAAGTTCCTTGCCCCCCCTTACACACTGAGGGCGATGATCAGTCCGACGGTGGGGATGCAGGCTAGGGTGCTGAGGATGATGGAGCCGGCGGCCAGGGCTTCGTCGCCGTTGAGCGCTTTGGCCATGATGTAGGAGGCGACGGCGGTGGGGCAGGCGCTGAGTATCAGTAGCACGAGCCGTGCGATGGGATCGACGTCGACCCAAATGAGTAGGAGGGCGGTGATGGCGGGCAGCACGATGACTTTGAGTGCACTGGCGTAGCTGGCGCTGCGGTAGCGTCCTTCCATCGAGACGAAGGCCATGGCGCCGCCTACGCAAAAGAGGGAGGCGGGCGCGGCCATCTGGCCGATCAGTCCTAGCGTGCTGAGTGCGAAACGGGGCATTTCAAAGGGGAGGGCAAAGAGGCCGACGCCGATGATGGAGGCGAGGATCAGTGGGTTGCTGATGACTTTGCCCAGGGTGCCGCGTAGCATGGAAGTGGATACGCTCTGCTGGCTGAGGGTGAGCATGAGCACGGCTAGCACGTTGTAGAGTAGCATCGCGGGCGCGAGTAGGAACATGACTTGTGCCACTGCGGCGCCAACTTTGTCGGGCTGGATGCCTTCGACGGCAAAGACCACGAAGGGCAGCCCGGCGAAGGCGAGGTTGCCGCGGAAGGCGCTTTGCACAAAGGTGCCGACACGCTCGCGGGGGAGTTGTAGCCAGCGACTGGTCAGCCAGGCCAATGCAATTAAAATGAGGGTGGCCAGGGTGAAGATGCCGATCGCGGGCAGTGCATCGCGCGGCAAGGACTCGGCGGTGACCAGGCTGTGAATGATCAGCGCCGGCAGGCTGACCCAGAATATGAGCCAGTTGAGCTCGCTGATAAAAGTCTGTGAGAGCCATCCACGACGCGCGAGCCAGAGCCCGAGTCCGATGACCACGAAGACGGGGAGCAAGGTGTTGATGACTTGAATCATGAAGAGAGCGGGCTTGTTTGCGCAGTTGTGTGATAAAAAGCGGGGACGCTATGTTTTGCACTGCGTAGTGACAAGCTTCTAGCTTGTCGTATGTTGGACGTTCCCATTTCCTCTGGTCCTTGTGACTACGTTTCCTGCGGCTGGGTTTGGATGGCTGCCAGCACGGCGGCTTTGAGTGTGTCGACGCGTTTGCGGAACTCCATGGCGGATGGGGTTTCGAGGGTGTAGTTGCTGCCGCCGAAGCTGGCTTGCAGGCAGAGGGCTTCGGGCTGGCCGGCTTCGAGTTGCAGCTCGACTTCGATGCGTATGATTCCGTCCTGGGCCGGGAAGCCGTCGATCTCGGTTGCGGTTTCGGTGGGCAGGTGTTTTTCGGTGGCCGCTAAGATGCGCTGGGCGAGGCTGCACTGTGGCTTGCCGGCTTGGGGATGGCTGCTGTGGAGCGGTAGTTGGATTTCGTAGAGATAGAAGCCTTGGCTCTCCCAATCTTCGTGCAGGTGGAGGGCGCAGTCGAGTTGAGGGATGTGGGCCTGTATCCATGCGGCGTGTTGCCGGGTTTCCTGGGAAACGAAGTCGCGGTAGTCGCGGTTGAGGTCGATGCCGTCGGGGTTCTCGCGGGTGCCGTTGGCCAGTCCGGCGGGGTTTAAGAGGGGGCAAATGTAGTAGTGATGCGTGGGGGGCAGGGCGTCGTTTTGCAGTAGTTCGAGTATCGCCTGGGAAGTGGCGGGCTCGTCGCCGTGGATGCCGGCGGAGAGGTAGATGTGCTGGCTGCGTGGCCCGGGCGCAAGGGCTGGGCGCGTCATGCCGAGCAGGGGCCATTGTGCTTTCAGGCCGACCTGCCCGAAGCGGGTGACTTGGAAGCCCGCCGCTTCGCCAGCGGTTTGGAGTTGCTGAATGAGGGGAGCCACTGTGGGTGTCATCATAGCGAGACAGCTTGTGGACAAAGCCTGAAAGATGCACCGTTAATTTAGATGAATCTTATAGGGCGCTGGAACTTGAACCGTTCCGTCTTCATTTCATTACGCCGTGACATGTAATTTACGTTAATTTGCGTGAATCTTACACGGCGCTGGAACTTGTAAGGACGTTGGACTTGCAGGACAGCTGGATTTGGGAGGGCGTGGGGACTTGAACCGTTCCGTCTTCATTTCATTACGCCGTGACATGTAATTTACGTTAATTTGCGTGAATCTTATACGACGCTGGAACTTGTAAGGACGTTAGACTTGCAGGACGCTGGATTTGGGAGGGCGTTCGAGGTCCAATCTTCGCTCGTTTTTTTAGGTGATGGAGCCTAGGCTGGAATGGAGGTCTTTGATTACAGTTTGTACTACGTTTCGCAGTCCTGTGCCAATGCCGTTGGCTTTGGCCAGTGTGGGCCATTGACTGAGGGCGTCTTGTATTTGCTCTAGCATTGTATTGAGTTGGTTCTGTGAGATGCCCATCAGGTCGGCTAATTGCTTGAGATCTTGATAGCGGATGTTGTTTCGTTTGCCTCGGATGAGCATCCAGTTGCCTCCGAGGTCATTGTTGGTGTAGAGTAGGTCGTAAGCGGGTGTATTCGTCCATTTTCCTTCGGAATCCATGCTGAAGGAAAAGTTCTTTGCATGATCGTCTCGATTGCTCGCTAATAAGTTAAAAAGCATGCGTCGGAATTGTTCGCAGACGTCCTCAAAATTCCGCGTTAAGTTCTTAGTCAGCCGTAATAGGTCTTCGTAGTCTGTGCTGGGGGAACTGAAATCGATTCCAGCCATTGCTGCGTAGCTGTGGATGTGAAGGCGGTGGTTGGGATTGGATCGCTCGCGATCGAAGCGACGGATTGCGAAGTGTGGTACTCCATTTTTGTCGGGTAGCAGCATTGTGTCGGGCACGTGGATGCCTGCTTTCTTGGCTAGTTCAAAATATGTTTGTTCGATTTGGCAAATTGAGGATGTTTTTGCTTGGGTCGTGTTCAGCTTGATTATCCATGCTTCCATGCCTGAGGGGATGTTGCTGGGGCCAGTTAGGATGCGACTGCGGTCGGGCGAGATTGCCGCTAGTAGTTTGGGGGTGGCCCCGCCAGCGGTGCCGCCGGCTTGGACGATTGCTGGATCCAAGTGGTCGAGGTGCTCCATTTGTTGCAGTGACTTGGCGGATTGAGCTGCATTGACTAGATCAATCATCTCCTGGGCGTCTGCTTCGTCTTTCGCGGGCGCGTAGGTGAGTGCTCCCATGGTGCGGCTGCCCAGATAGCTTAACATTTGAAGTGGGGTGGGGTGTAGTATGCCTAGATCTTGAAATTTCTTTCTTAGGACCGACATGCCAAAGCGATCTGGTAGTGAATCGTAAATCAAACCAGGTAGCGTGAGGAAGTGGCCTTCGCGGTGCTCGCTGACTCCGGGGATAGCCGCTAGTTTGTAGGGTGAGAGTGGGAGTGGGGCTTGGATAAAGGATTCGTCGAAACTGAAGTAGTGGGCTCCTTGTTGGGCGAGCAACTGTCCGACGGGGCGCTCGCCTAATAAGACATTGAGCCGTTTCATGCGCGTTTATAGACACGTCCTTTGCGTGTGGAGGCTAAGGCTTTTTTCTCAACTTCGTCTAATGTCATGAGTTTGGGTTTGTTGAAGAGTGGATCAAAGTCAGCTTCAAGGTGAAGCACCTGTGCGACCTTGATTAAGCTGAGTAGTTCGATACGGCCTGTTTGCTCGAAACGTTGATACGAAGCGAGAGATACACCCGATCGTTGACTCACATCGCTCTGAGTCAGCTTGTGCAATATGCGTGCAGCTCTGATTCGGTCTGCGATCTCTTTGGAAATCTCAGTTTCAGTTTTTAAATTCATAATTATTTATATATTAGTAGTATTGGCCTTTTTACTTATCAAGTCTTAATATATTATGAGATGGTTGGTCGGGCCGGGCAACGCCGTTCCGTCTTGGGGCTTCTGTTTCGGTTTGGAGTCCCGCTTTTAAGCGGCTGCTCTGGCTCTATGCTTCGGCTAAAGGCTATGCCAGGGCGGATTTTGAATGAGTGTTATCGGAGCGCGTGGTGTGGTTTTAGTAGCCAAGTGCTTCAGCCTTGGTTCGTGGTTTTCGGGGCTTGGGTGCTGCTCATGCGCTGTCGGGCGCTAAAGCAACCCGCAACTTTTGGGGTCTCACTCTTCACCTCCTGCTCTTTTCTGCTAGGTATCTGTGGTTTGTATCCGTCATTTGATTGACTACAGATCACGCAGAATGCACGGAAAAGGCCGTTCAACCCGCCAGATAGACGCGATACTGTGCGAGTGGATGCTCGCTTTGCCATTGTGGGAGACGGGGGCTGGGGCCTTGGATGCGAACCTGGGGGGGTGTGCGATCGGCTAGGCCGTTGATCTTTGCCCAGAGTGTGGTGTCGCCCCAGTATTGTGGGGGCGTGTCGGCCTGCGCGACGGCGGTGAAGATTTCGGCGGGACTGTGATGACCGGTGCGGAGGGCGGCCAGGGCGTGGTATTCGAGTCGTCCGAACTCGCTGTCGGCGTAGCTGTGTTCTTGTAGCCAGCGCTTGACTGCCGCGGGAATCCATTGGATGGGGGCATGTGATTGAGCAGCTAGCGTTTGGAATGCGGCGAGGTCTTGCTCGGCGAAGGCGCGGTCGACTTGGTAGGCAAATTCGAATTGTTCGGGGCTGACGGGCTGTCGTGTGGGGTAGCTGGCGGCCAGCTCGCTGGGCTGTAGTTGGCCCAGGCCATTGTAGCGCTCGATTCTGGGATGGGCGTCGATGCAAATGAGCTCGACCTGCGAGCGCTTCAAATGTTGCAGGCAGGTGAGAATGTGGCACAGCATTGACTGGTCGAATAGGCAGGCATCGAACCACAGCACAATCTGCGTGTCGGCGGGCATCTCGCTCAGTTTGCGGTATTGGGCCTGAAGTGTTTCCAGCACGTATGCCTGGTCCAGACCGCCGGCGGTGCTTTGCTCGAGGAAAATGGCGCGTGCTTGTAAAGTCGCCTCACTCGGCCAGCCCGGATTGCGGGGACCGTCGTAGAGAATGTCGTGCCAGACTAAGATCTCGCCCGATAGCTTGGCTTCTTGAAGTAATTGACCGGCGCAGTCGCCGCTAGTGATGTGAAGGGTTGCTGCCATTGAAATACGTGTGGAGAGGGTTCGTAGTGACAAGCTTCCAGCTTGTCGTGTGGGGTGAATGACAAGCTGGAAGCTTGTGACTACGTTATCTACAACCCGAGTCGGGTAGCGTACCATGAGGCTTCGGCGCGGGTGGAGATGCCGAGCTTGCGGTAAATCGCTTTGATGTGGCTGGCTACGGTGGTGGGCGCGATCCCTAGCTGGTCGGCGACCTCGCTGTTGCGGTATCCGCGGGAAATGAGTACGAGGGTTTCTTTTTCGCGCTCGGTTAAGAGCTCGTGGTCGGCTTCGATGGGGCCGGTGCGCTGAAAGTGCTCCATGATGCGCTTGGCAATTGAAGGCGAGAGCGCGGGGACGCCTGTGCTGAGCTCGCGCAGCTGTCGACTGAGTTGCTCGGCGGGGTGCTCTTTGAGCAAATATCCCTGTGCGCCTGCGGAGAGGGCGGCGACGATGAGGGCGTCGTCGCCCATGATGGTGATGATCACGCAAATGGTTTGCGGGCTGCTGCGTTGGATGGCTCGCAGGGCGTCCAGACCGGAGCCATCGGGCAAGGACAGGTCGATCAGGGCGAGGTCGAACTCGGCTTTTGCGCTGGCTGCTCGGCTGCTTTTTAAATCGGGGGCTTCTGTGATCTGACAGTGGGGGAATGCCTGGCTCACGATCGCGTTGAGCCAACGGCGATTGTCGGCCTGGTCTTCGATGATGAGGCAACTGTTCATTTTTAGGAGGGCGAAGCGTTACAGGGAATCTCTATGCGTAAATAGGTAGTTCCCTCTAGGCTGCTCAATTTGAAACTGCCGTCAAGTGCGTCGATGCGTGCTTGGATGTTGCCCAGTCCATTGCCTGCGGGGGAGATCGCGGGATCGAAGCCCTTGCCATTGTCGCGAATTTCTAGCTGCAGTTGATTGTCTGTGGTCGTCAGCTGGATGGCCACCTGCGTGGGCTGGGCGTGGCGTATCGCATTACTCACAGCCTCGCGTAGGATCGAGCGCAGGGCATGGCTGAGTTGATGCGAGCTGACTGCCGGCAGCTCATCGGGGGCGGACCATTTAAACTCAATGCCGACCGCTTCCAGGCGTTCGGCGGTTTCGAGTCTGAGTTCGGCCAGGGTGGTGGCCAGTGTCTCGGCGCATTCTGAGGATTGATTGATGACGGCCCGCAGGTCGGAGAGTGAATCGCGAATGCGGGCGTCTTTGGTGGCGTTTTCCGAGCTGTGCAGTGCGCTGAGTAGTTGGGCGCCGATATTGTCGTGCATGTCGCGTGCGATCCGTGTGCGCTCCTCGGCGACGCCTTTTTCGTAGGCGGCCAAGCTGGCGAGTGCATGCTCCAGCATCGAGACGAGTTCGTTGGCCTGTGCGGCGTCGCGGGGGTGGAAGAGTGCACGTCCGCCACGGGCGTAGCGCAGTTCCAGTCCGGGGAGTCGGCCGACGGGCGGCAGGACCATGGTCAGACCATCGTCCTGTAGCTGCACCTGCGTCTGTGGCTGGCCGGTCGCTTGAGTCATTTCCAAGGGTTCAAAGACGGAGTGAATGACTGCACGCCAGCGATCGACCTCGTTTTCAGTGCCTGGCGGGGCCAGTGCCACGTCCACCACGCGTTGAAACAGGTCAAAGGTGTCCTGCGAATTGCGGGGCACGAATCGTTGCCACAGCCAAGCCCGTGCGGGGAGCCAAACGAGCCCGCAAATCAGTAAAGCGACGGCCAGTGAGGTGCCGGTGGAGAATTGCAGGCCATAGACAAAAAACAGATCCATCACCACTAGGAGCAGCACCGCGAGCGCCCAGGTCATGACACGCCGCCACCACTCGCCCAGATCGAATAGACGGTAGCGCAAGATCCCCAGCGCCAGTCCGCCATAGACCAGCAGAAAGAGGAGAAAGGCATAGCCCTGTATGGGGGAGGTATCGATGCCGAAGCTTTGCGGCAGCAAGATGAAAAAGCAGAACACACTGGTGCCGACCACCCAGGAGAGCAAAAACCACTGCAGCTTGGCGCGTTCCAGTGGATGGCGTCCACTGATGCGCCAATGCGCGCCGGCCAGCACAAAGGTCGCCAGCACACCGAGCAAGACCAGGAAGCGGCGGGCAAAGGTCATCGACTCAAAGAGGCCGATCTGTTGGGCCACAAACCAAAGCACAAAGAGCGCCACCACCGAGGGACCGACCCAGCGCGGGGCAATGCGGCGCGGATAGACCAGCAGCAGGGCGACGAAGCTAGCGGCAAAGAGACTGCCGCCGAGGAAATTGAGATCGCTGGCCCATTGCAGCAGGGTGCCGGGCACCGCCAGTTCACGCGTGGTGTAGGTCGCCGCCGCCGGCGCGAAAAGCAGGGTGGCCGCTCCGCTCAATAATAGATAGCGCGCGCTGGCCTCGCCGGGCCGAAAGGCAAACACCGCCGCGGAGACCAGCCAGGCCACTAAGCCGACCAGGCATTGCACCCAAAAGTCGGCGGGCAGATCCAGCAAGGGCCGACCGGCGGGATCGGGCTGCACGATAAAGCGCTGTCCGTCCGCCGCGATGAAGCTGAGCGCGGGCGCGGCCTGCATGCGGGCCAGTCGATCCTGCCGCTCCAGAAAGCGCCGATAGCTGGCATAGTCGCCCATGGCCCCGTCCGGCTCGACCGTGAGGTCGAAGGCGCGGAGTTCCAGCTGATCCTCCTCGGTTTCGGCTCGGACCAGAATGGTGCCGGGGGGGATGTCGGCCGCGGGGCCCTTGCTGGCGCGCACCCGTGCGCCGCTGCCCGCGTCGCTCGGGGCCAGTTTTAATCCCAGCCAGGGCTGTTGATGGGCCAGTAGAGTGACGAGCAGCATCACCGCGATTCCCAGAGCCAGGGCTCCGGTCAATAGCGTCAGCGGTGGAACTTGTCGTCGTGGTAAGGTCTGGGAAGAAGCCATGCGCGGATAACTAGCTGAAAATCCTCTGTTCAGGGGATAGCCCGATCTCGAGTGAAAAGATATGATCAAGCCTTACGCTAATTTCATCTATAAGCGTCAAGAATTCTTTTCGTTATAGCAGAAATAACAGTCCGTCCTAGCTGCGGGTTGCGTGCGCACGCACGGCGGTACGACTACCACACGACATTCTACTACCATGCAACGAAACGCCCTCTTCACGGCCGTATCTCTATTCGCGACTGCGTCGCTCTCGACCACTGCGCTACAAGCGGCACCGGACACGGTCGATACCGCTTTTGCCAACACGGCAGGCCAATTCTTTGAGCCGGCCGAATATGGCGGCGTCGCCTCGGTGCTGGTGCAGCCGGACGGCAAGATCCTCTTCGGCTCCAACGAAATGCCCGCGGTGCTCCACCGCGGCACCGCGCAGGAAACGCCGCTGGCACTTTCCTTGACCCGTTTCAATCCGGACGGCTCGGTCGACAACACCTTCTTTGCCGACAATAACGCGAACGGATCCGACTCCGGCATCTACTACGACAGCAACGGCTGGCCTGAAGTCCACGCACTCGGTCTGCTTTCTGATGGCAAAATCGTCGCCGCGGGCGTCATGCAGGGCGTGCGCACGGGCACCTATAGCAATCCCGGCACCTTTCTTCAGTCCAATTCAATCGTGCGCTTCAATGCCGACGGCACCATTGACACCAGCTTTCAAACCGCCGGCACCTATGGCTGGCCCACGGGCGGCTTCAATTACATCGAGGACGTCACCATCCAGCCCGACGATAAAATCATCGCGGTGGGTGGCTTCGGCGGCTTTCGCGATTCGTCCACGGCTCCCTGGACCACTCGCTACGGCATCGCCCGCTTAAATGTGGATGGCTCGGTGGATACTGGCTTTAATGTCGACCCCAGCGAATTTGGCGCGCCCACAGGTGTGTCTGCCATGCGTGGATTCTTCGGTGCCGCGGCCCTCGATGCTTCGGGTAAAATCTACGTGACCGGTTATTTCGAGTGGGGCTATTCCTATCCTGCGCCTAAGGTTCATGTTTTGGCCCGCCTGTTTCCCGATGGTCGTCGTGACCCTTCTTTCAATCCCACGCTGCCCAGCAATCTGGAGGAAGTGCGCGGTGTTGTCGTCGAACCGGACGGCAAGGTCGTGGTGCTCGGCCAATACGAAAGTCCCACCAGCTCGTCTTGGATGCTGCGCCTGAATCCGGACGGCTCGGTCGATCCTTCGTTCACATTGGACCCTGCCCTCGGAGTCGTTGCGGCACGTCCACTCCGGCGCGATCCAGCGGGCAAATACCTGCTCGTGACTAGTCAAAACAGCACCCGCGACCGCTTGGTGCGCATCCTCTCCAACGGCTCACTCGACCCGACATTTAATGCAAGCTCGCTCTGGACGGACAACCCGACCGGCAATCCGGAGGCCGGTTATTTCTCGAATGCGATCACCGCGCCCAATGGCAAAATCTACTCCGGTAGCGCCTTCGACTCGGTCAACGGCACCCCCGCGGTGAAGCTCGTCGCCTTCGAAGGCGACAGCACGCCAGCCGCGCTCACCTGGTCGTCCACGGCGCCCACTGTCACTGAAAACGCGGGCTCGATCACGCTCAGCGTGGTTCGCACCGGCCCGCTTAGCGGGGCGGCCAGCGTTCAATTCAGCACCACAAACGGCAGCGCCGGGGCGGGCGATTTTACCGCCAGTTCCGGCACCCTCACCTGGGCCGACGGCATCGGGGGCGCGCAAACGCTGGTCATCCCGATCACCCAGGACGCGCTTTCGGAGGGCGATGAATCCTTTAACGTCAGCCTCAGCAACCCTGTCGGAGATCCCATCGCGGGCTCGGCCAGCATTGCGGTGACGATTATCGACGATGAGGCATTGCCCGTCATCACCAGCGATCCGGTCGCCTTGAGCGTAAAAGAGGGCGAGCCGGCGACGTTTTCGGTCGGTGTTTCCAGCCCGGTTCCAGTCACGTATCAATGGCAAAAGGACGGCGTCGACATCCCCGGTGCGACTGCCGCCAGCTATACCATCAGCGCGACCAACGCCAGCTCGGCAGCCGACTACAGCGTCGTAGTCAGCACCCCCGCCGGTTCCGCACCGAGCGCGGCGGCCCGCTTGACCGTGATTCCCCCCGCCGCGCAGCCCGATGCGGGCGTGACGCTCACTGGTGTCAGCACGCCCGGGTCTTTTCAGCTCTTGGCTGACGGCTCGATCCTGATGTTGGATGGCAACTATTCCCTGGGCTACACTCTGCGCAAAATTGATGGCAGTAGCTTCACAGCCGATCCCGGCTTTTCGGTGACCGTCACGCCCGAGAGTGGCTACGGCGCCAGCTCGGCCTATCCTTCTCCGATTCCTTTGCCCAATGGGCAGTTCCTCGTCACGGGTTTCTTTTCCGAGGTCAACGGCAGCCCGCGTCGTCGCCTGGCACGCATGCATGCTGACGGCACACTCGATACCAGCTTTGTGCCATTCTTCAACAGCGGCAGCTTCCCGGTCAACGAATACACCGGCTATTTCAACGGCCTGAGCGGCGTCCACGTGGGCGACAGCGGAACGGTCTACGCCCTCGTGCGCAGCAGTAATCAGGGCAACCGCCTCTTCCGTCTACTGGCCGACGGCTCCGCCGATCCGGACTTTAGCATCGCTTACAATTATAGCACCAACAGCAATTTTACGGCTCTGCAGGAGCTACCCGACGGCTCGATTCTCATTGGTTACACCGCCGGTGGCTACGGTAGTCTCTGGCGCGGCATCCGGCGGGTGCTGCCCGATGGCAGCTTCGATCCCGACTTCCCGCACTACGCGACCAGTCAAAACGTGACCGGCTTTGCCCTGATTGGAAATGACCGCTTTGCGGCGATTCATGGCAACTTACTGACCATCCACAATCTGGAGGACGGTGCTCTCTTGGAAACGCATACATTCACTGGCACGCTCACTTCCATTCAGCCCTATCGCGGACGCTTGTTGCTGACCGGAGCGACCGCTTTCGGTTCGATTGATTTGCCCGGCCTCGCGCTCTTTTCGCTCGACGGCACGGTCGATGACAACTTCCCCGGCGGTGCCGGACCGAACGGCGTTGTGACGAATGCCCACATCGACGACCAGGGGCGTATCCTGGTGTCCGGCTCCTTCACCACCTGGAATGGCGTGAGTGCGGCCGGATTTACCCGCCTGCTGGTCGAGCGTCCGGAAGTCGGTTTTGCGCTGAGCGGCGCGGCTCTCTTTGAAGACGAAGGCTCGCTCAGTCTGGAGCTTGTTCGCTACGGCGACCACACGCAGGCCGCTTCGGTCCGTGTCCGTAGTGTGGATGGCACAGCCGTCGCGCCCGCCGACTTTACCGCGATCGATCAAACGATTAGCTGGGCCGCGGGCGATGCCAGCTCGAAAACTGTGAGCCTCACGCTGGTCGACGATGCGGCGATTGAAGGCGACGAAAACTTTAGCCTACAACTGTCGGAATTTACCGGAGGCAGTCTCGTCTCCGACACGTTGACCGTGACTCTCTACGACGATGACTCCCTCGCGCAGATCACCGAGCCGCCTGTCGATACATTTGCTGTGCTCGGTCAGTCCGCCACGCTCAGCGTCACGGCGACCAGCCCCAGCACCATGAGCTATCAATGGTATTTCAATGGACAACCGATTGCCTCCGCGACCGATGCCATTTATAGCATCCCCTCGGTTGCCGAGGCGAATGAAGGCAGCTACAGCGTGCGCATCAGCAACGACTATGGCAGCCTCGATTCCGATGAGGTCTCGCTCACGATCATCCCCGATCCGGCCGCGCTGGTGAGTGGATACACCGGTATCACGCTTAACAGCGGCGTCGTTGCGCTCGATGCCGCGCCCGATGGCAGTGTGATCATCGTCGGCGGGTTCACCGATGTGGGCGGCCATACAGCGATCGACTATGTGGCCAAAGTCGATGCCAGTGGCAATCTCGATACCAATTTCGTGCCAGCCGCGATCGCGAGCGGTTCCGTCCATGACGTCGCTTTGCAAGATGACGGAAAGGTCGTGATCGTCGGCTCTTTTTACACCGTCGGCGGCCAAAGCCTGCGCGGCATGGCCCGTCTCAATGCCGACGGCTCACTCGACACCGACTTTGCCAGCAACATTGCTGCCGGCACCACCGGCGCCGCCAATGCAGTCGATATTCTTAGCGACGGACGCATCGTATTCGGAGGCAGCTTTACCTCATGGAATAATCAATACATCGGTGCCTACAGCGCTGCGGTGGCCAACGCCGACGGCAGCTACGCGGGGGCCATGTCGAAAAATGACTCGCAAACGATCGGCGCGATCAAAGCACTCCCCGACGGGGGCGCTCTGGTCACGGCCAGCACCACTTCATCCTCGCGGCAAAAGGTTTATCGATTCGACTCTAACTTAGTGGGCCAGAGCTTCACCTATTCATCCGGGCGCACCCGGGTGGATGCGATCGACCTCGCGCCCGACGGGGACTATCTCTTCGCCGGAAACAGTCAGGTGCTCAAAATCAATCCCGATGGCAGCACCGATCAATCTGCTTCGCTCTACAATGCCACCGAGATTGCCGCTCAAATCAACGGCAAATACATTGCCGCCGGGACGTACGGTAGTGGGCGGACCGTGCGCTATCTCTCGAACGGCACGGTCGATCCTTCCTTTTCGGACGGCACCGGTTTCAACAGTTCCGTCAAAGATCTCGCGATCCGCACCGATGGTAAGATTTGGGTCGGCGGCAACTTTACCAGCTACAACGGCAGCGCCGTCAGCTATCTTGCGCTGCTCAATGGCGATCCCATCCCACTGGCTCTGACGGTCCAGCCCGCCGCGCTCACGATCGTTGATCCCGGCGAAGACGTCACCCTGACCGTTGCAGCGGTCGGCACCTCGGCCCTGAGCTACCAATGGTTCCACGATGGTGATCCGCTGGTCGATGGCGCGGGCATTGCCGGTAGTCAAAGCGCCAGCCTGGTGCTCAGCGCGGTCGATGATTTGGACAACGGCGACTACACGGTGGTCGTGAGTAACGAAGCCGGCACCCGCACCAGCGAGGTCGCGCAGGTCATCGTCTTGGGCGCTCCGCAGATTTTGAGTCTCTCCGAGGATGTCAGCCTGCTGGAGGGCAGTTCGCTCACGCTGGAAGTCGAGGCCCTCGGCGCCGGCACGCTCAGCTATCAATGGTATCGCGACGGCACTCTGTTGCCGACGCAGACCGCGGCCACGCTAAGCATTGCCTCTCTTTCCGAAGCCGATGCAGGCAGCTATACCGTGGTGGTGAGCAACAGTATTGATGACACCCCCAGCGCCGGCATCGAAGTCGAGGTATTGGCCAACGCCGCGGCGATCGCACCGGGCTTTACGCCGCCCACAGTCACCGGTGGGGCCGTCAACCAAGTGCTGCCCCTGCCGAACGGACGCGTGCTGGTCGGCGGTAATTTCACCTCGATCAGCGATGGTGTGAACACCTCCGGTGCCCGCCTCGCCGTGGTCGACGAAACCGGAGCCGTCATTCCTGTGACAGGACTCTCCGCCGATGGCTCAATCGAATCGCTGCGCCTGCAAGCAGACGGCAAGATTCTGCTCGCGGGCGGATTTAACACGATCGGCAGCAGCGCCCGCGGGAAGCTCGCCCGTCTCAATGCCGACCTCAGCCTCGACACGGTGTTCAACCCGACTGGTCTGACTGGCTCGTATTTCGGAGCATTCGATATTGCAGAGGAAGTTGGCGGCACGATCATCGTTGTGGGCTCCTTTACTGACTTCGGTGGTGAGCCCACTGCCGACTACGCCGTCCGTCTCAACGATGACGGCTCCTATAACAGCAGCTTCACTTCCGGCGCGAGTAATTGGATCTATCGCGTCTTCCCGCAGGCTGATGGCAAGCTGATCTTCGCCGGGTGGTTTGGTGCTTGGGGTGGCTCTGGAGATGAATACATTGCACGCACCGATGCGTCCGGAGCGCAGGATACCTCAATCGATTACAACACCGGTTTCTTCTATACCAGCGATTCCTTTCAGCTCGCCAATGGCGATCTGCTCGCCGCCAGCTCCTATGGCGGCGGCGCGATTCGCCTGGCCGCCGACACAGGTGCCACCATCAGTCCCTTCCCGGTCGGTGGTAATATTGTGGGTGCTGTTCGTGCTTTTGCCGAAAGCCCCGAGGGCGATATTTATATCGGGGGCTATATGAGCAGCGCCGCCGGGCAAACCGCGGGCCGTCTCATCCGCCTGGACGCGGCGGGCAATCGTGACTTCAACTTCGATACCGGGACCGGCTTTGACAACTACGTCAATGATCTCGCGTTGACCGACAGCGGTCGCATCTGGGCGGGCGGAGAGTTTACCACTTATAACGGAATCACTGCGTCCAAACTCGTGCTGCTCAAAGGTAGCGCCGTGAGCGCGCCCAGTGATCCATTCGAGACCTTCGTCGCCACATTGCCCGCCAATCAGCAAGGCGAAGACGACGATGCCGATGGCGACGGCTGGGCCAACCTGGTAGAGTTTCTCTTCGGCACCGCGCCCGACGATGCCTCCGCTGCGCCCGCTCCATTGCCCACCGGTTCGGTGCAAAGTGGCAGCAGCTTGAACAGCAGCTACGGCTTGTCCCTCAACACGGCCAAAAGCTACCGCGTGGTCAAAGTCGAAATTCCCGTCGATCTACAAGGCTTGAGCGTGACCCTCGAAGCCAGCCAGGATCTCAGCTTCAGCGGCGACGCCAGCGCAACCGAAGTCGGCACGCCGAACAACAACGGAAGCACCGAAATTCGCCGCTACGTGATCACCCCCGCAATCGACGATGCCGCCAAGATGTTCTGGCGACTCAAGGTGACCCGATAATTCCAGCTGAGTTTATCAGAGTAATACGGAGCGTGGGCGTCCCGCCCAACGTTCTTTTCCCTAGGGGCTCGTTATTGCTGCCTGCGTTAGGCCGGAGGCCTACGCTCCTTATGCCATAGACTGTAGTCGCCGAGCTTAAGTTTCTCCGGATTCTTTGCGATGTAGCTCCGTGTCCAGTTCAGTTGCTTTTCCGAGCGAATCAGTCGATCCCAGTAGCCTCGTTGCCAAAGCTTTCCGCCTTGGCCGAGGAGCTTGTTAATCTCTTTCGCGGTGTAGCTCTTGAGTGAGTGCACCACATCTTTCAGAGGGAACTGATCGTTCAAAAGCAAGAGTATATGCACGTGATTTGGCATGACCACGTAGGCATCGAGCTCATAGCGATCTTGATAGAAATAATGTAAGGCGTCGCAAACGATTCGACGGACTTCTTGCTGTCGTAGGACGCAATAGCCGTGCGAGTCGTCCAACTTATCTTCGAGGGGTAAGATGAACCGTCGGTTGTATTCAGCGGCCTGACTATCAGACCAAGGCTTTGGGTTTTGCTCACGCCAAGCCTCACGAAGTTCTAAGATTCTGGCAACTGCGGCTTTCGGCAATGAATCGGTCAGTCGCCAAGTGAGAAAAACAAGCGTGCCGCCCTGATGCCAATGGGGCAGTCGATCCCGATGCTTCTGAATGTCTCGATTCTCATCAAGGAACATGGATAAGGAGCGTGGGCGCCTCGTCTAACGTTGCAAGGGTAAAATGCTACGGAGCGTGGGCGTCCCGCCCAACGTTTAGCAAGAAAGGGTAAATAAATACGGAGGGTATTTATCATTTATCACTCGCAGGATATTAACCCTCCCTGCGTTAGGCCGGAGGCCTACGCTCCTTATTGCGCCAGAGGTAAATAAATACGCAGGGTATTTAAAAACCCTCCCGCCCAACGTTTAGCAAGAAAGGGTAAATAAATACGGAGGGTATTTATCATTTATCACCCGCAGGATATTAACCCTCCCTGCGTTAGGCCGGAGGCCTACGCTCCTTATTGCGCCAGAGGGAAATAAAAACCCTCCGAAGAACTCCTGAGTGCTCCCTCCGCGTCCTTCCAACTCAGCGGTTAAATCACGCCGGAGCCTGCCTCAGATTCGGGTCTGGATTTTTTTAACTAGCATCGTCGCTGCAGCTTCGATAAGAAGCTGACTCGAAAACTGTATTAGCATATACACGTTTAAAGTCCGACTATGCGTTCCCCTCACCTCATAAGACTTTGGTTTGCCCTGTTATTTTGCTCTTCGCTAGTTGCCGGTAATTTGCCGCAGCAGGATATTTATCAGCGGGCGGATGCCTTGTATCGTCATGGGCGCGGGGATTCCCATGATGCGGCAGAGGCGCTGCAATTGTTTTTAGTGGCTGCAGAAGCCGGGCATCCATCGGCTCAATTTTACGCCGGACGGATGTATCAACTCGGACACGGCACCGAGCGCTCACTCTCGCGGGCCGTTGATTGGTATCGACTCGCGGGGCAGAACGGACAAGCACGGGCCTGGAATAATTTGGCCAACGTGTATATCGATGCGCCCGAACTGGCGCCGGAGCCGTTGGCTTTTTTGCACTGTTATGAGCAGGCCTCCCAGTTGGGGATGGCGATGGGCAGTAATAATCTGGCGAAGATCTATCATAACGGGAAGCACGGTATCGAGGCGGACTACAGTCGGGCGCTGCACTATTACATGACTAGTTTGAAGCAATACCCGAACTATCCGGGTGTTTGGAACAACGTGGGGCGACTCTACGAAAAGGGTGGCCCCGGCCTGAAGAGAAACCTGAAACTGGCGGAGCGGGCCTACCAAAAAGGTGTGGATCTGGAAGATGCGGACGCACTCTACAATTTGGCGGATCTCTACTACGACGAGGAATTGGATGCTGAAGCGGATGAAATCGTAAACCTATTGGAACGCGCCGCCAAGCTGGGTCATGTGCAGGCACAATTCCGTTTAGGATGGATCCATGAGAGTGGGCGTTACGGTGTGCGTGCTTACTATAAAGCGATCGCGTATTATGAAAAAGCAGCGGAGCAAGGGCATGGCACGGCCTTGAATAATTTAGCCATGTTGCTGATCAAAAGCCGTCGCGAAACAGAAAATTCACCGCGGGTGATTGAGCTGCTGGAAGCGGCCGCTGCGCTAAACAATCAATATGCTCTCAATAATTTGGGCTACCGCCACGTGTATCAAAAATTCCCAGAGGCTGATCCGCGCACCGGGATTGATCTGCTGATTCGTTCGGCAGGGCTTGGCTATCGTGAAGCCATTTTGAATCTGGGCAAAATGGCTCAAAACTCCGAGCTCCGTCCGTATTTTACACCGACTGAGTTGGCGCATTGGGCACAGGCGGAAGTCGACTTAAAGAAAGTGGCCCGGCAATCGGCGAACGATGCCCTCGAAGCGGCCGATGCCTGGATCCGTAGTCAGGATTACGCGGCGGCGCTGGCCGTGATTGACGAGCATTTCGCGGCCTACACTCAGTTGAAGTCGAAAGATAGCTATAGCTTTCTCTCCCGCATCTGGTGGGATGCGCAAACGCAGCGCGGGCGCAGTGATCCCGAGTGGAGTTGGCGCTTGTTCGACTGGTGCCGTCGTCAATACGACAAAGAGCTCTATCATCTCGCGGACAATCGTATGACCGTGCGGCGGAACCAAATTGCCGGATTAACAGAGGTCGGACGTCTCGGGCTGGTGCGGGAAAGCTGTGAAGGACTGCGCACCCTGCTCAATGAAATTTACGGGCTAACTTTTGACTTCGATTCCGTGCTCGCCGGGATCGATACGACCGGCGCTATTCCCGCCGAGACTCAGTTCGATCTGAAAGTCAGTCCCGCCATGGCCAAGCAAGCCAGCTGGAATACGCTGCCAGGTTCTATTTTGACGAATTCAGCAGCGCACAGCCTGGTGGCGCTGGGGGATGAGCGCCTCTATGCCGGCGACTGGCAAGCCGCACTTTATTTTTCGCGCTGGGTCGAGCTTTGGGCCGAAGAGGTATTGGCCAGTGGTGAGGTGCCGAAGAACAATCCACGTGGATGGGTCGAAGAAACCTTGCAGGACAGTTTGCTGCTACGAGCACGCACCTATGAGCTGTTGGGTGACTTGCCGGCTGCCATCGCCGTCTATGAAATCATCATCCACGATGGACGCCGTCCCTACAAAGGACGACTGACCGACACTGCCACACTCGAAGCCACCGTGCTGCGTTCGCGCCTCGGCGAGTCCCCCGCGATCAGTATCGCAGAACTCGAAGCGCTCGAAGTCAAACAACGTGCAAACCACTTCGACTTCGGCCAAGCCGGCGAGGAAAATCAGCTGGCACGCGCCTGGCAGTATCATGCCCGCGGTGAGCCCGCCGCGGCTCATCAATTGCTGGAGGGTGTGCTTGCGTTTACCGAGCAGAACGAGCCCCATTTCTTCGAATCAAGGCCCTGATTGCCTCTGTTGAGTTTGGCATTGAAAACAGTGATCTCGTCGGGCGGGAACAGGAAATCACCGAAGCCCTGCAACTCGCCAGAAGCCGGGGGCTAAAAAATATCGAGCCCCGGCTCTATGAGCTTTATGCGCGTTTACTGGTCGCTCAGCAACGCATGGAGGAAGCGCTCACGCTGCAGACCCAAGCGATTGAAATGTTGAAAGCGGTGGGTTTGAGCCCGCGGGTGAATCGGGCTCAAGGCAAGCTGGCGACGTATTTCGAATTGGCGGACTATCATCGCGCGAGCGGCTCAGCTGCGGTCGACTCCACGAAAGAGGAAGCTGAAGATCTCGCGACTGGCGTGCTGGACCTGCAACCCCATCGCATAAGCTTCGCCCCGATTGAAGGCCAAGCGCACGAAGCGATTTTTACCCTTTCGAATCTAAGCGGGCACTCGATTCAGCCTCAATTGCAGATCGCATCGACGGATTTAGCAATCACTGCGGTGCCCGGTGAGGATCTACATTTCTCTTTGTCCGATACGAGTTATCGCTCGCAGACCGAGCCGGCTCAAAAGATTGAGCTAGCGCCGCTGGAACAAATTTTGATCCGTTTCAAAATGCCCGCAGACTTGAAGCCTGCAGCGGACCTGCGCCTCGCGCTCTCGGCCCAATTTGAACAAGCGCAGCACAGCGCCGACCTGCTGATTATGCCCGCCACTTCCGCGGAGCGTGTGCACGTGATCAACGCAGCAGAGATTCGGGATAACCCATTTTACCTTATCCCCGTCTTTCACCAAATCAGCCGTCCTGGGAATGCCAGCGATACCATTCAAATACGCACGCGCGCTTCAGCCCCCACCCGTATCGAAGTTTACGATACAAGTGGTCAGTTGTGCTCCGTCGACGCAGAAGGCAATGGACGATTCGACGATCCTGGCGACCTCCTGTTGACAGAGCAAGTGGACGCCCGTTACCCCGTCTTCAGATCAGAAGGCGGCCTTCAGCAATTGGAGTTCCGCTATCAGCCATGGGATCGAACCGCCAACGAGCGCATCGAAATTGACATTCAAACCCGTAACTCAGCAGAGGCAGACTGGGAGAGCGATGTGCAGGATTGGATTTTGCTGAACGAGGGTTGAGCTGGGGCGGTTTGTTTCGGAGGCGATTAGACGTTCAGCACTGTGGTGCCGGAGCCAGGGATCTACGGGGTAGTTGCAGGATTTTGTGTGATTGGCTTAGCTGTCAGTCGACGGAAAAGATAGAGCGTCCCCCTCCTCGGATGGTGCAAATGCGTTTGTACCGTTTGGGGTTCATGGACGAATGCAGCGACCTTCCACGGGGGCTTCTTTGACTTGGGAAATGATGATGAGTGAGGTGACGACGATCAGGGCTCCGATGATGAGGCCGGGGCGTAGGTTTTCGCCGGGGATGAAGAGGGTGGATTCGATCACGCCCATCAGAGGAATCAGGAAGCGAAAGGTGGAGAGAACATTGACACTGTAGAGCTCAATTAGACGATTCCAGAGTGTGAACGCGGTGGCGGACAGGGCCGCGAGATAGAGCGTGACCAAGAGGGTGGTGAGATTGAAGTGGGCGATGTAGCTGGACCAGGCGCTGGCAGAAATGAGCAAGAGCATGAGTCCGCCCAGACTGAGTGAAAATGCGGTGGTGCAACGACTGCCGGCGACGGGGGCGACCTTTTTCAGGAAGGTTGCGGCCACGGCGCCGGAACCGGATGCGGCGAGAAAGGCGAGCGTGCCGAGACCGGCGTTTTTTAAGTCGGCGCCGGGCTGGTAAATCGCACAGGCGATACCGATCGAACACACGCCCAGCAGTATCCAGTGAATGCGCTGAGGCGGAGCAGTCTTGAGTATCATCGGCGCGAGCAACATCCACCAGAAACTGCCCGATCCCACCAGCAGGGCCCCGAGGGTGCCGGTTGAAATGCTGAGCCCGTAGTAAAAGAAGATGTATTGAAAGAAGGTCTGCCCGAGCACCACCGCCATCAGTGGTCCACGTGGAGCTTGCTTGAGTTTCTCTATGATGGGGCCACGACAAAAGGGGAGCACCATCAGTCCTGCCAGTACGAAGCGACTGCCCGCGAAGACCAGTTGCTCGCCGTAGCCGGTGATTTGTAAGGCGGCATAGCTGTTCTTGATGACGGGGAATGCGCTGCCCCATAGGGTGGCACAAATCAAGACCTGTAGGTAGAAACCGACTGGCAATTGAGTCAGTGGTGGCGCTTTAGCTGGCATATGCGATGGATTGGACGCGGTTTAAGCGAGGCGCTGGGCCAATTCTGTGAGATCGCGCAGCACGTAGTCGGGGCGCGCGGTGTTGGGATAGAGCGCGGTGCCGGGGCGTTGGATGAAGGCGGTCTGCAAGCCGACGTTTTTTGCGCCGGCGAGGTCCCATGCGTGCGCGGCCACCATCAATACTTGCTCGGGTTCGAGCGCGAGGTCGTCGAGCACCATGCGGTAGACGCCGCTGTGTGGCTTGTATTTGCGCACGCTCTCGACGCTGTAGCTGTTGTCCAATAGCGGCTCGATGCCGGCGTTGCTTAGTTGGGCTTGGGCTCCGCTGGCAGAGGAGTTGGTCAATGTGGCCAGGCGGTAGCCTTGTTGGCGTAGCTGCTGGAGCGCTGCCAGCACTTCGGGGTGCGGGGGCAGGCTGTTGAGGGGGCCGACGACGGCCTCTTGCGCGGCCTCCGCGCTGAGCTCGATTTGCTGCGTCTCCGCAAGCATGCGCAGGGCGGCGGTGCCGATTTCGCCAAAGCCGTGGAAGTCTTGGGTCAGGGTTTCGACTAGTGAATAATGCAGCATGGTGGAGAACCAGAGCGGCAACAGATCTTCGCGCCCCCCCAGTGCGTGGCCGATCGACTTGCGTAGTGGACGGAGGTCGAGCAAGGTCTCGTTGACGTCGAATAGGAGGACTGTAGGCTGGATCATGCGGCTATCTATGCCTGTTTGCGGCAATCTTCAAGCTGAAGACTGTAGTTTATGTGCTTCATTCGCTCGAGTGTGGGCGTGACAAAAACTAAGAGAAAGCACTCGACTTGCTATGAATTTGAGCGTTATTTATTCGTATGAACTTATCGAGCATTCAAGGGGTGGTGTTGACCAATGTAGAACAGGTGCCGGGCAAGACGATTGTGGAGCACTACGGTTTGGTGACGGGCAATACCGTGCGCGCGAAGCATGTGGGGCGCGACATTGCGGCAAGTTTTAAAAATTTAGTGGGTGGCGAGTTGAAGGGCTACACCGAATTATTGGGTGATGCGCGCGAGCAAGCGACGACGCGGATGGTGGAGCAGGCGCAGGCCTTAGGCGCCAATGCGGTGGTGAATGTGCGTTTCTCGACTTCGGCTGTGGCGCAAGGTGCGGCTGAATTATATGTCTATGGCACCGCGGTGCGGGCAGAGTAAGCGGCCATGGATGATTCCGCAGATACCATCAATTTGCTGCTGCTGATCTTGATCTATGGCATGCCAGTGTTTCTGGCAGTCTTTGGCTTGGTTGTGGGCAGTATTTTAGAACGTCGGCATTTCGCTTCTATCCGTCAGCGGGAGCTGCAGTATGCGAGATTGCCGATTTTTCCTACGCGTTCCGCTGATGCCGATCGTTCTGTCGTGGACGGTCATTTGGTGGTGGCCTCTGTCGTGGTCTCACTGGATTATTTTAAGAAAATCTTAGCTTCGCTGCGAAATATTTTCGGAGGTAATGTCCGCAGTTACGAGAGTTTGCTAGACCGCGCGAAGCGCGAGGCGATTTTGCGGCTGAAGGAGCAGGTGCCTGATTGCGATGCCATCATTAATCTGCGGCTGGAAACGTCCAACCTTGCCAATGTGCACTCGCGCAAGAAGGGGATCGGTGGAGTGGAAGTGATCGCCTATGGCACGGCGATTCGTTACCGGTCGGAAAATTGAAATACGTTGCACGCGATCTAGGGGCGAGTGCCGAAAACAGTAGCGGCGGCGGAGGCCGGGGGCTCGCGCGTGAGTTGCTGACTCTGGCGCTTTTGACGGTATGCGTGCTCAGCTTACTTTATTTTTTGGCTGGCTTGGTGACGGACTTTGCAGTGTCGCGCATTTCGCCGGCAAGGGAGGCCGCCTTATTTGAGGGGCATTTCGTTGATGAGTTTGCCGAGGAGGTGCCCGAGGCCTATGCGCAGCAATGGCGCAAAGCCGAAGCTATTTTAGCCAAAGTGCAACAAGCCACAGGCGTGCCGCCGCTGCACTATCAGCTTGGCTATCAGTCGTCTACGCAGCCGAATGCCTTTGCCCTGCCCGGAGGCCACATCATCCTGACGCAAGGTCTGCTCGACGCGCTGGATGCGGAGATCGCCTTGGCTTTTGTCTTAGCACACGAATTAGGACACTTCGCGGGGCGTGATCACTTGCAACGCTTAGGCCGTCAACTTGGTTTTGGCGCTGGGTTGATGCTTCTGACGGGCTTTCAAAGTAATGCTCTCTTCGATTCAGTCTCGAACTTTCTAGCTCTGAATTACAGTCGTGAAGAAGAGCGCGCGGCGGATCGTTTTGCATTGCAGGTGCTCGATCAAGTTTACGGTAGTCGCGATGGCGCCGAGCGCTTGTTTGAGATCCTGGAGCAAGAAGAGCAGTTGCCCGGATGGGCCTATATGTTTCAGACTCACCCCGACACCGCTGAGCGTATCCGTGAGATACACGAGGTCAGGGAAGAGTGAACCAAGCCTCAATTGGCTTATAGCAGGCTTATAGCAGTTCTGTTTGGGCGCCGCCTTTGGGCTCCAGCCCGATCACGTGCCAGCCTTTTTCTGTCAGCACGCGACCTTGTGCGGTGCGTTGCAGGTAGCCTTCCTGAATCAAAAAGGGCTCATGCACTTCTTCCAAGGTGTGGGCTTCTTCGCCGACCGCGACCGCCACCGTGCCGAGGCCGACGGGGCCGCCGCGGTAGTTTTCCGCCATGACGCGCATGACCTGTTTGTCCATTTCGTCCAAGCCGCGTTGGTCGATCTCCAAGAGTTCCAGTGCGGCGGCAGCGGAGGTTTGGGTGATGGTGCCGTTGCCACGTTGTTGGGCGTAGTCGCGGCAGAAGTTGACCAAGTTATTCGCGATGCGCGGGGTGCCGCGGGCGCGACGCGCGATCTCGGCTGCGCCTGCGGGCTCGAAGGGAACTTCCAGAATGCCACAAGTGCGCTCGATGATGCCCTGCAGCACGCTGTGGTTGTAGTAGTTGAGACGGGTCTGGAGGGTGAAACGACTGCGCAGGGGAGCGGTCAGCAAGCCCATGCGGGTGGTGGCACCGAGTAGCGTGAAGCGGGGGAGGTTGAGCCGCACGCTACGGGCGTTGGGCCCTTGATCGATCATGATGTCGATCCGGAAGTCTTCCATCGCGGAGTAGAGATACTCTTCCACCGTCTTAGGAATGCGGTGGATCTCGTCGATAAAGAGAATGTCGCCCTCGTTCAGGTTGGTCAAAAGGCCGGCGAGGTCGGCGGGCTTGTCGATGACGGGCCCGGAGGTGATGTTCACCTTGGTGCCCATTTCGTTGCCGAGGATGAGCGAGAGGGTGGTCTTACCCAGGCCGGGAGGGCCGCTGAGGAGAATGTGGTTGAGCGGTTCGCCGCGGTCGCGCGCGGCGCCGACCATCACCTTCAGCCGCTCGAGGGTCTTATCTTGTCCCGCGAAGTCGCTAAACGAGAGCGGGCGCAAGGCCGACTCTTCCGCGTTTTCAGGCGCGGACAGAGTTTGCTCGATAAAGTCGGTGCCGGTCGGCGGATCTTCGGAGGAAAAGGACATGTGTGAAGTTTGAAGTGTGAAGTTGGAAGTGTGAGCTTGAAGTGAGAAGCTAGCCGGGGGAAGTTTGAAATGACTGGAGGTGTGGCGTCCCGGCTGGCGGCACTTCGTCTACACCTCCACTGGCGTGCCGGGCTGCTTTTTCAATAACATCATATCGGTGTATTGCAGCTTGCGGGCAAGGTCGCGGGCGAGGTTGACCATCAGTTGGCAAAAGATGTCGGGTGCCTCGCCGCGCAATTTGTTTAAGTTGCGGCGTGAGAGCATGATGAGTGTGCAGTCTTCGGCAGCGACAAAAGAGGCGGTGTTATTGATCAGCGAGAGCATGGCCGCCTCGCCAAAGCAGTCGCCCACATGGAAGCTGCGCTTGCTGACTGTGACCGAGCGATCAGTGATCTGTAGCTCTACTTGCCCCTCTTGAATGATGTAAAGGTGGGAGGGCTCTTCCCCTTCTTTGGCGATGTAGGCGCCTTTTGCGAAGTGAGCGACTTGAAAATACTGGAAAATGAGTGCTCGCTTTTCATCTGTGATCCCGCCGAGAAATGAGATCTTTTCGAGAATCGGTAAAACGGATTCGGGATCTGTCAGTGCTTCGAATTGTGGTTTCGGGGGGATCATGATTCAGCGCGCGACTTGAGGACAAGAGATGTGTCGGCTCTGAATCTTTTGTAAGCAGGCCGCTTCGTCAAGTCTTGGTCTTTGTGCTGGATCTTTCTCGCAGGGGCTTCACTTGTGAAGACCGCGGACGCTCCCCGGTTCTGAGAACCGAGGCTACCTAAGAAGGGGGGAGGAACGTCGAACATTCAACGTCCAAGGTCGAATTTTGAATGAGAGTGTATTCATAATTCAACATTGGACGTTCCCATTTTTGTGGCCTGTCCCACGCGGCCGCTTAAAAGCGGAACTCCGAACCTTAATGAATTGTCACTTCAGTAACAGCAACGACAGTTGCTCTTGTCTGTCTTTTCGTTGTGTTTGGTATGACAGGCGGGGCGCCTGTCTTACTCTTTGAATCTACCCGATTTACTTGCGCCCGAAAATCATGCCGCGCCAGTGGCTGCATGAGTGGCTCAAGCCACTGCGTAGGTCGTTGGCGATTAGGATCATTATAGGCAGCAACACCAGTGTGATGCCAGTGGCGAAGACGACGCCGAAGCCGACGGATACGGCCATGGGCTTTAAGAATTGTGCCTGGGTCGATGTTTCTGCGAGTAGTGGGATTAAGCCTACAAAGGTGGTGAGCGTGGTGAGCAAGATGGCACGAAAGCGCTCGCCGCCTGCACGGATGATGCGCTCGGCGAGTGGGGTGTCGGGGGCTTCGATGCCTAAGTCGTCGAGGCGCGACATCAACACGAGTGAGTCGTTGACCACGATGCCGCTGAGTGCGAGGATGCCGAAGACGGATAGGATGCTGATCGGGATGCCGATGAGAAAGTGTCCGAGCAAGGCGCCGATGATACCGAAGGGAATCACGGACATGATGAATAGGGGCTTGGTGTAGGACTTGAGGGGCACCGCGATCAAAATGTAGATCATTAGGATCGAAAACCCGAAGCCGCGCAGTAGGGATTGCACGGACTTGGCGCGTTGCTCGGCCTCGCCGTAGAGGTTGATACTGACGTTGGGGTGCTCTGCCAGAAAGGTGGGGAAGTAATCTTCGCTCAGTAGTGCCAGGACTTCTTCACTGGAGGTGACGGCCTTATCAATGTCTGCTTTGACGGAGACGATGCGGTTGTTGTCGAAGCGTTCGATGGAGGCGAGGGAGTCGCCGTATTGTGTGTCGGCGACGACGGAGAAGGGCACGGCGCTGCCGTCGTCGGTGCGGATGCGCATGTCGCGCAGTGTTTCTAACTGGCTGCGTTCTTCGATCGGGTAGCGGACCATGACCTTAACTTCGTCGCGACCGCGTTGCACGCGTTGGGCTTCGGTGCCGTAGAAGGCGCTGCGCACGTTGTTGGCCAGTAGTTGTTTGTTGTAGCCTGCGGCCTGGCCGGCGGGCGTGAGCTGCACTTGTATCTCGGGACGTCCGGAGTCGAAGGTGTCTTGGATGTCATGGATTCCTGGATACGTGGCGACTTTGGCTTTCATTGCCTCTGCGGCGGCTTGTAGGTCATCCAACGACTGACTGGCGAGTTGTATTTCGAGGCCTTGCCCGGGGCCGCGGGTGCCGGAGATGGTGAGTGCTTTGGCGCCGGAGATGGGCGGAATTTTGGAACGCCATGCTTTAACAATGTCGCCGGTGGTGATGGTGCGGGTCTCGGATGTGGTGAGCTCGGCCGCGATGGAGGCTGCGGTATTGGAGGAGGCGTTGACGGAGATGTGGCGGAGTAGGGTTTCGCCGGACTTACTTTCCAGCTCACGAATGGTTTGCTGCAGGGCGTCGGCGATCATGTTGGCATTCTCGTGCAGGTAATCCACTGGCAGACCTTGCTCGAGTTCGAGGTTGGCCGAAATGGAATCGCGATAGATGTCGGGGAAGAAGACGAAGCGCAGCTTGCCTGACGGCAGTAGGCCGATGACTAGAATCAGCACGGCGATAAAGGCGGCCAAGGTGACGTAGCGATAGGGAATCATGGCGCGCAGGGCCGGTTGATAGAGGCGCTGGACAAAATACTTGAGGCCGCGAGCGATCGCCTCTTGGAAGCGAGCCCAGCGACGACTGATGAAATTCTTCGGCTCGTGTTTGATCCGAATGTGGTTCAGGTGGGAGGGCAGTATGAGCTTGGATTCAACCAGTGAGAAGATCAGGCAGAGAATCACGCCTGTGGCGATCTGGCCGAAAACATTGCCCATGCGGCCGGACACTTGAGTGAGCGGATAGAAGGCGGCGATGGTGGTGAGCACACCGAAGGTGGCGGGCGTGACGACCTTGGAGACTCCGCGCACGGTGGAGTGTAGGTCGTTTTTGTGATGTTCGCCTTTGGCTTCGTCCTCTTCTTTGGTGCTATAGATGGATTCGCCGATCACGATCGCGTCGTCGACGATGATCCCGAGCACGATAATAAAGGCGAAGGCGGTGAGCTGATTGAGCGAGATGTCGATCAGCGGAAAAGGGAAGGCGGCCAATGCGCCGGCGATCGAGATGGGAATGCCAAGCGCGACCCAGAAGGCGAGCCGTAGATTGAGAAAGAGGGCGAGAGAGATTAAGACCAAGAGCACGCCTAGGATGCCATTGTCGATGAGTAGCTTGAGGCGGGAGCGGATGGACTCGGAGCCGTCTTGCCAGCTGCTGATTTGCACGCCTTCGGGCAGACCATACACTTCGGCATAGCTGGCCACGAACTGAGTGGCTTCGTCGGCGGCTTTAATGATGTCGTTGTCACCCTCGGAGGTGATCGAGAGTCCGACGGAGGGCTGCCCGTTAAAGCGGCTCAGGTATTCTTGATCGACAAATCCGTCGCGAATTTCGGCGATGTCGCCGAGTAAGATGCGGGTGCCATCGGCTTCGGTGCGTAGTGGGATCTTGGCGAAGTCGGCCGCGACATAGGCCTGGTCGCGGGTGCGCACGGAGATGTCGCCACTGTCGCTGCGCACGACACCACCGGAGAGGTCGATGGAGTTGTTGGAGATCGCGTCGGCGACTTCGTTGAATGTGAGGTTGTAAGCGCGTAGTTGATTCTCGGATACTTCGACCGAGACTTCGTAATCGCGGGCACCGCTGGTTTCGACCAGGGTGATGTTTTCCAGTTTGAGTAGATCGTCGCGCAGGGTGCGGGCAGCTTCTTTGAGCACGCTTTCGGCGACATCGCCATAGAGGTTGACTCGCAACACATCGTGCGAGCGTTGGTTTTCGGTGATGATGGGTTTCTCGGCTTGTTCGGGGAAACTGGAGATGGCGTCGACTTGAATTTTGACATCGTCCAGCAGTTTGGTGATCGAATAATCTTCGATCGCGTTTATGGTGACCTTGGCATTCGATTCGGTGGAGGTGCTACTGATGTGGTCGATGCCTTTGATGCCTTGCAAGGATTCTTCAATTTTGATCGCAACCCCGCGTTCGACATCTTCCGGAGTGCCTCCACGAAAGGGAACGCTGACAGTGACGCTTTCCGCGTCGAAGGAAGGGAAGGCTTCCTTGCGCACGCTGATGGCTGTGGAGATCCCCATGCCGAGGATAATCAGCATCAGGATGTTGGCGACGACGGTGTTGTCGCAAAACCACGCGATGATTGGATGTTTTTTGATGGGACTCATTTAGCGTGCTTTCGCGTGTGGTTGAACTTTTTGGCCGATGCGAAATGAATTCAACGGGCGAGTGGCGATCTTAAGTATGGAATCTTTGGATACGGCATCGATATGTAGAATGAGTTCGTCGCCGTCGGCCACCAGTCGGGTGACAGGCAATTGCTGCAGTGTATCATCGGCATCGACGATCCAGACAAAGCGGTCTTCGACCAGTGCGGTATTGGGCACGCGGAAGGCATCTTCAATGGTGCGGGCAGGGATGCGTGCGTCGACGAAGGAGCCGATCGGCAGGAAGGCCTGTGGATTGGCAAAGGGCTCGGCGATTTCGCCGATGACGTAAATGACTTGATTGTTGAGATCGACGCTGGGTTCTGTGCGAGTGATGGTAGCGGTCCACTGTGCGTTGGGCTGAGTGGCTGTGGTGAGTGTGGCCCGTAGGGGGGCTTTGTTGGCCGAGTCCGCAGAGGGGGTCTGCAAGTGGAGGCGTTGCACTTGGGTGGCGGTGAGTGGTAGTCGCACTTCGGCTTTTTCGGTGGCGATTAGGCTGCCGAGGGTGCTGCCGTTATTGACGATGTTACCCGGGCTGGCGCTGCGGTTTTGGATGATTGCATCAAAGGGAGCGCGAATTTTTGTGCGGTCAAGATCCAGCTGTGCTTTTTGCAGGCTGGCTTGAGCGGAGGCGACGCTGGCTTGGGCGGCGGCGAGTTGTGGTTGGCGCAGGGTGAGCTCGCTGGCGTCTTCCAGGGCGCGGCCGGACTCGGTCCAGTCTTGAGCGGCCAGGTCGGCGCGAATGCTCTCCTCGCTGAGTGCTTGTTGCATACTGGCGAGGTTGGCCTCTTCTTGAGCGATTACGGCTTGATAGTCGGATGGATCAATTTCCACCAGTAGCTCGCCAGCTTGCACGAATTGACCTGCGTTGAAACTGGGGCTGATGTGTCGGATTTCGCCGCTGACTTGAGCGGAGAGTTGCGCTTCGAAGAAACTTTGTACGTTGCCGTAGGTGGTGATGTCCGGCGTGGTCGCTTGTGCTTGGACTTCCACATAGCTCACGCTGGGGATGATCGCGGGGGGCGTGACATTGGGCCGCTCGGGCTTGTTCTTAATCATGACCCAGATGATTAGCGTGGCCAGGATGAGGATCGCCGGTAGGAGGACGATATTGGAGATGCGTTGTAATGCGGTCATACGGAATGTTGCAGGCTGCTTGAGCGGTCGTTTGCTTGGGTGTGAGAGAGGATTCTTAGAAGCCTTTGCCCAAGGCGAGGGCGAGGCTGACGCGGTTGCTGAGTCGTAGATTGTGTAAGCTGATGGTTTGGGCTTCGGTGCTGAAGACACGGCGCTGCGCCTCGAGGAGATCCAGAATGTCGATCAGGCCGGATTCGTAGTCGCGCAGGCTTTTGGCTTCGGCGCGGCGGGCGGCTGCCAGTGCTTCCAGACGCGCCGTTTCTTCGCGGGCTAGGTAGGCTTCCGAGTTGAGCGCGTTTTCCACTTCGGTGAATGCATTAATGACAACGGCGCGGTAGTTCTGGTACGCTTGCTCGGCGCGGGCATCGGCGGCTCCGACTTCCGCGCGGCGTTGACCCGCTTCGAAAATGGGGGCGCTGATTTGTCCGGCGAGTGACCACACATCGAAGGCGCTGCGTCCAAGGTCGGACAATGTATCGGAGCTGCGGCCGCCACTGGCGGTGAGTGTAAAAGCAGGAAACAGGTCCGCATAGGCGGCACGTGCCAGGGCATCCGCGGCGCGGATGTTTTGATAGGCAGCAATAATGTCGGGGCGTGCCAGCAGCAGCTCCGAAGGCAGGCCGCTGGGAATGCTGCGATCCAGGGCGGGCCAGTTCGTTGAAGCTGACAGGCTGGCGTCAGGGTATTGGCCGAGCAGAGCTTTCAGGGCGCGGGCGCTTTGGTCGCGAGCGTCTTTGCTGGATTCGTAGTCGGCGCGGGCGCTGGCGGCATCGGTATGCGCGAGCTCCACTTCAGTGATTGTGACGATGCCTTGTTCGTATCGGCGCTGCACCAGTTGATGGGTGTCGGCAAAGCTGTCTCGCTCGCGCTCGGCCAGATTCAGTTGTTTCTCCGCCGCGATCAAATTGAACCAGGCCTGCATGGTTTGGGCGGCCAGTGATTGGCGGGTGGCTTGGTAGTTCGCCTCGCTGGTAAATTGGTCCGCTTGGGCGGCGCGCGTTTGATTGCGAAGCTCGCCCCACAGATCGACCTCCCATTCCACATCCAAGCTGGCAGAAAAAGTATTGCTGGCAGCGCTTGAGTTGGAGCCGGCGCGACTGGCAGCGCCATTGCCGCTCAAAGAAGGAAACAGAGCTCCGCGGGATTTTTCAAAATTAAAGCCCGCTTCATCCATCTCTGAAGCCGCGATCAGCAAGTTCGGATTGTGAGCCCATGCTTGCTCCACCAGTTGCTTGAGCTGAGGGGCATCGAAAAGCTCCAGTAAAGAATCGACCAGTTCCAAGTCCGGATACTCGCTGGTGGCGTAGGTCGGAGCAATGGCCAGCGCCTCATCGACTTGCTGCGCACGTTTTTCGGGAATGCTGACACAGCTGGTAAACAGCAGCGTAAAAGGAAGGCAAAAGTAGAATGTAGATTTCACTGTGTAGTCGTCGATAAAAGTGCGCCGTCAGCGTTGGATCCGCTGCGGCGCCTAGGCTCGCAAAGTAAAGGAGCATTTTTGAGAATTCTTCAAACAATTGTTTGAATGAGATGGTAGTTTTTTCGGATTGCTTGTCTATTGAATCAGGCAAGAGAAAAGGCCCGAATGAAGGCATCGTCAGGTGCGGCGCATAGTTTCAGAATCTTTTAAATTTTTATGTCGAAGTGTTTTTTTGCCCGCGGGCCCCCTGCCTCGATCCAGAGGATCGAGGATACGTAGCTTCGGAACTTCGTTCCGGGGAGCGTGTTGCTGGTCTTTCTACTTCGCACTCTCTACTTGCTACTGGCCCGCAGGGCCCGCCAGCCCCGATCCAGAGGACCGAGGATACGTAGCCTCGGAACTTCGTTCCGGGGAGCGTGTTGCTGGTCTTCCCACTTCGCACTCTCTACTGGCCCGCAGGGCCCGCCAGCCCCGATCCAGAGGATCGAGGATACGTAGCTTCGGAACTTTGTTCCGGGGGCTAGGCTTGTTGGCTGGAGGCGCTCAGGCCCTTCGTCAAAAACACAACCGTGGAATGGCTTATTCGTCATTTCGCGGTTGTTGATTTGCTCGACTCTACAACCTTTACTCCGGGTTAACTAGGATCCTTAGGAAAAGTTGTTCTCCTGAGTGACTGCCAGTTGCAGTTCTTTGGCCTGCGCTATCGGGGGCAGAAATTGTGATGCCGTGTGTGGACCAGTTGTCTTCGCTGAGGTTATTGGTCTGTTCGACCATATAAGTGATGCCAGTGCGTGCGCCGTCGAATTTCCAAATCCACGCGTTTGAGCTTATTTGAGGCATCGGAAGTTCAAATTTCTGAGGGTTTAAATTGAGTGCATAGGGCAATAGGATCGGATATTTAATTCCATCGAGTGATGCGTTGATATTCGTATCATGCGGGACTTCATTTTTTAATTTCCAGATGGTAAATTCTTCTTCTGGCCCGATAGTAAGAATTGGCAAATTATAAGGGTAAGCGTACTGCCAAAGAGGCGCACTGAAGCCTTCTGCTGTTTCAGATATGTAGCCGGTTGCATAGACATCTCCGCTAGTGGATCTATAGAATGCACGTGATTGAGCCGTTGGGGCATTTCCCGAAAAATAGATCGCATTTAAACTTGGGGTGTTAAACGCATCAGTTTCGATCGTGTGCACCGATGCTGGAATGATGACTTCTTGGATGCTAGAATAGCTAAACGTATCTCGTTTAATTGTGGTCACGCCTTCGGGAATCACGATGTAGTCGATGCCTGGGCGAGAGAAAAACGTGCGACTTGAAAGCGAGGTTACTCCCTCCGGTATTTTATAGCAAGCAATGACCTTGCCGTAGGGGAAATACAGCAGGGTACTGAGTGACTTGTCGAATAGAACACCATCTTGACTACGATAAGTTGTGTTATCGGGGCTGACGTGAACGCTGTGCAAATTCGAATTTGCATAGAATACATCCGCGTCAATTTCTGTGGTCGCTGGTGGAATGTGAATTTGCTCAAGTGCTGCGTGATTTGCAAACGCGTGCAGTCCGATGCTTTGCACCGTGTCAGGGACCTGAAAATCTGTGACTGGTTTTGATGCTGGGAATGTCAGTAGCTTGGTAATTTCTTTGTCGTAAAGTACGCCGTTTATAGCTGCAAAATTGCTGTTAGCGGAGGAGACATTGATCGCAATTAGATCGTCCGAAAAGGAGAATGGACGAGTTCCCAGCGCACTTAGGCTGGAGGGTAAGTCCACGGAATTCAGGCCAGAGCCCACAAAAGCGTCATTGCCGATGGTGGTGAGGCCATCTGGGAAATTAATTGACTGTAGGTTGGGGCACCATGCGAAGGCTTCGGTAGCGATTGATTTTAAATCATCATTCAGTGTCACTGATTGGAGCTGATTGCAGGAACTGAACATTCCTGCTGGTATTGTCTGGAGGCCAGTTGGCAGTGAAACTGTGAGGAGCTCGTCGCAATTGCTAAACACGTTGATGCCGATACTCAATTCGCTGCTATCCATTGGGAATTGAATGCTTGTTAATGATTGAGAGTGCATGAAGGCGGAGTCGGCCAATGTTCTCAAGGTCTGGGGGAAGTTCACCGCAGTGATATTTGTTCCTTCAAAGGCTGACTCGCCGATGGTCAGCAGTTGAGCGCTGAGCTGGATTGTGGTCAGTTGGTTGCAACCTTCAAATGCGTATGCTTGAATCTTGAGAATTGAATCAGGTAGGGTGATTTCTGTTATTTGGCTATTTCGAAAGGCATCTCTGCCGATCGATTGCACGGGAATACTATCGATTTCTGATGGCACTGTTACAATGGTGCTGGTTCCTACATATTCAGTGATTTCGACCGTCTCTTCATTCATGTGGAACACGAAATCATCTAGGTCGTGGCAAAACACAGCAGTGTGAAGCAATGAAAGTAGGAGTGTGACGAGGGGGATTTTGATTATGAATCGATGCATTGTGTGAGGTCCGCTTGAAGCTGATGATGGCACCGCAGTATTATACTAAGCTATGATCGGATAGGCAAGGGAAACCGCTGCTGCCGCGGTAGGTTCAGGGATAGAGATCGAATGAATCTTCAGCAGCATCAGTGTGGTATCGGTGTGATCCAAGCGAGCCGAAAGGGCTGTCAGTTGAGGATTCCTGAATCTCCTATTATTTCTTAACTGCGGCAACGACTGAGATTTCGAGCTGAGGAGCTCAGGACGCAGGGCCCCCGGCCCCGATCCAGAGGATTGAGGATACGTGGCCTCGGAACTTTGTTCCGGGGGAGCGTATCGTTTATATTTGTCTTGTCTTAATGGCGTTAATTTTCGTAGTTTGGGCTTATGTGGAATGAGCGCCGACTCCCCCGACTGCCAGCTGAGTTTTATCAGGGATCGGCGCATGTGATGTGGACCTATGTAGTTAAAGACCGGCGTCAGGGCTGGTTGGGGGATGCGTTTCATTCTCTGTTTCGAGAAACGCTTTTGCACACTTGTGCGAGGTATCATTTGGGCTGCGCGCGTTACGTTCTGATGCCGGATCACCTGCATTTGATTTGGGTGGGGGCTGCGGCTCGCAGTGATCAGCTGAAGGCGACTAAGTTTCTTCGGCGCTATTTACCTTTGGAGTGGGTGAAGCAGCCGCATGATCATGTGCTACGCGAGGAGGCGCGAGAACGGCATGCATTTGCCGATACGTGCAATTATTTGCGTCAAAATCCCGTGCGAGCGAAGCTTGTGAAGTCGGCCCAAGATTGGGCCTATGCGGGCAGTATGGTGCCCGGCTTTCCGGATCTGAATGCTTGGGAGAGCGACGCCTTTTGGAAGTGCTTTGGCGCGTATCGAAAGTCGTTGCTGGATGAAATGTAAGGAGCTGGCCCGCAGGCCCGCCGGCCCCGATCCAGAGGATCGAGGATACGTAGCTTCGGAACTTCGTTCCGGGGGGCGTGTTGCTGGGTCTTCCCACTTCGCACTCTCAACTTCCTACTGGTCCGCAGGGCCGCCCGCCCCGATCCAGAGGATCGAGGATACGTAGCCTCGGAATTTCGTTCCGGGGAGCGTGTGGCTGGACTCCCCACTTCCCACTCTCTACTCCCCACTGGTCCGCAGGGCCGCCGGCCCCGATCCAGAGGATCGAGGATACGTGGCCTCGGAACTTCGTTCCGGGGGGAGCGTGCGCGGTTCTTCCCACTTCCTACTCTCGACTCCTCACTGGCCCGCAGGGCCCCGGCCTACGTGATCGCTAGAGCGGCGTCGGCACGTTTGCGCAGCGTGCGATAGGTGCTTTCGTCCTTGGCTAGAGACTTGCCGTGTGCAGGTAGCATCTCTGTGAGTTTGCTTTGCCACGCTTCAGTTTGCATCTCCTTTGGGAAGCATTTCTCGAGCACTTCGACGATGATGGAAACAGAGGTGGAGGCGCCGGGTGAAGCGCCGAGCAGGGCGGCGATGCTGCCGTCTTGTGCGGCCACGACTTCGGTGCCAAATTCGAGTTTACCGGTGCTGTCGGGGCTCTTCTTGATGATCTGCACGCGCTGGCCCGCGGTGACCAGCATCCAGTCTTCTTCTTTGGCGGCGGGAAAGAATTCACGCAGGCCTTCGACGCGGTCGCTGTGCGATTTGCGGCATTCGTTGATCAAATATTGGGTGAGCGACATGTTGTCGCGACCGACCGCGAGCAGTGGCAAAATGTTGTCGAGCTTCACGGACTTGATCAGGTCGAGCATGGAGCCTTCTTTCAGGAATTTAGGTGAGAAGCCGGCATAGGGGCCAAAGAGTAGGGCTTTCTTACCATCGATCACGCGGGTGTCGAGGTGTGGGACCGACATGGGCGGCGCGCCGACAGCGGCTTTGCCATAAATCTTTGCGGCGTGCTGCTCGATGATGTCGTGGTTTTTGCAAACGAGAAATTGCCCGCTGACAGGGAAGCCGCCAAAGCCTTTGCCCTCGGGGATGCCGGACTTTTGCAATAAATGTAGTGAGCCACCGCCGGCTCCAATGAAGGCGAACTTGGCGCGTAGCTTGCGTTTGCCTTCGCTTTTGCTGTCGATTTTTAGGCGCCAGCGGCCGTCTTTTCTTTGCTCGATGTCGGTGACGCGGGCCTGCATGGCGAGTTCGACGCCGTCGAGTGAAATGAGGTAGTCGATCAGTTGCTGCGTGAGTGCGCCAAAGTTGATGTCGGTGCCGGACTCGACTCGGGTGACGGCGATCGGCTCTGCATTGCTACGGCCTTGTCCCAGGAGTGGTGCCCACTCTGCGATGGTGGCTGGATCTTCGGTGAAGTCCATTTCGTTGAAGAGGTGTTGCTCGCTGAGGGCTTGGTAGCGCTGACGCAGGAATTCGATATCCTTTTCGCCATGCACGAAGCTCATGTGGGGCACGCGCTTGATAAATGCGCCGGGGTCCTTGATCACGCCTTGCTCGACCAAGTAGGCCCAGAAGTGTTTGGAGTGCTCAAATTGTTCGTTGATTTTGATCGCCTTGGAGACATCGACGCTGCCGTCGGCGTTCTGTGGCGTGTAGTTGAGCTCGCACAGCGCGGCGTGTCCGGTGCCGGCGTTGTTCCACGCATGTGAGCTTTCCAAGGCGACACGTGGGAGCGACTCGACGATTTGAATCGTGAAGTCGGGATTCATTTTCTTAAGCATGATGCCGAGTGTGGCGCTCATAATACCGCCGCCGATGAGGACGATATCTGGATTGTTAAGAATAGGGCCTGTGGAAGGTCGAACTGTGCGTGTGGTCATTGGTATAGTGTGGCGAGCTTAGTTCACAGGAGGTGCGATTTGTGGTAGGTGCACGTATTCTCCCGCGTTCTAATGCGCGCCGACTAAAGTGGCGATGGCGCACAGATCAAACCCATACTGTATTTTTTACTTAAAACCACTTAAAATGGGGAGTGATTTACTGGCCGATCTGCTGGAGTAGGTCGTGGATAGATTCTCTTACGTGATAGACGGCTAGGAATTGCTGCGCGGTTGTGGGATCGTTGAGCGGGAAGCTGCCGGAGCGGATCTGCGGTTGTGCGCGTGCGCTGACTTGCACTGGATGTGTGCTGGTGAGTTGAGCGGCCCACTGCTTGAAATCACGACTGCCGGTTTTGCGCAATTGGGAGCGAGTCATGATCTGAAAGTAGCCGACGGAGCGCGGCGCGTTGTGCGACTCCAGTTCTAGGGCGACCCGGCCCATGGTGAAGCGTGGGTTGATTTCGACTACACTTTTGATTTGTAGTTGTCCGCTGTGATCACGGAAAAGCAGTGCGTCGACTCCGATGGGCCCACGAAATTGTGCGGCGTGCAGCGCGGCTTCCAATCTGTGAGCGAGGCTTGTTTCGAAGTGGTGGAAGACGCGGGGGCGGCCTTGCTCGGGTTCTCGTTGCATGAGGAAACGAACGAGTTCGGGGGCGAGCCCTTTGCACAAGGCATTGGTCAAGATGCCTTGAAATTGTCCGCGCGGGTTGTTGACCATGCGAGCGTAGCCGATGTGCTTGAGGCCCTCGGCGCTCATTTCGTATTGCACGGAGAAGTCGAAAACACGCTCTAGCCAGGGCTCGACCACGACACTGCTTTGCTGTTGCCAGGCTGTCTCCAGCCATTTGCACAGCTCGGGGGAGAGCGCTTCGTCGGCCAGTAGGCAGCGGTTGCCATGGGCGGCGGTGGCGAAGGGGACTTTACAAACGATGTGTGGGTAGCCCCCTTCGGCGAAGTGTTTACGGGCGTCTGTGAACTCTTCGAAGTTGTGAACTGCGTGGCCATAGATGGAGTCCGGTGCGATCCAATCGAGCGCGTGGTGATCGGCTGCGAAGGCTTGGCCCCACTGTGCGCTCCAGGCCTTGGAGTAGAGCGCGCGTAGCGACTTGTTCCACAGTGCATCGTGGGCACGCGGGTGGGCGACGTGCGGCAGGCAGTGCTCAAAAAAAGCATGGCTGTCGGGGCTCCATGCCCAGGGGCGCAGCTCGCCGAGCTTACGTTTGAGGTTGGGCGCGCGTTCGCCACCGCCGTCGGTGGAGCGTGCGGATACATGGATTTCCGGCAGGTGGAAGCCGTAGTCTTGAATGCGACGGAGGAATTCAGCGCTGGGGGGCTGTGTCATGATCAGTACATCATCCTGACGTGAGAGGTAAGCCGGCAGAAAGGCCAGATCACTTTGTAACTGTTGGCTGACTTTTGGGTGGGCAACCACACGATTGCTTGCCGCGCATTGCTCGGCCTGTGGGTTGAACCACAACACGTTAGGCGTGCGGCCGCGCGATTGTTGGAAAATTTTCAAGTCCTGGATGAAGCCCTGATCCAAGCCAGCTTCGAGGCGCCCGGCGGCATTGAAGTCGTTGCCCTTGGCACGTGCGGGAGAGAGCGGGAAGATCAAGCGTTCGCGATACGCCTCCCAATCGGTCTTGCCGGAGGCCTTCCAGCGGCGGAACCATTTTAGTCCGAAGCCTACGTGCTCGATTTCATCCTGGTAGATTTTGTTTAGAATTTTGGCGGTGCCCGAGTCGCCGACGGTATTGAACACTTTGCCATATTCGCGGGAGTAATCGAGGTTGGCCTGTTCAAAGGTGAGTGAGAGGCGGGTGACATAATCCAGCGGATCTTCCATCGAGGAGACACTCTTCCAGAAGTAATCGTTGAGGGGCAGCTCGCCAAACTCGACACCGCATTGTTCCATGCGGTGCATGTAGAGGCGGGTGTGGATCTGTTCGTCCTTGAGGGTTTCCAGTAGGCCGCGTCGGAAGCTCGCGGGCGCATCGGGGAACTTCAAAATCGCCAGTGCCATCAGTTCGGTGGCCAGCAGCTCATGATTGCCGAAAAAGTGCAGTAATTTGCCCCGCTCTTTTTCGTCCACCAGTTTTGCCTGACTCGGATGCTTGGCGCGCACGCCGTCGTCGCGCAGCAATAGATGTTGGGGACGCGTGAGCTGACGCGGGGTGACGATTGGATCGCCAGGGAGGGTGTCGATGATCTCTTCGCGCGGAAAGCTGAGCTTTGCCTCGATGCTGGTACCGAAGAGGACCTGTTCCGCAAATTCCTGAAGTTGTATCGCCATCGCTCGATTTATAGCGGCTCAAATTCTTTGTCAGCTGCGATGTAGAGCGGATGCTTGGGCGCTTGGTTGGCGTTTTTGCCGAGACAGGAAATTTTTAAGTTAGGCCATTGACGATAGGGCCGGAGCAAGTTGAAGCAGGCGGCCTGGCGGTTGCGATGGATGCCGTGATTGCCCCAGCCGCCGATGATGTCGAGCTGACCGCCATTGAGTTCGTAGGCTTCTCGAATGGCGGCATGAATGTAGGCATCATTTTTCGGACCAACCGGGTCGGCCACGGCCAGCATCGCTGTCGGATCCGTGGCGCGGTAGGCGAAAATGTTAAGCATCAAAAACTCGTTCGCACCCAAGCGCTGGCAGAAGGATTTGATACGCGTGAGTGTGGGGTCTAGATGGCTCTCATCCGCGGTGGACGGGTTTAGGCAAATGAACAGCGCACGTCGACGCTCGAAGAGCGGATCCCACTTATGCAGCAGCGTATATCGGTATTTTCGACAGTCAGAAAAGTTGCAGATGTTGTGCATATAAGCGCCTATTTTGCGAAAATTTGTATTTCGCCCACCGAGTCAGTGTTTCGCAAGACTATTTCTGAGTGGGCTCGGTTCGATTAAAGTTGAAGAAATTAGGCAAAGCGTTGAACTGTCGGTCATATGATTATCGATGAATCAGGCGTGCTCCCCATTGTGGTCTTTGAGAATGGTGGTGAATGGCCTGAGGTTTTAAAGGTGGCTGCCCCACATTTGGATAAAAGAGGGCTGGCTAAGCTTGAAAAGGCGTTTTGCGGGGCAGTGAAGACGGTTCTAGTGGAACGGCATTACATTGATAAGGACTACCGCGATACGTTCTCGAACTACCATTCAAAGCGTTTTCAAACGCCGAATTCGCGTTGTAATCGTCTTCACTTTTTTAATGAAGTGCTCGATAAGGCGGCATTGGCAGATGTCGAGCGAATGCAGCGCAGTTATTTAGGGTATTCGGTTATTCGTCCGACTCGGCCTAATTGTGTCGGTCGAACTTTAATCTGCCCTGTTGATTCACGAGTGGGCGAAGCTCATATCCGAACCTGTACTGAGGAAATTCACTTACTCGGGGTTTCGCTAAAGGTTCATGGCTTTCCGTTTATTAGCCAAGATGCAGATGTCACGGTATGTGCGCAGTCGGCCCTTTGGACGGTTCTTCGTTATTTCAGTAATCAATACTCTCGGTATGGAGAAATTCACCCATTCCAGATCGGACAATTAACAAAAGATTACTCGATTGGGCGCATGTATCCGTCCGATGGCTTGACTATGTGGCAAATGGCAGAAGCACTTCGGCAGCATAGCTTTGAGCCATTAATATATTCGAGAGATCAGCATAAGGATCAGTTTGAGCACCTACTATATACTTATATCGAGTCGGGGATTCCTTGCCTTGTGGGGGTGCCGCAACACGTCATTTCAGCTTTTGGTCATTTTTCTAATATTGATTCGCTGCTAATCGCGGATGATAAACGCCTGCATTATTCGTCTGAGTTTAATCAAGGCTTTGTGATCAGCGACGATAATACCTTTCCTTATCAGCCTCTACGCCAAGGGGGTGCATTATCGGCAAACGACTCTAGATTTGAGTTTAGTCAAATTGATAGTTTTATCGCCCCTTTGCCGGATAAGGTTTATTTGAGCCCAGAAGGATTTCGAAAAGCGGCCGAACTATCGCTGGCAAAGTTTATTAGCGAATCTCCTACCCTGCAGAATGAAACGCTGATGCTCCGCATCTTTTTAACGACTGGCACTTCTTTTAAGGGGCGAATCTTGGAGCGAGGCATGGGGCATTCCTCTGTGGCAGAGGTTTATCGTTATTTGCCGATGCCACATTTTATTTGGGTCTGTGAACTCTCGACGCCGGGATTGTTTGAGCAGCGCAAGGTGCTGGGCGAAATTATTTGGGATGCCACGAGGAATGGATATGAAACTTCTGGCTTGGTTGCTTGTCATTTGCCTGAGAAGCTGATTTTTGATTTAGGCTCGTCGCTGAACGGTCCAGAAAAACTCATTAAATCAAACTTGCAAAATTTTACATCTTATGCTCTCTACGTGAGCAATTTACGCCAAATCAACTAAAGGAAAGCTTATGACTGACATGGTTATCGTCCCGGACCTCGCAGGTGATTTCGTCCCTGCTTTTGACTCTGAAGAAGAGTACGCCCAGTTTCGCGAAGAGTTTTCTGAAGAAATGCAGGAGGTGCTATTGGAGCAAAGCCGCGCGCGTGCGCGTAGTGAGGAAGAAATCCGTCGTAAGCAGGTTTTTTAGTGTTAAAACACTCTGCTTTAGAGCGCTCTTAGATTCTTCGGAGTTCATTTTCGATCTGATCGTTACCTTCACCGCCGATTACGGTGTCACCGCACTGGTCGCAGCGTAGCATAGGCACTTTCTTGATCGTGATCGTGTTGCGTCCTTTGAGTTGCGTTATGTAGTCTTTTTGAATCGGGCGTAGTGCGCCACTCTCACATTCGAAACACGGTGGCGCTGTGCTGTCAGTGTATTGGGTGTGCATTTTCATGAAGAGCGAATCTTTGGTGAAAAATTCGAAAAAGAGCCTATTTCGCCATAACAGCTTGTGGTCGCTCCTGGTGAAGTCTTCGTTGATTAGTGATGAATGAACTCAAAGCAATCCGTCGCGGCGTAGGAGGGCGTCGGGATCGGGGGCGCGGTGCATGAAGTCCTTGTAGAGTTGGGCGGGGTCCTCGGAGTTGCCCTTGGCTAGGATTTTGTTGCGGAAGTCTCGGCCAGTTTCGCCGTTGAGGATACCTTCTTGCTGGAAGCGGGTGAAGGCGTCGGCGTCTAGAACTTCCGCCCACTTGTAGCTGTAGTAGCCGGCGGCGTAGCCCGTCGGACTGCTGAAGAGGTGGCTGAAGTTGAAGACATTGCTCTTGGGCTTGGTCTTGTATTCCGCGCTGTAGCCGGTGAGCACGTTTTCGACGAAGGCGTCGAGGTCTTCCTTGGCGGACTCTGGCCAGTGGATGTGGAGCTCCAAGTCCATCTTGCCAAAGGCGAGCTGACGCACGTTGGCGCTGGCTTTCATGTAGTTGCGCGCGGCCAGCATCTTGTCGAAGAGTTCCTCCGGGATCGGCTCGCCTGTTTCGTAGTGACGAGCGAAAAGGTCGAGGCTCTCGCGCTCCCAGCACCAGTTTTCCATGATCTGTGAGGGCAGTTCCACAAAGTCCCATGGCACATTGACACCATTAAGTGACTTAACTTCGACCTCGCCGCAAAGGTGATGCAGCAGGTGGCCGAATTCGTGGAAGATGGTTTCGACTTCGCGGTGAGTGAGCAGTGCGGGCTTGTCGCCGACGGCGGGTGTGAGATTACCGCAGATCAGGCCGAGGTGCGGCGTGCGTGGGCCCACAGAACTGTCGCGGTTGCCGGTGAGCAGGTAGTTCATCCATGCGCCGCCGCGCTTGGACTCGCGCGGGTGCCAGTCGGCGTAAAACGAGCCGAGTTGTTCGTCAGTCTCCGAGTCGAAAAGATCGTAGAATTTAACTTCGGGGTGCCATGTCTGCGGCTCCTCCGGAGCCGAACCTTGGGTTGAACATTGAACATCGAACGTTGAACGCTGAACGTCGAGTGTGGGTTCTTCCTTATTCGATGTTCGATGTTGGGCGTTCGATGTTCGACGTTCCTCAATGCGCAGCCCAAAGATTTTCTGAGCGATTTCATACATGCCGCTGATGACGCGGTCGATCGGGAAGTAGGGGCGCAGGGCTTCTTCGTCGAAGGCGTAGTTGGCCTTGCGCTGCTTTTCCGCCCAGTAGCCGACTTCCCAGGGCTGAAGAAGTGGGGAATCGGAAGTGGGGAGTGGGGAGTTAAGAGATGCTTTGAATTGGCGCAGTTGCTCGGCTTCTTGTTCGAATTGTTTGCGGACTTTTTGGAAGATTTCGTCGCCGAAGCTGAGTGCGGCTTTCCCGGAGGCGGCCATGCGGCGCTCGGTGACATGATCGGCGAAATTTGCCTGACCGACGAGTTGGGCAAATTCGTGGCGCAGGTCGAGGATTTGGCGGACCAGTTCGCGGTTGTCGTGTTCGCCTTCGCGGCCAATGGCGGCGTAGGCCTGCCAGACCTCCTTGCGCAGGGCATCGCTATCCGCGTAAGTCATGACAGGGATGTAGCTGGGCGCCTGTAGCGTGAAGCGCCAGCCTTCTGTGCCCTTTTGCTCGGCGCTTTGGCGGGCGGCATCCAGTGCGGATTCCGGTAGACCCGAAAGTTGTTCCTTGTCGGTGACAATTTTCTCCCAGGCGTTGGTGGCATCCAGGCAGTTTTCTGAATATTTCTGAGTGAGCTTGGCGAGTTCGCTTTGGATTTCTCCGGCACGCTTCTTTTGCTCGGGCGGCAGGTCGGCGCCCGCCTCGCGGAAATCGGCGAGTGTCTCTTGAATGTAGCGTCGCTTGGTGGGGCTGAGTGTTTCGCTTTCGCTTTGTGTGCCATAGGCTTTGAGGGTGCCCCAGAGTGCTTCGTTGAGCGGGATGCTGGCAAAGAACTCGCTGACCTTGGGTAGCATCGCATTATGAGCTTCGCGTAGTTCCGGGCTGTTGGCGACGGAGTCGAGGTGGCTGACCAGGCCCCAAGCATGGTTGAGTGTTTCCAAGCCGTCGTCGAGTGCGGCGATGGTGTTGGCGTAACTCAAGGGCGGTGTCTGACTCGCGACGGCGTCAACGGCGGCCTGGGCTTCGTCGAGTGCTTTAGTGATGTCGGCCTCGATGTGTGAGGGGGTGAGTGTGGACCACTTGATGTGGAAGTCGTTTTGCAGGAAGGGATGCATGGAAATTGGAATTAAGAAATAAGAATTAAGAAATTGAGTGGTTTGAGGATCAGCAAAGCGATTGTGGGCAAATCGACAACTGGGAAACTGAATGAGTTGCAAAGAAGTGAGAGAGTTTCCAGCTTTGAAGTATGGCACGTTATCGATCCTTTTTGTTCCCTGAAGCTTCTGTGGAGTCCAATTTATTAACATTGGACGCGCGGGAGAGTCATCATTTGGTGCGGGTTTTTCGGGCAAAGGTGGGCGAGACGGTGGAGGTCTTGGATGGTCGTGGCACGCGTTATTGGGGGCGCATTGCGGCTACAGATGCCAAAGCGGTGCGAATTGAAGTGGACGAGATTGTGCGCGATGCGCCGCCGATGCCGCGTGTGACTTTGCTGCAGTCGATTCCCAAGGGGAAGACGATGGACCTAATCTTGCGCATGGCGACCGAGATCGGCGCTGCGCGGGTGCAGCCGGTTTTTACGCATCAGGGCGATGTGCAGATCAAGGGCGAGCGGCTGCTCTCTAAAGTGGAGAAGTGGCGGGTGACGATGATCGAGTCCTGCAAGCAGTGCGGCTTGGGCTATCTACCCGACTTGGCGGCGCCGATTTCTTTGGGGGATTGGCTGCGAGATGAGCCGCGAGGGGAGGACAGTTTGCGGGTGGTCGCCAGTTTGGAAGCAGGCAGTCGGCCTCTGCGCGAGGTATTGGACGCGGCTGGCGCGCTGCAAGAAGTGGTCGTGGCAGTCGGCCCCGAGGGGGATTTCACCGCTGAGGAGTATGCCGCCTTAGCCGAGGCAGGCTTTGTACCCGTGCGCCTCGGCCGAAATGTGCTGCGGGCGGAAACCGCGGCGGCCTATATCTTGAGTGTGGTGGATCAGTGCGTAAATGCGTCGGCCAGAGGCTTATAGACTGTTGGCAAGGCTTTAGTTTAATTCGAAGCCGAGGATGGTGATGTCGTCCTGTTGATCCGGGGCTTGAGTGTATTGGGTTACCTCTTTGTAAAGCGTGTTGATTGTTGTGTCGATGGGCTGTGTCGATAGTTCGGCGAAGCGCCGAATCACGCGCCGAATACCAAATTCTTGACCATCGAGGTTGGAGGCCTCGATGATGCCGTCGGTAAAGGCATAGAAACGGTCACCAATATGCAGATCGAATGCTTTGGATTGAGAGGCTGTCGTTCCGGGGATGCCCATGACGGTTCCGTTGGGGAGATTTATGAGTTCAATACTGCCTTCTTTTTTACGATAAATGAGCACTTGTTTGTGCCCGGCATGTGAAAGAATTAATTTGCGACTGCCATCTTTTTGACGTGCTCCAAAATGACCTGCCAAACCTGTGATAAAACCGCATTGGATACGTCCTGTGACACCTTCGTTGACTGAGTTTAAGAAATCACGCGGGTTGTCATTGTAAACTTCTGCACTGTGGGCAGTTAGATATTTAATGAGTACTGTGTAGAATGCTGCGGCGACGCCATGGCCACAAACGTCTCCCATAAAGAATAGCAGGCAATTGCTGGGGTTGCGTGGGAAATTTATGATGTCGCCGCCTACCATGTTCATGGGTTTCCAGAGGTGGGCGATATCGACATTCTTTATTTGAGGTACGCGCCCGGGAATCATGACGCTCTGAACCTTCATTGCGCTCTCGTAGTCGGAGCGCATGATTTTGTTTTGCTCGCGTAGCCTCTGTTCGCTGTCGGCTAATTTTTGTTGGGCTAATTTTTCGGCTGTGACATCGCGTGAGATGCCGATGATACCGGCTAGTTTGCCAGAGCTTAGATAGAGGGGGGCCTTAGTGGAAGAGACCCAAGTTGTTTCTCGATTGTGCCAAGTTTCTTTTTCGATTTTATTAATGATCGATTTTTTTGTGCGAAGGATTTCTCTTTCGTCGTCGAAGGCTTGCTGTGCATGCTCGTGCGTGAAGAGGTCAAAGTCGGTTAGTCCTTCTAACTCGTGACGGTTCTTGTAGCCATGCATCTCTGCGAGGGCCTGGCTAGCGGCAATGAAGCGACTCTTCTTATCTTTGATATAGATGCGATCGGCTGTCTGTTCCATTAAGCTCTCGAACAGGCGCTTTGCGGATGCGCGAAGGAGCATGGAGTTGCCGCTTGAATCGATCTTACCCGTTTTCTTCATTTAGGGTAAAAGGCTTAGTCTTTTCTGGGGGGATGGCAAACCTAGAGCTCGAATATTTGCTGTTTATGCAAATGTTCGATCCAAAATCTTAGGGGGAAATTCTAGGGAAGGTTTATCATGCTTCAAATCAGAGGCGACAAGGCTGTTCAATAAATTGCCATTCGAGCCGGAACTTGAAGGCAACTTCTGCTGCGAGCGCTTTGACTCCGAAGACTTCAGTCGCGTAGTGACCGCAGGGGTAGAGATTCAGTCCGAGCTCTTGCGCCATATTGAAGTGATGTTGACGCAATTCCCCAGTTATGAGCGTATCGATGCCGTTCGCGAGCATGTGGGGCACTGCGCTTTGTCCGCTACCAGTTAGTATACCGATGCGTTTTGGCTTTTCGCTGCCGTATTCGATGGCGTGATACGTTTGTGGAAATAAGGCTTGTAACTTTTTTGAAATCTCAGGACGTCCGCCCATGGGGCCGAGTGCGACGGTCGCCATATCGTTGCCCTCATAGTTCAGGAAGGTGTCAATTTTCTTGAGGCCTAGCTCTTTGGCCAGCAGGGCATTATTGCCTATTTCGGGGTGGCAATCGAGTGGTAAGTGCGCGCCATATATGGCTAGATTACCATCAAAGGCTGTTTTGACCTTACGTGCGTTGCTTCCTGTGAGCGGAATCGGTGCCGTCCAGTAAAGACCATGATGACAAATGAGGAAGTCAATGTCTGCGGCGATGGCACTTTCGAAGGGTAGCTGACCTGCATCGACTGCGGCGCCGACTTTTTTGACGATACCGTTGTTCTCGATTTGGAGACCATTGTAGGCTCCATCGAAGTCTTTGATCTCAGATTGACGGGTGCGTTGGTCGCAGAAGGCGACGATGTCTTGTAATTTAGCCATGGCACACAGAGTGGAGTGTGTGGGAGGTAGAGTGAAGAGTTTTTTAACTTCTAACTTTCATCTTCCAAGTTTTATCGCCTAAGTTCTCTGGAGATGTCTGACTACGAAATAAGATTTGGTGCAATTGGCCGTTTATATGGAGCGGCCGGCCTGGCGCGTATACGCAGGGCGCATATTTGCGTGATTGGCCTTGGCGGTGTGGGTTCCTGGGTAGTCGAGGCCCTTGCCCGTTCGGGAATTGGCGCGCTGACTTTGGTTGATATGGACGAAGTTTGCCTGAGTAATGTGAATCGGCAAGTTCATGCTCTGGATGGTGCGGTGGGGCGTTCGAAAGCGATTGTTCTGGCCGAGCGGGTTAGCCGGATTGCTCCAGAGTGTGTAGTCACAGTCGAGGAGGTCTTTTTTACCGAGAAGACAGCAGAGCGCTTGTTGCGCCCTAGTTATGACTACATTATTGATGCGATCGACAGTACTAAGCATAAGTGCTATTTGATTGCAGAGGCGCGTAAGCGCGAGCGCAAGTTGATTACTTGCGGTGGTGCGGGGGGCTGTATAGATCCTAGCCGTGTACGTATATGTGATTTGGCGCGTACGATTAACGATCCACTCCTATTGCAAGTACGTAAGCGTTTGCGTCAGCAGTATGGCTTTCCTAAATACAAGCGGCAGAAATTTAAGGTCGATTGCGTGTATTCGGAAGAGTTGCCTGTATTTCCGATGTCGGATGGCTCTGTGAGTTGCGAGCGTGAGGTGGGGGAGGATTATCGTTTGAATTGTGACACAGGTTTTGGTTCAGCGACTTATCTGACGGGAACTGTTGGTTTTTTTCTTGCTGCAGAGGTGATTAAGCGAATCGCTATCGTCGAATAATTATTACGGTCAATTTGTGAAAAAAGTTTGAAGCTGACGTCATTTTATTGGAATGCTTGTCAGTAACTTTGATGCTACATTATATTGAAACGGGCCATTGTCGTGGCCTCATGCAAAATGGATAACCCAAGCACAGTCATCTGGTCACATAGTGATCGTAAGGCAGATTTTTATGAATTGCCTACGGATGGAGCTGCGATGCATGAAGCGCTGGGATGGTTGCTTCAGCACTACAGTGAAGTGAAATTATGGATGGGCTTGGAGAGTGCTGATGGTGCGGAGCTTTTTCTGACTTGTGCGCCTGCCCAGGCTGCTTTGGTTGAGCAGTTGAAGGTCTTTGAGGATGAACCCTCTATTTTTGAAGAAGTGACGGGTATGCCACCTGCCTGTGTGAACGAATGAACCACTTAATGAGTGGAGTGGGGTGCGTGGTGTAGTCAGTGTTAGGATTACTGCTATGGCCGTATTATGATCCAGTTTGGTGGTTCTTCTGATTCATACGGATGCTTTCCTTAATGCGCTTTAATAGATCATCGGGCATCGATTTCTTACGAATTTTAAAGCGACCGCTGGAAGCACTAATATGGTAGCCGAGGTGGTCGAGGGAGATCTTGTCTAATTCCTGCCAGCGAATGAGTTTGGGCTTCTTGGGAAACGCGGCCAGTGTGATACCTTCATGGTTCCAACTGATGCGCATACGGCCAATTGTAGAAAGTGTGAGTGCAATCATCGCGAGAGTAAATAGGCAGATGAAGATGCTCATCGCGGTACTGCCTCTTTGCCAGTAGCCCCATGCGACCATACCGCCAAGGAGTGCATAAATGAGTGCTTTGATTTGTCGCATGGGAGGCACTGTGGTGTGGCCTTAGTGGCTTGTCAAAATTTTCGGTTTCGATTCCAGCACTTCTCGTCCTGCTTCCCGCATCGCTTAAATGCTGCGTAGGGCACGGTTGTCTTCCGGACTAGGATGGGTATGCTTCGCTCTGCGAGCTACTTTGGCGTGCCATGCGTAGCTCGCAGAGCGAAGCATGGTGGGAGCTACAGAATTCGAATCTGCGACCTCATCCATGTCAAGGATGCGCTCTAACCAACTGAGCTAAGCCCCCGTAATCCATACGAAAGGGCGGGAATAAAGGTGGTACTTTGCAGCAAAGCAAGAAAAAATTTGCGATCTTATGAGATCAATTGATTTTGGTGAACTATGAATATAGTACGTGTGCAGACTCGGGATGGTTTAATTTGCTATGGTTGCGAGGTGGGCGATGAGGTTTTTCGCTTGCAGGGCGATTTGTATGGCTCGTTTTCTGAGGGGGCCGAATTGTTACAGCCTGTGCGTCGATTGGCGCCGGTTGTGCCGAGTGCGATTTATGCGATTGGCTTAAATTATCGTGAACATGCTGTCGAAATGAAGGCGAAGTTGCCAGAGTACCCAGTTGTTTTTATGAAAAGCACCAGTTCTGTGCTGGATCCGGACTGTCCAATAATACTGCCGCGACATCTGCATAGTGACAAGGTGGATTATGAATGCGAGCTCGCTGTAGTGATTGGGAGGACTTGCAAGAATGTTGCCGCTGAAAATGCGCTCGATTATGTGCTGGGATACACGTGTGCGAACGATGTGAGTGCGCGTGATTGGCAAAAGGATTATGGGGGTGGTCAATGGGTAAAGGGAAAGAGTTTTGATACTTTCTGCCCTTTAGGGCCTGTTTTAGTGACGGCGGATCGTATTCCGAATCCACAGATTCTACCGATTCGTACCATTTTGAATGGTGCGATTCGCCAAGAGTCGTATACGGGGGACATGATTTTTAGTGTGGCTGAGTTGATTGCGTTTTTAAGCGGGAGCACAACCTTGTTACCGGGGACGGTGATTTTGACTGGGACGCCGCCAGGTGTGGGAGTCGCGGCGGATCCACAATGTTTTTTAAAGCCAGGGGATGATGTTGCGATTGAGATTAGTGGTATTGGAACCTTGCGCAATCCGGTCGTGGCGGAAGTGTCGTGAGTGATCGATTCGAATTGTTTGTACAGGTTTCGGTCTCATTAGAGCTCGGGTTAAGGTAGTGTCTGGGTGCTCGTATCCTGCCTTTCTTCTCGACGAGATACCTGCATCGTCTATCAACAGTATCTTATGTCGGCCACCGTATTTACTATTGCGAATCAAAAAGGCGGCGTCGGTAAGACGACGACCGCTATTAACCTTAGCTATGCACTCGCGGAAAAGGGCGTGCGTACTGTGCTCGTAGACCTTGATCCTCAGGCGAACGCGACCAGCGGCCTCGGGTTGGAGAAGCTCGAAGGTGGTAGTCTTTATGGACCGTTGTGTGGAGAGGGCGGGGCCTTGGAGCGAGTACAACCAGTCGGTGCTAACGATTGCCTGTTCATGATACCTTCGGAGGTGGATATGGCTGCAATCGAAATCGAATTGTACCAGCGAGATGATTATTTAGTACAACTGCGTGAGGTCTTGCGTCCACTACGCGAGTCGGATGCGTACGACGCCATTGTGTTGGATTGCCCGCCGGCGCTTGGTATGCTTTCGATGAATAGTCTCGCCGCGGCTGATTATTTAATCATTGCGCTACAATGTGAATATTTGGCCATGGAAGGGCTTGGGCAAATCCTGAAGGTTGTGGATAAGCTGCGCGAGGCGGGCGTAAATGAGGGGCTGGAGCTCGGTGGTATTTTGATGACGATGTTTGACCAACGCACGAATCTGGGCCAGCAAGTGGTCGGTGAGGTGCGTAATCACTTTGATGAATTAGTCTTTCGCAGTATGATTCCGCGCTCTATTCGACTGAGTGAGGCGCCGAGCTTTGGCCAATCTATTTTCGAATATGAGCCTAATAGCAGCGGTGCGCATGCATATCGTTATTTTGCTGAAGAAGTGATCGAACGTTTCAAGTTGGGTAAGTAGTTCGTTGAGAGTTGTGCTATCTATACTGCTAACTGCTGATGTTTGTACTCTGTGGGGTTGAGTCAGTCACTTTAGATCCATATAATTAAGTGGACCCTTTTCTACGTATGCCAACAGCGATTCCACATCTCACTGAATTCTGTGACCATCTGGCACATGTGCGTCGGGTTTCGGGATACACCTTACGTAATTATCGTACAGCAGTTGAGCAATTTGTTGCTCATCTTAAGCAAATTGGTAAGTGGCAAGATGATTTTGAGTTAGTGTCACCGATTCAGGTGCGTTCCTATTTGGTTGAAGCTGGCCGTTTTAAGGCGCGTCGTACCTTACATAATCAAGTGTCCGGCCTACGTGCCTTTTATCTGTATTTACGTCAACAAGAGTTGGTTAGAAATAATCCTTTAACTGGCTTAAGTTTGCCGAAGCTTGATAAGCCCTTGCCTAAGTTTTTAACTGAGATGCAGATGCGGGCTTTGTTGAATGCGCCAATTTTGCTTTGGAAAGACGGTAAACTTGGAGAATACGAAGCCTTTCGAGATAGTTTAATTTTGGAATTACTGTATGGTGGAGGGCTGCGAGTGAGTGAGCTTTGTGGGCTCAATCACGGGCGAATCGATCTTGAGCAAGGTGTGGCTCGTGTGCTGGGCAAGGGTCGAAAGGAGCGTATTTGCCCCTTAGGGCCGGTTGCTATACAGTGCCTGCGAATTTTTGTGCAACGTTTTGATCTGGAAGCCGCGTTGGATGCACCAGTGGTGTGTACGCGTGCCGGGCGTCGGATGGAGCCGCGGCAAATTCAGAAACTGCTTAAGACCCATTTGACTGCTGCGGAGTTACCGTTGGATATGACCCCGCATAAGTTGCGTCACTCCTTTGCGACTCATATGCTTGATGGAGGAGCTGATTTGCGTGCGGTGCAGGAACTGTTGGGGCATGCGAATCTATCAACGACTCAAATTTATACTCATGTTTCGATCGCGCGCCTGAAAGAAGCACATCGGCAAGCGCACCCTAGGGCGTAGGCGTGTCTGCTGCTGTATTGTTGTGCTTGGCGAGTGCTGGCTGTTGTGACTGGATGTGAATAAGTCTGTGAACAAGTAGGTCGTCTTGAATGTGAGTAAGCTGTGAATAAGTTTGTGGATTCGGCTGATGAACTTGTGTTTATAAGGTCTTGGATCAGGATTCGAAGTTGATGTGGAGGATGGTAGATGAATACTAGATTTATGGATGCAGTTCGCTGGGCTGGCGCCGCTCGGGTAGGATCAGGGCACGTGGATTTTCTGGTGAATCGTCCAGTGGAAGGAGTGCATGAGTCAGTGGATGAACTTTATCTGGACGTGCAGCGTGGGATACTTGGAGATCGTTGGTCTGAGACTGCTTGGCTGCGTTTACCGGATGGTCGTGCGGATCCGCGGGTGCAGGTGAGTCTCACAAATACGCGGGTGATGCAGTGCTTTACAGGGGCGGAGCCCGGCGATGTCTTTCGCTGTGGGGATAATATTTATACCGACCTGAACCTATCGATGTCTGCTTTGCCACCAGGTGCGCGTCTACAAATTGATGAAGCCGTGCTTGAAGTGAGCGATGTGGAGAACGATGCCTGTGGGAAATTTGTTCAACGCTTCGGTGTTGATGCCTTTAGGTGTGTCCGTGCAGAGGCCAATCGCTCGCTACGTCTGCGTGGTATATTCTGCTCAATTGTTCGTGCTGGACGAGTGCGAGTGGGGGCTTCTCTGAGTTTGTTGCCTGCGAGTTAAGCGCCTTCGGCCGCAGTGAGAATATCTTTACGCTGTTTACGATAGTTGGCTTGGCCGAATTCACTGCGCCAGAAGCGCCAGGGCAGCAATGCGGTGGCGATGAAGATGCATTGGCTAGTCCAGAATATGAGCAACCAATAGAATCCGCTATCCGTAAAACCGTAGGAATGTAAGCCGACTCCAAGTAAGTTAGTGCCGAACCAGGACCAAGCCGTGATGATATTACCACAAATGGCGAGTGACATGAGACCGCGCTCGCGACAGATGCCGCCCCAGCGCGCGTGCAGGAAGATTGCGCCCATGACGACGATCATGAGGGCGCCATTTTCTTTAGGATCCCAGCCCCAGAAGCGTCCCCAGCTTTGGTCGGCCCAGATACCGCCTAGAATGGTGCCGACGAGACTAAAGAGCGTGGCGAAGCAGGTAATGCCATAGACCATTGCGCTGAGTGAGCGAGCCGTATCCTTGTTGAATTTCCGGCTGAAGACGCCGAAGATGACAAACATTAGGGCGAGTGCTCCGGCGAGAAACATTGCAGAATAGCCAAAGGTGATGACAGTCACATGTGTTGCGAGCCAGAAGTTGGAATCCAATACTGCTCGCATCATTTCGAGCGTGTCTCCGCTCATTGAGAGATGGTGTGCTACAATGAGTGTGCAAAAGCCGACTAGCGAAGCCATGGCAGCGCCGATGCCATTTTTGTAAAATTTTTCAATCAATGCGCCTAATAGCACCGCGCCCCAGCCGACAAAGACGGCAGAGGAGTAGAGGTTGGTCACAAATACCCCATAGCGTTCCTGGATATACATCCGGGAGAGTAGGCCAAAGGTGTGAATGGCAAAAGCGACAACGATGACCCAAAACGCAGCTGTGCCCAGTGGCTGCGACCAGCGTAGCCAAGAGATGCAAACGATCAGAAAGACCCATACATAGAGTTGCATGGAGATGTAAAAGGGCTGGAAGGCGTTGAACATACGCTCAAAATGCACGCGTCCGATGGCATCCGGGAAGTCAGCTTTGAAGCGTTCGCGTAGTTCAGATGCTTCTTGGTTAAAAGCAGCTGCATCGTTCGCGCGGTAGCTCATGGTTAGGCTTGCATAGCTGGTCACGTAGGGACTGAGCGGATCGCCCTTCATTACATCGAGCAATTCAAGCCCGATGTTTTTCCAGTCTTCCATCGGATCAATTGGAGCGGGGGGCGGTACCACTCGAAGCATTGCGGTTTGAGACAGCTTTAGGTAGTCATCGGCAAAGGTGATAAATGTATTCAAGCGTGCAGCGTCGTAGGGTTCACCGGCCTGTTGTTTGCGTAATTCGGCCATGCCGGGAGCAATCATTAAAGTGTAGCTTTGATACTCTTCGTCTAGGTTGTCCAAGCGTTCAGCGCTACCGATGGGATGTAGCGAGTGCATTACGCGATGGTAACGCATGAGGCCTTCGTTGATGTCTGCGATCTGATTTTCGTAAGGACTGCGTTTTTTGGGTTCAGGGTTGATTTCGCTGTGTAAGCGACGCAATTCCTCTGAAAAAGGGAGTAAGTCGTTGAAGGAGTAGTAGCGCTCTCCCGGTTTGGCGAGTCCGGCGAGTCCGAGATCGTCTGGAAACTCGATTTTGAAAATTGGATAGTTGTCAGCGATCTCAGGACGCATGGTCAGGTCCATAAACCATTCAATTGGGCTGAGTGTTTCACCATCTGCAGTGATTACTTTTTGGCGCCCTGAAAGTAGTAGCAAGGTGTTACGGGCTACCGAATCAAGTGGTTTGATTCGTCCTCCGACTTGCACTGGTAGCTCGGCGAAGCTTTCTATGTCGAATATAGAATCAGATTTAAAGGAACGTAGGCTTCCTAATACGATTAAAGCCGTAACGCCGAAGATGATGATATAGGTGAGCTTTTTCACTATAGATGTGGTTCGAGTCAGACTTGTCTGCGTTTGCCGAGAAACTTGAAAAAGTGCATTCCGAATTGAACGCACATGCCGAGGCCCATAAGTAAGACACTAACGTAGGGGAGTAGCCAGCCAGGGTTACGCACAACTTGAAAGATCGATGTACGGTCTTGATTGGCGAAAGAGGCTTGATAGAAGGTCAGTCCTTCGTAGCGCAGTGGATGATTCATGTAGATCAGAGCCTTTTGGTTTTTGGTGCTATCTTGGTGGTGTACCATGACCTCGCTGGAGTAGTTGTAAGGGATTTCGGTTCCTGGATACTTGTCATGTGAGAAGTCAATGAGCTCGACTTCGAATGGATAGTATTGTCGTTGGAAGCGCAGGGCGATCTCCCAAGACTGATCGCCTGCCTGGACCGTTTGTGGTGGGAAGCGCTCGTCGATTACATTGGACACTAGCCAAGTTCCCAGTGAACCTTCAGGGCTGAGGACTTCGACGTAAGCGGTCGCTGTATTGATCGCATCATCGGCATAGCTGACAGGCTGGGGGGTCACAAAAATGCCCATTTTAACTGCCGCGCCTCGGTCGGCTGGAGATTGTGGGGCCGTCGCATTATTGTTCGCGCGTCCGATCTCGGCATTCGGGTAGTATTTAACGACACGGATGCTTAGTGGTGTATTGGGTACCTCGATTTCTTTCCCTGCCTTGAGTTGTGTGGCGGGGATCGCGTGTACGCTGTCGTAATCGGGATGGCTGCGATCGATCAATACCAGTTCGTTGGCGCGGTGGCTTTGTGAGTAATTGCTGCGCCCTCCTTCGTCCACCGGCATTTGACTTTCTTTTGATAAGAGGTCGGTCATCAGTTCGCTTACGAGTAGCAGTACTAGCCCGAAGTGAACTAGGAAAATGCCACTTTTCTTCCACGTCATTTTAAAACGAGTGAAATGAGCCGCCAATAAATTGATGAAAAGTAGCCCCCCAATTAGATAGCCGCCGGGCATAGGAATGCGTAGCCAGAATAGTTGGTTATAAGCAGGAGCCTGTTCCGGATAGGCCCAGACAGCGATGAAACTTTCGAAGTAGAGCTTTTGAGTATGCCAAATGCCGTATTGGACTTGATCGAGTGTGCCGAAAAAGATCAGCATCATCGAAAAAGTAAGCAGGACAACTGTCAGTTTGAGCGAGCTGAAGAATTTGAAGAGCGGCTTCATTGATTAGTGGTGCGTGTCTTGTAATTGCACGGAATCGAGGAAGGTCTTCATCTGGGCTTCATTTGCCATGACAGTGTCATTATCGCCTAGGAACTTAAAAAACCAAGTGTAGCCATGAAAGGGGAGTAATCCACCGAGGATGCTCTGTGTCTCGCCTTGCATGCGCACATAGAGTCCACGGTGCTGAGAAATTGTGTAGCCTTCCGTGAAATCAGGTAGTTCGTCGGGGCCGGCGGCTGGGAGCCCGATTTGTCCGCGCCAGCGATTGATGTTTGCGAGGCGTCCACCGACATCACCTGGAAAGACTAGCACGGTTAGTTCGGCGCTGCCGTTGGCATCGGTGACTTTGAGGTTAGCCTTGCGAATGCCACTGGGGGCGAGTTCCTCCCAACCCTCGGGGACCGTATAGCTGATTTCGCCTGCTGCGTCGGCAGCTTGTTGCATACCCGGGAGCACTTGCATGTTGCCAGCGCTGGCGGAGGGCGCCTGGCTGGCAGGAGCTGGGGTTGCGCCAGGCATGGCCACACTGCGTTCTTCCTTGGGTATTAGATAGCTGGTAGGTTCATCGCGCCCGCATCCAGAGAGGGCTATTACTAGTGCGGTGGCGGTGAAAATACGGGTCGTGATCAATTGCATGGTGTGAGGAGGCTTGACTGTGAGGATAGGTCAACCGATTCAGAGTCTTTATTTTTTCAACTAATAGTTGCTATTAGTTATTGAAGCGGAAAAGTGCGACATCGCCATCTTTGAACTCGTATTCTTTACCTTCGAGCCGGTATTTGCCTGCGTCGCGCGCTCTGGCTACACTGCCTGCTGCTATGAGATCTTCGTAAGCAACCACTTCTGCCTTAATGAATCCATGTTCAAAGTCGCTGTGGATGACTCCCGCGCACTCTGGGGCCTTCATGCCCTTATTAAAAGTCCATGCGCGCACTTCTTGCACGCCAGCCGTGAAGTAGGAGGCTAAGCCTAGAAGATCGTAAGTCGCTCGTATGAGTAGGGAAACGCCTGAATCTTTGACGCCCAGAGATTCTAGATATTCCGCTGCTTCTTCGCCGTCGAAGTCGATGAGCTCGGCTTCCACCGCTGCTGAGATGATACAAGTGCCGGCTCCGTGGTGTTCGCGGGCAAATTTTTCTACTTGAGCGACGTATTGGTTGCCAGAAGTATCGGCCAGATCGCCCTCAGCTACATTACATGCGTAAAGCACGCGCTTGGCAGAGAGCAGGCACAGACGTTTGAGCACGATGAGTTCGTCGTCGGACATGCTTAAGGTGATCGCCGGTTTGGTTTCATTGAGGTGTGGCAATAAACGCTCGATCAGCCCCAGGTTTTCCCCTGCTTCCTTGTCGCCACTACGGGCTTTTTTTACCAGTTTTTCTTTTTGGTTTTCTAAAGAAGTGATGTCGGAGAGAATTAGCTCGGTATTAATGACTTCGATATCGCGAATGGGATCGATAGAGCCCATATTATGGATAATGTCGTCATCATCGAAGCAGCGCACCACATGTACGATGGCATCGACTTCGCGAATATTCGCGAGGAATTTGTTGCCGAGGCCTTCGCCTTTACTGGCTCCTTCGACTAAGCCAGCGATGTCGACAAACTCGATGGCGGCAGGGATGACCTTATTTGTCTTGGAAAGCTCACGCAGTGGCTCCAAGCGTGCATCCGGCACTTGCACGACGCCCACATTGGGATCGATCGTGCAAAACGGATAGTTTGCCGACTCCGCCTTGCGCGTGCGCGTAAGAGCGTTGAACAGTGTACTTTTGCCCACATTGGGGAGACCTACAATACCAGCTTGAAGCATAGCCGGGCAAAGATGCCGTCTCTGGTCAACAGTGCAACGAAAAATGCCAGCGTACGAATCTGGTGCAAATAGACCAGTTGATTGACTTTAGTTCAGGAGGGCGCTTTAAATGAGATTGGCCGTTCAATAATTTTTTAAAATTCTACTGTGAATCAACCAGTTTCTATTAATATCGATCAATCTAGGATCCTTGTCGTCGATGACGATGAGATTATCCGCAAACTTCTTCGTCGAGTGCTCGAGCGTAGTGGATTTGTCGTCGACGAAGCAGGTTCCGGTGAGGCGGCACTTGAGCAAATTCAGGCACATAGTCCGGATCTGATATTGTTGGATGTGGTGATGGGGGGCATTGATGGTTTTATCACCTGTCGCAAAATCAAAAGTAGCGAGGGGATGGATGAGGTGCCGATTATATTTGTGACCGGGCGTTCGGACACTGGCTCAATCGTGGAAGGCTTGGATGCTGGAGGTAGTGATTATATTACCAAGCCGATCAATCGGCATGAGGCGTTGGCACGTATTCGAAATCATTTAAAAATGCGCGTTTTGATGAAGTATCAGCGTGAATTCATCGATGGTTTGAAGAAGGCCAATCTCGCGAAAAATCGAATCATCGGGATTGCCTCGCATGATTTACGTAATCCAATCGCTTCGATTCGTGGCCTGTCTGAGTTTTTGGAAGAAGCGGGGCCGTTGACGCCGGCGCAGCGTGAAATTGCCAATACCATTCAGTCGACCTCTGATTCGATGTTACATCTGGTCGACGAGTTATTGGATCTGTCAGTGATCGAGAGTGGGGAAGAGCGCACTGATCGTGAACCATGTAGTATTTTTGAGATCGTTTCCTCTTCGCTGAATATTTATCAATTCACCGCGAGTAAGAAATCGATCAACTTGGTGCTTGAAGATGAAGGGGAAATTCCCGAATTGCTGATGCTTGATAAGATGCAGTTCCGTCGTTTGGTTGATAATGTGCTGAGTAATGCGGTGAAGTATTCTCCTGCGAATACCTCTGTAGTTGTGCTGCTCAAGTGCCATGGTGACTTATTAAAGATGACAGTCGAAGATGAGGGGCCAGGCATTCCTGATGGGGAAATGTACAAGCTTTTCACAGATTTTGGTAAGACATCGGTTCAGCCTACCGGGAATGAGACCAGCACTGGATTAGGCCTTTCGATTTGTAAGAAGATTGTAGATTCGCATCAGGGGCGCATCTACGCGTTCAATCGTGCCGGTGGTACTGGGGCTTGTTTTACCGTTGAGTTAAATATACGCAAGTTAGCTGTTCGCTCCTAGTTCGAGTCGGGCGAAATCGCGTCTAACCGTGGTCACTCAGCTGTGTCAGTTTACCCATGAAAACTAAGAAATCCAAAAAAGGCGCCAAGCCTAAATCCATTAACGTAGCCAAGGCTATGAAGGCCTTGCGTAAGCGCCTGGGAGATCGGGTCGCTGAGGATGACAATTCACGTTTCAATGCATCTCTGGACAATCTTCGTCTATCAGTTTTACCGCATGCAGTGATTCAAGTGCAGGCCGCTGACGAGGTTGCCGTGGTGCTGAAGCTTGCAAATAAATATGGTGTGCCACTGACCTGTCGGGGGGCGGGTACCTCGGCTACGGGATCGGCTGTGCCGATCCATGGTGGTTGGGTGCTCGATTTATCTGCTTTGAATCGCATTGAGATTAATCCGGTGGCACGGATTGCGACTGTCGGTGCGGGAGTCGTGACCGCTGATTTGCAGGCTCAGGTTGAGGCGCTTGGCTTGTTTTTTCCTCCAGATCCATCCTCTAAAAAGTATTCCACGCTAGGTGGTAATATCGCGTGTAACGCAGGCGGCATGCGCTGTGTTAAATATGGGGTGACACGTGACTATGTGCTTGGACTCGAGGGGGTTCTTGCTGATGGCAGTCCATTTCAATTTGGGCTACCGCTGAAAAAATATGTCTCAGGGCTGAATTTACGGGATTTGTTGATCGGCTCCGAAGGCACGCTGGGCGTGATCACTGCTGCTAATTTGAAATTGATTCCCAAGCCTGAAAAGCGCTGGACAGGTATGTTTGCATTTAAGAGCGAGGCTGCGGCTCTCAAGGCTGTGGTGGGACTTTTTCAGGCTGGTGTGAACCCATCCATTCTTGAATTTCTCGACCGTCAATCGGTTGGATGTGCGGAGCGCTATACCGGTAAGAAGATATTCGAAGGACAACCGCGTAGTTCCATTCTGCTAATTGAATTAGATGGCTGTTCAGTGGAAGTGCGGGAGCAACGTAAGCGCTTGCTAGAATACATGCTTGAGGTTGCTGCGGCATATCGAGAAGCGCGTAGCGAGTTGCAGGCTGAAAAGCTCTGGCAAGTGCGTCGCACTTGTTCTCAGTCCATGTTTTCCATTGCAGATACCAAGCTGAATGAGGATGTAGTGGTGCCCATTGAAAAGCAGGCAGAGCTCATTCGTTATACGTTGGCACTCAAAAAGGAGATTGGATTGGCTACGCCCACCTTCGGTCATGCTGGCGATGGGAATTTGCACGTCCATATTATGTATAATCGAGCCAGTCAGAGTGATGCGGAGAAAGCTCAGGCTGGGATTGAAAAGCTGATGCAAAAGGTCGTCGACCTCGGCGGTGTCATCACCGGCGAGCATGGCATCGGTCTCGCGAAGTCGCCCTTCATGGCGATGCAGCATACGGCACCGGAAATCGCCGTGATGCGGTCGGTTAAACAGGCCCTCGACCCATTAGGAATACTTAACCCTGGTAAAATTTTTGATCCTTTCGAAGTTTGGGATCATGAACTGGTTGACGTTACCCTACCATGGGATCATCGTTAATACATGAGTGATCAATTATGCATCGGGTTAACTACTTGTGACAATCAAGACGTCGCGGATCGTATCGCGATTGAACTAGTCGAGCGAGGGCTCGCTGCATGTGTTAAGATCGACCCGAATGTTCGCTCCGTTTATAAGTGGCAGGGAGAGCTTCAGGATCATTCAGAGATTCGGCTGATGGTGAAGTTCTCTTTGCGTAACTCGGAGGCAATAGAAGCCTTCATTAAGGCCAATCATCCTTACGAAATTCCAGAATGGATTGTGATTCATCCCGATCATGTGTGTAAGAAATATTTGGATTGGGCGACAGCTTAGACCCATGGCGGCTTAGCTCTCGTGGGTCTCCAACACTTCCGTACCTGCTTGAGCAGTCGCGATCATGGCAGTATTGAGTCGGTTCTTGAGCACGAAGTAGGCGATCATCGCTGGAATGCCGATCACCAGTCCGGTGGCAGTGGTGATTAGGGCCTCTCCGATGTTGCCTGCGAGTAGTTCTGGGCGGCCCATGCCGCCGCGACCAATAGTCTGAAAGGCACTGATCATACCGCTGACTGTGCCAAGCAGTCCAATCATGGGAGCTACGGATGCGACCACATTTAGATAGGTGACCCATTGGCTGACTGTGTTTTCTTCTGCTTCCAAATTCTCGATGAAAATATTTTCCGCTTTTTCGCGGTTACTGGCTAGCTTGGGTAAGGCGGGGGCCAGCGCGCGTCCGAGTAAGGTGTTTGGCTCAGCTAGCGCGTTTTGCCCCTGGGTGTAATCTTTGCTCGCGGTGGCTGCGGAGGCGGTCTGCACTTGTTCGACGGTAAAGAATTTCTTACGGCTGGTTTCCTTCCATGAGTAGAAAATTAGGAAAAACATGGCCAGCGAACAGGCGCCCAAGGGATACATTGCCCAGCCACCTTGTTGAATGAGTGTCCAAAGATTTAGGTTGTCTTCAGCGTTATCCACAACTTCGGTAGCTTCTTGCGCGTGTAGTAAGGTGGGGAGTAGCATTAACACGAGCCATGTGCGTAGCTGGCTTGATTTGCTGTGTCTTGAGCCTACGGAGGGGCGGGGCGGCAGAGCCAACCCCGCTACGGGTGAAGATTTTTTAAGGCGATTCTGGAGTGTCTTCATGGTCTTTAATGTATTCGGTGATCTCTTTTAGAGTGGGCTGCAAGCTGCGGTCATCGGCTGGCCAAACAAAACCGCGTGCTTGCATTTCTTGGTAGAGGGTGGCGGCGTAGACGCGCTCGCGCAATCCCAGAGCCGCTGCGATGGCGACAGCGTAGCACTCAGTTAACTTGTCTGTGGGGATGGGGGAGGCAAACACGATTGGGCGTAGTGCTAAATCGAGCGCTTCTTCGTAAGCTTCAGAACGTAGTCGTGCAGCACCTAACACATAGTAACCTAGGGCGGATTCGCTAAAAGGCTTGCGACTGGCAACCCAATTTTCGGCCAGAGGTATGGCTTCGTCGTATAATTCCAAGGTTTGATAACTTTCCAGTGTGGAATCCTCGAGTGCCCTGAGTGCATCTGGATTTTCGATTTGTGGTCGTAGTGTTTGAATGATCGCAATGGCGCGGGCTGGTTTGGGGGAATCTAAGACTAGGTCCACATAATAGGTAAAAAAATGAGATTCGCTTGCAGGCAGAAATGGGAGGAGTGGGCTGCGCTGTGCATAGAGCATAGACATTAAACTCAGCGCATCTTCGTGGCGACCAGTGTGTATCCATTCGGTCGCGAGGGATTTGTAGCTTTCACCAGGGATTGCGATGGTCTGGATGTCCTCCCCTTGAAAGGTGTAGATGATTTCGCCCGCCCCCTCAGCGGTTGCTATTTGAATTTGATCTTCGGATGTCTCAATTGCGTGACCTGATATTCGGTTGCCATTTTTCAGCTGCAGGATGATTGGCTCGGACAGTTCAGATTTGATGGCGCGATGCTCGTCAGTGGAAAGTGCCAAATTTGTGTGCGTAATCAGTACGCTGGTGACCGCCCAGAGTAGGAGCTGCACTTGTGAAGACCATGTCGTGTTGGCTATATAGAATAGGCGGTCTCCACCAGTGAAGCCCCTGTGGAAAAGCCATGCTTTTATCCCAAGACTCAAAACTCTACCCCCTTTTCCACTACAGCGGCCTGCTCGACCATGGCGCTGCGTGCTTGTGCGGCTTCTTCCAGCTGTGGCAGTTTCTCTTCGGCCTGAGCATATTGAGGGAAGGCTCTTAATCGATCATCGCGTAGCAGCTCGGCAACAGTGTTGCGTGCAGCGATTGGATCATCGATCGCTTCGAAGAGTTGAGCGCTCTCCCAATAGGCGACAATCATCAGCTCGGGGTAGGCACGGTAGAGGGTGTAAATGCGCTGCCAGTATGGAATCGCGCGTCTAGGATTGTCTTCTTCTATTTCGATACGCGCCAGGCCAGCAAGCGCACGTGCGTGCGGGCGCCCCCTCATTTCTTTGATCTGTAAAATTTCATTGAGCGCCGCACGTGCGGCGCTGTAAGCGCCCTGACGAGTGAGGACTTCAGCAGCCAGGAGTCGTGCCTCTGCTGCCAGTGGATGCGTGGGTGTTTCTTCCAAAAAGCGAATGAGCCAACGGCGTGCTTCGTCGAGGCGTTGCTGTTTAGAGGCTAATTGGGCCTTGCCGTAAAAGGCTGCAGCGCGTTCGAAACGCTTTGGGTATTCGTTCAGGATTTGCTCAAAGTAATCGTCCGCAGAGTCGTATCCGCGATCGGCAAGCACGATACCCACTTGTGCCAATGTATCAGGATCCTGTTGTGGTATGGGAACCAAGCGATGGATGGACAGTAGGGTGGCATCAGCAGTTGCGTCGTCGATCATGCGCCGTTGACGTTGGGCACTGAACTGTTTCAGTCGGGCGAACCATGTTAGCTGGTGGTCCTCTAAGCTTTGCTCGCTGGTTTCTTGTAACCAAGTTTCGAAACTGACCTCTGCTTTGCCCTGAGTGCGCTTAAATAGGTCGGCATAGGCCGAGAGGATCGAGTTTACTGCGCGGGCTTTAGGGTCGTTCCCGAAACGTTCGAGCGCAGTTTGGTATAAAGGGTATGCTTCTGCCGCGCGTTCTTCTTGTTGTAATGACCAGCCCATCCAGTAGAGCGCTTCGCTTATGCGTGGGCGTTCGTTGGCATCGGGGCGATCTACGTAGGCTTGCAAATGGGTGCGCATTAGGTCGTAGCGTTCGAGTGCTCTATAGATCTTCGAGGCTTGAAAGACGGCATAGTCGTAGATGCGTGGCTCGTCGGGTGGTACTTGCCTGAAGGCTGCTGCTGCGGTGACCAGTTCTCCCAACCCCATGTAGATGTCGCCTTTGAGGGCCAGTGCCTCACCGTAGCGGGCATGTTCGGGGAAGTTTGTAATCACGAATTCGATCGTAGCGAGTGCGTTTTCGTAGTCGCGCTGTGCATAATAAAGATTGGCGATCCGATAATTTATTTCCGGATACAATGGATGCTGTTGGCTATTTTGTTGCAGTTCGACTAATCGTTGTAGGCTAGCGTCATAGTCACGCTCAAAGAAGTAAGTGAGTGCAGCCCACAGCGCTAACTGAGTGGCTAGTTCGCTTTTGGGATAATTGGCGAGTGCGCTTTCGAAATTTTCACGTGCTGTGACTTGCTGCTCTAGTGCACTGTAGTTATAGCCTCGGGTGAAATACCAGCGTGGGGCTTGTTTATCTTGCGGAAAATGCGTTATCAAGCTGTCGAGTACATCGATAGCATCGTAGAATTTGCCTTCACCCTGGTAGGCGCGAGCGATTAGGAAAAGTGCGTTATTGGCTAGAGGATGTTTAGGGTGTAGACTTAGAAATTTCTCGGCAGTGCTGCGCGCTTTGCTCCATTTTTCAGCTTCGTTGAGTGTCAGGATCCATCGGTAGTGCGCTTCAGCTCGAATTTCGTTAGTATAGGTGTCGTCCAGTGCGATGCTGCGGAAGAGGATGGCTGCCTCGCGGAAGCGACCCGCTAGCAGGTAGGCTTGTCCCGAACGCAGGTAGAGTCCCGGACTGTAATCGTCCATGTTTTTTAGGCGCTCCAGTTGTCGTTCCAATCGCGCAATGAGTTGGGTCGCGTGATTTTTCCAAATACTTGAAGCGAAGGTTGCCTGTTGATGGAGTGCTTGACGAGTGCTGGCGAGACGCTGGCTCTGCTTTTCGATCAGTACATCGCGTGGTAGTGTGAGCCGGTAGGCACGAATTGCTTCGAGAGGGAGTCCATCTGCCAGCAATATGTCACCAGCGTCCAGTGCAGCAAAGCTGAGCACGGCTATATCCGGCATGGCCGCGACGTTCCAATCAGTTTCAAATAGCAGGCTGCGTGTACGCGTGGAATCTTTGGACTGGCTTGCTATTTGCAGAGCGCGCAGCCTGGCCTGCATCCTGAGCGTTGCAGGTGCCTCAGAGAGGAAAAACGCGTCTAATAGTTGGTTAGCCTGGACAATATTACCAATTTCATAGAGGAGGTCAGCTTCTTGCAGCTGTGCTAGCGCAGCCTCCTTAGAGCTTGGGAAATTTTCTTGAAAACTACGAAATGCTGCAGCTGCTGCGGCCAATGCGTCAGTTTGGGAGAGGGCGATGGCATAGTTGTAAATGGCAAAGGCTCGGACGCCACTACGTGGATTGTGCTCACGCAGCAATTCATTAAAATATACCAGAGCTTCGCTTGGCCGGTCGGCTATGAGTGCCGCATAAGCGCGAACTGGTAAAACTGTGCTTTGGAAATTGGTATTTAAAAACTCAGGTTCTTGCCCAAAATCCAGTTCAATGGCCTCAAAAGCCCAGTAAGCTTCAGCGTAATCACCCTCACTGAAGGCGGCCACGGCAGCATCTACTTGTTCTTGGAGAGTTTGGGCGGGGAGTGTTGAGGAGAACCATATCGAAAACACAGTCCAACAGACTGTTGAGAGAAGTTCCGTCCTCGACCCAAATAGCGACATAATACGCAGTATTAGAGTGCTGAAGCTCAAAAAAAGCGCGAACTTTATTTCATTGAAAATGTGTGTTGACAGCCGAGGAAAATATGATGCACTTCGCCACTTCATTTGGTATCGGGGCGTAGCGCAGCCTGGCTAGCGCATCTGCTTTGGGAGCAGAGGGTCGGGGGTTCGAATCCCTCCGCCCCGACCAAATAAAACCTTCACGTAAGTGAAGGTTTTTTTGTGTCGGTTTTTTGTGTCGTTACGGGGGGAGGATTCGAAAAGAGCTGCCTAGCAGCGATGCGGCTCAGCCGTCCTCCCAGTTCGACGAGCACATCCTGCGAAATTGACAGCCGCCCTTCGTGTCTAGAGGTGCACTAGATCGGGGGCCAGAGATTACTTGGCGCTGCGAAGATCGACGGCTTCAGTATGTATTCACCGAGGCATGTCTTTGCTGAGTGTGACGCTTGCCTGGCTATTTGGTTTAATTTCCCGCTACCCAGCTTAACTCTTTAAACACAGGCGTGCCACCTTTCCAGTTTTGAGAACCTAACCTCAGACGATCCGTTTTGGTGATCCCATTATCATTGAACTTCGACGAAATTGAGATCGCGGGAGCTAATTCCAACTGCTGGAGCTCGTTCCAGTTTTCCAAGGGGACTCCGGACGCGTTCTTGAAATCACTAGGTAGAAAGGCAAAAGTTTCGAGTTGATTGTGACCAGCCAGTTCGACGGATGTGGCATGTGAATCGATTCGAATAACCAGTGTATTTGGCTCAGCTGATTGGACCTTCAGAGCCAGTTTAACTCGGCCTGAATTACTTTCAGGTGCCTGCCACATTGGATGATACAACTTGTTGGTTTTGAGTGCCCATTTCGTGGGATCGTAGGTAAACCACTCCTGCTTCCAGTCACCCGTAAAGTCTTCGATCACCGTGCTTTCTTTCAGGGTGGCTTTGACCTTTGCCTCTTGTAAGTCTTCAGCACTGACCATTTCAACCAATGATGAGATATTCATCGTATCCACGGTGAAGGAGCTGTAATAGTAATTGGTCGCAGACTCTGGGGCATCCAGTTTGTAGGTCACATTGGCATAGACCCAGAGAGGCATTTTAGTGGAATAGATTGGTAGCTTGCCACTCCAAAAACTACCATGATTTTTGGCGGTCGCATGGTGCCAAAACTTAAACCTAGGATTTAAGTCTTTATCCTTCGAGCGCGAGGGGCCGCCTTGCTGCGTATAGTAAATATCTATAGAAGCAATCCGCTGAGAGTCATCCACTTTGACACTGAATTCTGGAATTCCATCCGTAGTATTTAAGTTAAGAACAGTTTGCGGCATTGCAGGCGGTTTAGTGGTCCCTTGGAGGTAGTGATCAATAAACCTAAAGCCCGAAATAATATATTGCCCGCTATCCTGGTGATTATGCTGAGGCCCGGAGCTGATGCCGTAATCTTCGCTTTTAATTAAAGATACTGCTCCTGGCAGGTCATACATTTCACCGTGAAAATCATTGGATGGACTGATGAAAAAGATCGGACAGGTGATGTGGCTGAGATTCACGCGGTCGCCTAGCGTGGCGTTATAAATTTCGCTACTGTTCTGATAATCACTGATTCCTCCACAGGTTGGTACTGCGACCTTCAGGCGATCATCGGCTGCTGCAGTCAGAACAGTGATCTTCCCTCCCATGGAGTGTCCGTAGATCCCGATCCGGTTCGGATCGACATTGGGTTGTTCTTCCAGAAATGTGATGGCGCGTCGCGCAGCGACGGTAGCCAGAAACCACAGGCTATTTCTGGGGGAATCAATCGCGTCTAAAGTGAGCTCATGCGGGGCAACTTTCGAGGACGCACTATCGGGATGACGACAGGGAGCATGGTAGCCATCGACGGCACCCCAGTCTGTAGTGAGTTTATAATCGGGATCGTCTGTTTGATTATCCCAGAAAAGTTTCACCGTGCCGGGATTTACTTTATACTGAGAAGACGACAAACGTCCGGCCCAAGAGACCGAGATCGTGGCATAACCGCGCTTAGCATTCGAGATACTTGCTCTGGCATCGGCATACTGGCCACCACCATGCACATTCACGAGCGCAGGCAAATTAGTCCCACCGATAGGATAGCCAAAGATCGCGGCGACCATCGCCTTCTGGCCTTTAAAGGTGCCGGCGCAATAGCGCACGACTTTGATTACGGCGCCCTCCTCTTCCCATTCGGCAAGTATCTCGATGTCCAATGGATCTTTTCGCGGGTCAAAATTTTGCCACAGCTCCTCAAAGGTGCTGGGAGCTTGCTCACCTGGCTGCAATGACGTGAGCGTATCAGCTGAAAGCGATACAGCAAAACTGATAAAGGCTAGATATATAATTCGGAGGTTCATTTTATTTCTTAGGGGTAAATACAATACGGACTGAGCTGTCTTGTTGGTCTTGAAATTTTGAAAGCGCGGCCCGCGCACAAGAACTGCAAGCGGATGAAACTGGCTAGCAGCTATTCTACGTAAACGTGCTTTTGCTTAATCTCGCCAATCGCAAAGGCCTCAACGTGTCCGTCCACAAAAGCGATATTGCCACGCCCATTGTGACGATCACTGAACCCGGTGAAAGAGCTATCGGGAACATAATCGTCGGCGCTGGAAGGGCTATATACCTTACTACCAACTGATACAAAATAATCGTTCCCCCAACCTTTACGTGACTCTTTCTGAATCGTATCCGCGATTAACATCGTTTCATTGGGGCGCTGTATCGCTATTGATTTAATTGGTGAATTACTAATACCATCCCCATCCAAATCTCTGGCATCTGGAATCAAAGCTGGATTCCAGCCATATGAATAGGTCGATTTTCGGATCCCATTAAATTCCATAATATAATCGGCCGATGGGCAATTCACCATCTCGTAGATACGGTCTTGCCCCTCCCCACCCACATAAGGTGCGATTTGATCCACCCAGGTGAGTGTGGGATTATCGCCCCCGCCAGAATACAGGCTCACGAAATTACCGTGATGATCCGAGGCATAAGCTCTCGCTCCTAAGGCTAGTTGTCGTAACTGAGTTACGCATTTGGTTGCTTGCGAAGCTTCTCGAACCTTGCCCACTGAGGGGATGATAATTGCGGCCAGAATGCCGACGATTGCAATCACGGTGAGTAGTTCAATCAATGTAAAGGCAGCCACTCTTTGATGCAGCTTTATTTTAGGGTATTTGGAGGAGTTTGAGGTCATTTTGTTAGGGGTTTTTTCTAAAAATTAATTTTTGATTGGCTTGAGTGCTGTGTTTAGAGGACACATGTTCCTTATCACATAGATGATTCTTAATGTTACTTGATAGAGCTTTAGTTTCTTAAGCTTTGTTCCCATGCGATATATTTGGAAAGAAGCACTTGATATTTTTCAGGTTCTACTGCGCTTAGGTCTGTGATTTCGGTCTCTTCTTCTGAAAGTTTATAGAGGCTCCAATGCTTGGCATCGTCTGTGACGAGTTTGTAGCCTTCATCGATAATATAACGATGCGAACCGCGCTGCATAAAAATAGGGTCACGCTTCATTAAGGCTTGATCCTGCAATACATCGACAAAGCTATCTCCGTAGAGTTTACGTTCGGATTTACCTTCAAAGGTTTCCGGATAGCTCGCGCCGGCCAGTTCGATCAGTGTCGGCATAACATCGGACAAATGAGAAAACTTATCGGTAAATCGACCGGGATTTTTGATCCCCTTCGGCCAGTGCACGATCATCGGGGTGCGGGAACCTCCATTGTAGGCACTTAATTTAAACAGACGATAGGGGGTATTAGAAACATTGGCCCAGTCACTGCCCGGTGAAACGTAGGTGCCGACGCCTCCAATATTATCCACCATTTGTCGCGAGCCTACTTTTTCGCATCCGTTGTCTGAGCAAAACATTATCAGCGTATTTTCATAAACACCCGCTGACTTTAGCTTTTCAATCACTTCACCCACTTTTTGATCCACGCGATCGATCATTGCGGCATAGGTCTGCATGACAGCGATCTGTTGCGCTTTCTCGGACTCACTCAATTGATCCCAGTCATCATGCGTGGCTGGTGAAAGCGGTGACGTCTTCGGATCAAGAAGCCCGATCTCTTGTTGTTTTTCATAGCGGGCCTTACGAATTGCACCGTAGCCAGCATCGTAAACACCGTCGTATTTAGCGATATCCTCAGGCCATGCGAGCAAGGGATCGTGCGGGGCACTGTATGGAAGATAGAGAAAAAATGGCCGACCGCTTTTTTCTTTTTCCCATTCATCCAGATACTCGAGCGCCTTACTGGTGAAAGCATCGGTGGTATAAAAGCCTTTGGGGAAGTAATGCTGATAGTTCGGATCTCTAGTATTAAAAGTTAAGTCATCATCACACCAAAAACGATCACGCCCTTTACTCGCGGGCTCGGGTTCTCCCTCACGCTGGAGGCCTGGGTTGAAATGGTTACTCATGCCGTCCCGTAGACCGTAGTAGTGGTCGAATCCACGATCAAATAGACTGATCGTGGAATGGTGCTTTCCCGAAGCGTAAGTATGGTAGCCTGCTGCGCCTAAAACATGGCCTAAAGTCGGGTTACTATAATTATTTTGTGAGGCTTTGTAATTCGAAGCTCCCATCAGTAAGCTGACGCGGCTGGCACCGCACTTGGCATCATTATAGAACCGTCGAAAGCGTATGCCTTGCTCCGCCAGTTTATCAAGATTGGGAGTATTTACTTCACCCCCATACGCACCGATGTCCGAGAAGCCTAGATCATCCACCATTATTAAGACGATATTAGGCTTCGCCTGCCCTGCTGCGATATTTAGCCAGGCGACGAATGCGATTAGAATGCTAAAGAGAATTTTATACATGATTTATCATCGATACGGTGTTAGTGTAATGCGCTTCACGCTGAATCCTTGGCCCAGCAACTTGCGAGGAGTCAGCTCCAAATGATTCAGGCCAGCCTTGGCTATATTCAAGACCCCTAGTGTGGCCACAAAATTGCGCTGGCGCGGAGGGCCCGGGTGAAATGATTTATTCGAATCAAAACCGGATTCAAAACTCACGAAAGTGATGCTCTCATCGCCACAGGAGAGCACCCACTCGGAGTCAGCTGCATC